>JBKDAM010000082.1:0-31755 GCA_046316495.1 Chitinophagales bacterium
TGTGTTTGGGGGAGGGGATGAGGCAGTGTTTGATGCCACCGTAGCCGGAGATAGAATCCTGGTAGGCTCCGGTATGGAAAAAACCGATATATAAAGGCTCATCCACTTGTTCGTCGTACACTGGCAGATACACCTGGTTGATATGCGCTTCGGAGTTGTAGTAGTCCGCGTTGTCACAGCTAATTCCACCGATATTCACTCGTTGGTATTCTTTGTCCCAATGATTGACCGGTAGAAGAATGAAGCGCTCTTTAATTCCCCAGCTATCGGGTAATGTATTTATCAGAGAATTATCGAGCATATACCATTGCTCGGCATCGTTCTGTTGTTTTTTTCCGATTACCGAAAAAATGGTGGCTCCACTTTCACCCACGGTATATTTACCAAACTCGGTGAAAATATCCGGTTCAGGAACGCCTTCACTATCGCAGGACTCTTTGATCATCCGCACAATTTCATTCACCATGTAAGCATAATCATACTCAAAACCAAGGGAGTTCCGAATCGGCATACCTCCTCCAATATTCAAGGCGGTCAGGGTGGGGCATTCCTTTTTGAGTGCGCAGTAAGTTTTGATCCCTCTTTTTAATTCGCTCCAATAGTAGATATTATCCTTGATACCTGTATCAACGAAAAAATGAAGCATTTTCAATTGAAACTTGGGGTTTTCAGCGATTTTCTCTCTATAGAATGATAAAATTTCACTGGGGCGGATACCTAATCTGGAGGTGTAGAATTCAAAGTTGGGCTCTTCCTCCGTGGCCATTCTAAGTCCAATATTGCAGGTTGTTCCTTCAGTAAGTAGGGCATCGTAGCGTTCCAGTTCTTGAGGATTATCGCACACTGGTATGATGTTGGTAAAGCCTTCTTTCACCAAACCCACCACTTTTTGAACGTATTCCATGGGTTTATACCCATTGTGTACAATGATGGTGCTTTTGTTGATACGACCCTGTTTATACAATCGCCAGACCAGATCAATATCAAAAGAGGAGGAAGTTTCAAGCTGGGTCCCATTTTCTAGGACTTCATTTAAAATGAAAGAGAAGTGGGAGCTTTTTGTGCAGTAACAATACACATATTTCCCATTATAATTGTACCGTTGCATCGCACTGCGGAAAAGTTTCCGTGCGGTTTGAATTTTTTCACCTATTTTGGGTAAATAAGTAAGTCGAAGTGGGGTGCCGTACCGTTTAATCAGTTCTTGTACATCAATCTCGTTAAATAAAAGCCTGTTATTGCGCAGGCTAAAACCATCTTGAGGGAAATCAAACGTTTGAGCAACGAGATCAAAATAAGTATTTTTCATTGAATTTCAATGGCTTATACAGCCTATAGTGTATGTTTGTGCTGCAAAATTAGCCTTGTTTTTGATATTTTTTTGTAAAAAGTTATTTTAGAGGAGAGTGCCTCAGCATGGAAGTTTAGTACGGAGTATCCATCACAGAACCTCCATGGATATTTACGCAGGGTGGCTTTGTAATTCGACTCTTAAACAACGTTGTTCTGGGTGTTTTTTTTGGATCAGAGGGAGAAAATGATTCCCTACTTTTGTGTTTAATATTGAGAGGCAAAAAGGGTGAAATAGCACTGTTAATTTATTGCAAACTGCGCGTTGATATAGATTTTGGCTGTACATTTGGGGTTACTTTTGCAGCGATTTTAATCAGTTGTTTTTACCACATACAATTTATTAAGCATGGATAAGAATAGAAAAATTCAAATTGGACTGGTTTCCCTCATTGCCTTGTTACTCATTGCCAATTTATTCGGTGGTGGCTTTACGAAGTGGTTCGGAAAATCAGAAGCAGATCGTATTCGCGAAGCTGCTGCTTCTGGAATGGTAAACACAGAGGCTACCTCTGGAAACATCCCAGGAACAAACGTCAACCAGACGCCTGCTCCAACAGGTCCCGTTACTACTATTCGCTACGACAAAGACAAATACGAATTTGGTGTAGTGGATGAAGGGGAAGTTGTGAAGCACGCTTTCAAGTTTACTAACACGGGTTCGGAGCCATTGGTAATCAACAATTGTAAGGGTTCCTGCGGTTGTACGGTTCCCACATGGCCACACGAGCCTATTCCTCCAGGTGGAACTGGTGAGATTATGGTGGAATTTAATACCAAGGGAAAGCCTGGTAATCAAAGTAAGCGCGTAACCGTTACAGCCAATACCGTTCCTACAGATACTTACTTGGAAGTAGCTGGGGAGGTTCGCGGTCGCGAAACACCTGCAACGAAAGGAAAATAAAGTAATAAAAATTTTCATAAATAGAAAGGCCGGCGCTCCATAAGGAGGTCGGCCTTTTTACTTACTTTAAAAAGGGATTGGGACCCTGCGTCAAAGGTAATGGATTCCTTTAATCCAAAGAAGTTAAGCACTTTTTTTTGCAAGAATGCCCATCCAGGATCCAATTCCGGAGAGCAATCCTCCTATAAAGCCGGTTAGAAAAATAAGTTGACCATAATTGGCTCCTCCAAGTAGGGTGCCCATTTTGGTGGATAATTGGTGCTCATTCTGAAAGTCGAAGAAAAAGGCTGTAGCCGACCAAAGTATGAAACTACTTATAAAAGATAGAAAAAAAGCAATTCCAGAGCGGAGTGGGAAAAAATAGGCGGCAATAAATCCGACTATGCTACCAATCCACCATGGCGCCCCTAAAAAAGAGCTACTACCACCGAGCAAGACAGTACCAGGAAGCCAATAATGATTAAGCGGGTTGTATTTCATATCGAAGGATCATTTAACTTGCTTTAAACACTGTTTTACCAACTATTTTAGAAGAAGGGGCTTCTTCAAGTTGTTTCCAGAAATTCAGTTCATAATATTCCCCATTTATCCAGTGGCTCATCATATTATCGTAATACTTACTTCCTGGATTCCCGGATTGACCACCTGGGTAGACACCGTATGCCTTGATTTCGGGACCCAGTTCCACGATCATTCGCCAGGAGGGGCCATGTTCTTTTTTAATGGCATTTAATGCATTTGAATTTCCGCCAATTGGAATGTTCAAGATACTAAACGGGGCTAGACGGGCAATATGATGCACATTAAGGGCATTTTGGGTTCCCCACTGGAGGTCTTGCTTCTTCTGAAGTCGGGCTTTTTCGGATATCCCTACAAATGCCTGGGTTACTATTTCTCGAGCCCCTTCGATCGTTGGGGTTACTTTTTGATCAAAGATTGCATGACCTGGCTCCCTTTCCAGCAATTCTATGAAACGCCAAGTCGGTGGAAGTTGAACGCTAATTTTTTGTTGTTGCAGTTCAAAAACCTCCTCAAAGGTGGCATTGTAGGTAGAATCAAACCACCACTCAAACAATGTAGGCGCGATGTAATCCTTTTCGTACGATCCATTCCAATTTTCAAGAGTAGCCACTAGTTCTAATTGGGTTGGGGTAAGGCTACTTTTATCCAATAACTTAAGCAAGTTGGGCAGTGCCTCCAATGCCCGGAGGTTTAGGTTGGAGCACTGCATCGCCTTCATGGAATCAATGTTTGCTCCTTGAAGGTTATTCAACCAATTAACCGCTGTTCTGCCTCGGAAATGATCCCAGGATCCGTTTGGAAAATAGTACGGATAGCCTGGCTCGGTTGAGTTTTGATTAGCCGAGGTCACAAAACCTCTTGCTGGATTATGCATTTTGGGTAGTTCTTCATGTGGAATAAACCCTCTCCATTGATTACTTCGTTTGCTGCCGTCTTGTATAAATCGTCCTTCTTCTCCCTGGCGAATGGGGAGGTTTCCCTGAACTGTTAGGGCAATTTCACCGTTTTGATCGGCAAACAGGATGTTTTGCGCTGGGGCAGCAAAGCCTTTGATAGCAGCTGCATAGTCTTCCTGGTTCTTTGCTTTGTTCAATCCGAGGAATCTTGACAAAGCAGGGTACTCATCCGGATCGTGTGGGCTCCAACGCAGCGCACAGTCGTATAGAGGGTGGTTGGGATCGTTGTATGGGACAGGCCCCCATATTGTATATCGGATGGTATCCAGGATGGGATCCTGCTTTCCATTTATAGAGATCGTTTCTACCCGAAGTTCAGCTGGAAGCGTTTCTCCATCAACAATATAGGCGGTTCTCTCAGGGTTTGCCCACTTAATTTTGTACCAATCTTTAACATCCGCCCCTACATTGGTAAATCCCCATGCAATGTGTTCATTAAAACCGATAACTACCCCTGGCAGACCAGGTAAGGCTACACCATACGTGTTGATTTCGTTCACATGAAGGTGCACTTGAAACCAAATAGAGGGTAAAGTAAGCGCAAGGTGTGGGTCATTTGCCAGGATGGGATACCCGGAAGCGGTTTTACTGCCTGCTAAAGCCCAGTTATTACTTCCATTGATGACCGGATTGATTTCTGGAGCAACTCTGTCATCGGTGCCCATTTGTACCCCTAAAGCGGGTTGAGCAGGATAATCCTTACGACTTAAGGTAGAAACTTGTTTGTAGGGACCTGGTATGATGGCCGCCTGTTTGGGATTCCAGCTGGGATAAAGCGCGTCAAATAGTTCAGTACCCAATGCATTTTTTGTATTGGAGGCTTCTAGGTCCTGATCGAAGTTGGCAAGGTTATCGGCCATTGCTTCCATGACCATTACAGACTTTAAATTGCTCCAGGGTTCTGGCCTGTATCCGATTAATTTACACTCCACTGGTAAGGCTGCATCGCTCATTTGGTCGATATAGGCATTTACTCCTTCCGTGTAAGCGGAGAGTAACTGGAGGGTTTCGGTTGACTTTTCCCAAGCTTGGAGATCTCGTTCAGCTGCCCAAGCTAACCCCCTTCTTCTGGAGGAGAGATCGATTGGGACTGTCCGCTCACCCAGTATTTCAGAGAGGGTGCCTGCTACTTTTCTTGCCGTAATATCCATTTGAAACAGGCGTTGTTGAGCGGTAATATACCCCTGTACCCGAAATGCATCCACCAGATTTTGAGCAAAAATGTGTGGAACCAGCAAATCATCGTACAATACCGTCACTTCTTGCTGGATGCCAGAAAGCGTTAAAGCAGCAGGGATTGGAGCGGCTGAATAAGGTTCTGCATTTTGCCAAAAGCCAGAAAAAGGATTAAGCAGCTTGCCAAAGGCCGGTAATCGGGTGTTTCCGGCCTGAAAAGTAGAATTCAGGGCCCAGATTAAACCGTAGAGTAAAATTCCAAGTGCAATAAGTTTAAGCCATTTCATAGAGCCATTGTTTTGATAAATCATTGGATAGCATCAAGCATCTTTTCCCAATCCTGCAAGGTTACAACATATTCAAAAAAAGGAGGGATTCCTCAGTAGATTTTTTCAAATAAAAAAAGCCACCCCGGTAAAACACCGGGATGGCTTTCTATAACAAGTTTGACTTACCTTAATTAGTGGCAAATCATCACTTTAGTCATAGTTGATCCTTCGTTAGAAGTACGCACCCACAACATGTACGTTCCAGATGGCAATTGACGAGCGTCAAATGTCAACTGACCGTTCTTGAAGTTCTTGCGAACTTCTGTGTTCAAAGCACGTCCGTTGAAATCGATCAATGTAGCAGCAACCGTTGCATTCTCAGAAGCGAGATCCAAGTTCAAGCGAACCAAATCAGTAGCTGGGTTTGGAGTAACGCTCAACTTAGCAGCTTCCAACATTTGTGGTGCTTTTGTGCTAACAGTTGGGTCATAACCCGTTTCGTTCAAACGAGTTACTACAGTTGCACCGCTCCATCCGCTGTACAGGTTGTCTAGTGCCAATGGAGTATGAAGACCTACGCGGGCTCCTCCGCCCAATGTGAACTGGCCGTAGTACACTTGGTTAGTGAACGTGTATGCGATAGAAGTGCTATCTGCACCGCCAGCGATAGCTGGGTTGCGGTCGTATAACAAAGAGATGTAGTACAGGTGATTTGGCTTCAATTCTACCTTGTCACCGTCGATTGGAACCAATTCTACGCTTACCAAAGAGTCAGCTTTCAAACCAGCATTGAACTCAAAGTCGGCAAATGCTACGAAAGTCAGGTCGCTAAAGCCACCGTTCAAGTCGTTAGAACCGTCATCGTTAGCATCTGCATCGTACAACAGAACGTTTACTACGTCTGCTGCTGCGTCACCAGTTGCTACTGCAGCTGGGTTACCGATACCGAAAGTAGCGTATTGCGCTTCCATACCAGCAGGACCTGTCTTTACCATACCTGCAGACTGGTATTTGAAACCAGAGGCAATGAAGGTAGCCAAAGTTGGAGCAACGCCACCTGTACGTAGGTTTAAGTTGTCTGTTGCATAAGTGTATGGAGTCAAAACGAACTCACGTACAACGGTGTCACCAGCAGCACTTGCTTGGTCAGCGGTATAAGTGATGGTGTATTTACCAACACCTGCTGTTGGCTTGTAGAAAGGGAAAACAGCCAAAGTTGCGCTGTCTACTCCTAATACTTCACTGTATGTCAACTGAGTTTGTGTGCCTCCTGGCTCATCAATGGTCGCACGGAACTGGAATTCCTGTTCTGTACCAGAGCGGTTTACACAGTTTACAGTGATCAAGTTCATAGAATCTGCCTGAGAAACTGGGATTGCGTAGCTGTATTCAGCAGTTGCGTCGTACAAGCTCAACAAGCGAGTGCAGAAGGATACAGGGATACCTGCATCGATTGCTGCAGCCACCTTTGCACCTGCATCACGGCTGAGGAAGAAAACAGGAATGGTTACAAACTGACCGTTTGCACCTGCACCCAACGGAATTACGGTACATTCAGTGGTTCCAGCTGCGCTGTTATTGAAAATAACTGCGGCAGCAGCTCCTTTCTTCTGAGCGTTGCGAGCTTTTAAGCCAAACTCACAAGCGCCACGACGCAACAAAGCGATTTTACCAGTTAAGTCATTTGCTAAAGAGTCGCAAGCCAAAGAGTCACCGTTGGTAACGCCTTCGCCCCATGCTGCGTCCCAGCACTGACTTGTCTCAACTGGGCCGCCCCAATTACTAGAGGTTTCAAAGCCACAGTCTACCCCCTTTTTAAGGGTAATGGTTTCTGTTCCGATGGTCATATCTAATACGAAGATACCATCACTCGTGAACTGAGCCTGTGCACCTACCGCCAACATGGAGGCGAACAGCATAGTAAAAATTCTCTTCATGGTGAGCAATTTTTTATTTAAATGTGAATTGTTTGTCGGGGCAAAGATAGCTTGTCTTCCAAAAAATCAAACTTTTTTGGTTAATTTAAGACAAATTTTTACCGCACTACACAAAACTAAAGTGATTCCAGTGAATTATTGCCTTCTTTGCGGCTTCTTTTTCAACAATATATTATGAAGAGGCTTTTTTTAATTCATTTATTTGCCGCATTTTCAGTCATTTTGCCGGCTCAATCTTATTCTAGAGTCCGTATTTCATTGGATCAAAGAAGTCTAACCGAGCTGGCCCGGCTCGGTTTAGAGGCGGATCATGGGGAAGTTGAATCCGGAAGGGCCTTGGTTACAGACCTTTCCAATGAGGAGATTGCCTTGCTTCAATCCGCCGGTTTTAAATATGAAGTTTTAATCGAGGATGTGAAAAAGTGGTACGTGGAACAGAACAATCGCAAGCAATCACTAACAGAAAGAAATAATTTTACATGTGGCAGTACAATACGGCCCAAACGTAGTTTTCAAACTCCCCAAAATTACTCAGTGGGATCGATGGGGGGCTATCCCACCTATGCGGAGATTCTTGAGGAACTCGATGAGATGCATGCTAAGTACCCGCATTTGATTTCTGCACGAACGCCTATCAGTGATTCCCTTCTTACACATGAGGAACGTCCAATTTGGTCCGTTAAATTATCTGACTTTCCTGAGTTGGAGGAGCAAGAACCGGAAGCGCTCTATACCGCTTTGCACCATTCTCGAGAGCCGATGAGTGTTACACAAATGCTGTTTTTTATGTGGTACTTACTGGAAAACTACGACTCCAAGCCTGAGATCAAATACCTTGTCGATCACACCGCTTTGTATTTTATCCCTTGTATAAACCCAGATGGCTATCTATACAATGAACAGACGGACCCTCAAGGGGGAGGATTATGGAGAAAAAACAGGAGGCAAAACTCAAATGGTACTTTTGGAGTTGATCTAAATCGAAACTACGGTTTTCAGTGGGGAGTGGATGATATTGGTTCCTCTCCAAATCCCAATTCAGCAGTTTACCGTGGTCCTGGTCCGTTCTCTGAGCCTGAAACCCAGATGGTGCGTGATTTTTGTCTTGCGCATAATTTTCGCTTAGCCCTCAACTATCATGCATTCGGTAATTTATTGATCTATCCGTGGTCTTACAGCGACGCAGTGGCGGACCCCGCTCTGCCTTACCTCGGTGGATTATTGGTTCGGGAAAATAACTTTCGCCAAGGGACGCCTACTCAAACGGTGGGGTATAATGTGAATGGCAGCTCCGATGATTGGATGTTTGAGGCCCTTTCTGCCCTAAGTTATACCCCAGAAACGGGTCCGGCCAGCTTTGGATTTTGGCCACCAGCAGATACGATCGATGGTTTAAATAAAGCAACTCAATGGAGCAACCTTGCCTTGGGCTGGAGTTTACTTCGATTGGGAGTCGCTACGGACTTAAGTGGAGATGAAATGAACACCGGAACCAACCTAATTCCAGTTAAAGTTCAGCGATTCGGATTTGAGTCCGGTCTGGTAGAGGCTTCCATAGAGGTGCTCTCCAACGAGGTGCTCTCTGTTTCACCATCTTCTGTTCCTCTGGATTTAGAGTTTGGTCAGGATACAGTGGTTTACTTTACGGTTGAAATGGCAGAGACCTCCGCGCCTAATACCAATCTATCGGTTGTTTTTGCTATAGATCAAGGAGGGTTTACACTCCGGGATACGGTTCAAAAAAACTTGGTAAATGGTGTTCGAGTCTCTATTTTCGAGGATCCAATGAATAACGCCAGTAATTGGATGGGAGCATGGGCAACCACAACGGAGCATTTTGTAAGCCCACCTACCAGCTTTACAGATTCTCCATTTGCCGATTACACCAATAATAATGAAGTAAGCACAGAATTATTGGAACAGATTACAATTCCTGAAGGTGCTGTACGCCCACGTTTGGAAATGGATGCCCGCTGGGAGATTGAGACAGGATATGATTGGTTGGTGATCGAAGCGATTGACGTACAAACAGGATCCATCACTCCCTTGTGCGGGAAATTTTCGCATGCGGGTTCACCCTCTCAACCCCCTGGTATTCCACTTTGGGACGGGACTCAAGTGCAATGGGTCAAAGAATCACTTGAACTGGATGCTTTCGTAGGAAAAACCATTCAAGTCCGATTTACTTTGTATTCGGATTCTGAGATTGTGAGAGATGGTTTCTACTTTGATAATTTATCACTCACTGTGGTTACTAGCCCAAGTGGATTAAGCGAGTCTTTGTTTGAAAAATCAATCCTCAAGATCCAGCCTAACCCAGTGGTCGATTGGTTATCTGTTATTCAGGAGGGTCAAGCCGTCTCCGGTACTTGGACGGTGACCAATTCAGTTGGACAGCTTGTAGATTTTCGGGCGATAGGATCAAACGAAACTACCTCGTGGAAAGTCTACACGGGAGATTGGCCTGAAGGTGTATATTTTTATCAATGGCGCCCTTTGGGAGGCAACAAAACTGGGAATCAAGGTATCTTCCTAAAGCATTAACAACCTAAATCACAGGCAGGATTTGTAAATTAAAAGAATTCTGCCTAATTCTCCCTTAACCTTCCCTATATGATGCGTTTAATTCGCTTATCTGTTGTGCTAAAATTAGCTTTTTGGGTTCATTCAGGTGCAATTGCCCAGGTAGGTCCCCGTCTATTTTTAGATTTTCCAAGTTTCTATGCGGTTACTACGGATGCACAGCGCCTCACGAATAATGCAGGCCTGGGCACCGATCTTTCCATGAATGTGGCAACCCACCACTCCGTAGTTCGAATAAAAGGCGGAAGCACTTTTACCATAGATCCCCAAAGCAGTGATTTGCTGGCATCCTTATCTACTCTTCCTTTTTTGTCGTTGGAGGCGGGTGTAGGTCGATATCGGTCCAACGGGAATAAGTGCGCTCGAACCCACCGTCCAGCATTTACGACGATGGCAAAAGCAGGTGTTAGTCATTATTTTTCTACAACTGGTGATGAAAACACAACGTTCTCATCGACCGACTTTTCACTCGGTGCTGAGTTGGGGTACTTTTACATCCGAGACATTATTCGCAATTCGGAGCTCTTTTTGAGTGGGAACTATTTCTTAAAAAACCAAGTAATTCAAGTGGAAATTGGGTTCCGCAATTTTTTCAACCTGAGAGGAAGAAGAGACTAAGCACATTATTGAGGCACCACTTTTCCGGTTACAGGTACCATCAGCCAATTCTCTGGATCAAAATTGGTTAGAATGCTGACGATACGATAAAAATCGCCCGCATCAGCTGCATCGTGCAAGACTGTAATGGAGGCATTTTCGCCCGGTGCGATGCTGGTTTTGGGCCAATCGAGTGTCAGACAATGGCAACTTCCTTTTGCCTCGATTATGAAAAGAGGTTCTGGACTTATGTTTTTGAATTGAATTTCAAACGCCCTTGGCTGCCCTTGCTGGAGCTCATTGAATTCGACTACTCGATGTATCCATTCTACTTTCCCATTGTTTTGGGTAGGGTCAGCAGGGACCATGCGTTTAGGCGCCTCACCGCGCTTGGGAGGTGGACCTAGCTGAAAACTGGCAGGAAGCGGTGTTACTTCCTCCACTTGTGCAGGGAGTGGAAGGTTAAAAAAAAGCAAAAAAAGAGTGGTAGCGAAAATGTTTCCCAAGTTCATGTTCGAATTAGTTAAGTTTAGCTTTAAGATAGAGGATTCCTTTTAAGAATACACTTATGTCCCTTTAAAGATATTACAATGGCTGCAAAGATGGGGTCCCTTCGGGTATTCTTACAAGAGCGTTGTCCCAATTTTGTTGGAAAGTGAACAAAGCAGTCATTGTGATCGTTTTGATTTCATACTACATACGAATTGACGAGGGGATTCCAACTTAAGGTTCGTTTAACATCCTTCATTATGCGTGATTTTTTTCAATCCAAACCGAGGTTGCTTTGGATTTTACTTTCTGGACTTTTTGTGTCCAATACCTTGATTGCTGAATTCATGGGGGTTAAGTTATTTTCGTTGGAAAAAACATTTGGTTTCCCAGAAGCAAATTGGACCCTGTTTGGTCAGTCGAACCTCAATTTTACACTTTCTGCAGGTGTTTTACTCTGGCCAGTTGTTTTTATTATGACAGATTTGATCAACGAGTATTATGGCCGGCGGGGCGTAAAAATATTGACGTACATGACCGCTGGACTCATTACCTATGGTTTTGTGATGTTGACCTTTGCAATGGAACTTTCTCCAGCTGAGTTTTGGCGAACCTCTCATATTGGACCAGACTGGTCGGAGGCCCAGAAACAGGCCGCATTACTTCAGGTAGGCGATTATAACCAAGCGTACAACCTTGTATTTGGCCAAAGTCGCTGGATTATTTTCGGATCTATTGTTGCTTTTTTGCTAAGCCAGTTGGTTGACGTCCGTGTGTTTCACCAAATCAAAATGCGAACGGGCGAGGGGAAAATTTGGATGCGATCTACAGGCAGCACCTTGGTTTCCCAACTTATAGATACTTTTGTAGTTGGAATTATTGCGCTGTACTTTGGATTACACATTCCCTTCGCGCAAGTAATCGCAACTTGTGTCATGGGATACCTTTACAAGGGAACTGTTGCCCTACTTCTTACACCGGTAATTTATGCTCTTCACGGGGCCATTGATGGTTATTTAGGCCATTCACAGGCGGAGCAGATGAAAGTAGAAGCAGCTCAATAAGCCCTATACGGATTTTAGAAAAGAGGTGCCCTGTGTTTTCGCTCTCCAGGCGTGGAGTATGAGTTCTGCAACTTCAGCGGGAGGTCTGTTCGTCGTATCAATTACGAGGTCGTAGTTCTCCAAATTTCCGCAATCAACCCCATATTTTAGTAAAAATCGAGCATTCTCACTTTCTTTTCTTGCTTTGATTTTTTCTACGGCTTCTTCAGCGGACCCATATTGTTCACTGTTTCTACCTGGATCTGACATAATTCGATTGGCCGCAACGATGGGATCTACCGCCAGGTAAACCTTGAAGGACTGAGGCAAGAAGTGCCAGGCCAGCCTGCTGTCTACAATATAGCCCTCTTCCGTTTGGTTTAAATCGATAAATACGCTGTCTATTTTTTCATCAATGGAGGGATCTGAATCGGCTTTTCGATTCATTTCGAGGGTGTCCATTCCTAATTCTGCGGCGAGTTTTCGTTGAATTTGGCCTGTTGAAAGGTAGGAAAAACCTGTTTCCTGGCATAAAATTTTGGAGGTGGCACTTTTCCCACTTCCCAGGTCCCCGGTTAAGGTTATTTTAGTGATTGGTTGCATGCAGCCGATAATGATGTTTGAAAAAGTGCGCAAAAGTACTAGAATCGATTACTTTCGCAGAAAATTTAGTCAATAAATGAAAAACAAACATTTGCTGTTGCTTTTTGCGGTCGTTTTGGTGCTGGGATGGCTAAGTAAATGGATCCCGCTGGGGGCTTCTGAGTCGCCTCTTCCGCTTTTCAGACCCGAATTACATTCAGCGGATAGGGTTCTTCTGGTAGCTTCCGATAGTGTATTGCTTTACCGGGTTGATTCCAATTGGTTACAGCAGTCGAGCGGAATGGTGGATAAAAATGTGTTTAACTCAGCTGTTCAATCGTTTATTCAACTTTTAGTTGGTCTGGAAGCTATTGAGCGTCAGCCCATCCACATCGCTGATAGCTTGGGTTTGGGTCGAACGAATCCGCGGTTAATGGTGGTCCACTCTCCTCAGCTTCCCCGCCCGGAACAGATTCAAATCGGAAAAACAGAGGAGCGGAAGGGTGAGCGGATGACTTGGATTCGTCTAAATGATCACTCGCAGTGCTACCTTGTAAATGCTGATCTTTCCCTGTATTTTTCGATTGATTGGGCTGGACCGACCAATAAGGTTCAATTGGCATTTGATTCTTCGGGACTAATTATTGTTCAGGCAATCCGAACAAAGGACACTATTGCGTACCGCATCTCAAATCAAGAGTCCTCATCCCTTCCAATCACCAAGGGAAATTTATTTGAGCTATTTCGTGAAGCAGCTCTGGTGGATCTGGCGGATCCTGGTAGCCACCGAGAAACTATTTGGGGCGAACTGTTGTTTAAGTATCAAGACAGTTTGATTCCGCCGTTGCGATTTCGTTTATTTTACCTGAACCAACCTGAAATGCCGGATGATCCGGATAAAAGGCGTTATTTTCGCCAGCTAAAAGCACAGTATTTGATTGAATCCGGAAAGCAACCCGGACTGTATTTTTCCATCACCGACACCTTAGCCATTCATCGGCTGTTTTATGTCCACAAAAAAGAAAAAAACTAACCACAAACGCTCTGCTGCCGTACTTCAGCAAGATTTATTGCAGTTTTTGCTCTCCAATACCAAGAAACAATTCACCGCGCGTCAACTCATTGGAATTCTCAAAATTGAGAACAACAAGGATTCCGTTACGCATGCCCTCCAGCAGTTAGAAGCGCTCGGCGCAGTTACGGAGTGGAAAGAGGGCAAATATGGAGCTGTGGCTCACCCGTTTACCCATTCAGCTCCCTCAGGGGAGTCCAACCAAGAAACAACCCATATGAAAAAGAAAATAAAATCATCCACCGCCCCACCGACCAAAGCCAAAGGGATCCGTGATCGGTCCGAATTAAAACGGAATGTTTCCTCCCGGAAGGTAATTGAAGGTACCGTCGATATGACTCGATCCGGTTCTGCATACATCCTAAACGAAACCCTAAGCTCTGATGTGTATGTGTCCCAACGGTCCTTGGGAGGTGCCCTTCATGGGGATACCGTCTCTGTAATTGTATATCCCCAACGGATGCGAAGAGGAGTACAGGAAGCTCGAAAACCAGAAGGGGAAGTACTCAAAGTAATAAAACGCGCCACTGAGTTTTTTATCGGAACACTTAGGAAGAGTAAGAAATATGCTATTTTAATGCCAGATAACGCCAATATGTTGGTGGATATCCTGGTTCCACTCGATCAATGTGCAGATGCGAAGGATGGAGAAAAAGTAGTGGTTAGAATTATTGACTGGCAAGAGGGTCAAAACAAGTCACCGATAGGCAAGGTTACTCAATCGCTGGGAACTGCCGGAGGGACTGATTTTGAGATGAAGAAGATTTTGATTTCACAAGGGTTTGAGCTTACTCATTCCGATGAGGCCCTCGCAGAGGCTGCAGCCATACCCGAACAAATTTCTCCGCTCGAGATCGAACGGAGAAGGGATTTTAGGGAGGTGCTTACCGTTACCATAGATCCACTGGATGCAAAAGATTTTGACGATGCCCTGAGTTATCGATTATTGGAAAATGGAAACACCGAAATTGGGGTCCATATTGCAGATGTAACCCATTTCCTAAAACCCGATACGCCGCTTGATCGCGAAGCCTACAAACGGAGCACTTCCGTTTACCTAGTGGATCGTGCACTGCCAATGTTACCCGAGAAGTTATCCAATAATCTTTGCTCCTTGGTGCCGCATCAAGATCGCCTAACGTTTTCTGCGGTTTTTGAATGGGATGCTTCAGGTAAAATGGTAAAAAAATGGTTTGGTAAAACAGTGATCCACTCCGATCAGCGACTTACCTATGAAGAGGCCCAGACGATTCTAGATAAGCAACCGGCGGAGCGTTTGGTCGCTTTGTCTAATTTCGGCGAATTAGAGCATGCTTTACTAGCCATGCAAAAACAAGCCGCCGAAATGCGCAAGGAGCGGGAGAAAAATGGAGCACTCGGCTTTGAAACCGAAGAGATTCGGTTTCGTTTGGATGATTCCGGAAATCCAGTAGACGCTTATGTAAAAGATCGAAAGGAAGCCCACTTGCTGATTGAAGATTTTATGTTGTTAGCTAACAAGGAAGTTGCCTTTTACATGGACCAGCTCGGTCAATCGGTTAAGGAAGTGCCTTTTGTTTACCGTATTCACGATCAACCTGATATGGACCGCGTGGCTGAATTGTCCAGGTTTGCGCACGAAATGGGTTATCAACTCAAATCCGATACCCCCAAACAATTAGCCTTTGCCTTGAATAAGTTGACCAAAGCAGCCAGAACCGATGACCGATTAAAATTATTGGAACCCTTGGCTATACGAACCATGGCGAAAGCGGTGTATTCTACCGAAAATATTGGTCACTATGGGCTGGCATTTACCCACTATAGTCACTTTACTTCACCAATTCGCCGGTATTCAGATGTGTTGGCGCACCGTATCCTGGAGGCTAATTTAAACGGCCGTATTGACCGGGTAGACAAGGCAAAATTGGAAGAGCGTTGCAAGCATATCAGTAATCAGGAGCGAAAAGCGGCAGATGCCGAGCGAGAAAGCGTAAAATACATGCAAACCTTGCTGATATCCAAACACCTTGGTGAGGTGTTCGAGGGGCGGATTTCTGGGATGATTGATAAGGGTATGTTTGTTCAGCTAGCTCATACCCACGCAGAAGGCCTGGTCGATTTTCGGTATTTGCCGGATATTTTCACCCTGGATGAAAGTAAACTGAGGGCCCAATCGCGAAGAGGGGGTATGGTCTATAAAGTGGGTGATCAACTGAAGGTCAGAATAATCGCAGCAGATCCTGCTCGCCGGCAGATTGAAATGGAATTGGCAACTGAGGAGGAATAAAAAAAACAAGTCCCTCCACCCATTTCGGCGAGGGACTCTAACCCAAACAAATAAACACAAAAACTACTTGGTGCAATTTTAAAGCAAATCTTTGAAACTTGCACCAATTCACTTAGAATAATTTTATTTTCGGTATATAAGTTTTTAAAAACCAAGAAAATAAAAATTTTATTATTCCTCGGCCTTTGATTTTTTTAAAAAATGCTTTGTGTTTATGGGAGGCAAATGGAGCGTAGCCGGGCACTGTCTCCACTGAAAACATTAAAATCTACTTTCTCCTGGATCCCATTAACACGACCTCGGTCACTGTGTTGCCAAAAATGCCAAGTTGAGGCATCTGGTAAGGTCAATTCATCCACATGGTAATGGGCAATCCACAGGATATAGGGTTTAAACTCGGGTTCCTCTGCAAAGTATTTTTTGTAAAAGGCCCGGTTAGTGTAAAGAATTGGCTTTATCTTATAATGTGCTTCCAGTAAATCCATGAATTGTTTCGTTCCTTTTCGGATCTGTGCGGCGGACATTCCGAATGTTTCTTCGATATCAATAACTGGAGGGAGGTCTCCACTTTTTAGTTTGACTGTACGGATAAAATGTTTTGCTTGATGCTCAGCGTTCAAGTGTGGAATGAAAAAATGATAGGCACCACGGATTAGGCCATTTTTTCTGGAATTTTCCCAATTTGATTTAAAATGAGGGTCTACCATCCAAGTACCCTCCGTCGCTTTGATAAATGTAAAATCAAAATTCACCGCCCCCACCTGCATATTTTTTACCCTTTTCCAATCTATTTTGCGCTGCCAACGGCTCACATCTATTCCATGGACCTCGTAATCACCCGGTATTCGAATATCAAAATTTTTGTATTCTGTGTAATGTACCGGGTATTCCAGCAAAGACCTTAGCCAGAACCGGGCGGTAGGGCTGGCCAGAAGGATTGTTCCAAGGAAGAACAGACCTAAAATCAGATTGAATTTATGTTTTCGTTTGAATTTAAAACGCGCTTTTGCGGGCTCCTTCATCTCTTTCATTCACCTTTGAACAGGGGGGCTCTTTTCTCCAAAAAAGCGGCAACTCCTTCTTTGTAATCATAGGAGTTACCTGCAAGCGTTTGCAATGTTTCTTCCACTTGTAATTGCGCTTCAAAGGAATTGGTTGCTGCCAACTGAAGTGCTTTTTTGGTCATTCCTAGAGCCTTGGTGGGCATTTGTGCTAACTTTTGTGCGAGCTGGAGGCTTTCCTGTTCGAAGCGGTCGCTGCTTAGGACCTTCCAGATCATCCCAATTTCTTCAGCTTCCTTGGCGGTAATCTTATCAGAAAGCATCATCAGGGCGGCCGCTCGTTGAAGGCCGACCAAGCGGGGCAGCGTCCAGGTGCCACCAGAGTCTGGAACTAGACCAATTTTCGAGAACGCCTGGGTGAAGCTGGCTAATTCACTCGCTACGGTTATATCACATGCAAAAGCAATATTTGCCCCTGCACCTGCTGCCACTCCGTTTACTGCTGCAACAATGGGTTTTTCGATCGAGCGAATCAGTTGAACGATGGGGTTATAGCCCTCTGAAAGGATTTTATCCATGGAGGGACCCGTTGGATCCACTACTTCTTGCAGGTCTTGGCCCGCACAAAAAGCCTTGCCTGATCCGGTTAGGTAAATTGCCCTAACTTGAGGATCCACTGCGCAGGATTGAAGTGCTTGAATCAACTCCATCCGCATTGCACTGTGCATGGAGTTGTACACTTGTGGCCGATTGAATACAATTTGAGCCACTCCATCCTGAATCGAAAATAAGATATGTTCCATATTGGTGGCAAAGGTATGGAAAACCATGGCTTCTGTCTAACTTTGCGGCGAGTTCTTCCTTTATCAAGTAGCGATAGCATCGCTAAATTGGATCTTTCAATTTAGAAGCCTGCTAGGTCAAGAGGGTTGCTCAGGAAGACAGTGAATAATATGGAGTCTTTGATCAAAACGATAGTTGGGAGAGACATCCTGGAGGCTGCCAAATGGCTGAAACAGGGTGCATGTGTCGGAATACCGACCGAAACAGTGTACGGGCTTGCCGCCAATGCCTTGGATCCAAAGGCGGTTGTTCAGATTTTTTCCATCAAAAACAGGCCAACTTTTGATCCATTAATTGTACATGTGGATAAACTTGAGTCTGTGGAAACCTTTGCAGATTCGTTTCCGTTTGCGCTCCGGGCTCTAGCCGAACGCTTTTGGCCTGGACCTTTAACCTTATTATTGCCCAAAAAAGAAATCATTCCAGATTTAGTCACAGCGGGGCTTCCGCGAATGGCTGTTCGCGTTCCTCAGCATAAGATGGTCTTGGAGTTACTAGAGCATTTGCCCTTTCCATTAGCCGCACCCAGTGCAAATCCATTTGGTTATATCAGTCCAACCCAAGCAAAACATGTTGAGCAGCAGTTGGGTGGGCTTATTCCATATATATTGGATGGCGGTGCCTGTAAAGTCGGCTTAGAAAGTACAATTGTCGGACTAGAGGGAAATTTGGTGACCGTTTATCGCTTAGGTGGCTTGTCGGTTGAGGCGATTGAATCGGTGGTGGGGCCTGTTCAGATTCAACTTAACCAGAGCAGTAATCCTGCGGCTCCTGGCATGTTAAAAACGCATTATGCTCCAAGAAAACCGTTCTTACTTGGCAATGTACAGTCACTGATTTCAGAGCATCCCGGCAAGCGGATTGGATTGTTGAGTTTTTCTGGTTTAGACAATGAGGAAGTGTTTCAGCAGGAAATTTTGTCAAAAACAGGCAACTTGGAAGAAGCTGCTCAGCGTTTGTTTGCGGCGCTTCGGAGCTTGGATAACTCGGAAGCGGAGCTCCTGGTGGGAGAATGGGTGCCTGATCAAGGGCTTGGCAGGGCAATCAACGACCGTCTTCGCAGGGCTTCCGTGGCGGGGGAACACTAAAAAAAAACGGCGCATCGAGGTTCGAAGCGCCGTTTCAGGTATCAAAAAGCCACCTAAGATTTTTTACCAGGTGTCTTTTTAGGAGCAATAATTACTTGCATTTTTTTACCCTCCAGCTTGGGCATTTGCTCCGGAAGTCCGCTTTCTTCCAGCTCCTTAATAAATCGAAGCAGCAGGAGTTCTCCGCGGTCTTTGAAAACGATTGCACGCCCTCTGAATTGAACATAGGCTTTTACCTTGTTCCCTTCTTCCAGGAACGACTTGGCATGCCGTAGTTTAAATTCAAAATCATGTTCACCTGTTTCAGGACCAAAGCGTATTTCTTTCAACTGTTGTTTGAAGGTGTTCGCCTTCAGCTCTTTTTCTTTCTTTTTCTTTTGATAGAGAAATTTATTGTAGTCAACTATACGGGCTACAGGAGGAGCTGCATTGGGTGAAATTTCGACCAAATCGAGTCCACATTCTTCCGACCATTCTCTAAGTTGGACGGTATCATAGATGCCTGGTTCGATTGTTTTGCCCAGCAATTCGCTGATTTCATCCATGTTATCTCCGATTAGACGCATTTCTGCGACTCCTCGGATAAAATCATTGATACGGTGTTCAGCAACCACTTGTCTTGGTCCTTGCCGCATTCTACCCCCTTGGCCACCCGGTTTAGGACCGGTGCCTGTGCTAGGGCGATAGGGGCCTCCAGGTCGCGCGCCTCCGGGGCCTCCTGGCCTACTAGGCCCAGTATTTCCACCAGGTCGACTGGTGTTACCGCCGCCGCCGGGACGGTTGTTGCTGTTGGTATTGTTGGGCTTGTTGTTGGTGTTGCCCGGCTTAGACGAAGATGGAAAATCTGCCAATAGAAAATTAATTTGAATGATTGGATCTTGCTTTAACTAATTAGCAAGTTAATTTAAAAAATATTGCTGCAAAAATAACCCCTTTTACCAGGATTGCGAAACATCGACTTAAATTATTTTTAAATCCACGTTTTCTATTTGTAGATTATCTTTGCCAACTATGTATTATGCCGAGATTATACTTCCTTTAGCGCTTCCGCGGAACACGTACACTTATTCTGTTCCGGATGACCTTGTAAGTCAATTGATGGTTGGCCAGCGGGTGGAAGTGCCCTTTGGGAAAAGCAAATTATACAGCGGGGTAGTGGAGCGGATTCATCAGGATCCACCCGGATACATGGTTAAATCAATCCTGTGTATTTTAGAAGAATTGGTTCTAATATCAGAGCAGCAGCTGCAGTTATGGGACTGGATAGCCCGGTATTATGCTTGCACGTTGGGAGAAGTGATGTCCGCTGCTTTACCGGGCAATATGAAACTGACCAGTGAAACCAGGCTGGTGGTCAGGCCTGAATTTGGAGACGATTTTAGCGAATTAAATGCAGAGGAGTACTTAATCGCTGAGGCATTGCAGCTGCAGCAAGAAATTACCATCGAAGATGCGCGAAAAATTTTGCAGAAGAAAACGGTATTGCCCATTATCCAGCGACTCCTTTACAGAGGCGTACTTCAGTTAAGGGAAGATTTGCGAGAAAAGTACAGCGCAAAAAAAATAATGGCAGTTCGTTGGGGGCAGCTATATCGAGCAGATCCAACTCAAATTGCAGCCGCATTTGAATTGGCCACTACTTCCGCTCAGCAACGACTTTTGACTGGATTTATTCAATTAAGCCGTAGTAAACCTTTTGTAACCCGAAAAGAATTACTGAGGGTGGCCGAGGTTTCAGAGTCTCCCTTGAGTTCCCTGCAAAAAATGGAAATTTTGGAGGTGTTTGAACGGGAAGTTAGCCGTACGGCTGATTATCAAAACGAATTAAGTAATTCTGGGTCGCTCTCCGATGCCCAAAAGGAAACCTTAAGGTCGATTCACCGGCAGTTTACAGCTGGAAAACAGGTGGTGCTACTTCATGGTGTGACGGGATCGGGAAAGACACAACTTTATATGGAGCTGATGCGGGAGACGTTGCTTCAGGGTGGACAAGCAATGTATTTATTACCGGAGATTGCTTTGACAACCCAGGTGGTTCAACGGCTTACTAAGGTGTTTGGAGGAGATATTCGGGTGTACCATTCCCGGATTAGTGCAAACGAGCGGGTAGATGTTTGGAAGGAGATTGCGCAAGGAAAGCCGTTGCTTTTAGGAGCCCGGTCGGCCTTGTTTTTACCTTTTCAAGATTTAAAATTAATAATTATTGATGAAGAGCACGATCCTTCTTTCAAGCAACACGATCCTGCCCCTCGGTATAACGCTCGAGATGCGGCCATTTATCTTGCTCAACTAACAGGGGCTAAAGTGTTGTTGGGCTCCGCAACCCCTTCCCTTGAAAGTTATTTCAACAGCCAAACGGGTAAATTTGGCTATGCTACCTTGACAGAGCGTTTTGGAGGACTTCAGCTACCCCAAATGGAGGTTATTGACCTGCGGGAGCAGCAAAAGAAAAAACAGGTCCATGGTATTTTCAGCGTCCCCTTAATTGATGGAATTCGCGCAGCGCTATCAGCAGGGGAGCAGGTTATCTTGTTCCAAAATCGCCGTGGCTATGCGCCGGTGCTCGAATGTACGACTTGCGGATGGTCCCAAATGTGTAAAAATTGCGATGTGACACTTACCTATCACAAGCATCAACATAAATTACGCTGCCACTATTGCAACTTTCATTTGCCGGTACCAGAAACCTGCTCTGCATGTGGTTCCGGCAAATTGAGCATGGTTGGGTTTGGAACCGAAAAAATTGAGGATGAACTGAAGGTATATTTACCTGAAGCTCGAGTTGCAAGAATGGATTTGGATACCGCCGGTTCCAAATCAGGCTTGGCAAATCTTTTAAGTGATTTTGAGGAAAAAGAAATTGATGTGCTGGTTGGGACACAAATGGTAACAAAAGGATTAGATTTTGAAAATGTAGGTTTGGTCGGTGTCTTATCAGCCGATCAGTTGGTTCGATACCCAGATTTTCGAAATGGGGAACGTGCATTTCAGTTGCTCACACAAGTAGCAGGTAGGGCAGGTAGAAAAAACAAACAAGGGAAAGTACTGATTCAAGCGTATGCTGTGGGTCATCCAGTGATTAAGGAAGTACTCGAAAACAGCTTCAACCAGTTTGTAGAACGGGAGTTAAAGGAGCGAAAAGAATTTAATTACCCTCCTTACTTTCGACTGATTCAACTCACGGTTTTACACAAGGATGATAAAATTACGGCTGCTGCCGCTGCTTGGCTGGCAGCCAATATACGGTCTAAATTAGGCCCCGATCGAGTACTCGGGCCAGTGCTCCCAGCGACTGCCCGGTTGAGAAACTTGTATCAGCAGCATATTTTGCTAAAACTGGAAAAAAATATTCAATTGATCCAGGATGCCAAAGGCTTAATTCAGTTTTTAGAGCAACAACTGGTTGGAAAGTCTGGTTGGGCTCAGGTCCGTATTGTAATCGATGTTGATCCAATTTAAAAGGGTTATATGTTTCCAAAAAGGAATTCAGTCTCCTTTTTTAGAACTAGCCGCATTCTATATTATTAACAAACTAAGTTTTGGATGCAAATTGTAATAATAGGCAATGGTATTGCAGGAAGCACCGCTGCAAGGTTTTTACGAAAGCAATCGGATCATTCTATTTTGATGATTTCTGAGGAGTCTGACTATTTTTTTTCAAGAACCGCGCTCATGTACGTCTACATGGGGCACCTGCGAGAACAGGACCTATTTCCGTATGAGCCTTCCTTTTGGAAAAAAAACCGAATCGATCTACTCCGTGCCAAAGTGATTCAATTTGATTTCGAGAACAAAAAAATTCAAACCGATTCAGGTACTCAAATCAACTACGATGTTTTGGTCTTCGCTGCGGGTTCAAAACCTTTTCTCCCCGACATAAAAGGCATTGATTTAGAAGGCGTCAGTGGGCTTTATCATTGGCAGGATTTACAATACATCGCATCCAAAAGTAAGGGCTTGAACAAGGCTGTGGTGGTGGGAGGAGGTTTAATTGGGGTAGAGTTGGCAGAAATGTTTCATTCAAGACAAATTCCGGTTACTTTTTTAATTCGAGAGTCATCGTATTGGAGCAACGTGTTGCCTACGGAGGAATCTTTAATGATTGGCCAGCACCTAATGGCACATGGGATTGATTGTAGGTACAAAACAAGTGTAAAAGCCATTCTTCCGGATGAATCAGGCCGCTGTGCCGCGGTTCTAACGGACCAAGGGGAGCAAATTACTACTGATTTTGTGGGGATCACGACTGGGGTTGTACCCAATGTGGAGGCTTTTCGTTCCTCAGGGCTAGAAATTAATAAGGGTATTCTAGTGGATGAGTATTTACGAACGAATTTGCCAGGAGTTTACGCGATTGGGGATTGTGTGGAAGTTAAGAAACCGACTTTTGGTCGAAAGTCGATTGAAGCAGTTTGGTACACCGGCCGAAAAATGGGTGAAACCGTTGCAGCCACTATTCTTGGGAAGCCAACAGTGTACGATCCTGGTACTTGGTTCAATTCAGCCAAATTTTTCGATTTGGAGTATCAAGTGTACGGGACCATTGACCCACAACTTCCTCCCGATATAGAGACATTATATTGGTCTGATGGCAGCACCCGAAGCATACGAATCAACTTTCGCAGATCAGATACTTCCGTGGTTGGATTCAATTTGATTGGAGTGCGGTATCGACAAGAGGTTTGTTTACGCTGGATTGAACATGCTTGTGGAATTGAAAAGGTACTGGAAGAGTTGGCATTTGCCAATTTTGATCCAGAGTTTACGTCTGAGGTGGAATCGGCCGTAATTGCTGTTTACAATCAAAAATATGGAAGGCAGGTTAAGCTAAAATCCAGGCGAAGTTTGACTTCAATAATTAACATTTTTAAAAAATAATTTTACTTTTTTAATATTTTCTTATCAGTTTTTGTTTGTTATGGAAAATTTATCCATTTCTAATCCCAGTCCGCTTTTTACGAGTTGGCGAGCTAAAGCGGGTTTAGCGATCAGTGTTGTTGGGGTATTTATTTTGGTGTTAATTTGGGGTACTGGTGTGTCGTTTGAGCAATGGAAAGCGCTTTCCATTTCCTTCTTTTTGATGGCTTATGGCTTGCGTATATTTATCCAAGAGGAGTACGTCCGATTTCCATCTGGAATTCGCAATAATGGGGTTTGGTTTCGATCCCTTACTGCCAGAGGGATTTGGGGATGGATGCTGGGAATTCTGATCACGTTGTTTTACACCTGCTTGTATTGGTTTCCAGCTAATTTATCAGGACTTGTACAGGCCTTTAACGGACTTAGTCAGTTATTAAGAAAGGCACCGGCGGATGCTTGGTTTGTGTATGGGAGCCTATACACTTTTGCCGTGGTGACGATGGGAATTAAGTTTTTATACAAATACCGCCACCAACGGTACCAGCAAATAAGAACCTGGTCGGTGGTCTTTTTCCAGCTAGGGTTTTCTTATTTACTGCCAGGCATCTTAGTAAGTCTTCAACAGCCAGAGTTGTACTTCACCTATTTTTGGCCGCTTTCGTATGCCAATGCCACCCCGGACACCTGGTCTTGGCAATCGCAGACGAGTTTGGGGGCGTTTTTCTTTTTCTTTGGATTGTTTATGTTTTTTATAGCGACCCCGGTATTAACCTGGTTTTTTGGAAAACGCTGGTATTGTTCCTGGGTATGTGGTTGTGGGGCTTTGGCGGAAACGGCAGGTGATCCATTCCGTCATTTATCGAGTAAGACCATTGCTTCCTGGAAACTGGAGCGGTGGATGATCCATGGAATACTAGTTGCAGTGGTGTTGGTTACCTTTTTATTGTGGTTGAATGTTTACCTGGAGCGTGCAATATTGAAGGAATACTCCTCTTTATTTTACAAATCTTATTCTTTTTTAGTGGGTGCTGTTTTTTCCGGTGTGGTAGGAGTGGGCTTTTACCCTCTGTTGGGCAGTCGAGTCTGGTGTCGGTTTGGATGTCCAATGGCTGCTTGGATGGGGATTTGGCAGCGAAAAGCGTCTCGGTTTCGAATAACCGTGAATGGTGGTCAGTGTATCAGTTGTGGGAACTGCTCCTCTTATTGCGAAATGGGAATAGATGTGCGCGCGTATGCGCAACGGGGGCAAGATATTGTTCGCGCTTCCTGTGTAGGGTGTGGAATTTGCTCGGCAGTGTGTCCGAGAGGGGTTTTGCGGTTGGAAAATGCTAGCGGCGATATTTCAAGAAGAGGGAAGGATGCCAGACTAATTCAACTACCTAGTTCGGAGGTTGGATTATTTAAACCTGATTGAGAAAGGGTAGAGAAGACTAGGTTGTCAAGAAATAGGATGATTTCATTTGGGTCTTTTTTGGCGCTGAAATTAGTTAACGAGGGCAAATGTAGCATAAAATAATGCTGAAAATGGGCCATTTCAATCAGGGTACTGCTCAGAGAATGCGGGTAAGGATAGGTTGGATTGTACTCTCGCATAATCCCGGCAATCCTTCCACAAAGGTCTTTGTATGGTTTGAATAATCTGACTGAATTAATCTCCTCCACTTCCCGGATTAGATATGCTTTGCTACTCTCGGCGATAACTAAGTTATGCAGCGCTTTTTTATCCATACCGGAGTTATCTAATCCGTCTGGAAGTGGGCTAACCATCAAAGCAATGATTTTTTGAAGTTTTTGCTTTGGATCATTTAGATTGTGTAGGCTAAAGACGACCAGGTACTCCATATAATTCCAGTACCAGGTTAGTAGATAGAGCAGTAGTCGGTGTTTATTTTCAAAATAGCGATAAATACTTGCCTCCGTAGTATTGATCTCATGCGCCAGTTTTTTGAAGGTAAAGTGCTCTAGTCCCAATTCATCCATTAAGACAAGGCCTTTTCGAACAATGCTTCTTCCTAGGGGAGTATCCTCAGGATCTCTCAGGGCTAGTTTATCGCTGGTGTTGATTTTAATTTGAAATTCCATACAAGTGGTTAACCAATCAATTGAATTTTTACGCTAATAAATAATCCATTTTGTCCAGCTTTATGCAGTGCAGCCGATTGTGTTTAATCAGATGCACTGCAAAAGAGCGCGAAAGGTACAATAAGGAATCAATATATTTCTGGATAAGGTACCCATTGAATTATGGCTTCCAGGTATCTTTCAGGGAAACAGTTCGGTTGAAGACCAACTTGTCGCGGGTGCTCTCTGGGTCCAGGCAAAAATAGCCAATTCGCATAAACTGGAAACGGTCCGTGAGGGTAGCCTCTTGTAGAGCGGGTTCGACCATTGCTTGTTCAACGACCTCCAAAGAAGTTGGGTGAATGGTTTTCTTGAAGTCTTCTTCGGAAGCAGGGTCTTCCACACTAAATAATCGATCATACAGGCGGACCTCTGCTGGCACGGCGTGCTCTGCGGAGAGCCAGTGAATGACCCCTTGTACTTTCAATCCTGAGGTGTCCTGACCTGATCTACTCTCGGGAATATACGAGCAATGGAGCTCAAGTACGTTGCCAGAATCGTCCTTGACTACCTCCTCGCATCGGATGATGAAGGCAGACTTCAGGCGTACCATTCCACCGGGGGATAATCGAAAGTATTTAGCCGGTGGATTTTCCATAAAGTCCTCCTGATCTATCCAAATCGTCTTGGTAAATGCGATTGGGCGCTTCCCTGCGTTGGGATCTTCAGGGTTATTTTCCGTTTCCATCCACTCCGTACTGCCTTCAGCAAGGTTGGTGATGACAACCTTTAGGGGGTTCAGCACGGCGATGCGCCGGAGCGCCTTTTTGTTTAGGTCTTCACGGACGCAGAATTCCAGCAAATTAACCTCATTGATTTTTTCTCGTTTCGCGATTCCTGCTCGTTTGACAAACTCCCGAAGGCTGTTCGGGGTGTACCCTCTTCTGCGCATTCCGGCGATGGTAGGCATACGGGGGTCGTCCCATCCAGCTACGTACTTTTCTTCCACCAGCTGTTTCAGCTTACGTTTACTCATCACCGTGTAATTCACATTGATACGGGCAAATTCGTATTGTTTGGATGGAAAAATACCGAGCTGTTGAATAATCCAATCATAAAGTTCCCGGTGTGGGATAAACTCCAGAGTGCAGATGGAGTGGGTAATTTTTTCTATGCTATCACTTTGACCATGTGCCCAATCATACATTGGATAAATACACCATTTAGTGCCGGTTCGGTGGTGGGCAGCATGTTTGATCCGGTACAAGTAAGGATCGCGCATGTGCATATTTGGGGAGCTAAGATCAATTTTTGCCCGAAGGGTGCAGTGACCATCGGGGAATTCTCCGGCTTTCATTCGTTCAAAAAGTGTCAGGTTTTCTTCTGGGCTGGTCGAACGGAATTGGTTAGCAATTCCAGGGCTGGTGGGGGTTCCTTTTTGAGCTGCTACTTCTTCTGGACTTGAGAAATCAACGTAGGCAAGTCCTTTTTTGATCAAAAGAACTGCCCAATCATACAATTGGTCAAAGTAGTCAGAGGCGTAGAAGATATTTGCAGGTTCATATCCCAACCATTTTACGTCATTGATAATCCCTTCAACGAATTCTGTTTCTTCTGTTTCAGGGTTGGTATCATCAAAACGAAGGTTGGTTTTGCCTCCATATTTTTGGGCGGTTCCAAAGTTGAGCACAATACTAGCGCAGTGGCCGAGGTGCAGGTATCCATTTGGTTCGGGGGGGAACCTGGTCAAGACGGCGGCGTGTTTGCCGGATTCAAGATCGGATTGTACAATTTCCTCAATAAAATTAGCAGGCTCTAAAGCGCTACCTGTCCCAATTTCCATAGTAATTCTATTCTAATGTTTTGAGCCGCAAAGGTAGCGAAAAAATAAGATTGAAATGGCCAGCAGGGGAACTTGCGTTTTTTTTGATTAGGTTCTATTTTAAAGGCTTAAACTTAAGTTTCCACAATTTAGGCGCTTGCCACATTAATCGTTCATTGGCCACCCACCAACCTTCCTGAAAATGGACCACAGATTCAAATTGTCGGGCAAAGAGTCCCTTGGGAAGTCGCTTTTTTTTAATTTTTCCCCCCAAAAAACGCGTACCCTGAAAGGAAGAGAAATGGTACAAGGTTGCCCGGGTATAGAGCCAAGGTTTCTTTTGGAAAAAATAAGCGATTAGTACCAACTCTTGGCCATCTGGTGAAAGCGCAGCTGCCGTAACCGCACGTCTGGGAATTTGAAGGCTATCCACCAACTCAGCGACTTGAGTGCCTGGAACTGCCGTCAGTTGATAGTGTTTGGTATAATGCCGTCCTTTGAACCTACTTTTGGTAAAGAGGTGCAAGCGGTTGTTGTGCCATACCACGGCCTCCGTGTCAAAGTTCCAGTCTTCCTCTTTTTTAGGAGGGTAGGCTAACTGGTCTGGATAGTGGAACAAAAGAGAATCCACCTGCCGGGTGATGGGATCAAAACAATAAAAACGAAGGTTTTTTCGGTTGTTTAAGTTGTTGCCCGTGTCCGCAATCCAAAATCGGCCAAAGCTATCCACACAGAGTTCCTCCCAATCTCTATTTGGAACTCCGGGAGCGTATCGTTCCAGTATCTTGCCAGATTTTGGGTCTATTCTGAAGAGCTCTGCTGTGTTTCCACCATCGTTCAATGCCCACAATTGCTTATTATCAGGGCTTGCTAGTCCAGAAATTTCCTTTAGCTGTTCCGGCAGTTGGATTCCCCAACGCTGAGACCAGGAAGGGTAGGACAAAACCAGGCCCGCTAAAAAGAGGAAATTGTGGAGGTGTACTTGAGAACGCATTTTGCTATTGGTTTTGAAATCTTGGAAGGTAAAGGTAACTTTGCGGGCTTTTTAAAATTAAAGCAATTTTCAATGCGCAAATATGCTTTCCCTATTGCTCTAGTTGTTCTAGTACTAGGCCTTTTTTTGATCTGGCGTCCACTGAAATATGTTTATTTTTCCAATGTTTCAAAGGAATTGTCTGATCCGTTTCTATGTATTCCATCGGGATCGTCCTTCGAGGATTTGAGTGCCTTGCTGATAAATGGGGGATACATTCAAGACGAAGTGGGTTTTCGATGGGTAGCAGAGCAGATGAACTTTGTGAAGCCAGAAATGCGTGCTGGTAGGTTCAAGCTGGAACCTGGTTGGAGCAATCGTGCGTTAATAAAGCATTTACGGGCAGGTGAACAGGCTTCAGTTAAGGTAGTACTCAATATTGAGCGAATTCCGGAGGATATTGCGGGATCGGTCAGCCGTTTTATTGAGGCAGATTCGGCTTCTATTTTGGCTGCATTTAGAGACTCAGCTCTGCTAGCTGAATTAGGATATACTCCTGAGACGATTATTAGTGTTTGTATACCAAATACGTATGAAATGTACTGGAATACAGACGGACCTGCCTTTTTGAAGCGGATGTTGAAGGAAAACAAGTCTTTTTGGGAGAAAAACAACCGAAAAGCCAAGGCTGAGGCTTTGCAATTAACCCCTGTCCAAGTATACACCCTTGCTTCCATTGTCGAAAGGGAATCCAACCACCAGCCAGAGCGGCCAACAATTGCCGGTGTTTATCTTAATCGTTTGAAAATCGGTATGTTGCTTCAGGCAGATCCTACCTCTGTTTTTGCTACCAAAGACTTTGGAGCCCGTCGGGTAACCAATTTTCATACTGGATTTGACTCTCCTTATAACACTTATCGATACAAAGGATTGCCTCCTGGTCCAATCAGCATGGCTTCTATTTCCAGTATTGATGCCGTTCTCAACTTTGAAAAACACAATTACCTCTACTTTTGCGCCAAGCCGGATGAATCGGGACAACATGCATTTGCCTCAACCTTAGCCGGGCACAATGTCAATGCAGATCGATTCCGCGCTTGGTTAAAAACGCGGTTGGATTGATCTTTTGGATCCTTAAGCGAGCAAAGCTGTCATTCTAGTTCCAAAAGGAGCGCTCCTTTTTCCACGGCAGCCCCTTTTTGGACATGAATACTTTTAATTACCCCGTCTGCAGCCGCTTTCAGGACATTTTCCATTTTCATAGCTTCCAAAATCAATAACGTATCTCCCTTGGAGACGGTTTGACCTGCTTGAACTTGGATTTCCAACACCAAACCAGGCATGGGAGCCTTCAGGCTGTTTTGCTTTTGTTGTTGGCTGTTGTTTAGTCCCATTGCCTTAATCAGTTGCTCGTACTGGTCGGCTAGGTGAACGGAAAAAGAGGCACCATTAACGGCTATTTGAAATTGGCGCTTCTCCGGCTGGAAGTGTTGAACCTCAATCCGGTAAGCAGTACCATTATCAAGCACATGGTATTGGCCTTGTGATTCTTGAACTACATCCAAGCGTGTTTCGTCGGAAAGTTCAAATTGGTATTGATCGTTAACCGTTACATTAAATGGTTTGGACATAGTTTCTTTAGTGGATTCTACAACTCAGTACAGTGATGTCGTCCGGGTAGGGCGCATCCCCTTTGAAGCGTTCTATGTGTTGAATTAATAAACTATTGATCTCGTTAATGGGCTTGGAAAGATGGCGCAATAGAAATTCAGCAAGCAAGTGGTCGCTGAAGTCTTCTCCTTTAGGGTTACACACATCTGTCAGACCATCGGTATAACTAAACAATAAGGTATCGGGGTTGACCTGAATGGAGCCAATTTCAAGAAAAGGAAGTTCAGGTAGCCAGCCCAAAATGGTGGAACCACTGCGAAGTCGACTGACTTGCTGATCAGAAATCACTACGGGTGGGGTATGGCCTGCGTTCACGTATTCCAGTGTTCTGGTAAGCGGGTTGTATTGAGCAATAAACAAGGTAATGAAACGGTCGCCTTCTGTTACCCTGTAAACTGCAGCATTCATTTCCCGGACTATTTCTTCGAGGTTGCTGGTTCTCGGAACCAGGGCGTTAAAATTGGCTTGAAAATTTGCCATTAACAAGGCAGCGGCAACCCCTTTTCCGGTAATATCTGCAATACAAAAGGTGATTTTTCCGTCCGGAAATTCAATGACGTCGTAATAGTCGCCTCCTACGGCAAAGTGCGGCCGATAAACGCTGCCCATCTCATAGAATGCTCCCGAAGGCAATCGATGGGGAATCAGGGACTGCTGAATTCCCGCAGCAAGTTCCACCTCTCGATTGATCAACTTTTGCTTGATTTGCTCTTTGAACAAACGCTTGTTTTCTATGGCTACTGCGACTACGTTGGTAACGGCAGTTACAAAATCGAGTTGACTTACAAGGTCATCCGGCTGACGAAGATTGGCCATTAATAAATAGGCCAACGGAATATCCTTGTGCATTACCTTTAAACCGTATTCAAAGGGCGCGATAAAAGGATGCTCCCGTTCTTTAATTAGTTTTCGGGTGCCAGCGCCATGTAAATCAATCAAGGGTGAAAGGGAGTCCGAATCAAAATGGGCAGCATTTGCCTCGTGCTGTGCCACCATTTTCCATTGATTACCTTCCCTGAAAAGCAAGGCAAAAGAGCCAACCTGCATCTCAAAACTCAAAAAACGCCCCAACATTTCAAAAAGTCCCTCAGCCCCAACATTTTCATTGATCGCCTGCGTGACGGACATTAAACCCTTCAATTGAAAGACTTGTCTTCCAATTTTGGTCTCCAATACCCGTATTTGATCCCTGAGGAGCGTTTTTTCATCAAATTCTACCATGCAATGTCCTTTGCCTGCGAAAGTACGCATAAATTCAGTTGCCACGTATTACTTTTATTAAAATACCTAATATGGCGCTTTTTTCGGGAAAACTTCCGACATTTGCGGCCGATTTTGAATTGTATCAACCTAATTATGGAAGAAATCAATAAACTACTTTCCGAGGGAGAGTCCAACATGAAAAAAGCGATGGACCACCTTGACCATGAACTGGTGAAGTTACGGACCGGTAAAGCGTCTACCAACCTCATCGCTGATTTGATGGTCGATTACTATGGTGCCCCAACTCCAATTGCACAAGTTGCTAATGTTCAAGTGAGTGATGCTCGGACAATTATTGTTCAACCTTGGGAACGCAATATGTTGGGACCTATTGAACGTTCTATCATCAATGCCAATCTGGGTATGACACCTATGAACGACGGTGAAATCGTTCGCCTATCTGTACCCCCTCTCACAGAAGAAC
>JBKDAM010000083.1:0-17694 GCA_046316495.1 Chitinophagales bacterium
GGTTAATGGTTAATGGTTAATGGTTAATGGTTAATGGTTAATGGTTAATGGTTAATGGTTAATGGTTAATGGTTAATGGTTAATGGTTAATGGTTAAAAAAATTTATTTTAATAAGAATCAAATTTGAACTTATTTTATTGTTGTATTATTTATTTTTTATAATTTGTTGTAAGCCCAAACAAAAAAAACAATATTTTAAATCAAAAAAAAGAGGCCCAATCAAATATAATTTTATTTTAATACTAAACGAAAAAACAGCTCAATTCCTGCCCTTCAATGATCCAAATCATTAACAATTAACAATTAACAATTAACAATTAACCATTATTATTTATTTTTGTCGGTGGAGCAGCTCCGCGACCATACTCCGGAGTACTTCTTTGCGGGAGTCAGGAGCAGAGACAGCTGCTAAAGCATCGAATGCTTTTTGCTCAAAACGAGCTTTTTCAGTCTGTACTAAGGCAGGAACCTGATATTTATCAAACAAGGAACGTACAGCTGCAATTTTAGATTCGGGTTCCTGTTGGGTGGCGGAACTTAACAACTGTCGCAAGGCTAAAGCGTCTGCTTCAGAAGCGATTTCCAGTGTTTTAAGCACTAGGAAGGTCTTTTTATTTTGAAGTATATCCCCTCCAACTTGTTTGCCGAAGGTTTCGGGATCTCCGTAGGTATCCAGCAAATCATCCTGAATCTGGAAAGCGATGCCAGCCAATCGGCCAAAATCGTACAATAAAGCGGCATCTTGAGCGGTGGATCCTGCGGCTAAGGCGCCCATTTCCAAGGCCCCACCCAGCAAAACGGCTGTTTTGAGCTCAATCATGTACAGGTATTCCTCCAGGGATACCTCCGCTCGTTTTTCAAAGTTAATATCGAGCTGCTGCCCTTCACACACTCCAATGGCTACTCGGTTAAAGACCTCCAACAACTGTGGTAACACCTCTTTCTTGGGTGTCTGCGCTAAATGTTGGTAAGCATAAATCAACATCACGTCGCCGCTGAGAATCCCCGTGGTTAAATCCCAACGCATGTGCACGGTTGGTTGCCCGCGGCGGAGCGGAGCGGCATCCATGATATCGTCGTGAATCAAGGAAAAATTATGAAATAGCTCAACGGCCCAAGCTGGGTGCAAAGCCAAGTCCGGATCCCCACCCATCAATTCAGCTGCCATCAGGGCTAAAGCCGGGCGAAGCCGCTTGCCCCCCAGAGATAAAATATAATCACAAGGCTCGTAGAGCTCAGCCGGAGCCTTTGGGAAAGACTGCTCCTTCCCAAAGGCGTTCAGCTTATCTAGAATTTCAGAAAATGAATGCAAAATAGCTGTGTTTATTAATTTTTGATCAATACACCGGCTGCCTCAAACGTCAGTTCGCGTTTTGGCTCCGTAATTTTGGCAATCTCCTCCTTGCTCTTACCGGCATCCTCTGCATAGTGGCGAAGATCGGCTACAGGAATGGTCTCCACAGCGGCAACTCCGTCAATCACCACTGTTTTTCCAACGATGTCCATCGGCATGAAAAAAGCGTAATTTTTGAACGTAACCCGCATTTCAGGAGTACCCGGCTTATCAGATACCATCGTCATCCAACAACCCTTGACCTTGCAAACCTCACTGATCTTGCCAGTTACCTTCGCCGGCATCTCATTGGTTTTATTCATTTTTTCTACCAATGATTCATACGTTATGGCTCCTTTTTCGGTAGCGCCCGCTCCAAACTGCTGGCCTCCTTGATTAGAAACCGTTTTATTGGAGGAACAAGCCACAAGCATTAAGGCAGATAAAACCAGGTAAAATGAATTTTTTAGAATCGTCATTTTGATTTAATTTTATGAAAATGAGTACAATATAAAAATAAAAGCCGCGCAAAGATAGAAAATTACTCCAGCCGATCACAAAAATGGCACAGTATATGTACTTTTAGTCTCGGAAAAATCGATCCAGGGATTGTACCTTTGTCGTCCTTATAATCGCTTTTTCTATCGCAGAAACAATTTACAGCGAAGAATGCGCCTTTTTCCATACTGAAAACAGCACCTTCTACGTTGTAGTATTTGCTTTTGAACAGCGATTTATTTTTATCCACTCTCTACATCACTTTAATCCTCGGTATCACAACAAGCCAAACAACCGCCACGTTAGATACCGAAATAATCAACCAATACCATATCATGAAGGGTTCACTTCAGTGCTTCGTTTTCTCGGTTCTCTGCCTTGCCACCATTACTCTCTCATCCAACACCCTACAGGCACAATGCCTCAGTGGCAATTGCCAAAACGGAATAGGTTCTTTCCGCTTCACCAACGGTGACGAATACGCCGGCGAATGGATGGGCGGTAAACCCCACGGCAACGGCACCTATAAGTTTAATACCAAAGAACGCTACGAAGGCAATTTCAATCAGGGTAAGTTCGAAGGGCAAGGCACCATGTACTACCCAAACAACAGCTACTACCAAGGAAGCTGGATTGCTAATAAAAAACACGGAAACGGTATCTGGGTCACCGCCGACCAAAAAAAGGTGCGAGGAACCTGGAACTTAGGCCAAATGGTAGCTTCTACCACCGAAGTCATCACAGCCCCCAGCTATTCAACCCAATCCGGAACCAGCCAGTCCATCGTTACAAACTCCTCTACCGATGGAGGGCCAACAACGCCTGCCTACACGAGCCCCATTATTCGGTTAAATACGCCCGATCCAGCGCAACCCAACAAAGCGCGCAGCAAAACTGATATTGCAGGCCTCCGCCAATGCAACAAAACCTTTTGCACCAATGGCACCGGCTATTTTGATTACCCCGATGGATCCCGTTGGATCGGCGAATTCAAAGAAGGGTATCCCTCCGGTAAAGGAACTTGCTTCTACTCCAATGGCGACCGCTACGAAGGACAATGGTCCAATAATGCACCTAATGGTGAAGGGATCATGCACTTCCATACTGGCAGGGTCCACGGTGCCGTTTGGCTGGCAGGCTCGCCTATCCGTGAACTGGATTCGGACGAAATTATGCCAAGTGATCCCGTTCGACTCGAACCCAGCTCCAATGTCAAAATCTGGGCCATCGTGATCGGGGTCGGCAAATATTCGGCCATGCCTACCCTCAAATTCACGGACGATGATGCATACCGGTTTTATTCCTTTCTGAAAAGCCCTGAAGGTGGAGCTCTGCCAGAAAGCCAGATTGAACTTCTGGTAGATGAAACCGCTACCCGTGAAAATATCCTGCGTGCCATGCGCAATAAATTCCTTAAGGCAGACGAAAACGACGTAGTGGTGCTCTATTTTAGTGGCCATGGACTGGATGGTTGCTTCTTGCCCGTAGATTATGACGGCTACAAAAATAAACTCCGGCACGAGGAGGTAAAACGAGTACTAGCACAAAGTAAAGCCAAACATAAGCTCTGTATCGCCGACGCTTGCTACTCTGGCTCCATGCAGTTCCGCGACGGACTCGCAGCAAAAGGACCCGCCTCTGTGACGTTGCAGCGCTTCTACCAAGCCTTTGAAGACTCCGATGGAGGAGTCGCGCTCTTGATGTCCAGCCAACAAGAAGAACTGTCGCTGGAGGACCACGGCTTACGGCAGGGAATCTTTACCTACTACCTACTTCAAGGCTTGAAAGGAAAGGCGGATAACAATGGAGACAAATTGGTCACCATCGCCGAATTGTACCGCTACGTTTACAAAAATGTCCGCGAGTACACCGATGGCATGCAAACCCCCATCATCACTGGCAGCTACGACGATGCCATGCCCGTTTCCATTCAACGATAGACTTGACTGAGCAGTGCCCATCCATGTCTTAGGTATCCGCCACCACGGTGTCGGCTCCGCCCGACAAGTTGTTCGGCAATTGGCGGCCCTTCAACCAGATCTGATTCTGGTAGAAGGGCCGCCTGAGTTTGATCCACTGCTAAAATGGGTGAAGCCCGGTCAGCTGGAGCCTCCAGTGGCCATACTCGGCTACAATGAGAAACAGCCCAAGGAATCTACCTTCTACCCATTTGCCGCCTTCTCTCCAGAATGGCAGGCGATCCAATATGCCAACCAACACAAAATTCCCGTACAACTGCTGGATTTACCACTTCGGTACAGCTTCGACCCCAACTTTCAAACCTTATTGGTAGGTTCCAAAGCCGGTGAGAAAGACCCCCTTTCCTGGCTCGCTAGAATTGATGGATACACCAACAGTGAGATCTGGTGGGAACGAAAAATTGAAAACCAAGCTGCACTCACCGATCCGGATGAATACTTCCAAGCCGTTTTGATGGCTATGGAAGCCCTACGGTCCGAAGGCATGAGCTCCTCTCTAGACCTCGAAAACCAGTGGAGAGAAGCTTATATGCGGAAAATTATCCGCGAAAAACAAGCACAACTTTACAGTACCATTGCCATCGTCTGCGGCGCATGGCACGCCCCTGCCCTACTTCCCCTGCGAGAAACAGAGGTAGCTGACCAACAACTGCTCCGACAACTTCCCAAAAACAACCTTCGGATTGGTGCCAGCTGGATCCCTTGGACCAATGAACGATTGGGAATGGAAAGCGGCTATGGAGCTGGAATTGCCGCCCCAGGCTGGTCAGAATGCTGGTGGGAACACCCCGACCAACCCGGCGCCTACTGGCTCTCCAAGGTGGCAACCTGTTTCCGAAACCACCGCCTGGATGTCTCCTCCGCCCAAGTCATGGACGCACTACAGCTAGCCCGTCAACTGGCTGAAATCAGGCAACTCCCCTTCCCTGGACTTGAGGAATACAACGAAGCGACCACCACTGTGCTGTGCATGGGCCAGCAAAGCATGCTCGAATGGGTCCGAACCGAAGTGATCGTCGGAAATAAAATGGGAAAAGTGGCCGAAAAACTCCAACTACTCCCCCTTCAAATTGACTTTGAGCAACAAGTTAAGCGCCTTCGCTTAAAACTGGAGGCCGACCGCCGCACCTACCGACTCGACCTTCGGGAAAAACTGGACCTCGAACGCTCCGTCTTTCTTCATCAGGTACTCGCCCTGGGCATCTCCTGGGGTAACTGCAGTTACGACGAACGCGCAAAAGGCACCTTCCGGGAACTCTGGGAATTGCAATGGAAACCAGAAATGATGGTAGAACTGATTACCCGGGGAATCTGGGGAAATACGGTTCGAGAAGCAGCTACTGCTTGGCTTACCCATCAAATTCAAAAAACCGATTCCATACAAGACCTGGCCAGACTACTTGAAATCGTACTTCCCGGGGAGCTGGTGGAAGTCAACCAACTGCTACTACTGCGCATGCACGACTTGGCAGCCGTTTCCCACGACCTACTGGAACTCCTGAAAACCGTTCCGCCCGTGGCAAGGGCTTACCGATATGGAAACGTCCGAAAGACCGACCGAACCATGCTTTTTCAGCTACTGGAAGGCCTCATCACAAGGGTCAGCCTCAGCATCCCAAGCCTTGGCACTCAGTTGGATGACGACTCCGCCAATCAGCTGTTTCAATTACTGGACGCTAACCACCAGTCCGTCTTGTTATTGGAAGTCGAAGAATGGAAACAGACTTGGTTGCAAGCCCTGCGCTCACTCCACCAACATACCCATCCTCTTTTAGATGGTTTTGTGACCCGCCTTTTATTCGACCTACAGGAGATCCCCACTACCACCGCAGCAAAAAGCCTTAGTAGGGCCCTCTCGACTGGTTCAGAACCTTTGTTTTCAGCCAGCTGGCTAGAGGGGTTTCTAAAAGGCTCCAGCAGCATTTTATTGCACGACAACGCCCTTTGGGAAGTGCTTAATGAATGGACCGCACAGCTGCCCGAAGAAGACTTTCTGAACCTCGTACCCATTTTACGAAGAACCTTCTCAAGATATGAGCCCTCTGAACGCCGCAAACTAGGAGAAAAAGCTCGCCAACCATTGCAGAAAACGCAGGAGTCCTCCTCAGAACCTGCCCTTCCCTTTGACGCCGAACAAGCCCAAAAAGCCTTGTTTGCTATGGCAGCGCTCCTGCAGCCCAAATCCGTCTAATCCATCTCTATACGATGGTATAAATTATTAACGGGGAGCCATCGTGCAAAAACTGGCCGTATATTTGCCCCCAATGAATACAGAAGAAAAACGCACCGACGTCAATACCCTGGGCGAATTTGGCCTGATCGAACACTTGACCCGACCCTTTTCCCTCCATCAACCCTCTTCGATAAAAGGAATTGGGGATGATGCCGCTGTACTTGACCATGGCGACCTCTGCACCCTGGTCAGCACCGACTTGCTCGTAGAAGGCATACACTTCGACCTAGCTTACACCCCTCTCAAACACCTGGGTTACAAAGCAGTGGTGGTTAACGTGTCTGATATCTATGCAATGAACGGACAGCCCAAACAAATTACCGTCTCCCTTGCCCTTTCCAACCGGTACTCTGTGGAAGCCTTGGAAGAGCTGTATGCGGGCATCCGCCTAGCCTGCGAAAAATACGAAGTGGACTTGGTGGGAGGGGACACCACCTCCTCGCCCAAAGGGCTAACCATCAGCATAACAGCCATCGGACAAGCAGAGAAAGAGCGTATTGTGTACCGAAGCGGGGCCCGACCCGGCGATTTGATCTGCATTACCGGCGATTTGGGTGCCGCCTACCTGGGCCTCCAACTCCTAGAACGGGAAAAGCGCATCTGGCAAGAACACCCAGACATTCAGCCCAACCTGGAAGATCAAAAATATGCCATCGGCCGACAACTTAAACCCGAGGCCCGTAAAGATATGATTGAGGTGTTCCGAAAAATCAACCTCATTCCCACCAGCATGATTGATATTTCCGACGGACTCTCCTCCGACCTCCTGCACATTTGCAAACAAAGTAAAGTAGGGGCCTTGCTAGAAGAAGATGGAGTACCTATTCATCCAGACGCTCAAATGTTGGCCCTTCAATTTAAACTGGATCCCATCACCTGTGCCTTGAGTGGGGGAGAAGATTATGAACTCCTATTTACCATTGACCCTTCGGATGTAGAGAAAATCAAATACTTGCCAGAAATCTATATTGCAGGAGAAATAGTAGAAGAAGCCCATGGAACACGACTGCAGACGAAAGGCGGCAACTTGCACCCGCTGAAAGCACAAGGTTGGCACCATTTTTAATCTGAATGCTGGTTGATTTTGTTTATTTGAGAAATAAACCGACATTTGACTAATCGAACACCTAAACGATTCTAAACCTTTTTTTGATGAAATTGTCTGTAAAAAATATTGGCCTGATTGCAGGAGGCATCTTGCTACTTGCCCAACTGATTCGCCCTGAAAAAAACCAAAGTAATGCCAGTCCAGCACCCATCTTGGAACGCTACCCGGCCTCCGAACAGGTGGTGGATATCCTTCAACGTGCCTGTAATGACTGCCACAGCAACTTCACAGAATACCCATGGTATGCAGAGGTACAGCCAATAGCATCCTGGCTAGCCAACCATGTTGAAGAGGGAAAAGAACACCTGAATTTTTCCGATTTTACCAACGGTAGTCCCAAAAGACAGGCCCACAAGTTTGAAGAAATAATTGAAATGGTACAAGAAGGAGAAATGCCCCTTCAATCGTACACCTGGGCACACAAGAGTGCCGTTCTCAATGAAGCAGAAAAAACAGCGTTAATTGACTGGGCGAGGACCTCGATGGCTGCTGTTGGCCCCGCTGAAGAAGGAGAATAAACTGAAAATACACCCTGGCATCCATCCCTAAATGCCTGAATCGCAAGCAAATCTTACCTGCAAATCTCTTTTTCCGAAAAATAAAAGAATATTTTTTTAAAAAAATTCTTGATTAAACAGCATTCTAGTTACCTTTGCGGCTCTTTTTAGAAAAAGAACATTGTTGACATTCGTTTTAAGAAAATAATATGAAAAAAGGTATTCACCCTGAACATTACCGCTTAGTGGTTTTCAAAGACATCTCTACTGATGACGCGTTTTTGGGCCGTTCTTGCGTAAACACAAAAGATACGATCACTTGGGAAGATGGCAATGAGTATCCATTGGTTAAAATGGAGATCTCTGCTTATAGCCACCCTTTCTTTACTGGAAAGGTTAAATTTGTTGATACCGCAGGTCGTATCGATAAGTTCAATAAGAAGTTTGCCAAGTTTGCTGAGAAATAGTAGTCTCCGTTTGCTTGTTAATTTTCATGAGTCACCCCGGCTGTTACGGGGTGACTCATGTTTTTTTAGCTACCTTTGCGGCGATAAGCGCACTCATTTTAAAAAACCATCAATATTATCGAAGTCCTGCTATTGTTGAGAGGGTCACTACCCTTCTTTTCAACCAAAATAGTTTGTTTGCGACTTCCGAAAGTACTGCCTGTTGAAATATCTTACTGCATAATCATGATGTACAACCTTATTTTATTTGATACAGAAGCACGCGAGCACCTACTCCCACTGACGGCCACCCGGCCGATGGCGGAGTTGAGGGTAGGAGCAACGACTATCCGAGAGAAGTGGGAACGCGCTTTGGCAGGAAAGGCCTCCTATATTACAAAGGATTACCTAAGCACCAAATACCCTATTTTTGTAACGGACGACAACTGGTTAATCAGCGCAGGTATTTTGCCCACCGAAAAACTGGTCAAAAGGATTCAAGATCTGCAAATCAATGAAGCACTTTTGTTGGACGATGAACTAGTAGCCGCTCGGTTGAGCAGCAAACAAATACAAAACTTGGTGGACGATGATGCCGTAGATGAACTGGAGGGGTTACCGCTGGAAGCCTCTTGTACCCCACCCCAAATCCAACGCCTCTGGGATTTAACCCGGCTGAACCAAGACGCACTGCTCGAAGACATTACCTACCTAACCAAGGAAAGAACTTCTGCCCCCATCTCCGATAGCAATCAGGTAATCGGCAATGGCCTTCTCTTTGTAGAGGAAGGCGTGCAAATGGAAGCCTGTACCATTAATACCAGTACTGGCCCAGTGTACTTGGGTAAAAATACAACCATCATGGAAGGATGCCTCCTCCGAGGCCCCGTCGCCGTCCTGGAAGGAGCCGTCCTTAAAATGGGCGCAAAAATCTACGGACCCACCGTGATCGGACCCGGTTGTAAAGCCGGAGGTGAAATCACCCGAAGCATTATGATGGCCAACAGCAATAAAGCCCACGATGGTTTTTTGGGAGATTCCGTGTTAGGCGAATGGTGCAACCTTGGGGCAGATACCAATAACTCCAACCTGAAAAATAATTACTCCGAAGTCAAACTTTGGGATTATGCCACCAACCGCTTTGAGCGTTCCGGAAGCCAGTTTGTAGGCCTTTTTATGGGTGACCACTCTAAATGCGCCATCAACACCATGTTCAACACCGGAACTGTGGCAGGCATTTTTGCCAACATCTATGGAGCCGGTTTTCAGCGCAATTTTATCCCGGATTTTTCATGGGGCGGCCCCGATGCAGGATACCGCACCTATAAACTGCAGGAAGCCCTCGAAACGGCAGCCCTAGTGATGCAACGCCGAGGAATTACGCTGGATGAAACCGAAAGAACTATCCTGGAAAAGGTTTTTGAAAACACCGAAACGTATAGAACCTGGTCAAAAGATAAACCATGAGCGAACAAGTTCCACTTTCCAATTACGACCGCCGGGGCGTATCCGCTAGTAAAGAGGAGGTCCATGCAGCCATTAAACACTTGGACAAAGGCCTGTATCCTACGGCCTTTTGCAAAATACTTCCAGATGTAGCCGCAGGAGATGCGGACTTCTGCAACATCCTGCATGCCGATACGGCTGGAACCAAAACCAGCCTCGCTTACCTCTATTGGAAAGAAACAGGAGACATGTCGGTTTGGCCAGGCGTCACCCAGGACTCCATCGTGATGAACCTCGATGATATGGCCTGTGTGGGCTGTACCGATCAGATCTTGCTTAGCAGCACCATTGGCCGCAATAAAACGGTTATCCCAGGCGAAGTAGTGGCAGCCGTTATCAAAGGCGCCTCTGACTTTGCCGATAAAATGAAGGAATACGGCATCCATTTGCACCTGGCAGGAGGAGAAACCGCCGATGTTGGAGATATAGTCCGTACTATTGACGTAGGCTTCACCGCTTTCGCCCGCATGCGCCGAGATGAGGTGGTCGTCAATCATATCCAAGCGGGCGACGTAGTGGTAGGACTCGCCTCCTTCGGACAGGCCCATTACGAAGACAGTTACAATGGAGGAATGGGAAGCAATGGCCTTACCTCTGCCCGCCACGATGTCCTCCATCACCAATACGCAGACCAATACCCTGAAAGTTTTGATCCAGCCTTACCCAAGGAGGTAGTGTACATTGGCCAACAACGCCTGACGGATCTTGTAGAAGTGGATGGACACCAAATGACGGTCGGCAAACTCATCCTCTCCCCCACACGGACCTATCTGCCCGTACTCCGAGAAATCCTGGACCGGTACCGCAAACAATTACATGGCATTATCCACTGCTCTGGTGGTGGGCAAACCAAACCCCTAAAGTTTATTGAAAATAAACATATTATTAAAGACAACCTCTTTGAGCCCCCAACCCTATTCCAACTGATTCAACAAAACAGCCAGGCCAGTTGGAAAGAAATGTACCAGGTATTCAACATGGGACACCGCATAGAACTGTATGTAGCCCCTCAGCACGCCGATGCTCTCATCCAGGTGGCCGAATCCTATGGGATCGCTGCGCAGGTGATCGGAAAGGTGGAAGAAGCTCCCGGAGCGACGGTCACCGTCCGCTCGAATTACGGGGAGTTTCTGTACCGCGGATAATTTTTTTTAGAATTATTACCATTGTAAAGAATATTCACCTTATCTTTGCGGCTCTTTTAAGCAAATACATTATTTAAAGACAATAAATAGTAATGAAACGTACTTATCAACCATCCCGTCGCGCGCGCAAGAACAAACACGGCTTCCGTGATCGCATGTCGTCTAAGAACGGACGCAAATTGTTAGCTCGCCGCCGTAAGCAGGGACGTTGGAAACTCACAGTTTCCGACGAGAAGCGCCTGAAGTAATTCGGCTCCGGCGCCGGTTTTGTGCGTGGATTTGCCGATCAACACATTTCTTATTGCGATCAAAAAATCGCCCGATTGGTTTGGCCGGTCGGGCGATTATTTTACGTGGATTAAGCTTTTACCTCTTGCCAACTTTTCAGAAATCGGAGCGACTGATTGATCAGCGAGTCATAGAGGCCTTGTTTGCCAACAAAGGTACGGCCTACCTCTGCTATCCTATCCGGATTGTTTGGGTGGCAAGTCCACGCCTATCTCAAACCCAAGTATTGGTCTCCGTCTCCAAAAAACGCTTCAAAAAGGCCGTAGACCGCAATCGGATCAAGCGGTTAATCCGCAGCGCATGGCGTTTGCACAAAGCCTCCTTTTCGGACCGGCTGGAAGCGCTTAATCATCCCCCCGTTGGCCTTCTACTTCTCTATGTAGGAAAAGAAATCCTTGATTACCAAGAAGTAGAGCAAGGCGTGCTCCGCGCCATCCGTAAATGGAGCCCCATGGAAGCTGGTAGTCCAGCGTCTGAAAAATAAACCTAGGCTGTATTTATTCCGATTTCCCCCTCCCCTCTTTTTTAAGCGTGTTCGAAGCAACGCAAGCTTCCACCGCATTCCGTATTTTATTTCCCTAAATGATCCAATACCGGTAATTATCTTGTAGATTTTTCGGAAGGCTTTTTTTATACCAAAATGAATATATAAATATGTGAATATAAATTTAGCAAATATTAATTTTGCAGAAAGGCCAATAAAAATTTAATTTCAAATTTTTATTTGGCAATATACGATTTATTACCTTTGCATCGTTTTAGAGTTTTCCAAAAATTAAATACCAACAAACATGGATTTAAAAAAATTAGCCAACGCCCTGGATGCCAAGGTCATTGCAGGTGATATTATTGGAGCATTTGATGCATTTGCGGCCGACCATTGCATTACGTTCAGTAGCCCACAGGACATTACCCGCAGCAAAGCGCAGAAGCTGGAAGCGTTGCGCTGGTTTATGGACAACATTGCACACATCAACAAGATCGAACGCCCTGCTGTAGAGGTGGTTGGCGAAAATGAGACCCGGTCGGAATTTTTGTTCGATTTCACCAATAAACAAGGAGAATCGTTGGTGTACAACGAAACCATCCGCCGTGTTTGGGAGAATGGCAAGTTGGTAGAAGAAGAGTACTTGTTGGGGCAGACCATCCAGCCCGCTCAACCCGCTAAAAAAACAAAAGCAAGCAGCCAGGAAAAAGAAACGGCAACCAAAACAACGACCCGTAAAACCAAGAAAGTCGAAACGGCTCCAGAAGCAGCTCCGGCGAAAAAGCCTCGCAGTAAAAAACAATAATTTTTTTGAAGTGCACCTGCACAAGAAAAAGAGAAAGGCCAGCCCCCGTGCTGGCCTTTTTTTTACCTAAATAACTTAATTATTGGTCTTGGTTCTGACACAAGCACAACAAAAAGGAACTGAGTTCAAAACGGTTTTTACCTTTGTCCGAAGCGGTTAACCATCGCTGCTCTTAGTAAAATGAAGAATAACCATATTTACCTCTTTTTCGCACTCCTATTTATCAGTTGGGGAATTCAGGCGCAAAAAGCAGTGGTGACCGGACGAGTATTGGATGCTTCCAATGGGGAGGCCCTGGAATTTGCAACCGTATTTGTCAAAGGAGAAAAAAACAGCGTCAGCAGCGATGAAAAAGGGCGATTCACGCTTCAAGTTCCCGCACGCCAGCGCCTTACCCTCACCATCCGTCGAGTAGGTTTCTCCGATAGCTCTCTGGATATTCTGCCCTTGGAGCCAGAGGCTCGCTTCAAGGTGGAAATCAATCTCCGCCCCACGGTAACTGACCTTGAGGTAGTCATCACAGAGCGCAGACTCGACGACGGCGGCATGGTGAAGGAACGAAAAATGGAAGCCCTAAAACTCCTGCCCAGTGCCACAGGTAATTTAGAGAGCATTCTACCCCATATCGCCCTCGGGACCAATACCGGAGCGGGAGGAGAACTGACTTCCCAATACCAAGTAAGGGGAGGCAACTACGACGAAAACCTGGTGTATGTGAATGATTTCGAAATTTACCGTCCCCAGCTGGTGCGGGCAGGGCAACAAGAAGGCCTTTCTTTTCCCAATATAGACCTAGTACGCGACTTATCCTTTTCCTCTGGCGGTTTTCAAGCCAAATATGGGGATAAAATGTCGTCCGTTTTAGATATCAAATACAAGCGTCCAGATAGTCTTCGGGCTTCTGCTAGTGCCAGTCTGCTGGGAGCTACTGGCCACCTAGAAGGCAGTTGGAAACCCAAAAAGGAAGGCTATCGAACCCTTCGTTACCTAGTCGGAGCACGCTACAAGACTACCCGTCTTTTACTTGGAAGCTTGGATGTAAAGGGCGAATATGTGCCTGATTTCACTGATTTACAGGCCTATGTCACGTATGATATAAACCGGGACTGGCAATTGGGGTTCATTGGTAACTTTAACCGTTCGGTCTATTCCTTTAAGCCCACCTCTTTATCGAGGGCGTTTGGCTTGATTGATTTTGCCTTACAGCTGCGCACCGCCTTCGAGGGCCAGGAGGTAGATGATTTTACGCAGGGTATGGCAGGCGTTTCGTTGACGTATTTGCCCGACCGGGAGAAGAACCCCGTATTTCATAAATTTTTGAGCAGTCGGTGGAGAAGCCAGGAAAATGAGCGATTTGATATTTTAGGGTACTATATTTTAGGGGAAATTGAGACTAATTTGGGAGCGGACAATTTTGGTGAAATTGTTAGCCTGCTTGGTACAGGGACCCAACATACCTGGGTGCGGAATTACTTGACCCTTGATGTGACCAATACCGAGTACAAGGGCGGGATTGAATTACAAAACGACCGGACGGAGGAAGGGTTGATCAGAAGCCACTTCCTGCAATGGTCGGCTAAATGGCAAAACGAGCGAATTGACGACCAAATTAGTGAATGGGAACGCTTGGATTCAGCTTTGTATTCCTTGCCTTATGATACAACTGCTTTGTTGCTTCGCAATGTCCTTAAAACCACCAATTTTTTACAGAGTAATCGATTTTCTGCTTATTTCCAGGATACTTGGACTTGGAGGCAAGATGGCGTTCGAGAAATGCAACTTTCAGCAGGGGTCCGTGGTGCATTTTGGGATTTGAACAACGACTGGTTTGTAACTCCGAGGGTTCAATTTTTATTAAAGCCTCTGAATACACGAAAGGATTTATCGTACCGAGTGGCCTCTGGACTGTACTACCAGCAACCCTTTTACCGAGAATTGCGCAACCGACTTGGGACTGTCAACACGCAAGTATCTGCGCAAAAAAGTGCCCATTTTTTGGCCGGAATGACCTATGATTTCCTTTGGGGAACCAAACGACCTACCAAAATGCGGTTAATTGCCGAGGTGTACTACAAACAAATGTGGGATTTAGTTTCCTACGACCTTGACAATGTGCGGGTGCGATATGCGGGTGTAAACGACGCCCGAGGCTATGCGACTGGTTTGGACCTTCGGCTGAACGGGGAGTTTGTACCCGGGGCGGAGAGCTGGATCAACTTTTCCTTATTGAGAACACGAGAGCAGCTGTATGGTATTCAGCACAAAGTACGCACTCGTGGACAACGAGAAGGGGAAGACGTGCGGGATGTTCCCCGTCCGACCGATCGCTTTTTCACGATGTCCATGTTTTTTCAGGACAATTTGAAGCGGAACAAGAACGTAAAAATGCATTTAAATTTTACGGTGGGTTCTGGTCTGCCCTTTGGATTGGCCGACAATAACCTTGTTTACCGCAACACCTACCGATTCAAACCCTACCACCGCGTGGATATTGGGTTTGGCTGGCAATTATGGAAACGGGAGTGGGAGGACCGGAAACCCCGGCATTTCCTTCGGTTTACCCGCAATACTTGGATGAGTTTGGAAGTATTTAACCTGATGCAAGTAGCCAATGAAGCCTCTAATATCTGGATAAAAACGGTTTACAATACCCAATATGCCATTCCAAACTACCTGACAAGTAGGCGGTTAAACCTTCGGGTCAGGATGGATTTTTAGGGTAAACGGAGCATATTTTCGGGAAATTGTTCGTTTTTCGTGGATTCTCCCGCTACCTTTGCGGCCCGTTGGACGGGGCTTTTTGGCTTCGCTCGGGGAGCGTTCTCAAAATTCCTGTTTCGAGTTGGACAGGAATTTTGAGAACATAAAAAAAACAGTATTAGAACCAAAACGGCACTTCAACTGTCTTAGTGCAAAGAAGGGTCGTGTTGGAGCGAGATTAACTCCATATAAGCAACCTTATTATTCATTCTTAATTCTTCGATAACATGCCTTATTTGTTTACCTCTGAATCCGTCTCTGAAGGCCATCCCGATAAAGTAGCAGACCAGATTAGCGATGCAATCCTGGATGAGTTTTTGCGTCAAGACCCCGATTCCAAGGTTGCCTGCGAAACCCTCGTCACCACCGGATTAGTAGTGGTAGCGGGTGAGGTTCGTTCAGAAGCCTACGTAGACATTCAGAAAGTAACCCGTGCCACCATTGAGCGGATCGGCTATACCAAAGCAGAATACCAGTTTGAAGCCAAGAGCTGTGGAATAATCAGTGCTTTGCATGAACAGAGCGCGGATATTGCCATGGGAGTAGATGTGGGCAAGGCGGAGGACAACCAAGGGGCCGGAGACCAAGGCATGATGTTCGGATATGCCACCAATGAAACCGATAATTACATGCCGTTGGCCTTGGATTTATCGCACCGGTTGTTACTGGAGTTGGCAGCGATTCGGAAAGAGGGCAAACAAATGAAATACCTTCGGCCAGATGCCAAGAGCCAGGTTACGATTGAGTACAACGATCGCCACCAGCCCAAACGGATTGACACTATTGTGATCAGCACGCAGCACGATGAGCACATCAGCCAGGAAAAGATTGCCCAGGATATCCAGAAAATCTTGCTTCCAAGAGTAAAAAAAGGCCTTCCAACGCGCATTCAACGATTATTCAAGGGTGATATTCAATTTTATATCAATCCCACGGGTCAATTTGTGATTGGGGGACCTCACGGGGATACAGGCTTGACTGGCCGCAAGATCATTGTGGACACCTATGGTGGCAAGGGAGCCCATGGAGGGGGAGCATTTAGCGGGAAAGATCCATCGAAGGTGGATCGCTCTGCTGCGTATGCAACTCGCCACATTGCCAAAAACCTGGTAGCCGCAGGCCTTTGTGACCAAGTCTTGGTGCAAGTAGCCTATGCTATTGGAGTGGCACAACCGGTCGGTTTATTTGTGAACACCTACTCGTCCTGCAAGATCAAAGGATTAACGGATGGTGAAATTGCTTCCCGTTTGCTCGAGCTATTTGATTTACGCCCAGCAGCAATTGTTCGCCGATTTGGTCTGAAGAACCCCATTTTCAGTGAGACTGCTGCATATGGCCATTTTGGACGGACCCCAGCACTAAAGGAGGTTGAAATCGGCACTGAAAAACGAACGGTAGAAACATTTACCTGGGAAAAACTCGATGCGGTAGAAGCAATACAGAAAACATTTTTTATTAATGGTTAATTATTAATGGTTAATTATTAATGGTTAATTATTAATGGTTAATTATTAATGGTTAATTATTAATGGTTAATTATTAATGGTTAATTATTAATGGTTAATTATTAATGGGCTTTCTCAGCAATGTTGGTGCTGATAAAGGTTTCATTCTCCATATTAGTGGGGCTCCTTAAGGAGGCTAACCAACAACCCCCATTAACCATTAACCATTAACCATTAAAAAAGCCCCCCGCCTGACTCATTTGTCAAGCAGGGGGCTTTCCTGTATATCTACATCATGAAAAAGTTCCGTGTGTCGGTGGTTTTCGTTGGTGTTGGTGGTTTGGGTTCTGAAACAGGGCGCCAGATTCATTTACCCGGCGCCTTGCTCCCATCTACATCTAAAAGTCGTTTGCACTTTTGTTGATACAAAGATCAGGCGATAACAGACGTGTTAAATGGACAATTATACTTCATTTTTATAGCGTAATTTTTTGTATTTCTTGATATAATTTCTATTTAAATTGCTGATTGTTATTTATTTATAAAACAACAAAACAAACCCAAATCGCTAATATTCATCTGAAATTATGGATCCAGAATATAGAACATAGAAATAAAAAAAATGGGCAGCAAGCAAAATGCTCACCACCCATTTTTTATCTACAATCAATCATTAACAATTAACCATTAAAAAAAAGCCCCCCGCCTGACTCATTTGTCAAGCAGGGGGCTTTCCTGTATATTTACATCATGAAAAAGTTCCGTGTGTCGGTGGTTTTCGTTGGTGTTGGTGGTTTGGGTTCTGAAACAGGGCGCCAGATTCATTTACCCGGCGCCTTGCTCCCATCTACATCTAAAAGTCGTTTGCGCTTTTGTTGATATAAAGATCAGGCGATAATTAACGTCCTAAATGGACAATTATCCTTCCTTTTTACGGCCTATTTGTAATAATAATTTTACCTGTTTAATGCTTAACTATATGGTTTTTAATTATTTGTAAAATTACAAAATGACCTCATTTAATTATTTATATCCCTTTCTTGGCTTGTCTATTGAGATGGCAGGGCTACGCCCCTTGGTATCCGTTATGCCGGGAAAGTCCAGGTAAAATGTTGAAAAATAAAAAATGGGCAGCAAGCAAAATGCTCACCACCCATTTTTTA
>JBKDAM010000084.1:0-52516 GCA_046316495.1 Chitinophagales bacterium
GAAAGTTCGGAGCGTACACAAATGGATCGAGAATGGCTGTATAAGGCCTTGAGCAGGTTACCTGAGCAGCAGCGAGAAGCAATTTTATTGTTTGAAATATCCGGGTTTTCAATCAAAGAAATTGCTGTCTTACAGGAAAGCAGTGAGTCAGCCATCAAGCAGCGTCTTTCACGTGGTCGGCAGCAGTTGTTGGAACAATTGCAGGCGTTCAATCTATCAATCACCCATTTAGAGCCATGAAAGAAGAACAATTAAATCGGTTATTTCGGGAAATGGCGCAGCAGTCGCCAGAAGTGGACCTAGAGGAAGTGCTTTCCTGGGTGGAAAAGGCCGCCCCCGGGATGGATCCGTCCATGAATCCTATTTCTGAGCGGGCAAGTTTATTGACAACAAAAAAAACAATTATTATGCTAGGCACACTTGTTACAGCTATTGGCGCGTCCATCTGGATGTTTTTGGCCAATAACGGATCAGATTTACCATCCCATTTAGAGTCACCCGCTTCTATAGACAGGGAGAAAGGCACTCCAGATTCAGTGCCCTCAGTTCTACCCTTCCCAACGGAGCCTCCGGTTCCATTATCCCCTCTGGCCCCTCCGTTGCCCAAAGGTCTGCCCAAGCCACCTGTTTCTACTCCGAGTGTAGAGGGTGCTCGAGAGAGGAACTTCTCCAATTCAGCGATTGAAGGACTTCCGTTGCCTGCCAGTATCCCAAGGGTGCTTCCCGGGCTTTCCTTTGAGTATTTTTCAGCACTCTTTTCCGATACACTTTTGAATACAGGAATCTCGGAAAGCATGGGAACAGTGGAAACTTCCTCCACCCGTCCGATTGATAATTTTACAGAGATTCGGGCATCTTCTGCCTTAGATATAGTACTTCGGCAGGGTGCATCTTGTGAGGTGCAAATTGAAGCAGAGGACGAATCAGACAGGCAATATGTAAAGTATCAGGTTCGGCAGGGAGTCCTTGAACTGAGTTTGAGAAAAGGTATTCGGGGCAATAAACTGAAAGTAATTGTAACGGTACGCGACTTGGACCGGGTGGATCTTTCGGGAGCTGTTGATTTACGGTCGGAGGGTGTTTTGCGGTTAGATGACCTTGATCTTCGCTTATCTGGAGCTTCATCGATTGATTTACACCTGGTTTTGGATGAGTTGGAAGTTCGGAGTAGTGGAAGTTCGGATATTGAATTAAGGGGATCTTGTAATGAGTTTGACCTGCGGACTTCAGGTGCCAGTTCGGTAGATGCTTTTGATTTTGAAGCAAAGCACTGTGAAATTCATGCTTCCGGGGCGAGTAATATTGAGATTGCAGTGGAGAAAGAGCTTGAATTAGAGGCGGATGGCGCGAGTGAAATTCGGTACAAGGGTAATCCGAATCTTCGTCGAAACAGTGTAAGCGGGGCAGCTTCAGTCCGGCAAAAACGCTCTAACTAGACTATTTTAAAGGTAGTTTAGTTTTCCAATCAAACCAAAAAAAATGGGGGCATCTGACGTTTAGGTTAGATGCCCCCATTCTGATTAGATGTCCTCTTTATGTCGTTCCCAGTAATTTTGATCTTCGGTTTCTTCCAGTAGGCCCAGGTAGTTGTTGTATCGGAGGGCGCTGATTTCACCTGTTTCAACGGCTAATTTTACTGCGCAGCCTGGTTCACTTCGGTGCAGGCAGGAGCCTCCAAACCGGCAGTTTTCGGAGTAGGCGAACATTTCTCGGTAGCTGTGGGCGATATTGCGCGGGTCTTTATCACTAAAAGCGAGCATTTTAATTCCCGGGGTATCGATCATTCTGCCACCGAAATCCAGTTCAAACATTTCTGCGAAGGTGGTGGTATGCTGTCCTTTTCCGGAGTAATCGCTGATTTCTCCGGTTCGAAGCTCGAGGTGGGGCTGGATGGCATTGACCAAGCTACTTTTTCCTACTCCTGATTGGCCGCTCAGGAGGGAACATTTATCTTTTAGCAGCTCTTTGAAAGCATCTAGCCCAGTTTTTTGGACAACCGATGTGGTTAGAACCGAGTAGCCAATTTTGGTGTAGATGGATTTCATCTCCTCCAGGACATCGAGGTGATGCGATTGGTAAAGGTCGAATTTGTTAAAGACCAGCGTGACTGGAATGTCAAATTTTGCATTCATCAGTAGGAAACGGTCTATGAATCCCGGTTTTATATGCGGAAAATCGACTGTAACGATAAGAACTGCTTGGTCGATATTGGAGGCAAGCAAGTGCAGGTCATGTTTTCTTCTAGGGGATTGCCGAACGACATAATTTGATCGGGGCAGTATTTTTTTGATCATTGCCTTCCCATCCGTTTGGTCTATTTCCACTCGGTCACCTACTGCAACCGGATTGGTAAGAGGCAGGTCATCCAATCTGAATTTGCCCAGTATTCGGCATTCCAGGAGTTCTTTGGTTTCATTTTCTAGCCGGACGGAGTACCAGGATCCGGTTGATTTGACGACTGTTCCTATTTTATTTGACACAAAAACTTTTTTAAATGTAATTTGTTTGGAGTAAAAGTACGATGAATAAAGGATGAAAGCCTGCACAAAGTTCCGTCTTCCAATGCTTTTCATTAAAAACAACCGATAAATCTTTTTAATTTTCTTTCTTTGCAATTGAATCAGGTCTTTGTGCTGGTTCGGGATTAAAGGAGTACTAACAATCAACTATTAAAATCACAAAACCTTATTATCATGGGTGGCATTTATGTTATCAGTATTGTATTTACTGTAATCGGCTTTATATTAAGCAGTCGGTTGCGCAGTAAGTTTAACCGCTACAGCCAAGTGCCGTTGAACAACGGTATGAACGGAGCGGAGATTGCGCGGACCATGTTGCGCAGCTACGGGTTGCACGACGTTGAAATTATCCAAGTTGACGGTCAGTTGACGGACCATTATAACCCTCAAAATAAAACGGTTAATCTCAGTTATGATGTTTACCACGGTCGCAATGTAGCTGCAGCGGCAGTAGCAGCGCACGAGTGTGGACACGCTGTTCAGCATGCTACCGCTTACAGTATGCTTCAGATGCGTTCATCATTGGTTCCGTTGGTGAGTTTTGCTTCAAGCATACAGCAATATTTATTTATGGCTGCGATGGTGGGTATGTTTTCGGTGGGGAACAACTTATTTATGTTGATTGCCTTGGGTGTTTTTGGGGTAATGGCATTATTTAGTTTGGTGACTTTGCCGGTAGAATTTGATGCGAGCCGTCGTGCGCTTGCATGGCTCGATAAGAGTGGTGTAGCATATGGGGAGCAATATACTGGAGCGAAGGATGCTTTGTTTTGGGCAGCGATGACGTATGTTTCTGCAGCATTGGCTGCTTTGATTCAGTTTTTGTACCTGTTGTTGCAATTTTTAGGAAGAGACGAATAAGGTATTAACTCGGTTACAGAAGCCGTTTTTATCATTTTTGTAGTCCAGATTGGGGCGACAAAGTGGTAGGAACGGCTTTTTTTTTGATTTATTAGGGCAAATAAAAAAGTTGTTAGGTTATTTTTTCGTTTGTTTTTACTTTTGGCCTTTGAAAACAGTTGACTTCCTTTGGAATCAAACGGTCTAATTGGGGTAAATCATTTTGATAGGTAATCCTTTTGGGTGGTTAGGTGGTGAGCGAACGGTTCGGATATATTTCCTGATGATTACCTTTGATGAGTACTCTCCTACGATCAAAATAAGGATCCTTTTTCAATATAGTATTCTGAATTGTTGTATTTTTTGCCTTTTCGTAAGGTGATTTCTCTACCAATTGGTTGTTTGTGATAGCAAACAAACGGCTCATTTGCACCTACTATACCCTTGCAGTACTACCTTAAAATAATTACCGTTGGGTTGTTACCTGATTTTGTAAAGCAAGAGCTCACACGGACTGGGCCGGCGGCAATCTCTCCTTGGAGGGCGATTTCGCAAGCATTAAACCCGCGTTCGGAGCAGAATGATCCCATTTTATTTTTATTGTATGAAGGGGAAGCCCTCCGCGCTTACCTTGGTTGTTTGCCTGATTGGTGTTGGACCGGTGGGGAAATGCACCGCTGTGCTTGGTTAACCGGCTTGTGGGTAGATCCAGTGGCTCGTGGGAAAGGTTTGGCGAAGCGATTGGTAAAGGAGGCAATGGCGCATTGGGAGCAGCGGATATTGATTACGGAGTTTACGCCGGAGACTGGGCGTATGTACGACCGAATGGGGACGTTTGAAACCTGGACTGGGGCTGCAGGATTTAGGGGTTATATTCAACCGGATTTCGCTCGGTTATTACCATTAAAATATCCATTTTTTAAGCGACTTAGACCTGTTATTCGGGTGTTTGATTCTGTTTTGCGGCCCTTTACGGATGTTCGTCTATCGTACTACTATCCTAAACTGCCTAATATTGATTATCTATACGAATTAGATATGGAGTGTGCGGAGTTTATTTATGCCTTATCTGAGGAGGAGTCGACCCGGCGTGGTGGGGTGGAGTTAAACTGGATTCTAGGGTTTCCTTGGGTGTTTGATGCTCCTCCATTTGATGGTTTTTTCCCTGATCGGTATTATTTTACTTCCCTTTCGCCAAAGTTCAAGCAGTACTGTTGTAAGGTATTGGATGAAGAGGGCAGGATGATTGGTTTTTTACTTTGGACGATGAGAGACAGGCATTTAAAGGTTCGATATTGCTATGGTTTACAGGAGGGATACGTAGCAATGGCGGAGACCATCAATTATCATGCATTTGCTTTGAGAGCCAAGATGGTAACCTGTTTACACGAGGGGGTTGCTATGGTACTCCGCACGATGCGCAGTTCGCCTTATTTTTATCGAAAAAAGTATCAGCAGCCATTTATGGTTTCCAAGGTTTTTGGCCCTTCAGATCTATTTCGGTTTCAGTCGGGAGATGGAGATGCGGCCTTCACTTAGTCTAGAAGTGTAATTCTAATCCAGCGAAGAGTTGCCTGGTGGGGCCGGGTTCATAGAATCTTCCAAATGCTGCATTGATTCGGATATTAGAAAAATAAGTTGTGTTGGTAAGGTTGTTTCCTCCGAGGAATAGTTGGAGGTTGTATCTAGGTTGTTGCCATTGGTATCCTAATCTACAAGAAAGTAGGAAAATAGGATCTATTGCGATAGCATTGGCATCTTCTGCAAATAGTTGGCTGGTATAATGCGCTTGTAATACTCCGAAAAATGCTTTTTCTGTAAGGTATTGGAGAGCGAGCATTCCATGGTGTAATGGGAGCCCTGGTAGCCGAGCGCCATTATTGGCTTCTTGAGGAGCTTTTTTATAAATAAATCGTCCACTGTTCCAAGTTAAGCGGGCGGAGAGTGGCCCTACGATGGGGCTAATAAACCCAAGTTCGATGCCGGTTCTCTGGGTTTTTCCTGCATTTTGGTAGAAGATTCGGTTGGGTAGACTATCAATTTCGAAGGGTACTATTTCATTGGAGGCGTTCATTTGGAATATTGCCACATCGTATTGGAAGAGGTGCCAGCGGCCTTTGAGCCCCGTTTCAAGGCTGGCGGTTTGTTGTGGTTGCAAGTTGGGGTTGAACCCACCTTTTCCGTTTGGGTTCGCGAGTTCCGTCAGAGACGGCGTTTCGAAAGCAGTAGCATAGTTGGTGTACCAGTAGTTGGAAGTGCCAAGTCGCAGGGAAGCGCCTAGCATTGGATTGATCTTAAAATAGGTTGCGTTTCCGGAGTCATCGGTGTCGGAGAGGAATTGATCGGATAGGCTTAGGTTCATTCGGTCGCTTCGGAGGGCGGAGATGAATTGCCAACGGGGATTGGGTTTCCACTGCCATTGCAGGCCAAAAGCTAAGTTGCCAAATTGTTCCAGCTGATGGATTCTCAATGCACCGCGTTCTCCTATATCATTGTTGTATCGTTTTCGTTGATCCGATTGCTTTTCATAATCTGCACTGAAGCGGAGCTGAGCGGTTTTGAATTCGTGGTTAAGTGCGATTCCTCCCCCTGCATACGTGCGAAGGAAGGCGACCCAGCCGGAGGATTGAATAGGGAGTTGGTTGTTGAAGTCTCGGAAAAGCCCAAATCCGTAGTATTGAACTTTTGTTTTGTGCTGGAGGGTGTAGTTGCCGGTTAGGCCAATTTTTCCCTGAAGGAGCTGTTCCCCAGCCTTAAACTGTAAGTTTGGGACTCTAGCTGCCTGAGGTTGTTGATCTGCTTCTTGGCGAGTGAGTGCTCCTGGATCTTCTGCGAGCGGGCTATTGGCGAGGTTCAGAATTAACTGTATGTTCTTTTTATAGTTGATTTTGGCATTAAAGACTTGTGTGGACATCCTGCTATGTTCGCGGTAGCCCTGCACCTGTTGATGAGAAGCTTGCAAAGCATATCCCCAATGACCACGTGTTGCACTGGTGAAAAACCGGTATTGCTTCATACCGAATTGACCATAGCTGATACGGGCGCGGAAAGTAGAGCGGCCGGTAATGGAGTCGGTAGATAGGAGGAGGACACCCCCTGATGCGTTTCCGTACAGGGCTGCTGCGGGTCCCCGTAAGATTTCCATCCGTTGGAGTGCTCCTGGGTCGATATTATCTACCTGGCCTTGACCATCTGCGGTTGTTTCTGGTAGGCCGTCTACCAGGAGCCGGATTCCCCGTATGCCGAAGGCGGCGCGTGCACCGAAGCCTCTGACAGCGATTTTGAGGTCTTGGGTGAAGTTATCGGCATTGGAAAGGTAAAGACCTGGTACAGCGGAGAGCGCTTCCTGCAAGGTAAGCTGAGGTTGTCCTTTACGCATCCAGGAGTCTTCCAGTAAGGTAACGGCCAAGGGCGTTTGGAGTTGGGAAGAGGGGAGGCGAGTTGCGGTAATGGTGACTTCCTGAAGTTGGGTAGAGTCAGCAACGATGGATTGGGCGGGCATTGCAATGGTATAAGTCATTGCGATGCCCGCCCAGAGTAAACTAGTTACCTTCATCTTCCATGCTATCACAGTGGTAATGGCGTTTGGAAGGCATTGGACGGTCGCCACCGGCGCCTCCTTTTCCTTCTGAGATCATTTTTTGAACAAGGCGTGCTTTTTCTTGCTGCAGGTTAATTCGGCGTTGTTCATCTTCTTGTTGGTCGAAGTAGATGGCTCCATCGATCCAGGTAGTTTGGGCTTTGGAGTAGATGGACAGCGGGTGGGTATTCCAGAGGACTAAATCGGCGTCTTTGCCAGGTTTGATGCTTCCAACTTTATCGTCTACATGCAGGAGTTTTGCGGGGTTGAGGGTAACCATTTTAAGGGCTTCCTCTTCGTTTACCCCGCCGTATTGTACGGTTTTTGCTGCTTCCTGATTTAGCCTTCTTGCCATTTCGGCATCATCGGAGTTAATGGCTACTAGTACACCTTGTTGGTGCATCATAGCGGCATTGTATGGAATGGCTTCGTACACTTCCATTTTATAGGCCCACCAGTCGGCGAAGGCACTCCCACCTGCACCATGTTTAGCCATTTTATCGGCAACCTTATAGCCCTCAAGAATATGGGTAAAGGTATTGAGCTGGAAGCCAAATTTTTCGGCCACCCGCATCATCATGGTGATTTCGGATTGTACATACGAGTGGCAGGTGATGAACCGTTTTTGTTCGAGGATTTCGCCGAGTGTTTCCAAGTCTAAATCTACCCGGTAGGGTTTTCCTGATTTTTTCAGTTGAAGGTATTCCTTTGCTCTTGTGAAGTAGTCCATATAGACCTGCTCCACCCCCATTCTTGATTGAGGGTATCGGAATCGAGCGTTATCGCCCCAGTTACTTTGTTTTACGTTTTCTCCCAGTGCGAACTTGATAAAGCCGGGCCAATCGTTAAATTTCAGCTCTTCCGGTGCATAGCCCCAGCGCAGTTTGATTAGCTGTGTTTGTCCACCGATTGGGTTAGCAGAACCATGTAGAATATGGCTTGCGGTAACACCTCCTGCTAACTGGCGGTAGATATCTGGGTCTTCGCTGTCGATTACGTCGCTCAGGCGGACTTCAGCGCTGGACTCCTGGGTTCCCTCGTTAATCGAACGAGATGCTGCGATGTGAGAGTGTTCATCGATGATGCCTGCAGTAAGGTGCTTGTCGGTGCCATCGATTTGGATTACATTTTGGCTTACGGACAGTTTTTGGCCAATTTTTTTAATTTTTCCGTTTTCTACCAGGACATCGGTATTTTTTAGGATTCCGTCTTTTTCGTTGGTCCATACGGTTGTGTTTTTAATCAAATAGGATTTTTGTACGGGTTTCGAAGTTGATCCAAGACCTGTAAATGGGTAAAAAATATCGCCATAAGTGATTTTTTTACTTGGAGTTGCTTTTTTGGCTGGGTTGGGGGTTTGTTCGGACTGTTGAAGTTTCCAGGTGAACGGCTGACCATTTGCCCAGACGCCTCTTCCGGAAGCGGAGAGCATTCCTTTTAGGGAAGGGAGGGTTCCTGAGAGCAGCGCGGTGGTTTTGGCAAGGGTATCTTGTATCCAGGAAAGCTGTATTTGGTCGCGTTGCAATTGGAAATTGACCTTTGTTTTAGAGCTGTCCGGGAGTAAGAAGTACGCGTCAGCAGCTCCTTTTTTCAGGCCAACGACCAGGTTAAAGGAAGAGGAGTCGGACGTGGTAAGTTGATAGCTTCCTAGCAATTGGGTTGGGAATACCTCATTAAAGTCTTTGTATTTGTAGGCATTTCCTTTGCACCAGGTTTGGAATATTTTTGTCTCCGGATCAAAAATATTCCCGGATGCGATGATAAAGTTGGCTAGTTTGCCCTTTTCCAGGCTTCCGATTTTGTCATAGGCACCCAACAATTGGGCGGGTTGAAAGGTAAGAGCTTTTAGGGCTGTTTCTTCCGAAAGGCCGTTTTCAAGGGCTTTTTTGAGTTGTGAATAAAATTTGGATTTATCTTTCAGATCAGCTGTGGTAAGAGCGAAAGTAATCCCTGCCGATTCCAGTCGGGCGGGATTTGAGGGGGCTAGTTCCCAGTGTTTAAGTTCGCGCAGGCTGATATTTTCTAGGGCGTAGGGATCGCGCAGGTCATATCCATTGGGGAAATTGAGGCTTACAATAAGCGGTTGGTTAGTCGCTTTTATTTCTTCTAAGCGTTGGTATTCGTCTCCTGCTGTTTTGACGATATAAGGAATACTAAATTCTTTTCCGATTCGATGGATGCGTAGAATATCCAGTTTATCGGTTGCCTCGAAGATTTGTGGGAGCGTTTGGAGGGTATTCCAGGCTTCCAGGGAGGCGTTGTATTCTTCTTTTTTACCTGCTTGTTGGTACCACCGGGCATCGTAGTAAGTTTGGCGGAGCAGTGCAATGATACCCATGAGGGAGCTCGGGTAGTTTTGTCTGCTACTGCCTTTTCGAAACGAAAGGAAGTGTCCTGCGTTGGAGGTAATGATACTAAGGTGTGCTGCAGTTTCGTCAAGGGAGACCAGGGCTCCGGCACCTCTGGAGATACCATCTGGTTGATGGGTGACTACGGCTGTGAATCCCAGTTTTCGATATTCCTCGGCCAATTTAGTGTCGGGAGAAAAGTAATCGGCGGCGGCATATTCTGGTTTGAGTGCTTCATTCCAGGCATAGGCCCCTTTTTTGTTGCTGATGGTTTGTGGTGGGCCATCTCGGCGCCCTGCGGGAGCCGCGGTGGCTTCCAGGCCATAGTTTCCTGCATAGAGGTCAATAAAACCTGGATAAATTGTTTTTCCGCTACAATCTACGACGATTGCTTCGGAGGGGATTACCACTTTTTCACCTACTTGCTCAACGATTCCCTTTTTTATGAGTAAGGTTGCACCTTCCAATTTTGTTTTATAGTCGGTGTAAACGGTTGCATTGGTTAGAGCATAGACTTCAGGGCGCTCGTCGGAGGGAGCGCTAATGGGAAAGGTTTGTTGGCCGAAAGCTATAGAACTGCTCATGCTCCAAATGAGCAGCACGAGGAAAAATTGAAGGGAAGTTGCAAAAGAGTGTTTATTTTGCATATCGATGTTTTTTGTCCAGAAAGAAAAAGCAAACCTACAAAATTAATCCATTAAGCTGCACTACATTTTAAGGCAAAGGCGGGTTCAACTGGATCTTTTGAGATGTTAGGGAAGCTCCGTGCAAGTAATTTATGGATTGATCATGGACAAGAGTCGTGGTTATATTGGTATTTCAATTGGGTTCATATGAAAAGGTTATTTTTCTGGGTAGTTGTCAGTACTTTTTTTTATCAATGTCAGAAAGAGTCCTGGGTGCCCCCGCATTGGGAGCAGCAACCAGTCCCTTTAGTGATGGACTTTAATTCTGTTTATTTTGTCGATTCTTTGCGAGGTTTTCTTGCTGGAGGGGAACCGTGGAAAGAAGGCTGCCTGTTATCCACGGTGGATGGTGGGCGTTCGTGGGTATTAGATACCTTATTGGTGGGGCATAAAATGGAGCATATCACAGCTGATTCATTGGGAAATGTGTTAGCGGTTGGTCAATATGGGCATTGTTTTGAGCGTAGTTCAATTGCAAATACTTGGACGAAGTACCGAATTGATTATGTTTGGCATCGGGGGGCTGCTTTGGTAGACGGTAAACGGGCTGTGATTGTGAGTGGGGAAAGTTTTTCATTTGGCGAAATTCGAAGTTTTGGTCCAGACTATTTTTGGGCATTGGATACGCAGCAAATGCTTCCGGTTCAACTCGATGCCGTTTGGGCCATTGATGCACAGAACTGGGTGGCCTGTGGATTGGGATGGGTGATAAGGTCTTCTGACGGCGGTGCTTCCTGGGAGCGATTACCAGTGACAGATGATTGGTTTACTGCTATTCATTTTCCGACACAGAAGATTGGATATATCTGTGGTAGGACGGGGTATTTGCTCAAAACTACGGATGGTGGTAGAACTTGGCAACAGATCCGGCAGGGAGGAGCCTTTGGGGAAAAGAGGAAGGTGTTTCGTTCAGTTTGGTTTTCGACGGCTGACAAGGGCTTATTGGTTGGGGAGGATGGAATTATCTGGAGAACACTTGATGGAGGCGAAAGCTGGAGTCCAGTGGAAGGAATGCCTTCTGATGTAAACTACACAGATGTGATGGGAGTGGGTCATCGAAGCTGGATTACGGCGGAAGAGGGGGGCGTTTTTGTTTTGGAAGACTGATTTTTTTGGAGTGAAAAGGGAAAAATGCCTTGAAAGAGGGTTGTTTAATAAATAATGTTTATGGTGTAGATATCAATTATAAATGATGTTATATCTTTTATTCCCTCAATTTTGCGCCTCAAAAACGACTATCTATGAGACGCATTACTGTAGCAAAAGGAGATGGAATTGGTCCTGAAATCATGGACGCTACCCTGTCTATTATTAAAGCAGCCGGAGCACAAATCGAGATTGATGAAATCGAAGTAGGAGAAAAGGTGTACTTATCCGGCAATACAAGTGGGATTGCAAAGGAATCTTGGGATATTATTCGGAGAAACAAGATTTTTTTGAAAGCACCGATTACCACGCCGCAGGGAGGGGGCTATAAAAGCTTGAATGTTACCACTCGTAAGTTTTTGGGTTTGTATGCCAATATCCGTCCTTGCATGAGTCTCCATCCATTTGTAAGTACCAAACACCCTCAAATGGATATTGTGATTGTACGTGAAAACGAAGAGGATTTATATGCTGGGATTGAGCATCAGCAGACGGATGAGGTGGTTCAATGCCTTAAGCTCATCAGCCGACCTGGGTGCGAAAAAATTGTTCGATATGCTTTTGAATACGCAAAGCAGCATGGCCGTAAGAAGGTGACTTGTTTTACCAAAGACAATATTATGAAGCAGACGGATGGCTTGTTTCATGAAGTTTTTGATGAAATTGCCAAGGAATATCCAGAAATTGAAAATGAGCATTGGATCATTGACATTGGAGCTGCAAAGATGGCCGACACTCCAGAGGCCTTCGATGTGATCGTTATGCCCAATTTGTATGGGGATGTTTTGAGTGATGTTGCGGCTCAGATCGCTGGGTCTGTGGGGCTTGCCGGATCCGCCAATATTGGGGAGGAGTGTGCTATGTTTGAGGCTATCCATGGTTCTGCCCCTCGCAGAGCGGGCCAGAATATGGCAAACCCATCTGGATTGTTACAAGGCGCGATCCAGATGTTGACACACATAGGTCAGGTGAAGGTCGCCGAGAAAGTTCAAAATGCTTGGCTAAAGACGATTGAAGAAGGTATTCACACCTACGATATTTACAAGGAAGGGGTTAGCACACAGAAGGTGGGCACTAAAGAATTTGCGGAGGCAGTGATTCGTAATCTGGGCAGTGTTCCAACGCGTTTGAAACCAGTCCATTTTTCAGAGGAGAAGAGCTTGGTGCTTCCTAAGTACCAGAGAAGACAGCCTAAGCAAAAAGAGTTGGTTGGGGTAGATCTATTCATACATTGGGGAGGATTAGATGCTAATAGGTTAGCTGAAATGATTCGTCCGATTGAAAAGGAGGGAGTTCAACTGAATATGATCACTAACCGTGGCATTAAGGTATATCCGGATGGTTTCCCTGAGACCTTTTGTACGGATCATTGGAGGTGCAGATTTAAGCCAACGGAAGGAAAGATGCTCCTAAAATCAGATATTATTGAGTTGCTTCAAAAAGCGGAGCAACTAGGGTTGGATGTGATAAAAACAGAGAATTTGTATACATTCGACGGCAAACCAGCTTATTCACTTGGACAAGGTCAGTAATTTGCCTTAGAAGAAGGGTTGGGTTGTCCCGCTGGGCAAGCAGTACCCCCCCAAACAACACAAACTACTTAAAGTACGCTAAATTTAAGAAAACGGGCAGTCAGAGGATTCGGCACTCTGGCTGCTTTGTTTTTTTAAAGACCAAGGTAGTCGTCATATAGGGTTTGTAGGTAGGCTCTTGCTGATTGCTTTTGGTTATTCTCTAAACTATCACCAAAGAACTGCCATTCTTGGTTTTGGAATCGAAAGAAACCAGCGCCTGTTGAAGTAACCCAGCCTAAGCCGTCCTCATTGGTGTAAAATGCAAATCCGCTGGATTCCTCTTTTCGTAACAAGTTCCGGCTCCAGGGGAAGAGGGCTGCTTCCTGTTGTTCAAGTTCGAGCAGGTGAAGCAGGGTGGCGGGTATATCATGGTGATTACCCAGTACGTTTAACCGTTTTCCACGTACCTCTTCTGAGAGAAAGGGGGCAAACAACAGGAGCGGTATTCGGCGAGTAAGAGGTTGATCTAGCCCCAGTCCGGCAGGGTTGGAGGAACCATGATCAGCCACCAGAACGAACAGCGTATTAGCGTACCAAGGCTGTTCTTTTGCTTGATTGAAAAATTGTCCGATGGCTTGGTCTACAAACGCAGCACTGTTTAGAAACTGGGAGCGTTCGTCCTTGTCGGTCCATTGACTTTTGTAGGGTACGTCGTAGGGAGGGTGTAGGCTTAGGCTTAAGGGAACCATGAAGAAGGGTTCGGTCAAGTTATTAGCCGTTTGTAGCGATTTTTTGAAGAGCATTTGATCGTCAGCTCCCCAACGTTGGGTTACTTCTTCGGAGGAAAAGTCTTCTTGCGACAGAATTGGATCAAACCGCTGGCTGGAAAGCCAAGCCCCCATATTAGCAAAGGTTAGTTCCCCGCCATACAGAAAGGCGGTAGAGTAACCGTATTTTTCCTTAAGCAGGCGTGGCAGGCTTTGGAGCTTATCTGCTTTGTCTGTGTGGAGAATGACAGATTGATCTGGCTGTGCTGGGTAACCACTTAAGATGGAGACAATTCCTTGATCGGTTCGGTAGCCACTGCTATAGCATTGCTCCACCAAGAGCCCTTCCTGTATTAGTTGACTTAGGTTTGGGCACACCCCTTCCTCGCCTCCTAACTCTTTAATTACTTGAGCGGTCATGCTTTCCAACACAATCAGAACGATATTTGGCTTAGATGGTCCTTCAGTGGGGCTCCAATAGCGGCTGGCTATTGGGGTTCCCGTTTGAAAAAGCTGTTCTTTAAGTTGGAGTGCCTCAGGCGTTTCGAATGCCTTGTACTTATTCTGGGTGGTTCGCACCTCCATTAAGCTATGTGCCAAGTGCCAGACTGGGTTAGTAGCTGCGTGGTTGTTAAAAAGATGGTCGGAATAATAGACGGCGCTTTCGTTGACAGGCATAACGCCCCATCCTCCCCGAATGGCCAAGAAGAGCAAAGCGAATGTCGGAAAAAAGGAAAGTGAATAGACCCTTTTTTGATATCGTTCATATACATCGTTTCCGATCCAAAAGCGATAAATTTTAGAAAACACCCCAAAAGCAGTTAGGTATAGAGCAGCGAGCGCTAGCGTAAATAGCCAAGAAAGTGAGTTGAATAAGGCGCTGGGGGAACTGAGGTATTGAATAGCCCGGGTATTTAATAGGGTATGCCATTCTTCGTATATGAATACATTAGCGCCCAACACTCCGATACAGACGAATAACAATCCTAGGTTGAGCGCGCGGATCACCTGATGCGCAATAGAGTGTGTGGATCGTCCAAGCAGAAGGCCAAAGTAATATACCAATACCGGGAGGGCCATGAGGTAAGCGGCCATGCTGGCATCCAAAGGAAATGCTTTCCACAGGGCTTTCCAAACGGAAGCGGGGTGCTCAGTGGACCATTCTTCTTTAAACCAGAGAATAAACCAGACACGAAAGGCCTGGAAGAGGAACATCCAGAAAAGAAACAGGCGTAGTATCAACTCAAAACAAGGTTAGTTGGCGTAATCGCTCAAAAACTTCAAACGCATTAGTTGAATTTCTTCGTAGGTAATATCTTCTTCTTTCAGCTCCTGGAAAGCAACGTCCAGTTGGTCAGTAGGGGCTGACTTAAAGTAATCCAGGATGGTTTCACGCACATATTCATCTGTGATCTCTCGGTTCAGGAAGTAATCGAGCCTTAGTTTGGTTCCAGACGTGACGATGCTGTAGAGTTCTTCCATCAGTTCCTCGTACGTCAGGTCATTGTCGCGGGCGATGTCTTCCAGGTTGATTTTACGATCGATGGCGGTGATGATTCCAATTTTTGTTTTGGATTTATTGGCTACCATCCGGATCGTCAGGTCGGAGGGGCGTTCGATTTCATTTTCTTCGACGTATTTGGCGATTACGTCAATGAAGGGTTGTGCGTAGCGTTGTGCTTTTGCTAGGGATACACCCGTAATCTTGGACATATCCTCCATAGAAATGGGGTACTGGGTGGCCATTTCTTCGAGGGAGGGATCCTGGAAAATAACGTAAGGGGGCAGATTATGCTTTTTGGCTACACTTCTTCGAATGTCCTTCAGCATATTCATCAGGACTTCGTCGAGCACGGCGGTCCCTCCCTTTTCATCCTCAATGTCGTAGTCTGCGTCTCCATAATTGATGTTGACGGTGATCTTGATGGAGTGTGGATTTTTGATAAATGCTCGACCTGCATCGGATACTTTTAGGATGCCGAATTGCTCAATTTCCTTATAGATCAGGTTATTGATCATGGCGTGTCGGATCACCGAATTCCAGAAATTCTCCTCATCTCCTTCTCCAACTCCAAAGTGCTCCAGTTCGGTAAATTTGAAGTCCTTCATTTCTTTGGTTTCCTTCCCAAGGATAAAATCGACGAGGGTTCGGACGAGGTAATTTTCATTCAGCTCCAGCACACTCTTAATGACCGCCACCATTTCCTCTTGTACTTCGACCACCTCTTTAGGTGTTCGGCAGTTGTCGCACATTTTTCCACAGCTTTCGGTTTCAAATTTTTCACCAAAATAATGGAGCAGGAACCGCCTTCTGCAGGAGGCGGTTTCGGCATAGGCGACTACTTCTTGCATCAATTGGGCACCCATTTCGCGTTCGGACACGGGCTTATCTCGCAAGAATTTTTCCAGTCTGAGAATATCGTTGTAGTTGTAAAAGGCTACGCACTTACCAGTAAGACCATCTCGGCCAGCCCGGCCGGTTTCCTGGTAATAGGTTTCGATGGATTTCGGGATATCGTAGTGGAAGATAAATCGGACGTCCGGCTTGTCGATTCCCATTCCAAAAGCGATGGTGGCACAGATAACATCGATGCCTTCCATTAAGAAGTTGTCTTGCGTTTGGGCACGCGTTTTAGGATCTAGTCCGGCGTGGTAGGGCGACGCTTTGATATCGTTTACCTGTAACAGCTCGGCGATATCTTCGGCGGTTTTGCGATTTTGTACGTAAATAATACCAGATTGACCTCTGAATTCTTCTTTGATCATTTGGATTATCTGCCGAATTGTTTGGTCTTTTTTGACTTTTGGGCGTACCTCGTAAAAAAGGTTATCGCGGTTAAAGGACGAAATGAAGACCGCTGGATTTCGGAGGTTAAGGTTTTTGACGATATCCTCTTGTACTTTTGGAGTAGCGGTTGCGGTGAGTGCAATGAGGGGTACGTTTTTTGCCACGGCATCCAGCATAGTCCGGATTCGTCGGTATTCGGGACGGAAGTCATGGCCCCATTCGGAGATACAGTGGGCCTCATCGACGGCAACAAAAGAGATATTATTGGTGCTAAAAAATTCAATATTTTCCTCTTTTGTCAGGGTTTCTGGGGCCACATACAGGATTTTTGTGCGGCCTTCCGTTATATCGGATTTCACTTTCTTCATTTGAGCCCTGGTTAAGGAAGAGTTCAGAAAGTGTGCGACCTCATCTTCGTTTGAATAGCCACGAATGCTGTCTACCTGATTTTTCATTAGTGCAATGAGTGGACTAATGACAATGGCGGTTCCTGGCAACATGAGGGCAGGCAGTTGGTAGCATAAGGATTTCCCACCACCTGTAGGCATGATCACGAAGGTATCTCTGCCATCAAGAAGGCTTTTGATAATATCGTATTGATTACCCTTAAAAGAGTCAAAACCAAAATAGCGCTGGAGGCCGTCAATAATTGGGTCCTGTGCAGTGGTCGAAGCCGAAGGTGCGCTCATATTATATGTTGTCAAGGATGCTATTTAAAACTGCTCAACCGAGCGGAATATGGAAGATGAAGTGATGAACGGTATACCCCTTTCCAAAAAAGCCGTCAAAGGTATAAAAACATTTTTTTATTTTGTGCAAGTGATTGTCTGTTTTTTTTTCAGATTTTTTTTATTTTTTTGAGAAAACAAAGTTGAACCGACAAAATAAAAGATTGAAAAGATTGCATAAATGTACAATTTACAGAATAATAATCCGATAGCTTTTATTTCTGGCCCAAAAGGAGGAGCCTCGGTGCAATTCCTACTTAAAGCAAGGATGCCCTTTCAGGGGTTTGGGGACTTTTTGGACCTTGTTGTGCATCTGATTTTCCTAATTTAGACGCAAGGGGCCACGTTTAATTTTGTCAAGGCCATTATTTTGGGGCAGGTGTATAATAGTGGTGCGCGGAGGTTGGTTTTTCTTATTAACTGGGTTGTTTCTCTATTTTTGATTCCATCCTGTGCCTATTTCCTGAGATGACTAGGGCTGAGAAGGTGGAATTACAAGCCATTTCAAACTTTTTATAGGGTTTTTCGCATCGTATAGTTGGGTGAAAAAGGACATAATTCTTTTCTTTTTTGCCAAAAAAGAGGCATTTTGTTAGGAATTCTTTTAATGGTGGACTTCCAGGGTGTTTTGTTTCTAAACAGGAAAAGAGGCCGCAATTAAAATGTAGCACTTACTTTTGTGCCCTGTTACCCACAAAATAGATCCAAAAAGCAATAATTAATTCCATTAATGGCTAAAAAACTATTGATAGTCGAGTCTCCCGCAAAAGCGAAGACCATCGAAAAATTCCTTGGCGGTGACTTCACGGTGAAGTCATCCTACGGGCATATCCGGGATCTGGAGAAAGGAAGTGACCTGGGGGTGGATGTCAACAATGGCTACAAGCCGCATTATGTGGTTTCAGCAGATAAACACAAAACGGTTAAGGAGTTAAAAGATATCGCGTTGAAGTCTGAGGAAGTATGGCTGGCAACGGATGAGGACCGGGAGGGGGAGGCAATTTCATGGCATCTTTGCCAGGTGTTGGGTTTGGATGAATACACCACCAAGCGGATTGTTTTTCATGAAATCACCAAACCGGCTATTCAGAAAGCAGTTCAAAATCCGCGCAACCTAGATTTGAACCTGGTGAACGCGCAACAGGCACGTCGGGTATTAGACCGACTCGTTGGATGGGAGTTGTCTGGATTGCTCTGGAAAAAAGTGAAAGGCCAATTGTCCGCTGGACGGGTACAGTCGGTAGCAGTTAAATTGGTTGTAGAGCGCGAACGCGAAATCCAACACCATAAGTCAGAGCCCTTTTTTAAGATTGCTGCCTATTTCCTGGCGAAGAATGCACAGGGAAAATTGGTTTCTTTCAAGGCTGAGCTTCCTGCAAGACTTGAGAAGGAGGGAGATGCCATGGATTTTCTTAAGAAGTGTGTCGGTGCAGGATATCAAGTCGGGAAAATTGAAGTGAAGCCCACCCGAAGAAAGCCGGCACCTCCGTTTACGACTTCTACCCTTCAACAAGAAGCGAGTCGTAAAATGGGTTTTGCCGTTAGCAGGACCATGCGGATCGCACAACGCCTTTATGAGTCCGGTTATATTACCTACATGCGTACGGATTCGGTCAACTTAAGTGAAATGGCGATCCAAACTATTGGGGCAGAAATTCAAAAACAGTACGGTCCCAGGTATCATCAGGAACGCCGGTTTAAAAATAAAAACGAGTCCGCACAAGAGGCGCACGAAGCCATTCGACCTACTTATTTTGATCGTATTCAAGTAAGTACGGACAGGGATGAGCAGCGGCTGTATGAGTTGATTTGGAAGCGGACCATGGCCAGCCAAATGGCGGACGCGGAATTGGAGAAAACGGTGGTAGACATTGCTGTTAGCTCCCATCCCGGCACTCCCTTGGTTGCAGAAGGGGAAGTGATCAAGTTTGATGGGTTTTTAAAAGTTTACTTGGAAAGTACCGACGATGAACCCGAGGAGGAGCAGGGCATGCTGCCCCCTTTAGTAGTGGGTCAGGCTTTGCAGCTTAACGAAATGACCGCTACGGAGCGTTTTACAAGACCTGCAGCGAGGTTCACAGAAGCGGGGTTGGTAAAAAAGTTAGAGGAATTGGGGATTGGTCGCCCATCCACGTATGCGCCCACCATTTCCAAAATTATGGAGGAGAATAGAGGTTATGTTGTAAAAGAAAGCAGGCCTGGGGAAGAGCGTCCTTATCGGGTAATGACCTTGCAAAATGACCAAATAAAGAGTCATCTTGCTAAGGAGATGACAGGAGCAACCAAAAATGTCCTGTATCCTACGGATATGGGTATGATGGTTACAGATTTCCTAGACGGTCATTTCGACAAGATCATGGATTATGGTTTCACTGCGGGTATTGAAAATCGTTTTGACGACATTGCAGCGGGCAAAGTAGAATGGGCCAAGGTAATTGATGATTTCTATAAACCCTTTCACGTCCTGGTAGAGCACACCTTGGTGGCGGCCGACCGGGTATCTGGGGAACGAATATTGGGCCTAGATCCAGTGAGCGGCAGGACGGTGTTAGTACGGATGAGTAAATTGGGAAAACCGGTCATTCAAATCGGAACTGGGGAGGAGTTAGAAGAAAAAGAGAAACCGCGGTACGCCAATTTACGTGTGGGACAAAATTTAGAGACCTTAACTTTACAAGAGGCGTTAAGTGCCTTTGCGTTACCTCGCAGCCTAGGTGAATTCCAAGGGCAGGAAGTGACGGTAAATACGGGCCGATACGGGCCTTACGTAAAATTTGGGGAAAGCACGTATGTCAACTTGGGTAAAATGGATGACCCTTTTGAAATTACAGCAGAGCGTGCAGTTGAATTGATTAAGGCCAAGCTGGAGGCAGATCGGCCTGCTGGCGAATACTTAAATATTCCTTATACGATTGGTAAAGGTCGTTTTGGGCCCTTCTTGAAATGGGGTGACCTGTATGTGAATATTCCGAAGAGTATCTCTCCAGAGCATATTACTGCCGCAGAGGCTGCACAGCTTATTGCGGCGAAGGTGGAGAAAGAAAGTAACAAGTACATCCATTTGTGGGAAGAAGAGAAAATAAGTGTCGAAAATGGACGTTATGGCCCTTATATCAAATTCGGGAAGGTGATGTTGAATTTACCAAAGGTGGAGGGAGCGAAGATGACAGCCGATCAGGCAAGAGCCCTTACGTTGGCCGATGTCAAAGAGATTATTGAGAAGGAAATTCCCGGGGCATTTGAGAAGAAGACCAAGTCTAAGTCTAAAAAGAAGTAACTATGCCACCTAAAACAGATGTTGAAGCATTAAACAAGCTGATTTATCAGGAGTCTGCTTTTCTGACAACCCTATCAGAGGCCACTTCCAAAGTGATTGTGGGTCAGGAGGCGATGATGGATCGCTTGTTAATTGGCTTGCTGACGAAGGGGCATATTTTATTGGAGGGTTTGCCTGGTTTGGCGAAGACCTTGGCAATTAAGACGTTGGCACAAGCCGTAGATGCGGAGTTTAGCAGGATCCAGTTTACCCCCGATTTGTTGCCTGCAGATGTGCTGGGTACTACTATTTACAACCCTGCCAAAGCTGAGTTTGTGGTTCGAAAGGGTCCTATTTTTGCTAATTTTGTATTAGCAGATGAAATAAACCGGGCTCCTGCAAAGGTTCAGAGTGCCTTATTAGAAGCGATGGCGGAGCGACAAGTGACCATTGGAAGTACATCTTTTAAGCTGGAAGAGCCTTTTTTGGTATTAGCTACGCAAAATCCAATTGAGCAAGAGGGTACCTATCCTTTACCGGAGGCCCAGGTGGACCGTTTTTTATTAAAAGTCAAGTTGGACTACCCCACTTTTGAACAAGAGCGCGTCATTATTCGACGTAACCTGGACGGGGAAGAAATAAAGGTTCCTACGGTATTGACCACGAAGGCATTGCTTCAGGCAAGGGCAGCCGTGAAGAAAATATACATGGATGATCGTATTGAGCAGTATATTTTGCAAATCATTTTTGCCACCCGTCAACCTGAGCAGTATGGGATGGCTCAGTTGAGTCCGTTGATTAGCTTTGGTGCTTCACCACGGGCCAGCATCGCTTTGGCGCAGGCATCCAGAGCAGTAGCTTTCTTGCGTCGCAGAGGTTTTGTAACGCCAGATGATGTAAAAGCCGTTGTCCATGATGTTTTAAGGCACCGGATTGGTTTATCTTATGAAGCAGAGGCGGAGGGCTACGATCAGGAACAGATTATTGATCAATTGTTATATACGATCGAAATTCCTTAAGTAGCGATGAGAGTTGTTTTAATACAGAGTAAACTGGAATGGGAGCAACCAGCGGTCAATCGGGCTGGCTTTGCGGAAAAAATCAGTAAACTTTCGACAAAGGCCGATTTGATTGTACTACCTGAAATGTGTACCACTGGGTTTTCCATGAATGCAGAGGCTTTGGCAGAGTCCATGGGTGGGTTGACTACATCTTGGTTTTTGGAACAAGCTCAATTAAGCGGTGCAGTGGTTACTGGCAGTTTTATTTGTCGGGAAGGGAATTCTTTTTTTAATCGGCTAATCTGGGCTCGGCCAGACGGGAAGCTTGATTGTTACGACAAGCGGCACTTGTTTACATTGGCGGGGGAGCACCTTACCTATACTGCCGGCCAGCAAATTCCCATGATAGAGTGGAAGGGTTGGAAAATTAGGCCTTTGATTTGCTACGACCTCCGCTTTCCGGTTTGGAGTAGACAGCCCAACTTGAAAGAAGAACAATATGATCTTCTTTTGTATGTAGCTAATTGGCCGAATCGGCGTTCTCATCATTGGAAAAGTTTATTGGTAGCCAGGGCAATTGAAAATCAATGTTATACCGTAGGCTTGAATATTGTTGGGGAGGATGGGAATGGCCATCAGTACAGCGGTGATAGTGCTGTAATTGATTACGCTGGACAAGTGTTGGCCCAAGGCTCCTGGGAAGAGCAAGTGCTCAGTGTTGAATTAGATTTGGCTAAGCAGGCAGCCTACAGGATGCAATTTCCTTTTTTAGAGGATGCAGACATTTTTAGCGTGTAGGTAGAGGCTAAATAACTAAATCATTTGGGTGGTTTGGAAATTAGGTGTTTGTTTGTTACCTTTGTGCTTTATTGTTTAATTGCGTTTACCAATTATTAGTTTGAAGGAACCAGAAAGGCATTAATTTTCAGGTTCTTAACGATTTTTAAGTCATTCATGGGTATCCAAAAAAGCGTGTATAAGGCGGGGTTATCTTCCTTGTCAGTCGTAGTTCTCTTCCTATTGATAGGGGGGCTCGGCATGTCTTTTGTGGTGATCGACCCTCCAAAACCACCAGAAGCGAGTTCGATGGAGGTTCGGGTGGCTGATCCTCAATTAATGCGTTTGCGGGAGTGGATCATTGATTATGCGCAAGAATTTAAGGGGACTCGTTATCGCTACGCAGGTAGAAGCCCAAAAACAGGTTTTGATTGTTCGGGTTTTACCAGTTTTGTATTACACGAGTTTGATGTGAGGGCTTCCAGTTCTTCCTCTACGCAATCCACGCAGGGAGTTAAAATTTCGTTAGACGATGTCCTTCCAGGTGATTTGGTTTTTTTTGGAAGTAAGAAGCATATTCAGCACGTTGCGATGGTGGTAGAATGTAGTCCGGAGGGAATTATTTGTGTTCATAGCACTAGTTCCAGGGGAGTTATCATCGAGAATATCAGTACTTCCAGGTATTGGAAGCCTCGTATATTATTTGCTAGGGATATCATTACCGATCAGGTAAGGGGGAAGGGTGGCGTGCCAGTAATGTTAGCAGCTGGGATGCAGCCATCGGAAGCAGCGGAGGCATGCAATGAGCAGATGGCGGAGCGTCTATTACGCAAACCATAAAAAGAAAGACACTATACTTACAGTCCAGTAAAACGAAACGAATTTACCAGCAAAGCCGAGCTGTAAAGCTGCGGCTTTTTCTATGTGTAGAGGGGTGCTTTCATTCTTGTATTTTAATTGACTGATTATGCGTTTAGATTTTCGATTCATGCTCTTTGTTGTGCTTTGTGGGGTGGAACTTTTGGGGGAGGGGCTTTCTTTGTTTCCATTAATTGTGGTGAGTAAGCCACTTTTGATGCCAGCCTTAGCTTTTTGGTGGTATGGGAATAAAAAAGAAATTGGATCTGAGCGGGTATGGGTGTTATTGGCCCTACTTTTTTCCACTTTTGGTGATGTTTTACTCCTATTTTCAAGGCAGTACACCTCTTTTTTTCTTTTTGGATTGGGTGCTTTTTTAGTGGCGCACCTTTTTTACATCCTAACCTTTTGGAAATTAAAGAAGGGGGACGGATACTTAACAGCGTTCCCATTGCTTATAGCCCCATTTCTGTTGTATTTGATAGGGCTGCTGGTCTATTTATGGTCTGGCATTCCAGCACCGATGCGGTGGGCGGTGGTGCTTTACGGGGCAGTGATTATGGTTATGGCCTTATCGGCATTACATCTTCGAAGGACGGTACCAGAAAACGCGTTTTGGACTGTCTTTTTTGGTGCGGTTTTGTTTGTGTTGTCCGATACGATGATTGCTATCAATAAATTTAGGCAGTCTATACCTTCTGCTGGTCTATTAATTATGTCAACCTACGTAATGGGTCAGTACGGAATTGTCAGGGGATTATTGGGGGTTAGCGCAGCCAGAGGAGCATCGCAGCAATCACAAGAATAAAGAAAAACCAGGCCCAAAGGCTCAGGCTGTTTTCTCTCCATACATTGTACATGGCCTCCATCACTTGGCGCCAGTCGAGTTCACCACCAGGACCTTTTGCGACCCCAGCGCGGACTAGTACGAAGTACTTTCGCTGGCCTTTACGGCTTTGGTCTCCGTTTTTAGAAAGAACCAGAAAGTCGTGATTCAAGAAACGCAGGTCAAAAAGTTCACTTCTTCCACCAATCTCGATAATGATGGAGTTGTTATCATTTAGTGGGCGCCAACCACCTTTAATGATGTTTCCATCAACGCTGAGCAGGTATTCCCCGTCCTCGTTGAAGATATGAAGCAAGGCTTCATGAAAACCTTCTTCTGGTCGAACCTCTTGCCAGCGTTTTGCCAGCCAAAAGTGTGTTTCGCTAAGATCTTCCCCATAAGGAAGAATTTTAGGAAGGATAAAATCTAGGTGGTCTTCGAAAGAGCCTAAGTCATCTGGCAAGGAGGGACTCAGTACTCTTGAGATATCGTTACCGATTTGTTGTAAGGGTGATGCCATAGGCCTGCAAAGGTAAGAAAATTCAAAAAGTACGGTCTAGGGTACTTAAAAATGCAAAGGGCTGGTTGTTTTCACCTCCAGCCCTTCGCATTATTTCATTATTCTTGCTGTTTTTTAATCAAAAGCGTAAAAGGAATCAGCAATATCAATTGCTTTGTCACGGGCTGCATCGGTAGAGTAAGCCAAGACGATCACCAGATTAGTGGCACTTTTTTTGTCCAATAAAGTAATGATGAGTGCCCCTACCCCATCTTTGGTTCCCTCCACGTAATAACCAGTAAAGTCATCAATTTCTAGTTCGTCTACGTCGGTAATTTCGTCGTATTCAAGTTCAGTAGCGGCGGCTACCAAGGCTTCTGCCAACCCATCCTCGTTCACTTCTCCATCCTGTTCTACATAGATGGATAAGATTAGGTCACTGCCTTCAGCGGTGAATTCGCTGGCATTGTTGGTGGTGATACGAAGGTTAGCAGGAGCGCTAAATCCAACACCATGTTGTTTCCATTGCCAATCTTTCTGGGCGGATCCAACGGTGGTAAGTGCAAGAAAGCCTAGGACTAGAGGCAGCACAATCCAATTTTTCATACTAAGAATATTAATAAGGTGAAAGTTATGAAGCAATATCAGGTATCAGCATAGGGGTACAATAACGTTGCAGAGTGGATTATAGTACCCAAAGGCAGCCAGGATGTGGAAGCGTGCTTGCAAAAAGTAGCTTGGGAGAGGAATTGTCTCTTTAGGAAGGTAAAGTAGTGCTTTAGGTTGCAATGTATGGTGGTTTATACATTTGGCGCAACAAAATTTTAAATGGGCAAAAAAGGTAGATCTTATTCAATAAAATTTCAGAACGCACTTCGAATGGCTTATTTGCTCAAATGTCAATGATTATCAATGCATTCCATTTGTTAAATCCCAATCAATAATATGTTTTCATGAAAAAAATAAAAAAAATAAAAGGTTAGGCATACAAGATGCAAAATTTATTTCAACTTTTGCATTTAGAATGTACTTGAGTTCATTCTTAGGCGATCATTCTACATTCAATTCACCTATTATCAAGTTTTATTTTATCATTCTTAACTAATTTTAGCGTATGAAGTTAAATTTATTCACCTTGTTAGGTCGGTCTTTCTGGCTACTGGCATTTTTGCTGGTATCTGAGGCCCTGCTTGCGCAAGGAAGGCGTGTAACCGGTGTTGTAGCAGACGCAGATGGTCCGCTTCCAGGTGTAACTGTGGTTGTGAAGGGTACCAATAATGGTACTACTACCGACGTTGATGGCAAATTTGGCCTGAGTGTTCAGGGTGATAATGCCGTCTTGGTATTTACGTACACGGGTTATGAGACCATGGAAATTGGAGTGGGCTCCCAGTCAAGCATCAGCGTATTACTTCAGCCTTCCGCATCTGTTTTGTCAGAAGTAGTTGTGACGGGTTATACCGTAGAAACTCGCCGGCAGACAACCAGTGCGGTTGCTACTGTTAAGACACGCGATTTGGCAGCTGTTCCTACGGGTAACGTGGAGCAGCAGTTACAAGGTCGTGTGAGTGGTGTAACCGTTATTACAAACGGTCAGCCAGGAACTACCAGCCAGGTTCGTATTCGTGGTTTTGGTTCGTTTTTTGGTAACCAGCCATTGTATGTTGTGGATGGAGTACCTACCCAGAACATTGACTTTTTGGCACCAGACGATATTGACAATACGACTGTCATGAAGGATGCGTCTTCTGCTTCCATTTACGGTGCTCGCGCCGCAGGTGGTGTGATTGTAATCACCACAAAGCGCGGTGCTAAGAAGCCACAGCGCATGCAAGTTTCTTACGATGCTTTGGGCGGATGGACAGATCCAGGTCAGGGTCTTGCTATCCTCAATCCAGAAGAGCAGGCTGACTGGACTTGGGTTGCTCAGAAAAATGCGGGTTTGACTCCTTCTCACCCACAGTACGGTAGCGGAGCTACTCCTACCCTTCCTGACTTCATTAACGTGGGAGGTTTGGCTGGTCTTTCAGCATCTCAGGTGAATTTGGACCAGGAAGCAGCAAAATACAATGTTAACCCAGACAATGGTGGTATTTATCAGGTGGTACGTGCCAACAGAGCGGGCACAGACTGGTATGATGCGATCACGCGTACTGCTCCAATGACCCGTCACAACCTCGGTTTCCGTGGTGCGACAGAGAGCGCTCGTTACTATGTTGGTATGAGCTTACAGGATCAAGCGGGTATTTTGATTCACAATGACTTCAAGCGTTACACTTTACGTGCTAACTCTGAGTTCGATGTGTTCAAAAACTTCCGTGTTGGTCAAAACATGCAGGTGACTTACCGCTCTGCAAACGGTTTGATGGGTGCAGGCGGTGGTGCCAACGTTGCACAAGATGAGAACCCAATTTTGGGTGCATTCCGTATGCCTTCTATCATTCCAGTGTATGATGAGTTTGGTGGTTATGCGGGTACTGCAGCAAAAGGCTTCAACAACCCACGTAACCCAGTTGCAGAGCGCGACGGCATCAAGGATAACCGCGGTATCGATATGAGAACGTTCGGTAACTTGTATGCAGAGTATGATCTGATGGATGGATTGACACTTCGTTCCAGCATCGGTGGTACTTACAATAACTACAGCGGATTTGGATATTCTCGCCGTTCTTATGAGAACTCTGAGAACAACTCCAGCTTTGGATACAACGAGTTTTATGGCAATAGCTACTCTTGGGTATTCACGAACACAGCACAGTACAAGAAAGTATTCGGCGACCACAACCTGGAAGTATTGGCAGGTCAGGAAGCACTTACAGATGGCCGTGGTCGTGGAATCTCTGCTTCTGGTTTGAATCCTTACTCTGAAGATCCACGTTATGTAACGTTGAGCACGGTTGACAACCGCGTTGTAAACAGCTTCTACAGCACGCACTGGAACTATTTCTCTATGTTCGGTCGCGTTCACTATGGTTTGAAAGACAAGTACTACATCACGGGTGTATTGCGTCGTGACGGTTCTTCTCGCTTTGGTGAGAGCACTCGTTTTGGTGTGTTCCCAGGTGTTTCTGCTGCATGGCGTGTAACCGGTGAGGAGTTCATGAAGAACATCAGCTGGTTGGAAGATTTGAAAATCCGTGGTGGATGGGGTCAAATGGGTAATGATAACCCCGTTAGCCCTGCGAACCAGTATAGCTTGTTTGCTTCTAGCTTGTTTGCTTCTGCTTATGATATCAATGGTACGAACAGCAGTGTTGCCAACGGTTTCTACCAGAGCTTGGTAGGCAATCCGAATGCAAAATGGGAGGTGAGCACTACTTCTAACGTAGGTTTTGAAGCGCTTATGTTCAATGGCAAGTTGGATGTAATCGTTGACCTGTGGCAGAAGCGCACTTCTGACTTGTTGTTCAACCCACCATTGCCAGACGTGTTGGGTAGCTTTGCGTCTGCACCATTCAAAAACCTGGCTGAGATGGTTAACCAGGGCGTTGACCTTCAGTTGGTAAACAAAGGAAAGTTGGGTGGTAAAGCTGGTTATGAGTTGACTTTGACCGGCTCTTTCTTGAGAAACGAGATTGTTAAGATTGACGAGACAATCGACTATTTCGACGCTTTCCCTGCATCGAATCGTTTGGCTGGAACCATGGTTCGTAACCAAGTTGGTTACTCAATCTCTGCATTCTATGGCTATCAGGTGGAAGGATTATTCCAAAACCAAGCTGAGGTGGATGCAGCTCCTGCACAAGATGGAGCAGCTCCTGGCCGTTTCCGTTTTGCGGATATCGATGGCTACAACGACGCTGGAGAGTTGACTGGTATGCCTGATGGCAAGATTGATGCTGCTGACCGTACCTATATCGGAAGCCCAGTTCCTAAGTTTACTGGTGGTATGAATTTCAAAGTGACCATGGGTCAGTTCGATATTGAAACCTACATGTACACTTCAATTGGCAACAAGATTTTCAACTTGTCCAAGTGGTTTACTGATTTCTATCCATCCTTTAAGGGTGCAGCAATCGGTGCTAGCGTGAAAGAATCTTGGTCTCCTTCTAACACAGGTTCACAGAATCCTATTTTTGAAGATGCCTCTAACTTCAGTACGAATACACAACCAAACTCTTGGTATGTGGAGGACGGATCTTTCTTCCGTATCCAAAACCTGACACTTGGTTATACGCTTTCTGAGAGCATGATGAAGCGTATGAAGGTATCTCGTGCACGTGTATTTGCTTCTACCAACAACCTCTTTACCTTTACCAAGTATTCTGGTCTTGATCCAGCGGTGGGTGGTGCAGCAGATACAACATTCGGTATTGACGTAGGTAACTACCCAGTGACACGCAGCTTCATGTTTGGATTGGGTATCACATTCTAATCAAGTCCTTTCTTACCAATACTGTTAAAAACAAGTTTTAAAATATGAAAAATTGGATTAATAAAATCTTATTTTTTGCAGCGTTTGCCTTGACAACCAATCTGTTTTTAAGCTCCTGCAAAGATGAATTTTTGGAGGTGTCTCCTACGGCCTCTCTTACTGAGGAGGTATTGAGCTCCAAAAAAGGGATTGAGGGTCTGCTAATCGGTTCTTACAGTGTATTGACCGGTCGTGACCAGCTATTCTATTCTGGATTTGGCAACTGGGTACATGGTAGTATCCTGGGTGGTGAGGCCAACAAAGGTACTAACGGTGGTGACCAGGCAGTTGTTAATGCTGTTCAGCGCTTTGAGACCCTTCCTAACAGTGATTTGCCTGCTCAAAAGTGGTCTATCTGCTTTGAGGGTATCTCTCGGGTAAACAAAACCCTAGCTGTACTTGCTTCCAGCACAGATCCGAATTTGACGGACGCTGACCGCAAGCAGATTACTGCAGAGGCTCGGTTCCTTCGTGGTTTCTATTATTTCGAGTTGCGCCGCTTGTTTGGTGCGGTTCCATACATCGATGAGAATACCTCTGCCGATGATGCGATCAAGACGCCAAATAACACGGATATCTATCCTCAAATTGAGGCAGACTTCCAGTTTGCAGCGGATAACTTGGCTGAAACAAATTCAGCACTCGGCCGCGCAAACAACTGGGCCGCTAAGGCATTCCTTGGAAAGGTGTATTTGTACCAGAACAAGCATGCAGATGCAAAGCGCATGTTTGATGATGTCATTCAGAATGGTAAAAATACAGGGGGTGTAAAATATGGTCTGTTGACTAATTATGCTGACGTATTCAAGCCTGAGTTTGAGAGTGGTGCAGAGTCTATTTTCTCCGTACAAACAGCTGTTAATACAGGTTCTACTGCAAATGCGAATGGCGAACACGTATTGAATTTCCCTTACAACTCTGGTTCTGATGGTCCTGCAGGATGCTGCGGTTTCTTCCAGCCTAGCTTCGAATTGGCAAATTCTTTCCGTACAGATGCAAACGGTTTGCCTTTATTGGATGGTTCTTACAACAATCCTGCTAACGAACTGAAGAGCGACTGGGGTGTAAAATCAGCTGATCCATTTACTCCAGATGCTGGTCCAGTGGATCCACGTTTGGACCACTCTGTGGGTCGTCGCGGTATTCCTTATCTTGACTGGATCGATCACCCTGGTGATAACTGGATTCGCGATCAGTCTTATGCTGGTCCATACTCTCCAAAGAAGTTTGTGTTCTACAAAGGCACAATGGGTACTTTCACAGATGGTTCATCTTGGACCCGCGGTTGGACGGCCATCAATCAGCCACTTATGCGCTATGCTGACTTGCTTTTGATGGCTGCTGAGGCAGAAGTAGAAGCTGGTAGCCTTGAAAAAGCGCGTGAGTATGTGAACCAAGTTCGCGCTCGTGCAGCTAATGCTTCCTCTTGGGTGAAGCGTGGAGATGGTTCCAATGCAGCTAACTACAGCATCGGTCTGTATAATGCTCCTTGGACTTCTAAAGATGCTGCGAATACGGCCATCCGCATGGAGCGTAAGTTGGAGCTTTCTGGTGAGGGCCACCGCTTCTTCGATTTGGTTCGTTGGGGAGTTGCTGACCAAGTGTTGGACGCTTACTTGGCGTTTGAAGGCGCTCGTTTGACCAATGCATTGGGTGGAGCTCAGTTCACCGCAAACAAGTGTGAGGTGTATCCAATCCCACAGGCACAAATCGATATCCAGGGTCCAAGCGTGTTGAAGCAGAACCCTGGCTATTAATCTATGTAATTTAAAAACGCTACTTGAGCGACAGGTGTAAGATGCGATAGGCAACTGGCTTCTGTGATAAAAGTAGCTACAATAATGGAGGGGGTAGGTGGTAAAACACCCATCCCCTCCTGTTCTTTTAGATGTTTCCAAGTAGGATTTTCAATATGCTCTAATTACATTTACTGAAGGCAGTCTTCTGTTGCTACTTTTCGTCTAAATATAAAAAACACCCTTGTTTGTATCCTCAACTTGATTTTTCACAAACAATTTTTTCACAAACAATTTTTTCACTTATGAAAACAAGAAGAATCTCCACTATTTTATTGGTTGTTTCAGGGTTAGCACTTTATTCAGGCCTTTCTAACTGCAAAAAAAAGGAGCAAGAAGGCCCAGAATTGTTGTACACCGCTTTTTACCTGAAAGGCAATAAAGTAAGTGTTCGAAATCAGGCGGAACTCAATCATTGGGTGGAGCAGTATTTGAAGGATGGTACTAAGATTCAAAGTGTTGAGTTTAGGTATTCGGAAGAGGGGAAATTCCATTATCTGCAGGCCACCGGATTAATAGAGGGCCGACAAAGCAACATCGGTATTCCAATTGAGCTGGAGGAGCCAAGTACAGCTCCCGGCAATAGCCAAAATTAAGTAATTTACCTCCAAAATTCAATCTAAACCGGGTTACACTCTCAGAAAAGGAGACTGTTACCTTCAATTGTTTGAGGAAATAAACTATGGTTGAGCAATAAACGAATAAGCGTGAAGCCTCTAATCCGTTGGATTGGGGGCTTTTTTGAATGTGTGAAATACGCATCCAAGTTTAGTAAAGGGTGGAGCTATGGGTTGACTTGTTCCGTTTTTCAACTAGTTTTTTATCTGTCAGACCTAGGAGGGGCAAACTATTTATATATTTGTGAGGACTTCCACAGATAGGAATGTTCATTTTGTAAAAAAAGAAAAAAGAAGATTTTATATTGCATTTGATAAATAGGCTTCTAATTACAATCGTTGAAGGGGTGAGAATGGTTCATGCATATTCCTTCGTCTTCGGTTTACGTTAGAGGTTATTTTGGATGACAGGAGAAAAAGCATGAAAAACAGTTTTCAATTTGGTTTAATCGCAGCTGGAGCCCTTTTTTTCTTGTCGGCTTGCCGGCAGGAGTCCCTTTTATTCGAGTTGGTGGCGAGCGAAGAATGTGGAATCACTTTTAATAACGACATTACGGAATCAGACTCCTTGAATATCTTGAAGGATGAGTTTATGTACAATGGAGGAGGGGTAGGTATTGGCGATTTGAATGGGGATGGGTTGCCTGATATATACTTTACCGGGAGCCAGGTAAAAAATCACCTGTATTTGAACCGCGGGCAATTGCATTTTGAAGAAGTGGCCGATCTCGCCGGCGCACAAAAAGACCTAGGAGAGTGGTCGTCAGGCATCACTATTTTGGATATTAACCGCGACGGTCGGAACGATATTTACCTCTGCAACACGTTTGTCAAAAATCCTGCATTAAGGCGGAATCGGTTGTTGATTAACCAGGGGAATGATGAAAAGGGCGTTCCCCAATTTATCAACCAGGCGGAGCAATATGGAATTGCCGATACCACCCATTCGAGCAACGCGCAGTTTTTTGATTATGACAACGATGGGGACCTGGATCTATTTATTGCGGTCAATTATATGGACTCCAATTTCCCAAACAAGTATATTGAGAAATCAACGGATGGCAGTTCGCCTAACTGCGACCGCCTGTATCGCAATGACCTGCTGTCAGACGGACGTGTTTTTTTTACCGATGTAACCAAGGAGGCAGGCATATTGCTGGCAGGCTATAGCCATTCCTGCATCATTGCTGATTTTAATGAAGATGGGTGGCAGGATATATACGTTGCCAATGATTATGTCAGCAATGATTTATTATACATCAATCAAAAAGATGGCCGATTTGTCAATCAGATCGCTGGTATGTTTAAACACCAGGCTGGTTCGGCGATGGGCAGTGATCTGGCCGATATCAACAACGACGGTGCCCTGGATTTATTTACCACGGAGATGCTGCCCTATTATAACAAGCGGAAGAAATTATTTATTGGACAAAATAATTACTCAACTTATATCAACAACCGGCAGTATGGATATGAGCATCAGTACGGCAGGAATGTGCTTCAACTTCAACAAGGGTATAGTCCGGAAACGGGTTTGCCGGTGTACAGCGATGTCTCGTTTATAACGGGATTGCAGGAAACGGAGTGGAGCTGGGCCCCATTATTAGCCGATTACAACAACGATGGACAGCGGGATTTGTACATCACCAATGGGTTTCCGAGGGATGTGACGGACCATGATTTTACGGCTTTTCACAGTTCTATTCGGTTTTTATTGGCCCCGATGGATTTGCAGGATAAAATACCAAAGGTAAAAACCCCTAATTTTTTATTTTTAAATCATGGGGATTTGCATTTTGAGGATCAAACTTTGAAGGGGGGTGTTTCCGTTCCTTCTTATTCTAATGGGGCTGCTTATGCGGATCTTGATTTGGATGGTGACTTGGACCTGGTTGTCAACAATATTGACGATGCGGCTTTTTTATTCAAAAACAACCTCAATAATCGGGAGGAGAAGCCTCATTTTGTGCGGGTCCAACTGAAGGGCGCTCCGGAAAATCCGGATGCATTTGGGGCAACGGCTACGATATATGCCCAAGGAATTACCCAAAAGGCAGCGGTGGTTTCGGCAAGAGGTTATTTGTCGTGCTCAGAACCTATTTTACACTTTGGTTTGGGCAGCGTTTCGAACGTGGACTCTCTGGTGATTGAATGGGGAAGAGGGGAGAAGTCGGTGGTTCATTCGTTAGCCATTGACCAGGTAACTACGCTTCGTTATTCTGAGCTCCCGAAAACGCAGGCAGAAATGCGTGGTGCTCAGGAGTCAGCAAGATACCTGGCTTCTTTGCCAGCGACGGAGACTGGGTTGGATTATATATCGGACGATAATGATTTCATTGATTTTAATAACCAATGGACCCTACCGCACAAGTATTCTCAATATGGACCGGGTTTGACGGTAGGTGATGTCAACAATGACGGATTGGATGATTTATTTATTGGGGCGAGTGCGCAAAACGATGCATGGCTATTCACGCAGACTCCGGAAGGGCGATTTGATCGGCAGTCGGTAGAGGTCAAGTTGGAGCCCAGAAAAATGGAGGAGGACCTTGGTTCCTTGTTGTTGGATGTTGACCAGGACGGGGATTTGGACTTATTTATAGCTCGTGGAAGTCCTCAGCAGCAGAGCAACTGGGAGTATTATCAGGATATATTGTTGTTGAACGACGGGAAAGGAAATTTTACCCATGCCAAAGATGCGTTACCGAAGGAGGCTGCCTGCAATCAAGCAGTTCGGGCAGCTGATTTTGATATGGATGGTGATCTTGACTTATTTGTAGGCGGTCGGGTATTACCGATGAAGTATCCGCAGGCGGACCGTAGTTTTATTTTGCGGAATGATACGCCGGTTGGAGGTGCCCCTCGGTTTACGGACGTAACGGAGCAGGTTTGTCCTGAGCTTGCTTTTTTTGGATTGATCAGCGATGCTATTTGGACTGACTTCAACAATGATTTTCAGCCAGATTTGCTGGTAGCGGCGGAGTGGAAGCCGCTTTCGATGTTTGAGAATCGGGGAGGGAAATTGGTCAATATTACTGCTTCTAGTGGGCTGGTGGACCAGAGGGGCTGGTGGACCAGCTTAACATCCGCCGATTTTGACAACGATGGAGATTTGGACTATGTCGCGGGTAATTTTGGGCGCAATACCTATTTTCAGTGTTCGGATAAGGAGCCATTGCGCATTTACGCGAAGGATTTTGATGGAAATGGTTCTTTTGATCCCTTTATTACTTGTTATTGGCGGGATTCACTCGGGAAAAAACGCGAGTACATTTACCATACCCGGGATGATGTCATGAAGCAATTGGTGGTGCTTCGTAAGCGCTTTAATACGTATGGGGCTTTTGGTGAGGCGACTTTGCAGGATGTATTTCCTAAAAAGGACTTGGAGGGGGCGCAAATTATGGAAGCAAACTACCTATCGAGTGCTTATGTGGAAAATCTGGGAGGAGGAAAATTTCAGGTTCGGGCGCTTCCAACAGCGGCTCAATTAGCTCCAATTTATGGGATGTTACCCTATGATTTGGATGAGGATGGTCTGATGGATTTACTGATGGTGGGTAATGATTATGGAATGGAATTATTACAAGGGCGCGCGGATGGATTTTATGGCTTGGTGTTGCGGAATCAGGGGAATGGGCAATTTGTTCCGATGGATCGCAGGGAGAGCGGCTTTTATGTTCCTGGGGATGCTCGGGCATTGACCCGGCTTCAGCGTACAGATCAGCGGACGTTGATTTTGGCGAGTCAGAACAGTGATGCCTTGCGGAGTTTTTCGGTTAGCTCAAATAGTGCAGTCATTTCTTTGCGTGCCTCAGAGACGTACGCTCTGGTTACGCAGGGGAATGGTCGGGTTCAGCGGTGTAGTTTTTTTAGAGGAAACGGTTTTATGGGACAAGCGTCCCACAGTTTATTGGTGGCATCTTCTACCCTTGAGGTGCAGTTATTGGATGGGAAAGGGCAGTTGACCCGTAAAATCACCCCTGGGATGCTCCCTAGTGTCCAGTAATAATTTGGAGCTAATTATAAATGGTGAGGTGATAACCGATTCTTAATTAATTGACAAAAAAATATAAAACATATAAAAATTATGACCAGACGTGAATCCTTCCAGCGCATTGCCCTTTTGTTGGGCGGAGCGGCCATTGCGCCTTCTGCACTCGCTGCAGCGCTTGCACCTCCTGTGGAGTCCATGTTTTTGTCTGCTTCCGGTCGGTTAGCGTTGTTGGATGAACTCTCCGAGACCATCCTGCCTACGACTGACACACCTGGCGCGAAAGCGGCGGAGGTGGGTAAGTTTATTATCCACGCTGTCGAAAACTGCCTTCAGGCAGATCGAAAAAAACGTTTTTGGGAAGAATTAGATGCGGCAGAGGCGAGTTGTAAACAGCAGACAGGCAAATCATTTTTGGATTGCAATGAATCGGAGCGGGTTACTTTTTTAACTTGGTTACAGGACCAGAAACGCCCCGCGACGGAGCAGGATATTCCTCCCTTTTTCACAGGATTGAAGATGTTGGTGTTGCATGGATATTTCACCTCTGAGGTGGGGGCTACCCAGGCACTGAATTATGATCCAGTTCCGGGTGGATGGGTTGCCGATATGAAAGTGGATGAGCACACGAAGGCCTGGACACCTATTTTCTAATGATGGCTGCACACCTCTTTTCCATAGTTTTCGAAGTAATTTTTGGGAAAGTGTTGGTGACAGCTATTTAAAAACGACAAACAAGATGCAATTCAATATGGATTCCAAGAAAAAACGGACATACGATGCCATCGTAGTGGGCTCCGGCATTTCAGGCGGTTGGGCCGCAAAAGAACTTTGTGAAAAGGGGCTTAAAACATTGGTGTTAGAGCGCGGTAGGAAGTTGGATCACATTACCGATTACAGCACGGCTATGAAGGCCCCTTGGGAATTGGAGAACCGAAACATGCATACCGAATCGGATAGAAAGGACTACCCAATTCAGACCATTTGTTATGCTTTTAATGATGGGACTCGGCACCTATTTGTGAAAGACACGGACCACCCTTATCAGCAAGAGAAGCCGTTTGAATGGATCCGCGGGTATCATGTTGGTGGAAAAAGTTTGATGTGGGCTCGTCAGACTTATCGTTGGTCGGATTTCGATTTTGAGGCAAACAGTAAGGATGGTTATGGAACTGACTGGCCAATTCGTTACAAGGACATTGCGCCTTGGTACAGTTACGTGGAGCGTTTTGTTGGAATTTCGGGCAATAAAGATGGTCTTCCTCAGATTCCAGACGGTGAGTTTTTGCCTCCTATTGAGTTGACTGTTGCGGAAAAGCATTTGCAAAAGACCATTCGGGATTATTTCCCAGGAAGGCATTTGGTGCAGGGGCGTTCGGCTAATTTAACCCAGCAGCACAATGGACGTGGTCCTTGTCAGTACCGCCATCTTTGCCACCGGGGTTGTCCATTTAGCGCCGCTTTTGCCAGTCAAGCGGCTACGTTACCAGCAGCAGCGGCCACCAAAAAGATGACCTTGCGCACGGATAGCATTGTGCACTCGATTATTTATGATGATCAGAAAGGGCGCGCTACGGGCGTCAGGGTGATTGATGCCGTTACGAAGGAAATGGTGGAGTATTACGCAAAAATAATTTTCGTAAATGCCAGTACAGTGAATACAACCGCCATTTTACTCAACTCGGTTTCTTCCCGGTTTCCTAATGGATTGGGGAATGACAGTGGAGTATTGGGGCACTATCTAATGGACCACTGCTACCGCGGGCGGGCGTATGCTACGCACAGCGGCTTTCAAGACCATTATCATAAAGGTCGTCGGCCTACTTCTTTTTATATTCCCAGGTTTCGAAATTTATTGAATGACCAGCAGAAAGATTTCGTGCGGGGATATGCGATTGGGGGCGGTTGTGAGCGTGGTGCAGCCTGGCAAGGAGGTGCCTGGCAAGCGGGATTTGGCGCTGATTTCAAGCAGGCCATGACCCGTCCGGGCGACTGGGGATTGGGCTTTCACATGCAAGGGGAAACCTTGCCCCGTTTTGAAAACCAGCTTCGGGTAGATCGGTCCAAATTAGATCCATGGGGTATGCCCACGATTACTTTTGATTGCAAGTGGAGTGAAAATGAGGAGGCGCATCTGAAGGATGGCTTTGTGGCTATGCAGGAAATGATGGACAAAGCAGGTTTTAAAGACGCTAAGGTGTACGATTCTCATGAGCCTCCGGGGCGCGGGATTCATGAGATGGGGACTGCGCGGATGGGAAGGGATCCGAAGACGAGTATTTTGAACGGAAACAATCAAGTGCACAGCGTACCGAATGTTTTTGTTACGGATGGCGCTTGTATGGCATCAACAGGAACACAGAATCCTTCCTTGACGTACATGGCTTTGACTGCCAGGGCAGTGGATTATGCGGTTCGCGCTTCCAAAAAGCGCGAATTATAATGGATAGTCCGCCTGTGTTGGGTAAAATACGCAACACAGGCGGATTAATCAGTGGGGGCGGTTGAGTTTGGAGGTGTTAAAGCGATTCCAGGACTTGCTTCCAGGTGTGCTCGCTAAGTACAGGTGAGTAGTTGGAGGGTTCATCGCTTCCGATGTACTCCAGGATATAAGCTGCCCTTTCTTTTGAGGCAGCGTGGGTGCTTACCCAAGAAAGGTATTTTGCGGCGTCTCCTTCTTGTTCACTGAGCACTTCCATAAAGTCGGCAAGGGGGCGTGGGTTGATTCCCGCAGCTTTCAGGTAGTCGACGGCATGCAGGTCTGCTTCTTTTTCCATGCCACGATCGAAGGCCGTTGAGGAGAGTACCTTAGCCGCTTCTCGAACGGTTTCGGAGCCTAAGCCTTCCAGTGTGCCGGAAGTCAGGTAGGCGATTCCCAGTTCTTTGATGAGTTTTTTGAGAACGTGTTTTTGTTGGATATGTGCCATTTCATGGGCAAGCACTCCGGCTAATTCTTCTGGGTTGTTGACCGATTGGATAAGTCCGGTATGGACTACCAGGTGCCCATCGGGCATGGCAAAGGCATTTATTTCGGCTTTATCCACCACATGGACTTTAATGGAGTTGCGGTCAAAGCCATTTGCCGAGCAAATTTTGCTGATCATGCTGTCAAGGGCGAACGATAGGTATTCATTTTCCACTACCCTGCTGGTTTCGGCGGTCATTTCCCAGAGCATTTCTCCGAGTTTGGTTTCGGTGCTAGCTTGGATTTCCTCTAATCCGAACAATTTTACCCAGTTGGTACGGCTGAGGGCGTACCAACCAGCGTAGAGGATCCCTACGATAAAGATTCCTTGAAGAATTAATTTTTTCATTGATCTGGTTTGCAAATTAGATGGGTGAGGGTTCCAAAAAACAACCATTCTACATGAATGCCTTTTCGGGTTTGGACAGCCGAGTAAATGGTCGTGATGAGTTCGGTAATGTTAAAGAGTATGGCAATAAGGAGGTAGGCAAAATAGGTATTACTGACGTTTTCTTCGGTAAAAAGGATAGAAATGGTCCACCAAAAACCTATACTATTTACCACAAGTACGGAAAATTGAGAGAGAAGGGCTTGGGTACAGTGCCAGCGCACGAAGTAACTGGATTTTCTATTTCCCCAATAAAAGAGTAAAGTAGCCAGTAGGTTCACGATGGGCAACGGGACACCGACGATGAGCGCTACCAGCGACATGAGGTAACTGTTAGAGGCTTTTTCCGCCTCATATTCACTGGGTTTATATGTTTGTGATGTAAAAAGCATGTCAGTGGTATACTTGGTAAAATAAACGGAGCAAAGCCCGATTTAGTTTAATACTCGATTGGAGATCCTCGATTGAGTTTGTAATTATAGGATTCCTGCTTTTTGGAGGTTCCAGATCCAGTTGGCCAGGAGCAACAATATCAGTGGGATAAAAACGGATGGTTTTCGGAGTATTTTTTCTGCTACCTGATAGGTTAGTTCCAGTGTATTTTTACGAGTTAATGCATCGAAAGCAATCCAGCCTGGAGCGATTAAAAGGACGGATGCTAACAGGAAGCCGATTGGGTTGAGCCAAAGGGCTTCTTGGAACGCTCCTTTCAGGATGGCTAAAACGGAACGGGTGGAACCACAAGAGGGACAGGGTATGCCTGTGATTGACTTCATCGGACAGACGGTAAACTCCGTTTGGGTCTGCCAATTCAGGAATATCCAAGCATACCCTGCTGCACTGGTAAAAAAAAGCAGGGGATAGACGCTGCCTTTTGGCAGGTTCATTAGAATAGGTAAGGTTGGATTTTCTGTAAGTTTTTCTCTTTAGTAGCCGACTGGATCAGGAACCAGTCTACGATTGCCCAGATTCCGAAGCCACCGCAGGTGAGGAGTTTGCCAACGCCCAGGCCTGTATCTCCGATCAGAAAACGGTCGATTCCGAGTGATCCTGCGAGGATGGAAACAATCAGGCTAGTGGTTGGATCCTTCAGCTCAAGGGTGGAGAGCATCACCCAATTGGAGTCGTCGGTTTCGAGCAGCCGTTCGCGGATGGCGTGTAGGTGGTGGCTTTCAAAGAATTTTGCATTGGACATGATGAACATGTCTACTTTTTGCTGGTCCATTTTCGATGTTTTGATAAGTGTATCCTACTTTTTAGGCATTTCGGGATTGCCCCGTTTATTCGAGCGGTTACTGGACTCCGCTATGGATAATTCTTTTACAAATGTATACTTTTACTGATCAAAATCAGAGATGCATTGACGTATTGGTGTTCTTTTTAGACAATTGAAGGAAATTAGTGGCGTCAATACTCTTTTTAGGGCTCAACTTATGTTATAATTTTTACTCATTTGCTTATGCGGTTTGGTTTATTTTTTTTGTTCAGCGGGGTGTTGCTTGTTATGGCTTGTAATCAGCAGGCTCCCTCTACAGCGGTCTTAACTGGTTGGGAGTTGACTGGTTTTACCAAGGTTGATAGTCTTAATCCCATTTTAGTACCGGATTCTTTTGCCTCTTTTTCTTGTCCAATTCGCCAGAAGGAGGTTTTATGGTCTAAGCGGAACGTATTGAATCCTGCTGCGGTGGTAAAAGGGAATCAGGTGTATTTATTTTTTAGGGCGCAAGATGCGGCGGGCACCTCTCGGATTGGGATGGCGGTCAGCTCGGATGGCTTGCATTTTAAGCGGTTAGCAGAGCCCATCTTTTATCCTGCGCAGGATGAGTGGAAGGCATTAGAATGGAACAGTGCAAAGAAAGAGGAGGGCACCTGGTTTGACGGAGTGGAAGATCCAAGGATCATGGAGCGTCCGGACGGTGGTTATTTAATGACATATACCGCTTATGACGGCAAAACGGCTCGGCTTTGTTCTGCTAGCTCTACTGATTTGGTCCATTGGGTAAAACATGGTCCGGTACTTCGCGCAGAAAAATACAAAGATAAATGGTCTAAATCCGGTGCAGTAATTGGGCGACAGGAGGGCTCTCGGATAGTGGCGGCACAGATTAACGGGCGGTATTGGATGTATTTCGGAGATACCGATTTATTCATGGCCTCCTCTGTAGATCTGGTGCATTGGGAGCCTTTGGAAAATGCGGAAAACAACGAGTTGATTAGGGTTTTGACCCCTCGTCCGGGGTATTTTGACAGTCGACTGGTGGAGCCGGGCCCCTTTGCATTGTGGACGGAAGAGGGGGTGTTGTTAATTTATAATGCCAGTAATGCTGCGAATTATAAGGAGGATCAACTGCCAAAATTCACCTATGCAGCGGGTCAGGCATTGTTTGACACTTTGGCCCCTTGGAAGCTGACGGATCGAAGTACTACTTGGTTCATACATCCTGACAAGCCCTACGAGCGGGTTGGGGAGGTCAATGAGGTATGCTTTGTAGAGGGATTAGTGTATTTCAAGTCCAAGTGGTTGTTGTATTATGGGACAGCCGATTCTAGGATTGCGGTAGCGGTGAAAGAATAGCCTTGTGCTAGTGTATGGGTAAGGCTAGAAGCAGTTTCTTTTTACATTATTAAAAAAATAGAACCCTTTTTTCTTGGAAAAGAAAAAGACTACCCTACCTTTGCCCAAAATTAACCAAACGGTTAAACTATATGGATAAACCAAACAGTGAACAAGCTGAAAGTGCTGAGCAGCGCATTTTTGAAGCTGCACATGAGGTATTTACCTTAAAGGGGATGGCTGGAGCCAAGATGCAAGAGATCGCGGATCGAGCCGGGATCAACAAAGCCTTGTTGCATTATTATTATCGTTCCAAGGAGAAGTTATTTGAGGCAGTTGTGAAAGCGGTGATTCGGAAAGTGATGCCCAAATTTTTACAAATTTTGGAGTCTGAACTGCCATTATTAGAGAAGTTAGAGCATTTTGTAGATACCTATATAGATGTCATTCGGCAGAACCCTTTTGTGCCGCTTTTTGTAATTTCGGAGATGAACAAGCATCCGGATCGGTTTTTTGATGAGATTGTTCCAAAGGATTTGCCGCGGTTGGACTTTTTTTATAGGCAAGTGGAGGAGGCCGTTGCGACGGGACTTATTCGTCCGATAGCGCCCCGGCATTTAGTTATCAATGCGTTTTCGCTCTGTGTTTTTCCCATCATCGCTCGGCCCATGGCCAGGATTATTTTGGGGATGAGTGCGGAGGAGATGAATCAATTTTTGGATGAACGAAAAAAAGAGGTTAAGTCCTTTCTTTTACATGCAATACGACCTTAGTATGTCAACTATTATTCGTTTAACAGCCACCTTTTGGATGTGGCTGTCTGTATTTGGCGCAGGTTTATGGGCCCAGGACACCCTTACGGTGGAGCAATGCAGGGAGCTTGCCGCCACGGCCAGTCCGCTGCAAGCCCAGAAGCAACATGCAGCTACTATTGCTTCGTTGCAGACGGCTTCTTTACGAAGTGCGCAGTTGCCGCGTATCAATGTGGGGGGGCAAGCCACGCTCCAAAGTGCAGCCTTTGGTTTGCCGATTGAGTCTCCATTGTTTCAAGTGCCGGCGGTTCCAAAGGATCAGTATCGGTTGCAGGTGGATATTTCTCAGCGACTTTGGGATGGTCAGTCTGATCGAGTTCGTAGGGCGCAGTATGCCTTGGAACAGGAAGCGGCTTCCGCTCAGGCCGATGTGGATGTTTTTTCACTTCGGGAGACGGTCACTGATTTATTTTTCAAGATTTTGTTGTTACAAGAGTCGGCAGCGATTTTGGAAAATAGCCTTCTTGATTTAAAAAATAAGCAGCAGCAAGTCCATGCAGCGGTATCGGAGGGTGTTTTGTTACGAACCCAGGAGGATCAGCTTCAGATACAAATTTTGAAAATGAGTCAGCAGCTGAGTGCTATAAAAGAGGATGATCAGACCCTGCGTGGGCTGTTAGCGCATTGGATTGGGCGTCCGGAGGCTCGTTTGGTTCTCCAAATACCTACTGAAACGAGCAACGCTGAGCCAGTTGCTCGGCCGGAGTGGTCCTTGTTTAACGTTAAGCAACAGCAATTGGAAATAGCAAAGGAGGGAATTGCCTTGCGTAGGCAGCCAAGGCTGGATGCATTTGCTCAGGGAGGATGGGGGAATCCGAATCCGCTGAATTTTTTTGACCAAGGGTTGTTTGGTTTAGTTGGTATTCGGGCACAATGGACCCCTTTTGATTGGGGGGCTGATCGAAAGGCAATCGAAGTATTAGCTGTTCAGCAGCAACAGATTGGGGTACAAAAACAGGCATTTGAGCTGCGAATGCAAGCACAGTCAATAAAAGACCGACAGGAAATGGAGAAAAATCAAGCGATGTTGGCTTTAGATCAGCAAGTAATTGATTTGCAGAAAAGCATTCTGCAACGGGCGGACGAGCAAGTGAAGAGTGGCGTAATGACTATGACGGATTACCTCACTCAGGTGCAACTGCTTACCCAGGCGCAACTTACGTATAAAACACATCAACTTCAAGTTCTATATGCCCGTGAGTCAGAGCAGGCACATGGAAAATAAACGTTTTACAATATGAGATTTATCCTATTTTCACTTGCAGTTACGTTGGTTGCTTGTCAGCATCAGCAATCGGATACTGATGCCTATGGAAATTTTGAGGCAGAGGAACGTTTGGTTAGTGCTGAAGGAACTGGAAAAATTATCGAGCTTACTGTTGAGGAAGGGCAGCGTGTACAAGCTGGGCAGGTAGTGGGTCGTATTGACTCCACCCAAATTGTATTAAAAATAGCACAGTTAGAAGCCTCTATTTTAGCAATATTGGCCAAAAAGCCTGCGATTGGCGCGCAATTAGCGGTTTTTGATGATCAAGCGGCTGTCATTACTGCGAATATAAATAACCTAGAACGCGAGCGAAAGCGGATTGAGAATTTAGTAAAAAAGGATGCCGCCACTCCACAGCAGTTCGATCAATTGAACGACCAGCTCATTCAGTTAAAACGTCAATTAGAGGTAGTTCAGGCCCAAAAATCAGCTGCATTTGCGAGCTTGAATGTACAACAAACGGGGATTACGGCGGAAGTGGCACCGCTCCAGCATCAGATTGCGCAGCTTAGGGATCAGCTTCAAAAATGCCGGATCACCGTTCCAGCTACTGGGGTGGTATTGACCAAGTTTGCAGAACCGGGTGAAGTGACGAGTGTAGGAAAACCCTTGTTTAAAACAGCCGATTTGGACAACATGATTTTGCGTGCCTATATCAGTGGAGGGCAATTGAGTAGTGTCCAATTGGGCCAGGAAGTAAGCGTATTGGTAGATGGGCCTGACGGGCAGCGTCTTTCTAGGAAAGGTAAAATATCAACGATAGCGGACAAGGCGGAGTTTACGCCGAAGGTAATTCAGACCAAAGAGGAACGGGTCAATCTGGTGTATGCGATTCAGATTGCTGTTCCAAATGATGGTATTTTCAAAATCGGCATGCCTGCTGAGGTACAATTTTAGCCTATGGAGATCGAGGTGGTATCCCTTTCCAAATCCTATAAGGATGTTCGGGCTTTGGAAAATATCAACATTTCGGTGGCATCCGGAGAGCTATTTGGGGTAATTGGCCCGGATGGGGCTGGAAAAACGACCCTATTTCGGATACTGGCCACCTTATTAAAGCCGGACAATGGCAGCGCCAAGGTGGGAGGTTTGGATTCGGTAGTGGATTATCGGCGGATACGGAATCAGATTGGGTATATGCCTGGTAAGTTCTCTTTATATCAGGATTTAAGTATTGAGGAAAACCTTCATTTTTTTGCGGAGGTTTTTGGGGCGGATATGGAGGAAAATTACGAGTTGATTGCTCCCATTTATCGGCAGATTGCGCCGTTCAAAGACCGTCGAGCAGGGGCCTTGTCGGGAGGGATGAAACAAAAATTAGCTCTTTGTTGTGCCCTCATTCATCGTCCCAAGCTGTTGTTGCTTGATGAGCCTGGGACGGGCGTAGATCCAGTATCCAGAAAGGAATTTTGGGATATGTTGGCTTTGTTGAAAAAACAGGGGTTAACAATACTGGTCAGTACGCCCAACATGGATGAGGCGGCGCTTTGCGACCGTGTGGCATTGTTGCAGCGGGGCAAAGTAGTAGCGGTGGATCGGCCCGAGGCCATCATTGAGCGTTATCCGTACCCACTTTTTGCGGTTCGGGGTCGTGAAATGCATCGATTAATTAGCGATTTAAGAAAATGGGAGCCTGTTCAAGGCTGTTTTGGTTTTGGGGAGTATGCACATTTGTCCTTACACCAAAATAGCCACAGCACGGAAGAAATTAGGGGGTATCTGGATAAGTACGGTCATGAGTCAGTGGAGGTAAAGGCTATTGCTCCTGGGATTGAAGATTGTTATATTGCTTTTGAACAACAAGGATAATGGGAAATGTCATCCAAGTGCAAGCACTAACCCGAACCTTTGGGGATTTTACTGCGGTGAATCGGATTTCTTTTGAGGTCCGTCCCGGGGAGATATTTGGTTTTTTAGGTGCAAATGGAGCGGGTAAAACCACGGCCTTAAAGATGCTAACTGGTTTATTGATGCCCAGTTCGGGCACCGCTATGGTGGCTGGTTATGATGTGGCGCGTTATCCGGAGGAGGTGAAACGCAACATTGGTTACATGAGCCAGCGTTTTAGTTTATATGAGGACCTTACGGTTCGGGAGAACATTCGGTTTTTTGGAGGGATTTACGGATTGAGCACTAGTCAGTTGCGTGAAAAAACGACCCAAGTGATGGAGCAGCTTGGTTTGGAGCAGCAGGCGGGTCTTTTGGTTCGAAGTCTTCCGTTGGGTTGGCGACAGAAATTGGCGTTTGCGGTAGCGCAGATTCATGAGCCCAAGGTTGTGTTTTTGGACGAACCTACTTCTGGTGTAGATCCATTGACGAGGCGGCAATTTTGGGAGGGGATTTATGAGGCTTCTGCGCGGGGAGTTACTTTGATGGTAACGACACACTACATGGAGGAGGCTGAATACTGCCATCGTGTAAGTATCATGGTAGATGGGCGGATTGAGGCATTGGATACGCCTGAGGCACTTAGAAAGCAGTTTAAGGCCAGCGATATGGACGAGGTATTCAGGAAATTAGCGCGTCCGGACCAGCCCGTTGGCCATGTAGATTAATCAATAAATGACCTGCTTAGCATGAACCGTTTTCTAGCTTTTATAGTAAAAGAGTTTCGCCATATTCTTCGTGACCGGCGCACCCTTATGATTCTTTTTGGGATGCCCATTGCACAGGTATTGTTGTTTGGTTTTGTGTTGACCAACGATTTGAAGGATGCACCGATTGCGGTGATGGATTCGGCCGGTGATGTGGAGAGTACGGCATTAACGAACCGTTTGTTATCGAGTGGGTATTTTCGGCAGACGGATACGGTTTCGACATTGGAAGGATTGGAGGCTTCATTTAGACGGGGAAAAATCAAACTAGCGGTGGTGTTTCCTCCTTCTTTTGCGGAAGATTTAGCCAAATCGGGGCAGGCGAGTGTGCAGTTAATTGGGGATGCTTCGGATCCAAATGTTGCCACCACATTGATCAATTATGCGCAAGCGATTGTCCTTTCTTATCAAAATGAGCGGCTTCCGCAGGGGGGTACAGTACCTATTCGTGTGGAGACCCGCATGTTGTACAATCCCGAACTGAAGTCCGTATTTGGCTTTGTACCTGGAGTAATGACCCTGATTTTGATGCTAGTGGCTGCGATGATGACCAGTATTACGATTGCACGGGAGAAGGAGATGGGCACCATGGAAGTGTTGTTGGTTTCGCCGTTGCGACCCATACAGATTATTCTTGGGAAGGCGAGTCCGTATTTGGCACTAACCGTTTTTAATGCAATGATTGTGGTATTACTTGGCATTTACGTGTTTGGTATGCCTCTGAATGGGAGCGCAATGCTCTTGGCTTTTGAATCAATTTTGTATATGTTAGTCGCGCTGTCGTTAGGGATATTTATTTCTACGAAGGCGGCAGACCAGCAGCAAGCCATGTTTATTTCTGCGCTTGGGTTAATGATGCCGACGGTTTTGTTAAGCGGGTTTATTTTTCCCAGGGAGAGTATGCCCTTACCGCTTCAAGTAATTGGGGCGCTTATTCCAGCCACTTGGTACAATAAGATTATCAAGGGTGTCATGATCAAAGGGGTGGGTTTGGAATCGCTTTGGTTGCCGACGGGTGTTCTGTTGGTCATGGCGTTGGTATTCATTGGTTTGAGTGTTCGTAATTTTAAAGACCGGTTGGAGTAAGGCGATTATTAACCATTTATTGTATTAATTCAGCGATTGTGTATGCGTACTATCCGATTTTTAATCCAGAAGGAATTTATCCAGATCTTTCGCAACAAGACCATGTTGCCCTTGATCTTGGTGATGCCCATTGTACAGACGTTGTTATTGTCTTTTGCGGCGAGTTATGAGGTCAAGAACCTGGCTCTTTCTGTGGTGGATCACGACAAGACCAGCACTTCGCGTAGGTTGATTGAGCAGTTTACGGCGTCTGGTTATTTCAAGTTGCAGTCGTATGTCCCAGCGCACGAATTGGCGGAGGCGGAATTGGCCACCGAAAAGGCCGATTTGGCATTGGAAATTCCTGCTCATTTTGAGCGCGATTGGGTTCGGGAGGGAGTTGGGCAGTTAGGGTTGACTATAAACGCGTTAAATGCACAGAAAGCGGGTTTGTCAAACGCTTATGCCAATGGGATTATCAGGGATTTTAATAGGGAATTGATGCTTGGATCGGTTGGTGGACAGGTCCCACGATCTATACAGGTCACTTATAGCAATTGGTATAATCCTCGGTTGGACTATAAGACGTTTATGGTTCCTGGTATTTTGGGGGTGATTGTATCGATGGTAATTGCATTTTTGACCGCCATTAATATTGTCCGGGAGAGGGAGCAGGGTACAATTGAGCAGATGAATGTTACACCGGTGGCGAAGTGGCAGTTTATTCTTGGGAAGTTACTACCCTTCTGGCTGCTTTCGCTGGTGATTGTGGCGGTTGGTTTAACGGTGGGCTACGTAGCGTTTCACATTCCGATTGAGGGGAGTTTGTGGTTGGTATTTGGATACACTGCTTTGTACACCCCTTGTATGTTAGGCTTTGGATTTTTAGTGTCGAACTTTGCGGATACGCAGCAGCAGGCTATTTTTTCAGCCTGGTTTTTTTTATTGATTTTCACCCTGATGAGTGGATTGTTTACCCCGCTTGATAGTATGCCGGAATGGGCACAATGGTTGAATATGGTGAATCCAATCCATTACTTTGTAGCATTTATGCGGTTGGTATTGTTAAAAGGCGCGCATTTTTTTGAAATTCAGCGTAATTTCTGGTCGGTGGTGGGATATGCGGTGGTAGTGAATACCTTGGCGGTTTGGACTTATAAGAAACGGGTATAGAGTGCATTCTTTTTCATTTGGAGGTAGTTTGGCTCATTAGAAGTTGTTTTTTTGCCATTGGGAGTAGATAGACGGCCTAGAACAAAGCTTTTTGTTGTTGTTCGACTGCATTGCTTGCAGGGCTGGCTTGTTCGGACGTTTTTTGGAAGGGCTCGTCTGGCAGGATGCGTTTGATGATACGGAGTTGGTGGGTATATCGTTTTTGTTCTGGGTTGAAGATCCCGAAGTGGTCTAGTTTATCCATACGAACTTTTCCGGAGGCGTGGATTAGTTGGCATCCGGGAGCGATGATTCCCACGTGGTTAATGACGCCTTTTCCATTATCGAAGAAGGCGAGGTCACCTGCTTGGCATTGTTCGGTAAAATCGATTGGACGGCCTACTTGAACTTGGTGTGCGGCATCGCGCATCAGGTGGATACCGCTCATTTTATAGACCATTTGAACCAATCCGGAGGCATCGATTCCAAAGGGAGATCTGCCGCCCCAGAGATAAGGAGCATGCAGGTAACGTTTTGCCAGTTTAATGATCCAATCGCCGGTGAGGGGTGCCTTTGAAGGGGTAACCACGGTTCCAGAGAATTGATAGGACTGGCCACCGAGTCGGCATCGCAGTCCATCGTAGGAGGGAAGGACTGCACCGAGGGTAAGGGGGATAAAGTGGTCGCTAGCCATTAGACCTTCCACGAGAGAGAGACTAATGGCTTGGTTGTTACTAATTTGTTCGAATTCTTCTGGCAGGAGTGGTTTAAGTTGTTTTGCATCTGCCCATCCGTGGATACCATCCCAGGAGCAGGAAACATACCGCCAATTATCTTTTTGATCCAGTATTTCCACGGTTTCTCCGAACAGCAATTGAGAGACCATTTCACTTTTTTCGGCGGGATGGGTCCGAAGGGGTGCGATACTGACTTGACAGGCGGCGTAGTTCATAGTGCTGACGATCAGAGGCTATTGAAGTACTTGAAGTTATGGCCGTGTTCGATTCGCTGCAAGGTTTCGTAGATCAATCGGATTACGTTGCTTACATCGTCAATATGGGCCATTTCCACGGTAGTGTGCATATATCGCAGGGGCAAGGAGATCAGGGCAGAGGGAACACCACCATTGGAATAGGCGAAGGCATCGGTATCGGTGCCGGTAGCTCTGCTGGAGGCCTCTCGCTGGAAAGGAATGTCGTTGGCTTCTGCGCTAGCGACGATCAGGTCGATCAGTTTTTGATGGACAGCGGGGGCGTAGGTAAGGGAGGGCCCTTGACCGCAGCGAATATCGCCGTGTTTTTTCTTATTGATGAGCGGTGTTCCGGTGTCGTGAGTGACATCGGTGACGATGGCCACGTGGGGTTGAATGGTTTGAGTGATCATTTCTGCCCCGCGCAGACCGACTTCTTCTTGGACGGAGTTTACGACGTACAGGGTGAAGGGGAGTTTTACTTGGTTCTCTTTGAGGAGTCGTGCGACTTCGGCGACGCAGAAGCCTCCCATTCGATTGTCAAGTGCTCGGCCGCAGTAGTAGCGGTTATTGATTTTGGTGAGTTCATCCTGGAAGGTAATGACGCATCCTACGTGGATACCCATTTTCAGGACTTCCTCTTTGTCTTTTGCACCGACGTCTACGGTTATATTTTCGAGGTTAGGTGCCAGGTTGGCATCCTTATCGGTTCGGGTGTGGATAGCGGGCCAGCCGAATACACCTGGGATGGTATTCCCGTTGCGCAGGTGTACATTTACCCGCATAGAGGGGGCTATTACGTGGTCGGATCCACCATTACGAATCACATGAATGAAGCCATCCTCGGTGATGTAATTAACGAACCAGGAAATTTCATCGGAGTGGCCTTCGATTACGACATTAAAGCCGGTTCCAGGATTGATGATTCCGTATGCGGTACCATAATTATCAATTTTCCACTCATCTATGTAGGGTTGGAGGTATTCCAGCCAGATTTTCTGGCCACTAGCTTCATGGCCGGTGGGGCTATGGTTATTTAGGTACTTATATAAAAACGCTTCCGAGTTGGGTGTGATTATTTGCATGAAATAGAGTAGTAAAAGTGGATGATTGGGAAGGAAAATCAGGCGATTAGGGCGCCCCAGCCTTGTGGGTTTTCCCGCCATTTCCGCAAGATAGCTAGGTCATTTTGACCGATGTATCCGATTGAAACGGCTTCTTCCAGCAGTGTATCGTAGTCCGAGAGGGTTTTTAGCGTTACATTTTTGGCCTCAAAAGCCCGGGTGGCTTCTGGGAAGCCGTACTGAAAGATGGCGAGTACACCGACCACCTCTGCGCCAGCATCCCGAAGGGCATCGACGACTTTGAGGCAGCTTCCTCCAGTGCTAATTAGGTCTTCAACAACCAAAACTTTAGCTCCCTCTGGCAGTTCGCCTTCGATAAGGTTGCGTCGGCCATGGTCTTTGGCGGAGGCGCGCACGTACACGAAGGGCGTTTTTAGGGCATCTGCTAGGAGCATACCGTGTGGGATTCCTGCTGTAGCAACCCCTGCGACGGTATTAAAATCAAAGCCCTCAGAAGCCTCTTTCAGGCACTGTTTGAGGAATCCTCTTACCGCTGGGTAGGAAAGAGATACTCGGTTATCGCAATAAATAGGCGACTGGATTCCGGATGCCCAAGTAAAAGGTTCGTTGGGACTAAGTTTGACGGCTTTTATTTCCAGTAAATGCCTGGCTACTTTAGATGCGTAATTTTGCATGGCAAATCAATAAAAAGAAGGCCCCTCAGACTCTACCTTTGCTGCTGGATACCTCACACATTATAATTAGAACTGCAAATGTATAAAGTATATGTCAACGGGAAACCGTTTTTTATGGGTACACCTGAATCAACGGGTGAATTAGGGCTATTAATTGGAAAAAAAAATTACCACAGTCCATATTTGGGTAAACGGAAACAGATAAAGCAGTACTTGGATTTGTTGGAAAAGAATGAAGCGGTGGAGTCGGTAGTGCTATATTGTGATCAGCCGGAGTTAATGTGGGCTGATTTTCTTTCCTGTTTTAAGCTGATTGAGGCGGCTGGTGGATATGTGACGGGTCCAGATGAACGTTTATTGGTTTTTTATCGGCGTGGATCTTGGGATCTTCCGAAAGGAAAGATTGATCCAGGGGAGCTTCCGGAAGAAGCTGCGGTACGGGAGGTGCAAGAGGAAACTGGATTAGAGGATGTGGTGTTAGGGTATTTTATGCTTCACACCTGGCATACTTATCGAGAGAAAGGGGATCGGATTTTAAAAAAAACCTGGTGGTATCGAATGACTACTGGAAGTAAGCTGGTCACCCCGCAGGTAGAAGAGGATATAGAACAAATTGAATGGGTGGAGCCGAAGTCTTGGCTGGCAACAGATCCGGTGGTGTATGGAAGTATTCGGGACGTAATAAATGTGGGTTTGCAATAAGTGGTTTAGGCATTAACAGAGAAGGCCAGTCCCACAGAGGTAGGACTGGCCTTTAATTCTGGCGGTTATGTTTGATACCGCCAGGAGTAGGGGTTGGCTGGATTAGTTTCCGCCCGTTTTAACGGCACCGCCGCGTTTCTTTTCGGTTGGTGTGCTAGTAGCTGGTACTGCGCCCTCGCGTGTTTTGGAGGTGTTCTCTGGGTTTACTGCTCCACCGCGTGTTTTTGAGTCATCGGCTTTAACAGGGGCTTTAGCGGGGTCCAGTTTTGGAGCGCTTGTACCTTTTCCGGTTGATTTTTTTGCTGGTTTAGCAGCTGGAGCAGCTGGAGCTGGTTGGCTTGCCATCAGCTCAGCCACTTTTTGGTCCGCTGCGGCTGCAACGCGTTCATCGCACTTTGTTTTTTCTTCAGAGCGAATGGATTCCAGGCCCATTTGTACTTTTTCTTTAATTTCGGCCAATTGGTCGGCCTTGGTTTTTCCGCCAAATGCGGTGAGGGTAATAAAGCCGGCAACTGCAACGGCGCCTACCAGGATCAAGCTTTTATTCATTTCTTACAAATAAGTTGAGTGTGAAAAATGGATTCAATTTGTTTTGAGAGGACTCTTATTGAACCTCGGAAGCTTTTGCTGCTTCCATCTCGGCCATTTTAACTTGAACGGCCTCTTCTACGCGTGCGTCGAAGTTAGCGTCGCAGTTAGCAGATTCTTCGGTGATGATGGCAGCTTTGCCAGCCTCGATTCCTTTGGTGATTTCGGCTTGTACTTCTGCATCGGTTAGCAGTTTTTCTCCGCAGGAAGCCAGGCTAATGGAGGCTACTGCCAAAAGGCCTAAAAGCGTTTTTTTCATGTCTGAAAACTAGTTTTGATTGGTAAATAAAAAGAAGCACAAAGGTATGTAAAATAAGGTGCTTCCCAACCTTTGATAAACGCAGGTTCTTTCAGATAATTGTTTGGAAGTGTATGTTTTTCTATGGTTGTACTTAGCACTAATTTGGCGGATGCCGGTGATCAGTGGCGGGATACGTTTTTTTATTCTACGTTCAAATAGCTTGGGTTGCCTTGTAGCCTTACTTTCCTTCTTCTGCACTGGAAGAGGGCAGGTAGGTTTTGGCCACTTCATTATAGGCCTTGATCAGTCCTTGATACAAGATTTTTCCTTGTACTTTGTAACCGTTTTTGGTGTAGTGCACAGAATCAGTGCTCAGTAAGCCCAAAGATTTCCAAGTAACGGAGGAGTTGGCACCTCCGGTAATTTGGAACAAGTCCCAGATTGCGAAGCCCTTTTTTCGAGCGAATTGGCGGATGGTTTCACTGACTTCTGGCAGGTAGGGGTT
>JBKDAM010000085.1:0-7511 GCA_046316495.1 Chitinophagales bacterium
CCTAGCTTTGTAATCGAATCTTTGGTATACGATGATATCGAAAACGATTTGACGAACGTGAGCTGGACCACCATGGTGACAGGCACTGCGACAACTGCGAATGCAAGCGGTACTGGAGATTTGGTGAATGAGCTGGTGAGCATTCCTGCGGGTGCTGGTAACTCAGTTACCTTCACCATCACAGCGGATGTACCAAGTGACTATACCGGAAATTTGGTGAATACGGCTACGGTAGCACCACCATCTGGTACAACGGATCCTGATCCGACAAACGATACAGATACGGAGACGGATACGCCTGCACCGGAAGCGGATTTGGCGATAACCAAAGAATCTACTGATAACACCTTTGAGTTAGGCGGAACGGTGACTTGGACCTTGATTGTTACCAATGCTGGTCCGAGCGATGCATTCAATGCATTGGTTAATGATGATATTAATAACACATTGACCAATATTTCATGGACAGCCACCACGCAAGGAAGTGCAAGTTTACCCACCAATTCGGGTACTGGAGACTTAACAAACGTGCCTGTAACGGTGGGTGCTGGAGCCGGTAACAGTGTTACCTTCACCATCACAGCGTCGGTTCCATCTAGTTTTACCGGTTTATTGTACAATGCTGCTACGGTGGCACCCCCAGCTGGAACGATAGACCCGGAGTTGTCAGACAACCTGGATGATGAAACGGATACACCTGCCCCAGCAGTAGTAGATGATCTGTATTTAACTCCCTACGACACTACTATTTCTGATGATGTCAGCGATAACGATGTTTTTGAACCGAATTCAACTTTTGCAAATATTTCAAATCCAGTAAACGGAACATTAACTTTTCAACCGGATGGAACGTTTACTTACAACCCGAATGCTCTGTTTTCTGGGATTGATACCTTTAGTTATCATTCCTGTTTGCCAGCTCCGAATAATTTGATCTGCGATACGGGTTTTGTTACAATAGTTGTAGGCCCATTTGCGACCAACGATTACGAGGTCACCCCTCATAACACGCCATTTTCTTCTGTAGTGGATACAAACGATGTGTATATGGCAGGTTCTGTATTTACACCTCTTTTTAACCCTGATAATGGATCGCTTATTTTGAATCCGGACGGGTCCTACACGTATACGCCTAATACCGGTTATTCTGGCTGGGACACCTTTACTTATATAGTATGCCTGCCCGTTCCATATCAGATTCTCTGCGATACCGCTATAACTATCATTGCGGTAGGTCCAGCGGCGAGTGATGATTTGTTTATTGTTCCGCACACCGATATGGTGACTGGATCAGTGAGTCCTAATGATACGTACCCACCAGAAGCAATTTACAGCGTTATTGACCTTCCACCTATAGGTGGTCTTGAACTTGATACCATTACCGGAACCTTTGTTTATGAACCGCCATCTGGGTTTTCAGGGGTAGTAACTTTTTTCTGCGCAATATGTTTTAATCCATGTGATACAGCGCAGGTTACGATTGTCGTGGGACCACAGGCAATGGACGATTACGAGGTTACTCCACATGCCACGCCCATCACTTCCAATGTGTACGAAAATGACTTCTTCCAGGAGGGATCTGAGTTTGTCAATTTAGATTATCCGGAACATGGCACTTTGGTTTTTGCTTCAACAGGTATCTACACTTACTCGCCAAACCCTGGTTTCATCGGTAATGATACGTTTTTTTACCATGTGAAATTACCAGCTCCGTATCAACAAGTATGCGATACAGCTATGGTAGTGATTACGGTAGGACCAGTGGCAGAGAATGATGTGTTCACCACACCTTATGACACAGACGTCACATCGACGGTTGTGAACAATGATATTTATCTACCAGGATCCTCTTTTACAGCAATTTCTAATCCTGTAAATGGAGTAGCAGTGTTAAATGCAGACGGTACCTTTACCTACAATCCGATTGCAGGGTTTACTGGAATCGATACTTTCTCCTATGAAGTTTGTTTGCCATCCCCCAACCAGGCATTGTGTGATCAAGCATTGGTGACCATTGTGGTGGGACCAAATGCCGTGGATGATGCGTTTGAGACGCCCAACAATACACCTCTTTCCTCAAGTACCATCTCTAATGACCTGTACCCTGCAGGAGCAACACAGGATAATATTACTAATCCTCTTCATGGAGAGTTGGTGTTCTCTCAAAACGGATCTTTCTACTACTCTCCAAGTCCTGGTTTCACAGGTATTGATAGCTTTAGTTATGTAATCTGCTTAGCTTACCCGTACAATACCGTTTGTGACACTGCTACCGTTGTAATTGCGGTAGGGCCTGTAGCTGTCAACGATACGTACTTAACACCGAACAACACGGATGTGGTATCCAATGTGAATGTCAATGATACCTATCCAAGTGGTTCCAGCTTTTCGGATATTTCTGCACCTGTAAATGGCGTGTTGAGCTTTAATGCGGACGGCTCGTTTACCTACGATCCAAATGTGGGCTTTACGGGAGTAGACACCTTTAGTTATGAGGTATGCTTGCCAGCTCCGAATGGAGGTGTGTGCGAAGTAGCATTGGTGACCATTGTAGTTGGACCGTTGGCGGAGAACGACGAGGAAACTACTCCAGCGGGTACTCCTTTGACTTCAACTGTTGTAGGAAATGACCATTATCCAGGTGGATCCGTTTTCCAAACTCTTTCTAATCCATCCAATGGAACGATTCTGTTTTCACCAAATGGATCGTATACCTACACGCCTAACCCAGGTTTTTCAGGTATTGAGGTGATAACTTACAGTGTTTGTATGCCAGATCCCTATCAATCACTTTGCGATACTGCCACATTAACGATTCGAGTTTGCCAGCCTGCGCTAAATGCCCAGCTCACCTCCTGTGCAACAGTATCAGGAGGGCTAATTGGCATCTTCGATTTAAATGAATCGTACTCGCAAGTAACAGGCGGAACCGCTGGTTGGACGCTCAGTTTTTATACAAGTGAAGAAAATGCAATGCAAGGCTTAGCCTCCTTATCAAATACGAGCGAGTATAATTCTCCAAATACCACACTTTGGGTTCGAATGGAGAACAGCTCAATCGGTTGTTTTGGGGTTGCTGAATTGAACTTGCTAGTATATGGGGCACCAACCATTTTGGCGACCGGTACAGATTTAAGCTGTAGTCAAGCTGGGGATGGAAGTGTTCAGGTAAATGTGCTGAATGGGGTGGCTCCTTACACCTTTGATTGGTCTGGTCCCAATGGATTTGATCCTGCCGCAGTTGGTCCACTTTCTGCCTCCTCTCACTCATTAAACAACCTAGCTGCTGGATTGTATTCAGTGGTGGTCACAGACGGAAATGGATGTACAGCAAGTGCCACCACGACTATAGTAGCGCCAGCTACGCTGCAAGTGTCGCTCGATAGCCGAAATGATGTGTATTGTCCAGGTGATAGTACTGGAGCATTGTACATTTCAGTAAGCGGTGGAACCGCAGGTTATCAGTTCGATTGGACACATCCTGCTCAGGATGTTGAAGATCCGACCGCTTTACCTGCAGGAACCTATACGGTGACGGTGACGGATCAAAACGGATGCACAGTCTCTTTAACAGCCGCTGTTCTTCAAGTTGCGACCCCTATAGCGCCCGTATTTGAGAATTGTCCATCTGCTATGCAGGTAAGCAATGACGTAGATAAGTGTGGTGCTCACCTGACCATATTGGCACCTACAGCCACAGACAACTGTGTGCAAGTGTCAGTAGTACAAACAACAGGGCTGTCTACCGGTGCGCTTTTCCCGGTAGGAACTACTGTACAAACCTATGTCGCAACGGATCAGGATGGCAACAGTACTATCTGTTCCTTTACGGTTACGGTGATGGATATGCAGGCTCCAACTGCAGTTTGTCAGGATCTTACACTCGATTTGTCGGTAAACGGAACGGTGAGCTTGACCGGTACCCAACTTGACGGCGGATCATCTGATAACTGCACCAGCGGATCAGATTTATCCATCTCTCCAGGGTTATTGACTTACAACTGTTCTCAAATTGGAGACCATAACGTAGTTGTGACGGTTACGGATACAGCAGGTAACGCAAGTAATTGTGTTGCTACCGTTACTATACTGGATTCTCAGGCACCTGTAGTTTCTTGTCCTGCACCCCTTACGGTTTCGAATTGCTCAGCTGGGGTACCCAATGTACTTGCTGGAATATTGGCAAACGATAATTGCGGTATTGCCTCCATTACTCAAAGTCCAGCTGCAGGCTTATTGTTTGGCAACCTAAGTGGAACGACTACCTCCATCACAGTAACTGTAACGGATAACGCTGGTAATAGCGCCGTTTGCCAAGTGCCAGTAACAGTTCTCGATCAGGTAAATCCAGTGTTCCTCAACTGTCCCACAAGTATGGTGATGGTAGGTACAGATCCCGATCAATGTTCTGCAAAGGTAAATTGGACACCACCTGTAGCAACGGATGATTGTCAGTTGGTAAGCGTAACCCAAGTTACTGGACCAGCAAGTGGGTCGGTCTTTACTGCTGCTTGTACGGCGGTTCCGACTACAATCACTTACCTCGCCACTGACCAAAGTGGCAATACTTCGACTTGCACGTTTGAGGTGGTGGTGATGGATACACAAAAACCAGCGTTCGATGCGGACATTACCATGCCTGGAAACATTACAGTGGAAAGCAACCAAATTCCAACTAATTGTGTGTTCCATGGAAATGGCACCTGCTTGCCGTTGACAACAGCGGATGTAAATGATAATTGCACGCCAGCTGGTGATATTATAATTTCCTTCAACGAGGTGAACAACCAGAACCCTGCATCGGGTAGCTGCGCGGCGTACACTATTGTCCGGACATGGACCTTAACGGATTGTGCAGGAAACACCCGTCAGCACACCCAGGTAATTACCGTTCAGGATTCACAGGCTCCAGTAGCTTTGTGTAAACCTTGGACAGTGACCTTGGATGATTTTGGCAATGCCTCCATTACCGCTGCTAATATTGATAATGGATCGTACGACGATTCACCCAACTCAGTACTTACTTATCAAGTATCGCAAAGCAGTTTTGATTGCTCCGATCTTGGTGCGAATTTAGTAGTGCTCACCGTTTCGGATCCATGTGGAAATACAGCCACCTGTACTGCTGAGGTTACTGTATTAGAAGGGAATATCAAGTGTAATCCCGAATATGATGTCACAGGCTCTGATCCTTGTGTATGCTTGAACAATGCCACCAATAGCGAAAATGGACAATACGCGGAGTTTGCACAGGTATTGGCGCAAGCCGGTCAAGTTTGGGTAGTAGCTGAAAATGCTGGATTATATCAGACCAATAGCCCTGTTCCTCCTGCAGCTCCAGTCCTCATTCCTATTGGTACTGTGTTGACTAATGGAACCGTGGATGGCGTAGATAATAACAACAACGGCGTGATTGATGAGGCTGGAGAGGCTGTTTACTACTCCATTCGTGGTATTCACGTAGATGGTGTCGGATTTACTGCTACTTTCCGCAATGCGGATGGCCGTCAGATTACGTTGGGTAACCGCTGTTTCTATCCGAATGCCTACTTTACAAACTTGAATGATCCGTTCTGTTTGAATACTGAACCCTTTACTATTGGGGTTGCAGCAGAAAACGGTGCAGCTGGTACGGTTGGGAATGTGACCATTAACGGGGTTCCATCCACTGTATTTGATGCAGGTGCCTTGGGTGAAGGCTTTTACACGGTAATGGCAACCTTCGATGCGGGTGCGAACCAGCCTTATCGGACCATCAACGGAGTCCCAATTGATGGTACCTTGGAGGAGGCAATGGCTGACCCAGGTTGTGTAGACAAAATTACTAAAGTAGTTCAGGTAGTGGGTACTCCAACTACGGTAGTATGTAATGACCTAATTCACGTTGCTCTGGATGAAAGTTGCCAATACAGCTTGCACCCTGATGATGTGTTGGAGGGAACCTACTTCTGTTTCGACGATTACACGGTGGAAATCGATCGTACACTTCCATTCGGAAATGGTCCATGGGTACCAGCAAATCTTACTGCTTCCGATATCGGTAGAACCTATGCGTACCGATTAACCCATGCAATTAGTGGTAATCTCTGCTCTGGAGAGGTGTTAGTAGAAGATAAATTAGCGCCTGCTTTGGTTTGTCCTCCTAGCCTGACCATTGCTTGTAGTGAGTCGACCGCTCCTACCTACACTGGTACAGTACAGGTAACCGACTGCGACCAATATGAGGTAGTGGTAGACGATGCGATTACCAATTTTGGACAATGTGACAACCCGCGTGCTCAAATAATCCGGACGTTCTTTGTCGTAGATGATTCTGGTAACCAGTCTTTCTGTGCGCATACGATTACCATTGCGCCATTTAACTTGGCAGATGTGGTCTTCCCAGCGGATATTACAGTTAATTGTGAGTCTACGTACCTGAACGCCAATGGCACTGCTCCTTCTGTTACTGGTGCGCCAAGTATTAATGGTGCTTCGATTGTTGGAAGTGCTCTGTGTGGGGCTCAAGTGAGCATGACAGACGAATTTTTTGAGGGCTGTGGTGGTACCTTCACCATTCTTAGAACCTGGAAAGTACTCAATAACTGCGCTCCCTTGGGCGCGGGTAACCCAGTGTCCTATACACAACGTATCCAGGTGCAAGATTTAGGTGGACCTCAGTTTAGCTGTCCTCCTGCTGTCACGGTGAGCGTGGATGCTCAAAATTGTTGTGCCACTGCACCGCTTCCGGATATGGTGATCTCGGAAGGCTGTTCTGGTATCCTAAACCTGACTGCCAAAGTCACTGGCAATGATCCTTTAACAGGAAATGTAATTTCATTTACTGTACCTGGATCCCTCAGTGATTTCCCTGGAAATAATTATTGGAACGCAGATACCCTCGCGGTATTTGGGTTGACACAATGTATGCCGGAAGGAGTGTATCAAGTGCTCTACACTGCTGAGGATCAGTGCGGAAACCTTTCTTCTTGTCAATTTGAAATGACCATCGAAGACCTGGTTCCTCCCGCTTTGGCTTGCGATGAATTCACCCAAGTGGCTTTAGCTGCAGATGGAACAGCGTTGGTAAATGCGGGCACTTTTGATAATGGTTCGTTGGATAATTGTGGCCCTGTGTTCTTCAAGGCACGCCGGATGAATAGCAACGATTGTCAGACCGATACCCTTTTCCACGATGAAGTGAAGTTCTGCTGCAGTGACCTGAGCGATACGGTATCTGTGATACTCCGAGTGTACGATGCGTCCCCAGCTAGCGGCTCCATTGGATTTGATGCGCATTTGGGTAACTACAACGAGTGTATGGTAAATGTATTGGTAGAAGATAAGATCAAACCGATCTGCACGGCTCCAGCCAATGTCACGGTTTCCTGCGAAGCATTCGATCCAAGCTTGTGGGCATACGAAACCGCTACCGGTCAGGACAATTGCTGCATGGATACCATTACGTACTCAGTTGCCTACAATCAATTCGATACGCTGTGTAACAAAGGGACTATTACCCGTCGTTGGAC
>JBKDAM010000086.1:0-15333 GCA_046316495.1 Chitinophagales bacterium
TTCGGCTATTGCTCGGCTCATGAAAGCCCGGGTGAAGAAAATGGTGGTTTTTACCTTGTTTCCCCAATATGCAAGTGCCACTGTGGGGTCGGTCCATGAGGAAGTAATGCGGATACTCAGCAAGCAGCAAGTGATTCCTGCGGTTGAATTTATCAGTGAGTACGCTACGTACGGACCTATGGTTGAACGATTTGCGAACAATGCGCGGGCGTTTGATTTAGCTCAATACGATCATATTCTTTTCAGTTACCATGGGGTGCCTCAACGGCAGCTCCGGAAGGCGGATGATTGTAACCATTGTCTGAAAAGTGCAGATTGCTGCCATCAGCTAACCGATGCGAATTATTTTTGTTACTCAGCACAGTGCTACGCCACGACAGCGGCTATTGCTGCTCAGTTGGGCTTGAGCAAGGAGCAATATTCTGTTTCGTTTCAAAGCCGCTTGGGAGCCGATCCTTGGACGCAGCCTTATACTGTTAAAGTGTTGGAAGAGTGGGCCAAGAAAAAAGGGGCTAAAAAAATCCTTGTATTTTGCCCTGCCTTCACGGCAGACTGTCTAGAAACGACCATTGAGATTGGGGAAGAGTACCGAGAGGAGTTTTTGGAATGGGGAGGAGAGCAGTTGGATTTGGTGCCCAGTTTGAATGATCACCCGGATTGGATAAAGGCAGTCGCTGAAATGGTACGGCGGTAGAGGTAGGTGAAAAGAGAGTGGCCTGGCAACGTTGTAACTGCCAGGCCACCCTTTTTAAAGGTCAATCGGTCTTTACACTGCCTTGGAGGCAGCCATATCCACCACTCTTCGTTCGATTGGTGGAATGTTTCGGACCACCATTTGAGTGGTATTTCGAATACGCTCTTCGAAGAGCACAATTTTTCCTTTTTTCAGGTTGTCAATGGTATCCTGCGTATAGTGGCGTATGGTGATCAATTCTAAGTGTTCCTCTTTTCGCACTTTGAACTCATCGGATATTTCTTTGATAAATTTATCGATTCGCTCAGGCACGTTTGGTACACAGATGGTAAACGAGATAGCGGTGTTTTGCATGGAGTTGACAAAAATCCGCTGGTTTGCCAGTTTGCTAAATAGCCGTGCCATGTGGTGTTCAGCTACAAACGAGTAGTCGAGGGTGCTGATGTGCAGCAGCGCCTGGTTTTTTTCCACCATTACGATTGGAGGGTAGGTATCTTCCGTGTCGCTGCTGATTTCGGTTCCTTCTCCGGAGGGGTCGAGGAATGATTTAACATACATTGGGATGCTTTTATTTTGGAGCGGTTTGATTGTTTTTGGGTGAATTACAGTTGCTCCATAATAGGTCATTTCAATAGCTTCCTTGTAGGAGAGTCGGTCGAGTTTCAGTACGTTTTCGAAGAGGCGCGGATCTGCGTTGAGTACACCGGGTACATCTTTCCAGATGGTCATGCTTTCTGCATCTAGGCAGTGCGAGAAAATCGCTGCGGAATAATCCGAGCCTTCCCTGCCGAGGGTGGTGGTAAAGTTTTCGGAAGTGCTTCCGATGAAGCCCTGAGTAAGGACAAATCCACCGCTTTCCAGCATTGGGGGGACAATTTTTTGGGCATTTGCTTTTGTTTTTTCCCAATTTACCCAGCCCTCCCGGTAGGTGTTATCGGTTTGAACGACATCCCGAGCATCCAGCCATTGGGTGGGGAGTCCTGCTTTGTTTAAGTAGGCGGCAAGGATACGGGTGGAGACCAACTCCCCCATGCAGACCAGCTGATCATACATATAATCGTAGTCTTCGTTGGGGGCTTCGTCTAGCACCCATTCTCCCTCTACGAAGGTATCGTTGACGATGGAGAACACCTCATCGTTGGTCTCGAACAGCTCTCTCAGGATGGTGTAGTGCTGTTCTTTAACAGCATCGTATAATTCTTGGGCATTCCCGGCGAATTTGGCGTGTGCGTTCACTACGGCCTCTAGTGCATTAGTGGTTTTGCCCATGGCAGAAACGACAATGACTAGCTTTTCTTGGCGGTAGGATTGTAGAATATGGGCGACATTCCTGATGGCGTTAGCGTCCTTGATACTTGCGCCTCCAAATTTGAATACTTTCATAGCAGATTCGAATGTGAAGGCGCAAAAGTACGAAGGATTCTTCAAATACGTCTTACAGGTCAGTAAAGTCGTACTCGTAGATATGGTGATCCAACGGCGTATTTGCTGGAAGTTCGAAGAGTGTTTTGATCAGTCCGTCCGCTAGATCGTACACCCAGCCGTGAATATGGGGTGCATTTCTAGCTTTCCAGGCATGTTGAACGATGGAGGTTTTGGCCAGGTTGTGGACTTGTTCGATCACATTCAACTCGATGAGTCGGTTTAACCGGTCTTTTTCATTGGGAATGGAGTCAATTTCTGCCTGGTGGAAGCGGTACACATCTTTAATGTTGCGGAGCCACTTATTGATGATTCCCAGATTGGCATTCCCCATTGCTGCCTTTACTCCTCCACATCCATAGTGGCCACAGACGATAATGTGTTTGACCTTGAGTACTTCCACAGCGTACTGCAACACGCTCAGCAGGTTGAGGTCCGTGTGCACCACCATATTTGCGATATTACGGTGGATAAAAATTTGGCCCGGTTGGGTTTGCGTGATCCGGTCGGGTGGGACTCGGCTGTCGGAGCAACCGATCCATAGGTATTCTGGACTTTGTTGGTCCTTCAGGCGGTTGAAGAAATCCGGGTCTGTTTCGAGAATTTCCTTCGCCCAAGCTTTATTTTCTAGTAAGAGGTGCTCGTAATCTTTCATAACTCAGATTTTGGTATATTAATGTGATGTGCAACTGATTTGTTTTCAGGGAGTTTTACTTCCACCTTTATTCCTCTAAAGTGAGCGGTTGCAAGAAAGTCATTAAGGATTTCGGCATTGTCTAAGTCTACAAAACCGATATTACTTAGGTTAATCCATACTTTTGATTGATCAGGAAGCTCGCTTAAGGCTTTTTTGAGTTCGTATTTATGTACGAACGAGAGGTCTTTACGAATTCTTACCAAATAGGTATTATCTTCATTGCTGACCACAGTAATGGCTGATTTGTAGTTCTCGATGAGTACAAAGGCTCCACCGATGAAGATACCTATTAACACGCCAATCAATAAATCCGTGAGTAGAATAGCTGCAATGGTGACAACGAAAGGTATAATGTGGGAGAGCCCCTTGTTTTTTTCTGAAATAAACAAAGAAGGTTTTGCCAATTTATAGCCCGTTGCGATTAACACGGCTGCCAGCGCAGCGAGGGGGATTAGGTTCAAAATGGAGGGAATCAAGGCCGAGAAAGCTATTAGAAGCACCCCGTGAGAAATGGTAGAAGCGCTGGTTTTTGCCCCAGAGGAGACGTTGGCAGAGCTTCGCACAATCACAGATGTAACGGGCATACCCCCTAATAACCCATTGAGCATATTACCAACTCCCTGTGCGATCAGCTCCCGGTTGGGTGGCGAGTTGCGCTTGTAGGGGTCGATGCGATCTACGGCTTCCAGGCTAAGCAAGGATTCGATGCTGGCTACTAAACCAATGGTAACCGCGATGGTCCAAACCTTTGGATTGGAGAGCCCATCCAAACTCATCACTTTAAATTGACCTAAGAAAGAGGAGACGGACTCCGGTACAGGTATATTTACTAAGTGTTCGCTGGTAATCACAAAATCGGGTGCAAATGATTGGAAAGTGGCATTTAGCACAACCCCAAGCAAAACTACCACCAAGGGGCCAGGGATCAATTTTAGAATGCCTTTTCGCTTTGGTGCTATAGCATCCCACCAGAAGAGAAAGCCAAGGGAGAGCAGGCCGATGACTACGGCGCCCATAGTAAAGTGCGAGTCAAACAAGTGCCACAATTCAGAAAAAGTGTTTTCTCCATCGGGTTGCGAGAAGGCAAAATCACCTTCGTAGTCTTTGTCATATCCCACTAGGTGTGGAATCTGTTTGAGAATCAAAATTATCCCAATGGAGGCCAACATTCCCTTAATAACGGAGGACGGGATGAAATCTCCGATAACACCCGCCTTCATTACTCCTAGGACGATTTGGAGCAATCCCGCGATAAATACAGAGAGCAAAAAGGTCTCGTAGGTGGGCAAGGATTGGATAGCAGAAAGTACGATCACCGTGAGGCCAGCCGCCGGGCCACTTACACTTAAGGGTGATTTACTGATCATGCCAATTACGATGCCGCCAATAGCGCCCGCAATGATTCCTGAAAAAAGCGGAGCACCGGAAGCCATGGCCACACCAAGGCAAAGTGGGAGGGCCACCAAAAACACAACGACAGAGGCAGGTAAATCCTGCTTGAAGTTCTTTAATGGACTAAAGTTTTCTACAGACATGAAGGTTTAATACGTTTAACAGCACAAAGGTTTAAGAACAGAAGGGTATGGTGAGAATAATCGGATAAATAGCCAGATGGTTAGGGTCTGTTCCCAACAGGTCATTTGATATCATAAAAACTCAGAAGAAGGTTTCGCGTATTGTTACAACAGCAATGCAATTTCAAACGCCATAGGTTGTGTATTGTTTAGCAAATAAATACTTATTTTATTGAAGTAAAGCTATCATTTTAAAAAAAGTCTGCTATTTTTTTAAACAACTGGTCAAGGCCAGTGTTTACTTAACTTTGCAAGGCCAACAACGTGTTCCAAGCGCCCTCACATCGGAAATGGGCTTCGCTTCTTTTTTTGGGAGTGTTCCTAGCTGCCCTTCTTCACCAGACGCACCATCGTTTGGAAGAGGCACATTGCCATGCAGCCTTGAAAGCTTGCGAACTGGGTATGGATAGTCCTGAGGGGACTCAGCATTTGCATGATGCCCACTACCTTTCAGAAGATTGTTCGCTTTGTGATTTCTTTTTTCAAACTTCTTATCCTCCTGCCTCACCGGAACTTCCGGGCAGAGCGTTGCTTCCTGCATTTTATTTCTCACCATTAAGCCCTGAACAGGTGGTCTCTAATGGGCCACAGCAAGTACCCACCCTTAGAGGGCCACCAACGATTATTGGATAATTTTTTGCAAGGAAAGGCCGATTTATATGGTTGTAGCCCTCGATTCTGGTGAGCCGGGATTCTGCGGGACAATCTAATATTTTGTCGACCCTTCTAGCCCTTTTCTAGGTCGAACGGTGGTTGATTCCACCTCTTTTGATTCATTTTGTCAATTTAAATGATGCCATATAAGGTCTACACGGGTCGTCTTTGGGTGGCCAGTGCAGTATTGAGTATTCTATTCAGTCTGGTGGGTGCTCCTAGCTTTGCGCAAGACTGCAAAGGAACACTCGTTGGGCGGCTGGAGCTTTCCGAAGGTGGGGAGCCGATTGCTTTTGCAAATGTGTTGATCCGGGAGCTGGACGAAAAAGTGCTTTCGGACGAAAAAGGTTTTTTTTCGTTTTCAGGTGTTTGTCTGGGAAAAGTGTACCTCGTTGAAGTGCATTATTTGAGTCAGCAGCAATCCTTTGAAGTGCAGGCGGCAGAGCAACCGGTACTCTTGCAAGTGGGACTGTCCAACTTGCTGAAGGAAGTGTTGGTGGCAGAGAAAGCTGCACCTCATGTCCATACTGAAGCAATTTGTACCGTGGATCAGCTGGATTTTGACAGCCGCCAGTCGGTCAGTCTGGGGGAAGTGGTACGGCAATTACCTGGGGTAAGTGTTTTACAGACAGGTGCTAATATTTCAAAACCAGTGATACAGGGTTTGCACTCCAATCGGATTGTCATTGTCAACAACAACTTGGTACTGGAAGGGCAGCAATGGGGGAGAGAGCACGCTCCGGAGATAGATCCCTTTTCAGCGGATAAAGTAACGGTGGTAAAAGGAGCTATGGGGGTTCGTTATGGAGTTGGAGCGATGGCGGGTGCCATCGTGCTGGAGCCGGCCCCCCTACGAAGCGAACCAGGTTGGGGTGGCTGGGCAACTATCGGAGGTTTTTCCAACGGCAGAAGCATGGTGACAGCCTTGGCGCTGGATTACCGTTCTCCCAAATCACCGTGGGCATTCCGAGTCCGCAGCACGGCTAAAAAAGGGGGGAACTTACGTGCTCCAGACTACTGGCTCTACAATACGGGGCATTCCGAGTTGAATTTTGGGTTTCAAGCGGAGTGGAAACCCTCGGCTGATACCCGCCATGAGCTATCGTTTTCCAGATTTGGGCAACAATTAGGCGTCTTGAGGGCTTCGCATCTCGGGAACCTACAACAAATTGAGTTGGCAGCTCAGTTAGACACCCCGCTCAATAATATTAATCGATTCTCTTGGGGGCTCGACCGCCCATATCAAGGGATTCAGCACTATACTGCCGCGTACAAACTGCAGCACCGTATTAGTGATCATTGGAAATTAATGGCACAGTACGGATACCAATTTAATTACCGGCAAGAATACGACGTGGTTCGGAAAACGGGCGCCGCCGCTGATCGCGCTCAAGTGGCCTTTCGACTGTGGACCAATGCCCTTGACGTCTGGCTGGAACATCGTCCAGGCCGGTATTGGCAAGGCGAAGGCGGCGTGCAGGTAATTCATTTTTTGAACTATGTCAATCGTGGCGCATTTATCCCCAACTACCAGACATTTGGTGCTTCTGTTTGGGCGCAGGAGCGATGGAGGAAGCATGGGGTGCCTTGGGAGTGGGAGCTAGGTGGCCGATATGATGTTCGTCGGAGCCAAGTGTACACCGTCGGGAATACTACCCGCGACCTGAACCAGGAAGTAGTATTTGGAAGTATCTCCGGGGTAGGTGGTGTTCATTACCACCTTCATCCAGCTACTACCCTGACGCTGCATACGGGATATGCTTGGAGGCCGCCTTCTATTTATGAACTGTTTGCGCGTGGCGTACACCATGGAGCCGGTACGTATGAGGAAGGAGATTCAACCTTGGTGCCGGAAAAAGCGTGGAACTCCAATCTTTCCTGGACATTCCGACCGGCCCCTGAAAGCCCTTGGCAATTAACTGCTACCCTCTTTTACAATCAAATTCGGGATTTCATTTACTTAAATCCTTCCCTGACGGGTAAAGTCACCATACGGGGTACGTTCCCTGCCTATTATTACCGGCAATCGGATGCCTTGTTAAGAGGATTGGATTTCCAACTTCAGACACCGCTTTGGGCTGGATGGGGGACGGAGACTCGCGTATCCTTGTTGCGGGCTGACCGAAGGGTTGAAGGAGGCCTTACCCCCCTTCCCTTGATGCCTGCCAACCGGTTTCAGTATGGTTTGACCTGGCAAAATGGAACGCGTTGGCAGCTTCGGGCCCTGGCAAATACGGTATTGGAGCAGCAGCGTGTACCAGCGGAAGGTTTGATCAAGGAAGCGCCGCCTGGGTTTACCACCTTTTCTTTGGATGGTAGTTACCGGCTGGAACGCGCTGGCCGAAGTTGGGAGTTTGGGTGGACGGCACAAAACCTGGGTAACCTTCGGTATCGGGAATACCTTAATTTTTTTCGATTTTATGCGGATGAGCCAGGCTTTAACCTAGGCTTGCGCGTAAAGTGTATTTTTTAAATTTTAACCTTATCTATTATGAAAAACATACAAAATTCAACCTCATTTCTTTTGATCCTTTTTTCTGCTCTTTTTTTGGGAGCCTGTGAAAAACACGACCACACAGCTGCGGAAAATATTACGGCTGTTGAATTACACCTGAAGGGTAATGGAATTGATCAGGTATTTAAATGGGAGGATACGGATGGAGACGGAGTTGCCAATCAAATTGACTCCCTGGTGTTGCCGCAAACGACATCGAATATCACTTGCCAAGTGCGTATTTTCGATCGAAGTGAGACCCCCGAAATCGAGCTGACGGCCGAAATTGTGGCGGAGGGAGTAGACCACCTGCTCACGTACGGGGTGAGTAACACAATCGGTCTGCAAATTTCTGGACTTAACCAAGATAATAACGGGAACCCGCTGGGAACCGAATCGATCTGGACTACCTTGAATGCAGGTGCTGACGGAACGCTAACGGTTACCATGTACCATGAGCCCACTGATAAAAACAGCCCAACCAATCCGGGCGGTGAGGTTGATTTTCAGGTGGTGTTTCCGGTGAGAATACAATAATGTAGCGGGACTACTTTGTTGCTGTCCACAGAGCAATTGAAGTACAGGGGTGTTTAAGGAGCTGCCAAAAAAAACAGCCGCCAGAGGGTCGAATCTGGCGGCTGTTTTTTTAAGTTGGCGTATCTGTCTCGGCCTCAGGATTGGCTTCTTCCTTTTTAGGATATTTGCTTCCAGCGTAAAGATCAAATTTTTGAAAACTACATTCCAAGGAACCGTTGATCAGTTCGATGCGTCGGCTCGCCCGTAAACCGAGTCGTTTGAGGGCCTCTTTGTTGGAGGAAATTACCCATGCGGTCCAACCAGGCCAATTCTTCTTAAGGGTATCTCCGATCCGCTGGTAGAATGCTTCTGCTTCATAGAGCGGAAGGCGTTCATCGTAGGGGGGATTCATAATAAGGGTTCCGGAGCTAGCGGGTGGTTTGAGTACTTCGAATTCTTGTTTTTCGAAATGGACAATTTTCTCGAGTCCGGCGGCCATGGCATTGATTCGGGCAGCATTCACAGCCCTTGGGTTCATATCGGTTCCCCAGATGGGGAAAGGGAGACTGGTTAGACGTTGTTCATCTGCCCTGTTTTTTACCTTTTTCCAGCATTCGGCATCGAAATTCTTCCATTTTGTAAAGCCAAACGGTGTTTCACGGTAGTACTGTGGAGATTGGTGAAGGGCCATAATGGCTGCTTCAATGGGCAGGGTTCCGCTTCCGCACATGGCATCTGCCAAAGCAGAATTTTGGTCCCATCCAGCTAGCAACAGCATGCCAGCAGCCAACACCTCATTCAGTGGGGCTTCAACAGAGTCTCTCCGGTAGCCTCGTTTGTGGAGGGAATCTCCGCTGGAATCGAGCAGGAAGTCGCATTGGGTCCCATGAACTCGTACATGGATTCGAAGGGTAGGAGCGGTGGTGTTGACATTGGGTCGGCGATTGTACCGTTCTCTAAACTGGTCGACTACAGCGTCTTTAGTGACGAGGGCAGCGTATTGAGAGTGACGGATTACTTGACCGGCGATGGTTGCTTCTACAGCCAACGTATCATCCACTTCCATAAGTTGATGCCAGGGGATGGATTGAGCTTGCCGGTACAGGTCGCGCTCATTGAATATTTTTCCTGAATGGAGGTGCACCAGCACGCGAAGGGCGGTACGGGCCTCGTAGTTAGCGCGGTAAATCAGTTCGCGGTTGCCCCGGCATTCGACGGCTCGTTTGACGGGGTGTACATCGGTAGCGCCCAGTGCTTTGAGTTCGTCTGCGAGGACGACTTCCAGTCCTTGGAGGGTTTTTACTACGATTTTGTAAATAGGCTCTTGCATGGAATTAGGTGTTGCGGTACCACATCAGGACGGCTCCGATGGCAGTGATCAGGACGATCAGCAGGGAAGCCAGTTGTATGGTTCGGCGCATGTGATTTACGAAGTCGAGGATGGCGCTGCGTTGTTGAGGATATTTGGGCAGTATTTCTTGTTCCAGCTTTTGGCGGTTGAACAAGTGTTCTGCTTTAAACTCGACCTTGTTTTTCACCAGGACGCCGTACGTTTTGAGCACTTTTGCTCGGAAATAAAGATTTACAAACAACATTGCCACGAACAGGGCAATGAGGATGGAGATCAATAAAATATACATACCTGCAAAGGTCACAAAAAAAAGCGTGGAAAGGTGTAAATACCCGTTTATTTTAGTTCTTTTGCGTTTTCATTTTTCTAATAAATCAATTTTATTCTCTGTATGCAAGCAAACAATACGCAAATTTGGGGGCATCCACGCGGACTTGCCCTGCTCTTTTTCACAGAAATGTGGGAGCGCTTTAGTTATTATGGCATGCGGGCCATTTTTTCGTTGTACATGATCAATGCCCTGCTTTTTTCAAAGGCAAAGGCATCTGAGATATATGGTAGTTATACAGGTTTGGTGTATTTGACACCCCTGATTGGAGGCTATGTAGCGGATCGGTACTGGGGCAATCGCAAGTGCATTACCCGTGGAGGTATTTCGATGGCGATTGGTCAGTTTTTGATGTTTGGCAGTGCTTCCATGTATGAAAACGTTGGTCTGGCGGTCTCGCTCATGTGGGCGGGCTTGTTTTTCTTAATTTTGGGGAATGGTTTTTTCAAGCCGAACATTTCTTCCATGATTGGTCAGATGTATTCGGAGGGCGACAAGCGCCGGGATGCAGCGTACACCATATTTTACATGGGAATTAACCTAGGGGCCTTTTTTGCTCCTTTGGTATGCGGTTTTTTGGGTGATACGGGTAATCCTGCCGATTTCAAATGGGGCTTTTTCGCTGCTGGAATTGGTATGGTGTTAGGCACTGTGTTGTTTCACACTCAAAAAGACAAATTTGTGGTGACCCCTGAGGGTGCTCCCATTGGTGCGAAGCCCAACAGCGACGTACAGGCGGATGGTGCCGCCTCTGGTGGATTGGGTACCTCTCAGCTAATGCTTGGCATTGGCTTGTTGGTGGGAGGATTTCTTCTTTTTTGGAAGGGAATGGGATTTGATGTGATTGGGGCGTCTATTTACTCCGCTACTATATCGATGATGGTGATGATTATTACCGATAAATCCTTGACGAAGGTAGAGCGCGACCGTATTTTGGTGCTTTACGTATCGGCCTTCTTTGTAATTTTCTTTTGGGCAGCCTTTGAGCAAGCGGGTGCTTCTTTGACGTTCTTTGCAGATGAGCAGACCAACCGTACGATTCTGGGAGCCACTATTCCTGCCAGTTACTTCCAATCAGTGAATGCCGTAGCGGTCGTGTTATTAGCTCCTGTGATTGCGGCTGTTTGGGTCTTTTTGTCACGGAAGAGAGCAGAGCCCAACTCCCTTGTGAAGCAGGCATTAGGATTGATTATTCTTGCTTTGGGTTATGCTGTAATTGCGATTGGAGTAGATGGATTGGGTTTAGGAATGAAAGTGAGTATGTTCTGGTTGATCGCTCTGTACGTGATTCACACGGTAGGTGAATTGTGCTTATCGCCCATCGGTTTATCGTTGGTTTCCAAATTATCCCCGATGCGTTTTGTATCCTTGTTGTTTGGGGTATGGTTTTTGGCCAACTCTGTGGCAAACAAAGCGGCTGGTCAATTGAGTGGTTTGTATCCACCTTCTGGGGCGGAGTACAAAATGGCGATGGATAATGGAATTGATGAAGCTACTTACACAGGTTTGCTGGAGGGTACGGTAGTGCCCACTCCTGAGCAAGTAAGCATTGCCAAAGAAAAAAACCTACCCATGCAGTATCCAGTATTTATGGGAAGCCCGATTAAGAACCTCTATCAGTTCTTCATGGTCTTTGTCGGGATGTCCGGTATTGCGGGCTTGATTTTGTTTGGATTATCGTTCCCGCTTCGAAAAATGATGCACGGGGCGGACTAGTCGTTTGCGGATGAGTCAAACGCACCATAGAAAAGGGTGGTTGTCGGCAATAGCTAGTCAATCACCCTTTTTCGTTCATTTTTTAAAAAGCGCATAGGGACCCAATTTTGGGTCCAAGAATTAAAAGACCTATGATGACGGAGCCAATTGAAGCCAGCAAAACGGCGCCTGCTGCCATGTCCTTCGCTTTTCCGGCTAGTGGGTGGTAATCTGGAGAAACCAGATCGGTGAGGTATTCTAAGGCGGAGTTCATGGCCTCGAGGGCCATGACGATTAAAATACAGAGCAGGATGACTGCCCATTCCATTGTTTGAAGGGGGAGCAGTGCCGAAACGATCAGAACGAGCACTGCTACTCCAGCTTGGATTTGGGCATTGCGGTGGTGAAGCAGGAGATCTTTAATTCCTGTCAGGGCATACTTGATATTTTGAATCAAACGGTTCAAATGAATCGGGACGTTGTCAAAAATGGTCAAAGGGTTGGAGTAGGAGGCAAATCGCCCCGCTGCAGGTAAGGCAGAAAAGCATAAGCATGGGATCCTTTTTCAGTAGAAAGAAAAGGCCCAACAGGAGGTATCCCAAGGCAATTTTCTGGGCGTTTTGGATGGAGCAAGGTGGTCCCAACCAGCCCAAGGTGGCTGAAATACAAAGAGCCGCTCCGAAACACAGTGCCAAGATGAAGGCATATCGGAGTGTTTTAATTGTAATAAAAGGTGGCATCGCGGATACAAAAATACGCCATTTCGGGATAGCGGCAAGTGGAGAAGTTGAAAAAGAGGCGACTTGCGATTGAGATTGGCTGTGTAACATCAAGATTCGATGCGGCCTTTGAGCGTTAAAGAAAAAAAACCGAACACTTTGGTGGTAAATCAAAAAAACGCGTAACTTTGCGGCCCTTACAAGGAGAGATGTCCGAGTGGTTTAAGGAGCACGCCTGGAAAGTGTGTATACGTCAAAAGCGTATCCGGGGTTCGAATCCCCGTCTCTCCGCTGAGTACAGTTCGCAACTGTTCTAAAGTGTGTAAGTCCTTGATTTACACACTTTTTTTATTCTTTGAAATTTCGCAAATGTTCGCTTTTGACCGCCAACTGGGTTTCCTTCTGGTGACCCCTTTTCAAAAATCAAAAAGGGGTAACAAGTGCGCGAACACTTGCGAACATAATAGAACTGAGAATCAAAGAAGTAACCTTGTTTTAGCCAAAGAGGTGAAGTAAATTTGCAATCAAAATGGGGGGCTCAATTATTCTAATTGCGCCTTATGCCGTCAAAAACAACATTTAGTCTGGTTTTCTACATCAACCGGTCTAAAGAAAAGAAAAACGGGGAATGCCCCGAGATGCTTCGCATCAACATTAACGGGGATAAAGTATCCCTCAGATTGAAACGCTTCATCGACCCCGATCGCTGGGATGCTGCCCGGTATTAAATGAAGGGAAGAACATAAGAAGCCAGGATTTTCAATGATTACATTGATGCCGTCAAAGTCCGTGCTCACAAAAAGCACAATGAGCTCCTTTCCGTCAAAGAGGAAGTGCTGGCATCTGATCTTCGGGATGCTATCCTAGGAACCAACACGGCCAAAACCAGGTTGCTCATCGAGAGCTGGGAAGAACATGTGGAGAGCTTGAAAAAGCTCATCGGTAAAGAAACTACCTATGCCACCTACCAGAAGTACAACACCGCAAAAAACCACATGCGGAATTTCCTTTTGAAGTATTACAAGACGGACGATGTTTCGCTGAAGGCGATTGACCACTACATGATCACACAGTATTCCATGTACCTGAAAACAGAAATGGGATGCAACTACAACACCGCAACCAAGTTTTTACAGAACTTAAAACGGATTACCTGCCTGGCTATCCGTCATGGCTGGTTGCTAAAGGATCCCTTTGCCGGCATCAGCCTTAGCATGAAAGAGGTTGATCGACCTTACCTCACCGAAGCTGAGTTGAAAAGGCTCATGGAATTCAACTCCCCTTTTGACCGCCTCAACCGGGTGCGTGATTTCTTTGTATTCTCTTGTTTTACAGGGCTTGCTTACATCGATGTAAAAAAGCTCAAGCGAAGCGAGATTGAACACAATGAAGGTGGCTATTGGATTCGCACACGCAGGCAAAAGACCGGAGGCCGAGCTAATATCCCTTTGCTGAATATCCCCATGGAGATCATTCGCAAGTATTGTATCCTAGAAGCCTTGGAACCGGAGGACACAGTAATACCCATGCTCAGCAATCAGAAAATCAATGCCTACCTGAAAGAGCTGGCTGACCTATGCGGAATTGGGAAGTCATTGTCCTTCCATGTGGCTCGACACACCTTCGCCACCACAGTAACGATGATGAATGGCGTCCCCATTGAGACAGTGAGCAAAATGCTTGGCCACAAAAACATTAACAGCACACAGCACTACGCCCGAATTGTTGATCAAAAGGTCGGTGAGGACATGGAGCTTCTCTCTCGAAAATTAGGAACACGATTAACACTAGCTAACTAAAACGAAGCCCTGGGAACACCGGGGCTTTTTTGTGAACACTTACGAACGAAAACGGAATGGAAAAAGAATTTATCATACGATCTTATGGGTATTGCGAACTTGCTTTACTCTACTTCCCAAATAGTAATAAAAAAAGCGCTAGTACCCAATTAGGTCGTTGTGTAAGCTCCCCCAAAAATAGCACGTTTTTAAAGTAGAAAAAAGAATAACTTTACAACGTAAAAAAGATGAAGAAATCAAGATTTAGCCCGACACAAATTGCGGGAGTGTTAAAAGCCTTTGACCAAGGGAAGAGTTTAGAGGAAATTACACGTGAGTACGGTGTTTCCAGGCAAACCTTTTATCAATGGCGTAAAAAATATGGCGGCTTAGAAGCTAGAGAGCTTAAGCGGATTAAGGAATTAGAAGAAGAAAATGCGCGCTTAAAAAAGATGTACGCCAATTTAGCGTTGGATTTAGAGCTTGCTAAATACATTATCGAAAAAAAGCTCTAAAGCCCTGCGAGAAGCGAGGAATCGTTGAGGAGCTTCAGACCGATCAGAAATCTGGCATAAGCAGGGCGTGCCGAGTGCTCGGAATGAGCAGGAGTAGTTGGATGTACAGCTCAAAGAAGGACGATTCTACTCTTATTGATCAACTGCAAAGGTTAGCTACGGATCATCCAAGAGAAGGTTTTTGGAAGAGCTACTTTCGGCTTCGAAATAAAGGAGAGCAAGTTAACCACAAACGCTTGCATCGAGTTTACAAGCAGATGGGGCTTCCATTGAGGCGCAAGGTTAAAAAACGTCTCCCAGAACGAGTAAAGGAACCCCTTACCGTTCCAACGTGTTTTACACACACATGGAGCATCGATTTTATGCATGATGTGCTAAATAACGGAAGGAAATTCCGAACTTTTAACGTAATTGATGATTACAACAGGGAGATCTTATTTATTGAGTCGGACTATTCAATAAAAAGTAGCCGAATGATCTGGGTGCTAAATCACCTGGTTGCCAGATATGGCAAACCTAAAAAAATACGGATGGACATTGGACCAGAACTCATAGCAAACCTAACGAAAGAGTGGAGCTCATCTCAAGGCATAGAATTCAAATACATACAACCTGGAAAACCTACACAAAATGCATTTATTGAGCGATTTAATCGTTCTTATCGTCAGGGCGTCCTAAATGCTTACCTATTTGAAAATTTAGAAGATGTTCGCGAACAAACCCAAATTTGGATGAAGGATTATAATTACCAGAGGCCACACGACTCGTTGGGTGGGTTACCACCGGTGCAATATCGAAAAGCAAATCAGCCATCAAAAGGGCTTCATTCCGCTTCGGCTACGCCTGCGCTTCATTCAGCCCTTTTGATTCAAAGAAAAAACAACTCAGAAAATAAA
>JBKDAM010000087.1:0-26930 GCA_046316495.1 Chitinophagales bacterium
GGAAATGAATCAATGAAGCGGCTGTTTAGTTGTTTGCTATTCAGCCTGCTGCTAATCAGTTGCAATGTTACGAAGCATCTGGATTCTGACAAAGGGGAACGACTGCTGATTAAAAATGCAGTAGAGTTTAAGGCAGAAAATCGGATTTCACTCAGTGAACGAACCAGTCTTGGATATGAAACATCCGGCCTGTTCAAACAACCTACCAATACCTCCCTCTGGGGTTTGCGGATGAATCTAAACGCGTACTACTGGAGCAAAGATACAAGCAATACGTTACAGAAGTGGATTTTTAAAAAGGTTGCTGAACCCCCAGTGTTGTACAATCCAGACCTTGCTCGTTTAACCGCTGAAAATTTCCAGAATTTCATGCGTCAACGAGGTTACTTTGATGCGAAATGCAGCTTTACGACCCGCAATAAGGGCAATAAAAAGATCAAAGTTCAATACCTGCTACAGCTTGGGCCTCTGTACACCGTTCATCAGCTGGAATACCGTTGTAAAGATACGTTGGTACAAAGCATACTCGAGAAAGAGTCGGACCAGGCACTCATCAAACCAGGCAGCGCAGTGGATATTCGCTCCTTTGAGGCAGAAAAAGCGCGGATCACCGCACTTCTTCGCAACTCAGGTTATGCCCTTTTTGTGCCAGCATACGTAGAATTCAACGGGGATAGCACAGGCACCAAGGTCAATGTTTCGGTCCAGGTGCTTACACCCACTGATTCCACCAACCACCAACAATTTCATATTGGAAATGTAACCGTTTTTTCCAGCCTCGTTCCTGATCTAAGCTCCATCCGAAACGATACTACCATCAACGGAATCCGGTACTTCTCGAACGAACCTAAGTTTTTTGTCCGACCTCGACAATTAGATCGAGCAATTAAAGCGCGGCCCGGTCAGCTGTATCGACTTTCTGAATTGGAAAATACCAATAAAAACATTAGCACCATGGGCGCTTTTCGGTTTGTCTCCGTCCGGCCTCAAGAAGACACCCTTCGAAAAGACACCATCAATATCAATGTTTCTTTTGCGCCGGCCGACCGTATCTCGATTGGGATGGATCCGGACTTCAACTACTCTACTTCTTCCGTAACCGGTTTAATTGGTGGATCGGTCAATGCGTATTTCAAACATCGAAACCTATTTCATGGAGCCGAGTTACTGTCGACCAATCTGAGTGGAAACGTAGAGTTTGATGTAAACAACGTTGATAACCCGATCTTTTCACAGGAGATAAAATTCCAAAACGACCTAATTCTTCCACGGTTTTTTGATTATTTTGGGTACTGGAAAACCCTCAGTCGAATTCAGCTCAAAGGGAAAAAACTAGTTCCTGCCCAAATGTACCAACGGCTGAAGGACGAAGGACGAGCTCGATTTAACCTGACCTACGACTACCTTAAGCTAAATAATTTCTACCAGTATAACCTCTTCAATATCTCGTTTGGGTATGATATGCCCACCAGCGGTCAGCACTCCTACAAGTTGAACCATTTGGCCATTGAATTGCTTCAACCAACGCTGGACGATTCTATCCAATCGATTTGTGAAACCAATCCATTCTTGTGCTTAAGTTTTTCCAACCAATTATTTACTGGCTTTTTACTTCGTGCATTTTCATATTCGACGTACACCAGCACGGATAAAAAGGGACAACGCTGGGGCTTTCAATTCAATACTGATATTTCGGGAGCAGAAGTGTACGCGCTGAATCGGATCTTGGGAAAGGAGGAATGGGATTTATCAAGATTAAACCTCAATTTTGCACATTATGTACGTCTGGAGATGACAGGCTCGTTTTCTCGCAATTTTACAAAAGAGATTTTTGCAGGGATCCGAGTCAATTCCAGTATCATTAAGCCATTTGGGTATTCGGATGCCCCTCCTTACGTTAAACAATTTTATGTAGGGGGACCTTCCAGTATGCGGGCGTGGCGAATTCGGGAATTGGGTCCTGGCGGGTATTTTGACCCCAAAAGTTTGACCACTACGACGTATTACCAAGCCTCTGATTTCAAATTCGAGTTTCTTTCGGAAATCCGATTTCCGGTATTCTGGTGGTTTAAGGGAGCTATATTTTTAGATGGGGGAAATATCTGGTCCATCTCACCGGATGATAATCGCCCGAATAGCAATTTGACTTGGAATTCTTACCAGAATTTTGCCCTGGGTAGTGGAGCAGGCCTCCGGTTTGACTTTGGGTACTCTGTATTAAGATTTGATGTAGGTCTAAAACTGAGATACCCTTACCTTCGAGAAGACACCCAATCCTATTGGGTACAATTCAATAAAGACACCAATTGGAGATCCCTCACCAACTTTAATGTGGCAGTTGGCTATCCATTCTAGACCAATTATGAGAATTTTCAAATACCTCGTTTTTTTTACTTTTTACTTCAGTTTTACTGGCAATTTGCATTCTCAAGGTATCGATCCTGCAAATGAGAGTAACTTGCTGGATTCCACCAAGATTGATACAATAAATCCAGTGGCATTAGACAGTGATACGGCTGGAGAATTATCGAAAAAAGGAAGGGTTGGCCGTTTTCTGTCTTCCGATTATCCCAACCCTAAAAAAGCGGCTCTTTTTTCCCTGGTTATTCCAGGTTCAGGACAAGCCTACAATCGAAAATGGTGGAAAATTCCGATTGTTTATGCAGGACTCGGCGCTCTTACTTGGGTAGAAATCAATAACATTAATACCTATCGACTGTATAAAACCAGTTACAAAAACCTCGTAGATGGGGATCCTGCGACGATTGTTGAAGACCCCAGACTTCAGTTGCAAGATCGAGTAACGATGAAGGCAAACCGGGATAACGCCCGAAAAAACCTGGAACAAAGCTCGCTGATTTTGGGTTTAGGATATTTGTTATCTGTCACAGATGCATTTGTCGACGCTCATTTAGCCTCCTTTGACGTGAGCGACGACTTGACAATTCGGTTCAAGGCTAGTAGCCAGGGTGGGTACCCAGGTCTGTCTTTGGTGCTTTTTGTTAACCCTTAACCTTATTCCTCATGCAGCATATAATTGATTCAGAAAGCGATAGTTTGCAACTGACCAAGCGGCATTTCTCTGAGAGCCTCAAGTTTCCGTTAGCAGCTGTAATGTTAATATGGCTAGTTCACCTGCTTTCATTAATACTGAGGGTAGATCCAGGAGATTATGGGGTTTTCCCAAGGAGTATTTACGGATTGAGGGGTATTTTGTTTAGCCCGCTGGTACATGGAAGTTGGATGCACTTAATCTCCAACACCTTACCGCTGTTTGTTCTAAGTGCTTTAACTTTTTATTTTTACCCTCGTGTCGCCTCGCGCGCCTTTCTGTTCATTTACCTGGGAACTGGGTTGGCGGTTTGGTTATTTGCTCGGCCTGTTACTCATATAGGTGCGAGTGGTGTAGTTTATGGGTTAGTTGCCTTTATTTTCTGGAACGGTATTTTTAGGAGAAGTGCTCGTTCCATTATTTTGGCCTTGGTGGTGCTCTTTTTTTACAGTGGGATGTTCGCAGGAATTTTGCCTGATCAACCCGGCATATCTTGGGAAAGTCACTTACTTGGAAGTCTAATTGGAGTGCTCGGTGCGTACGTCTTTAAAGGGGTATTGGAAGAGGCCGACCTGGTGAGAAGACCCCATTACACCAACGAAGACGAGCGCCCTATTCAATCCTTCCTTCCAAGAGATGCATTTGAAAAAACCAAGCGTCAGCGCTGGGAAGAAGAGCAAGCCAGAATTCAAGCAGAGATCGAAGCGATGCAACGGGCGCTTTTTTGGCATCAAAATACCACTGGGTATTTCCAACCTCCTTCTAAAAACGAGGAGTAGCCAGCAATCACAAGCGAAAAAAATAATTGCTAACGAATAAGAGAACTGCAATCAACACCCAATACCCAATCATCAAACCACCCGTAACCCGGTAGTGTTTCTTTAGGTAAATCCAGGCCGACTCCAACTCAGCTTGATCCTTCAAAATCAATGCAGCTCGAATAGTTCTACTGAACTTGAAAAGAAATACATTTCCCGTCACCCCTGCAATTACAGCCACCAGTCCAAGGAAGCTGAAAATCGCATACAGGCTAGACTGGTCTGCATCTGATAAGAGAAAAGAGTACTGTTGCAATCGATAGTAGGTGATCAAACTTGCCAGGTAGTAAAATGCAGAAGCACCCACTGCAAGCATACTGAGAATGCCGCTGGCAAAGAGCCAATGGCTCAATTGAGTCCAAGCCCGCTCCATAGCAGGGCTGATGGTAAAATCATCTTCTAAATGTTCGTTGTACATAAGTGGGTCAATCCGCTAATGCGACATAAGTGTACATCCAAATTGCAGCCAATAGGTAAACTGTAACTCCAAAAACAACCCCATAAACTGCCAACTGATAAGCTTTTCCTAAAGACTGAAAACCCTGCTCTAAATGAACAGATTCCCGCTGCTCCAAACCCGAACGAATTCGTTTGGATGCCTGCCAAAATAAAATGGAGACTCCAGCTAAAATGGAAAGCACTATTCCAAAAGTAAGCCACATCCGCAAACTAACTCCAAAATAGGTTTCTGAAGCATACCATAATCCTAGTAGGGTTACCAGTACAATAAATGCCCAACTGGCAGACCAAAATAACAGCCAACTGGCAATCTCCTTCCAAATAGAGCTTATTAAAGGGGTAATTTCAAGCTGTCGAGCGTTCCTTTTAACTGAACCCGCTACCGACTCTGTAGGATCTTGGTATTGTTCTTCTATCATCCGACTATTTTTATCCTACAAACGTAGAAAAAAAGGAAGAAATATTGATTTTTTTTTAAACCTTAGCGCAAGTTTTTAGCATTTTCCTAGTTAAAAGCCAGCTCATCTACAAATTATCTACTTTTCAATATTGAATTATAATGGAGCCTTTTTCAAACATTAACCGAGCCATTCACGAAGGGTACACCTTTCAATTTAACCTTTATGTTCAAAGAGGATTTGCGATTGTTCACAAAAATGCTGGTTTATTTATAGTAGCCAGCCTTTTGTTTGCTATTATGACCATCACCTCTTCTTTTTTGGTGGGCTTGATTGGGGGAGCGCTCACGCTTGTAACAGGATTGGCAGGATTTGTCCTTCAACAATTACTAGGGCAAGTGGTACAATCTGCTGTTTCTGCACCGATGCTGGCAGGATTAAACAATGGTGCGCATCTACTGGATCGAAATAAGATGGTCGAACTAGGTCAATTCTTTGAAGGATTCAAAAAATGGGCGGATCTGTTTATCACCAGTCTTCTGGCAGCCCTGGTTATTCTAATTGCCTCCATACCCGGTTTTTATTTGCTTATGGAAGCGGGTCTTGACTTTGAAGCCCTAAAGGGTCCAGAAGCATTGGAGATGTTAAAAGAGTTGGATACAGAGCGGATAGGACTAGCAGGTCTGGTTACTTCTATCCCTGTTATCTACCTGATGGTGGCCTATTTATGGGCCCCTTTATTAACATGGTTCTATGGAATTAAAGGCTGGCAGGCCCTAGAAACAAGCCGGCTTTTAGCCCAAAAAAACTTCTTCTCTGTATTGGGACTACTGTTGTTTGCTGGGCTGCTCTTTATTCTTGGCTTCTTTTTATGTGGTGTAGGGGCGCTGTACACCTACCCAGTCAGCCGAACGATGATTTATGCTGCTTTTGCTGATGTTGTAAAACTCAATCAGGGAAACAAGGATTTTCAGAACAGCGACGATATATTCTCTCAATTTGCCCCCAAAGAATAAGCCTTACTAAATTTTCCCATTAAACAGCCGGCAAACAAAAGAAACAGCAGTTGCTTTGCCGGCTCGTTCATAAATTAGATAGGTTTCCAAACTCAACATGGAAAAAGGAACAGTAAGAACATTTCAGTTTGGTACAGAAACACACCAAAAGGCAATAGAGCTTCGTCTGGAAATTCTCCGAAAGCCTTTGGGACTAACTTTTTCAGAAGAATTTTTAGAGAAAGAAAAAAACGATTGGCACGTTGGTTATTTTGACACAAAGGGAGATTTACTGGGCTGCTTGATCCTCACACCGGTTGAGGACCAGACGCAACTTAAAATGAGACAAGTGGCTGTAAATAAATCCGTACAAGGCCAAGGAATTGGATCTGATCTGGTACGTTTTTCGGAATTGTTTGCCATTGAAAAAGGCTTTCAAACCATTGTTCTAAATGCACGAGCTACAGCAGTGCCATTTTATCTCCAACTTGGATATAACTGTGAAGGGGAGCCATTCGAAGAAGTCGGTATTCCCCATAGAAAAATGACCAAACAATTGCGTTCATAAGGAAGAAAGGTTCAACCATTCCTTCCGTCGCCTGTTTAGATTAAGATTCAAATCCACCCTCTTTCATGCGCTTGTCTGCAGTCAGCTATCTAAATACCAAACCGTTTATCTACGGGCTTTATAAAAGTAGTTTATCGGATTACATAGAGCTTAGCTTGGATATCCCCTCAGTTTGTGCTCAAAAACTGTTGGATGGAAGTGTAGATATAGCCTTGACGCCTGTTGCCATTATTCCGGAACTCCCTCAAGCCTACTTGGTTTCAGATTATTGTATAGGTGCGAATGGGGAGGTTAAAACGGTTTGTTTGTACTCTGAAAAACCATTAACGGAAATTCGGCGTGTTTTTTTGGATTTCCACTCCAGAACCTCGGTAATGTTAACCCGTATTTTGTTGGAGCACTATTGGAAACTAACGCCTGAACTAGTACCAGCCAGTCCTGGATTTGAACAAGAGATAAAAGGGGATACAGCAGGGTTATTGATCGGTGATCGGACCATTGGGTTAGACCAAAAATTTCCTTACGTTTATGATTTGGGAACTGCCTGGACTACTTGGACAAGTTTACCATTTGTGTTTGCTGCATGGATTAGTGTCAAACCAATTAAAGAAGATTTTACTCGTCAATTCAATGAAGCACTTCGAATGGGACTGGAGCACCTTCCAGAGCTCATGAAAATTTTACCAACAATCCCTAATTTTGATTTGCACTCGTACTATCAAAACAACATCAGTTATGAGTTGGACCAGGCTAAATGGAAAGCACTACAGATGTATTTAAACTATTTTCCGGGAGAAAATAGTTATCAACTTTATCGAAACTCAAATTCGGAGTCATCCATTCATTTGAATTCTTGATTTCGCAACACAATTATGGTAGAAGTCGCAACTTTTGGAGGTGGATGCTTTTGGTGTATTGAAACCCTATTTCAGGATCTGAAAGGGGTCAAACGAGTAGAAAGTGGCTATGCTGGAGGGGTTATCCCAAATCCTACGTACCAGCAGGTATGTGCTGAGACTACAGGGCATGCAGAAGTCATTCAAGTAGAATTTGACCCCTCCATTTTGTCGTATGCCACCTTGCTAAAGGTGTTCTTTGAAGTACACGATCCCACCACCCTAAATCGGCAAGGAAATGATATTGGAACGCAATACCGTTCTATTATTTTATACCATACCAACCAGCAGGAGGTGGAAGCTAAAGCTGCGATTCAACAAGTGGAGAAATCCATCGGCAAGCCCGTGGTTACGGAATTAGTCCCCTTTGTACAGTTTTTCAAAGCAGAAGCTTACCATCAAAACTATTACAAATCCAATCCTTATCAACCCTATTGCTCTTTTATTATTTCACCGAAGGTAAAAAAATTCAAAAGCACCTTTAATGAACTCCTGAAAGAAGGAATCCAATGATTAAGCACAAGCCTTTTAAGGGACAGTGGTTTATTCTAGCCACCGAGTAGCATAGCTCTCGTTTATCTTTCTATGATCTAGAAGTAAATTTCCATTAAAAACCGCGGTTTTATCCAAATTGTCGGAATGTATTTACCTTTGCACCATGAATAATCAGATTAAACAAGAATTAAAGGAACGGGTAGAAGCAGCATTAGAAACCATCCGCCCTCATTTAATAGTAGATGGTGGGAATGTAGAACTAGTAGAAATCACGAATGATAAGCGGGTCTTGATTCGTTGGGTCGGGATGTGTGAAACCTGCTCTATGTCAGAGATGACACTTAAAGCAGGTATTAATGAAGCAATAAAGAGCAAAGTCCCAGAAATAATTGGGGTGGAGGCAACCAACGGGATCGCTTTTGCCCGTTAGCCAACATGTAGCACCAAACCCTTTAGGTAAGCCCCTTCCGGGTGAAACATACTGACTGGATGATCGGGGCCTTGTGTGAGGTGATGGAGCACCCGTACATTCCTACCCGCTTCGATAGCTGCGGCCGCAATAGTATTGTAAAACAACTCCCGGTCAATTACTTGCGAACAAGAGAATGTAAACAAGATACCACCGGGCTCTACTTTTTGAAGCGCAGCGATGTTAAGTCGTTTATACCCTTGAACTGCGTTGTGTCGCTTATCCATCGACTTTGCAAAAGCAGGCGGATCCACTACGATTACCTCATATTTTTGATCGGTATTTTTCAGAAACAAGGGGACATCAGCTGTAAACCCTTCATGCACCCCGGTAAAAGGCGTATTTAACTCAACATTTTCGGCTGTAAGTTCCATCGCTCTGGCAGAAACATCTACAGAGTGAACCAACTTCGCCCCAGCCATCAAGGCATAACAAGAAAAACCACCCGAGTAGCAAAAGGTATTTAAAACGGTTTTCCCGGATACATAGGAAGCTAATAGCTGCCGGTTGTCACGTTGATCTAAAAAAAAGCCTGTTTTTTGACCTGTTACCCAATCTACCTTGAAACGCACCCCGTTCTCTAGCACTACAGCGGATTCCACAGAGTCACCAGTACTCCAAATCACACCGTTTTGGATCGTTTTGGCATAATTACCCGGCAAGGACTCCACGCTTTTATCGTAAATTTGGGTCAACGCACTACCAAAGACCTGGACTAAAGCATCCCGAATTAATCCCACTTGAAGGTGCATACCAATCGAGTGGCATTGTACCACGGCCGTAGAACCATATATGTCAATTACAAGACCTGAAAGTCCATCTCCCTCCCCATGAATCAACCGGTAAGCAGTGGTCTCTCCTGGTTTAGGAATACCACAAGCTGAACGTACCTGTTTTGCGTTTTGCAAACGAGCCTCCCAGAAAGGGGCTTCCATTGGGTTCAAGGACTCCTCGAAACTCAACAACCGAACGGCGATACTTCCATGATGAAAGTGCCCTGAGCCAAGGAAATTGCCCTTGCTATCAGCTACTTGTACCAATTCTCCATCCTTAACCTCCTTCTCCAGGTGGTGGATTGCCCCAGAAAACACCCAAGGATGTTTTCTTTTAACGGGTTCTTCCTTTCCTTTTTTTAAATAAACTGTGGTCACCTTTTTAAGCTCCCCTTTCACCTTATGGAAAAGGGAGCGCAAAGTTGATACATTATATGCGAATACCCCTTTTCAAAAACAAAAATTATTCTACCTCCCTCGATTTTTTTAGTACCTTCACTCCCCTATCCAGGTCGTTAACTCCGGAGAGGAAATCATGATTTTCCTTTTCCTTACCATTTCTAATCTTATTCCAGAGTCGTATGAAGCACCTTTTTCTGACACTGCTGAGCACCCTTCTTCTTAGCGCCTGTTCCTTCCTAAAATCGGGACTGCAGACCCCTCCGGCACGCTACAAAAACATACAAATCCACGCTGCCAAAGCAGGCGATCGGATTGGGCCTTGTGAACCTACTATTTGTATCAACCCCACTAACCCTCTTTCCATCGCCGCAGGATCGGTATTGAACAATTACCATTGGAGTGAAGATGGTGGCAAGACCTGGAAAACGAGCACGCTTGTATCCAGTAATGGGGTCTTTGGGGATCCAGTGCTGATTGCCGACCAGAAAGGGCATTTCTATTTTGCTCATTTGAGTGATCCAGAGGGAAAAGGCTGGAGCAGCCCGAAATTGTTGGATCGAATCGTCATTCAGAAAAGCACCGATGGAGGAAAAACATACGATAATGGTTCCTTTTGTGGAGAAAATCACCCCAAGGATCAAGACAAACAATGGCTAGCGGTTGATCCTTCTACTGGGCACCTGTATTGCACTTGGACAGAATTCGACCTCTATAACAGTAAAAATACCGCACAGGACAAAAGCCGGATCCTTTTTGCCAAAAGCACCGATGCCGGAAAAAGCTGGACCGAGGTACGAAAAATCAACCAATTTGACGGTGATTGCCTTGATGAAGATGAAACTGTGGAGGGAGCAGTCCCTGCTGTCGGTCCCGATGGAACCATTTATGTGGCCTGGTCCTGGAATTCAAAAATCTGGTTTGATAAATCGGTGGATGGTGGAAAAACCTGGCTGGAAGAAGATGGAATCGTCGCTGATCAACCTGGAGGCTGGTCATACGACGTCAAAAAAGTGTCTCGATGCAATGGCTTACCATTTACCGATTGCGACCGTTCTAATGGCCCCTATCGCGGAACCATTTATGTGAATTGGACCGACCAACGCAATGGAACCCATAACCCAGACGTTTTCACCGCCTACAGTCGAGACCAAGGAAAAACCTGGAGTGCCCCCGTGCGCGTAAACGATGACGCCACAGAACGAGAGCAGTTTTTTTCATCCATGACCATCGATCAAGCGACCGGATATGTGTATTGCGTGTTTTATGACCGGAGAGCCTACTCAGACCATAAAACAGATGTTTGGCTGGCAGTTAGCAAAGATGGTGGGCAAACCTATGAGAATAGAAGAATAAGTGCATCGCCGTTTGAACCAGAGGAAAAAACATTTTTTGGGGATTATAACCATATCTCCGCACACCAAGGAATGGTTCGACCCATTTGGACCCGACTAGAGAACGGAATGTTAAGTGTCTGGACGGCCTTAATTCAAATAGAGGAATAAAAAAGGCTGCCTCTTCGAGAAAGGCAGCCCAAAAAGCTTCATACGAAGGGACGATTAATATTCGTCCTCATTAAAAAAGAAGTCATCATGTCGGGGATAATCCGGCCAGATGTCCTCAATACTTTCATATAATTCACCATCATCTTCCAGCTCCTCCAGGTTGTCAATTACCTCTGCTGGAGATCCTGAACGGATAGCGTAATCAATTAGTTCTTCTTTGGTGGCCGGCCAAGGTGCTTCTTCTAAATAACCGGCAAGTTCGAGCGTCCAATACATATAAGACTACCTTTTATTTTTAATAATTAAGCAAGTCAGTGATAATTATTGATTTCATTCATTTATCGGGGCAAGGTAGAGTGATTTTAAAAATTCACCAAATAACATTGCCCGAAAAATAAACGACAGCAAAAAATACACTGTCCTTCAACGTTGTGTTTTTATTCTTGTTTCAAAAAATTTCCCGAGATTAGAGGATCAACATGGCATCTCCGTAACTCAAGAAATTGTATTTTTCTTTCAGAGCCTCGTTGTATGCGTGCATAACCAATTCTGTACCACCAAAAGCTGCCACCAAAATTAACACACTGGACTTTGGCTGGTGAAAATTCGTAATCATGCAATTTGGAATGTTGAAATCGTACGGCGGGTAAATAAATTTATTGGTCCAACCTTCTACCGGCTTCATTAATTGTTCAGCAGATACGGAAGTTTCAATAGCTCGTACGACGGTGGATCCCACTGCACATACTTTCTTTTTGTTGGCCAAGGCTTTGTTTACCGCTTCTGCAGCATCTACGGGAATTTTGAAGTACTCCGCTTCCATTTTATGCTTGCTCAAGTCTTCCACCTCGATGGTCCGGAAAGTACCTAGACCGATGTGAAGTGTAATTTCAGCGAAGTTCACCCCACGAATTTCCAAGCGCTTCATCAGCTCCTTGCTAAAATGAAGGCCTGCAGTGGGTGCTGCAACGGCCCCAACTTCTTTAGCATACACGGTCTGGTAATATTCCCGGTCTAAGGCTTCTGGTGCCCGCTCAATGTACCGTGGTAAAGGCGTATTTCCCAAAAGCGCTAGGTCTTTCTGAAAATCCTCCTCACTTCCATCGTACATAAAACGGATTGTTCGGCCACGACTGGTGGTATTATCCACCACTTCTGCCACCAGAATATCGTTTCCATGTTCGTCGGTGAAATAGAGCTTATTTCCAACCCGAATTTTACGAGCAGGATCCACGAGCACATCCCAGAGTCTGGCCTCCTTATTCAGCTCCCGAAGCAGGAACACCTCAATTTTTGCATCTGTTTTTTCCTTTTGACCGTACAAACGGGCTGGAAAAACCTTGGTATTATTGAAGATGATGACATCATCCTCTGTAAAGTAACTGAGGATGTCCCGAAACAATCGGTGTTCAATCTTGCCAGTGTCCCGATGAACTACCAGTAATCGACACTGATCGCGCTCCATGGAAGGATATTGAGCGATCAGCTCTTTTGGCAAGTTATAGTTAAAGTTGGATAATTTAGTACGAGAGCTCATAAGTTAGGTGCAAAAGTAACTTTTCTTTTGGAACGAAAAACAAAATAAATGGTTCAAAAATCAGGTATCTTCTACTAAACACCTTAATTACGCCATTGAAAAGTCTTTTCCTGCCTTTTTACGCTCAAAATCCTTCAAATAGATCTTACGGAGACGAATATTCTTTGGTGTGACTTCCACATACTCATCTTCCTGGATGTATTCCAACGCTTCTTCCAAGGTAAATTTGCGAGGAGGGGGCAAACTAGCTTTATCATCGGAACCGGAGGCACGCATGTTAGTAAGCTTTTTGGTTTTGGTCACATTCACCACCAAGTCGCCCGGGCGGTTATTCTCGCCAATCACCTGACCTTCGTACACTTCCTCCCCTGGCTCTACGAAGAAAACGCCGCGGTCTTGAAGGTTATCTAAGGAGTAGGCAATTGCTGTACCCGTCTCCATCACAATCAAAGAACCATTCTGACGACCCGGGATATCTCCTTTCCAAGGCTCATAGCCTGTGAATCGGTGGGTCATAATCGCTTCTCCTTGGGTTGCTGTCAAGATATTAGAACGCAAGCCAATAATACCACGAGAAGGGATATCAAAGCGAAGGATAAAGCGATCGCCTTTGGGTTCCATACTCTTCATTTGACCCCGGCGGCGGGTTACCATTTCAATACACTTTCCACTGTTTTCCTCTGGAACATCAATGGTCAATTCTTCGACCGGTTCGTGTTTTTGACCGTTGATCTCTTTTAGAATTACGCGGGGTTGACCAATCTGAAGCTCATACCCTTCACGTCGCATGGTTTCAATCAAAACGCTGAGGTGCAAAACACCTCGTCCAAAGACAAAGAAAGAATCGGCGGAATTCGTTTCTTTCATTCGCATTGCCAAGTTTTTTTCAAGCTCTTTTTCCAAGCGTTCCCGAACGTGACGGCTGGTAACAAACTTTCCTTCTTGACCAAAAAAAGGAGAGTCGTTGATGGTGAACATCATGCTCATGGTAGGTTCATCCACTGCAATCGTTGGAAGCGCCTCTGGATTTTCTGCATCAGCAATGGTATCACCGATTTCAAAGCCATCCACCCCAACAACGGCACAAATGTCACCTGCGTGCACCTCTGTGGTTTCCTTCTTTCCTAGACCAGAAAATACATATAGTTGCTTGATGCGGTGGCGCTGAGCGGTACCGTCGCGCTTCACCAATGATACCGATTGACCTGCTTTCAGCACTCCCCTAGTCAAACGTCCAATCGCAATACGTCCAATAAAGTTGGAGTAGTCCAAGGAGGTCACTAGCATTTGAACGGTTCCATCACTAACTTTTGGTTCAGGGATATGTTTGATGATATCATCCAATAATATAGTGATATCCTCCGTTTGTGCTTTCCAGTCATGCGACATCCAACCGTTTTTAGCCGAACCGTAAACAACTGGAAAGTCCAACTGTTCCTCCGTTGCATCCAATGCACACATCAAGTCAAATACTTGCTCATGCGCCCAGTCCGGATTGCAGTTTGGTTTATCTACTTTATTGATGACCACAACCGCCTTTTTACCCATTTGAAGGGCCTTTTGGAGTACGAAACGCGTTTGAGGCATAGGACCTTCGAAGGCATCTACTAGAAGTAGAACTCCGTCAGCCATATTGAGCACCCGCTCTACTTCACCCCCAAAATCGGCGTGACCTGGGGTGTCAATGATATTAATCTTATGTCCCTTGTACTCAATTGACACGTTTTTGGATGTAATAGTAATCCCGCGCTCCCGCTCGAGGTCATTATTGTCCAACATTAGCTCACCAGTGATCTCATGCTCCTTGAACACCTTGGCTGCAAGGATCATTTTATCCACCAAGGTAGTTTTACCGTGGTCAACGTGGGCGATGATGGCGATGTTTCTGATATTTATATTCATACATTAATACCCTATCGGGCAACTTTTTACAGACAAGTTATTTATTTGGATAAAACCAAAAATGAATTCAGTTGGTAAAATTTTTAAAATGTATTCTGGTCGTTTTCAAAATAATTGTTCAAGAAACATTTTTTTTAAAACGGCCGCAAAATTACAACTTTTTTTTCAAAAAATAATTTGCTTTACCATAAATGTACAGTTATTTATTTTTCCCTTAAAATACCTTTGGGAATTCTGGATCACTGAGCGTACATTTGAGCTTCTATTTTCCTGTAACCGTAACCTACCATGACTTCCCTAAACGCACTCGCCGAGGAGGACCGTCCTCGTGAAAAAATGCTATTAAAAGGCATTTCAGCCTTGTCCGATGCCGAAATAATTGCCATTCTTCTGGGTTCCGGAATCCCGGGACACAATGCGCTGCACGTAGCCCAAAGTCTATTAAAAACAGTTGATTATTCCCTGCACGACCTTGGAAGGCAGTCCATCAAGGATTTTAAAAAAATAAAAGGAATCGGGGAGGCAAAAGCCATTTTGGTATCAGCTGCCCTGGAGCTGGGACGAAGAAGACAACTTTCTGACCTTCGGGAGCGTCCCAAAATCACCTGCAGTAAAGATGCATACCAAACGATTGCAGCACTGATTGCGGACCTCTACCATGAAGAATTTTGGGTACTACTGTTAAACCAGGCGAATGAGGTGCTGGAGCGAAAAAAAATAAGCAGCGGAGGGATGACAGCAACCGTCGTGGATGCCCGCATCTTTTTTCGAACCGCCCTGGATGGAAAAGCAGCTGGTGTGATTGCCGTGCACAACCACCCTTCCGGCAACTTGAAACCAAGCCAAGCCGATATTGCCTTGACCCAAAAACTGGTCGCAGCTGGGAAAACGCTTGAGCTTCCTGTCCTAGATCACCTGATTGTGTCAGAGCGCGGCTATTTTAGTTTTGCAGACGAAGGAATGCTTTAAAAAACAGCCTATCTTTGCAGAATGGAACTAAAAAAACACCTGGATACACTCCAAGTACTCCTAGTTGCCGTTTCCAAAACCCAACCGGTGGAGCGCATAATGTCGCTTTATGAAGCTGGCATCCGCGATTTTGGGGAAAACAAGGCACAAGAACTTTGTTTGAAATACGAGGCGCTCCCCAAGGATATAAAATGGCATTTCATTGGGCATCTTCAAAAAAACAAGGTCAAATACATTGCTCCCTTTGTCCACCTGATTCACTCAGTTGATAGCCTTGAGCTACTTCAAGAAATAAGTAAACAAGCACTCAAAAACAACCGGACCATCGATGTGCTGCTGCAGTTTCACATAGCGGTCGAGGAATCTAAGTTTGGCCTGACGGAGGAGGAAGCGATTCAGCTATTACAAACACCACCTTTGGAAGGGATTCGCATTTGTGGTGTAATGGGGATGGCCTCCTTCTCGGATAACCCGGCACAAATCAGAGCTGAGTTTGAGCAGCTTAATGCCCTATTTGAACGTTTAAAACAAGCCTATTTTCAGAAGGCTCCTTGGTTTACTATTCGCTCCATGGGCATGTCTGGGGATTGGGAGATAGCAGTAGCGTGTGGAAGTAACCTGGTCCGAATCGGCAGCTTATTGTTTGGTGAACGAACTTACTTAAATAAATGATGAATACACGTATCATTAGCGCGGTTCTAGGTGCCGTGATCCTTTTTGGAGGATGTGATAAACCTGAGGCAATTCCTGCTTATTTACGGATCGAACCTTTTGTGGTGGAAGCCGAGGGCGGAGCAGCCTGGCAAGAGATCAGTGTGGGTTGGGTTTATGTCAACAATGAAATATTGGGTGGATTCCAGTTGCCAGCTGAACTCCCGGTGCTTGCTTCTGGAGAAGTGACAGTGCAAGTATTCCCAGGTGTTCTCGTAAATGGCTTAAAGGACTCTCCCGGACTTTATCCGTTTATGAAACGCGATGTACAAACCATACAACTAACTCCAGGAGAGACCAGTACCATTCAACCCAGGACCAGTTATGAGCCAGCGGCCAAATATGCATGGCCACTAGAAGAAAGCACATTCGATGGGCCGAGCTCTGTTATATTCGAAAACAGGGACACCGATCCTGGAAGTACCTTCACGGTTGGTACAGAGGGGGGATTTGCAGGGAAATGCCTTCAAATGAAGGTAGATACCGCACACTCAATCATTGAAATTGCTTCTGAATCGGTGGCACTCCCTAACACAGGCGGTCGGCAGGTCTGGCTTGAAATGCACCACCAAGGCGATATCCCGTTTGCATTTTCCATTCTTGGAGCCGATGCTACACAATTTGAAGAGGTCATTAATGTGTACTTATTCAACGCAACTGGAGACAATGGGTGGAACAAAATTTACTTCAATTTGACTGAGTTTATGGTTTCACTTCCTCGACCCAGTTACCGATTGTTCTTCAGGGTACCTTTACCTAAAAAAGACGATGGAACCTTTTCAAAAACAGAGGGCACTGTCCGCCTAGACAACATTCGACTGATCCACTTTTAAAAAAAAGCCGGTGTAGAGAAATCCCCTACTCCGGCTTTTTTTATTCATTTGCTTTCCAGACCCTGAGCAAATTTTCTGAACAAATTTTTCGGATGTCACCTTCAGAATAACCTCTTTTAAGGAGCTCAGCGATTAAGTTGGGATACATGGAAACATCGGCCAAATCTGGAGGGAGCGCTAGCCCTACTCCATCAAAATCAGATCCGATTCCCACATAATCAATTCCTACTAGTTTACGGATATAATCGATCTGATCAGCTACCGTTGCTGCAGAGGTAGTCGCTTTCATTAGTTCTTTCCGCATAAAATACCGGGCTTCAGGAGATTGTCCCGGCAAGCCTTTCTGACGAAGCGCCGATTCAGCGGCATTGTATTCAGCTCGGCTGGTATCGGACAAAAAGAAATGACTAAAAGGCACCTGGACAACTCCCCCTGTTTTGGCAATTGCTTGAATCAAGGAATCAGGCAAATTCCGGATAAAACCAGGTGTAAAATGCCGACACGCACTGTGAGAAGCTAATAAGGGCTTGTTAGCTACCCTTAGTACATCGGAAATCGACTTATCCGACAAGTGGCTTACGTCTACCATCACTCCTAAGCGGTTCATTTCACGAACCACCTGCTTACCAAACGTACTTAACCCACCGTTGGTCTGTAATGTATCATAGGAAGAATCACAGAGTTGATTATCCCGACTGTGTGTCAGTGTAATATAACGAATGCCCCGACGGAAAAAATACTCCACATCTTCGAGTTGTTCAATGGGTGCTCCATTTTCCATTCCCATGGGAAGGGCTACTTTCCCGGACTTAAATGCGGTAAGCACGTCCTCAGGTACTCGACCATAACTAAAATAGTTGGGGTGCGCTTGCACAATTTGATCGATTGTAGTAATCAGTGAATCTGCAACCGCCTTGGCGCTGCCCGGTTTTTTCTGGTAGGAAGCCGGGATATAAATGGACATAAACGCTCCATGTAATCCGCCTTGAACTGCCCGCTCAAAGTCAAACTCCCCTCCAGGGTGGCGCAGCGCGAGTCCAGTATAACCCGGTTGAAACCATTCTTTTCGTTCCACCAGACTCCAGGGAAAATCAATATGAGTATCCACTACTGGAGTGGTTTTTAAAATGGAACGAGCGGCCTCCAGTTGGCGATTGTGCTCGCGTTGCTGCCGGTAGGCTGTGCAGGAAGTAAATAAGCCTGCCAATAGTACGTATATTATCTGTTTCTTCATCATCAATGCATTCGATCACCCCGAAGTTCAAGATGCTCCATGATACTGGCTTCGTGGACTAAGTATTCTTTCCACCTTGACCGCGCTTTCTCTTCTCCAAAATAGCGCTCTGCCAACTCAATGAACATTCGATAATGCTCTGCTTCCGCTACCATAAATCGGTGGTACCACTCTCTAAGTTCTACATCTGCACAATGAAGCGACAACAAGCGAAAGCGTTCACAACTTCGGGCTTCAATCAGCGCGCAAGTAAGTAATTTTTCAAGCAAACCCTCTTCTCTTGACAAGCCTTTTTTTTGAAACTTGAGTAATTCGTTCACATACTCGTCTTTCCGCTGCCTGCCTAACTTCAAATTTCGCTTTTTTAACTCCGCCAAAACCAAACGAAAATGCCCCCACTCCTCGGTCACCACAGGTGCCAGCTCTTCCACCAACTCTGGCCGATCAGGGTAGGCTTGAATCAAGGTAATACAAGAAGTAGCTGCCTTTTGCTCACAGTAAGCGTGATCGGATAATATTTCCGTTAAATCCATTTCTGCCAAGTTCACCCACCTCGGGTCCGTTGGCAATTTTAGTCCCAATTTTGTCGTTTTTAGCTCTTGCTCCATAAAAATCAAAAATTTACCGCAAAAATATTGCAAAACAGGCTTCGGTTTATCGTTTGAAAGCAGAACTTTGCGATACTATTTGAAAGTATTTGGCTTTCATTAACGGGGAATGGATACTATCGATAAAGGTTTTCGTCTTTATTTAATAGGAACCAACAACTTGAACACACTTTTACCTTTCATTCATTATTTAAACGAGCATGAAACAAACGCTTTTAGTTCTCGCAGCCTTCCTGTTGACGAATTTGGTAGCAACCGCACAGGACGTAGATGGAGAAAAATTGGCCAAAAGTGCCGGAAAAGCACTCACTAGCTACAACATTGACCCTCAAAATAACGCATCCAAACTAGAGGAGGCAAAAACAAAAATTGAAGAGGCGCTCTCTACCCCTTCCGGAAAGGCCCTTCCAGCTGCCTGGATTACCAAGGGGGATGTTTACAATACCCTTCTTCAACGGGATTTAGCTCAACGCATGATCAATCCAAAAGCGCCATTAACAGGCGATAACGATGCTTTGGCGGCATTCGATGGTTATAAAAATGCTTATAACATGGTAGAGGCCAAGAAATTCCAAAAAAACGAAGCGGTTAAAGGAATCTCGGAAGTACAGGGATCCTTGATTAACATCGGTGTCAGCAAGTACGAGGAAGGTAAATATGAGAAATCATTTGCTTCCTTTACAGCAGCCCTCGAGTCACATGATATCTTAGTAGCCGCTGGGAAAAAAAGTATTCTGGACGAACCTGAGCAGTATGAAAACCAATTGTTCTTCTCTGCAGTGGTAGCTGGTTTGGCAGGCATGACGCAAAAATCGGCTGACCTCTACGAAATGTTGTATAAAAAAGGAAGCAACAAACCAGAGGTGTACAGTGGTCTCTACAAAGCCAAGCTGGAGCTAAAAGACAATGCCTCAGCTGAAAAAATCCTGGCAGAAGGCAGAAAAAAATTCCCGGAAGATGCAGGACTTTTGTTCGATGAGATCAATGCTTACCTGGTAAAAGGGAAACTGGATGAACTAACTTCCAGCCTGAAGTCTGCCATCGAAAAGGAACCAACCAATGTCGGACTATATGTTACCCTTGGGAACGTGTATGACAATTTGTATCAGCGCGAAATCTCTGCAAAAAACGAAGTAAAATCAAAAGAATTCTTCGACTTAGCGTTGAACTATTACCAGCAAGCAAATAAGTTGGATCCTAAAAATGTGGATGCTGTTTATGCGATGGGAGCTTTGTACTACAACAAAGCAGCACTTTTAACACAGGAACTCAACGCATTGCCAGAAGACTTTTCTGCTGCAGGAACAAAAAAGTACAACGAATTAAAAGATAAGGTAATGGCACTCTTTGAATCCGCGCTCCCCCACTTTAAACGAGCAGAATCTTTGGATCCAAATGACCAAAACACGCTGATTGCCTTGTCAGAAATTTTTGCCCGCCAAGACGATTTCACTTTGGTAAAAGAGTTTAAAACTCGTCTAGAAAATGTGAAAGCTGGAAATAAAAACCAGAGCTCTTATTTTAAAGACTAAAAAAGTAATTGTTGATAAAAAGCCGGTTTACCTTCATTGGTAAACCGGCTTTTTTATTAAACGGAATGCTTAAGCAATCACCCGCAAATGCCTTTTTATCCTTTCTGCTTTTTGAAGCGCCCCATCTAAGGTAGTATCTGTTACCGTGATATGTCCCATCTTCCGAAAAGGAGAAGTTATTGCTTTGCCGTACAAATGGACATAGACTCCGGACTCTTGGAGCAAACTTTCCATCCCTTCGTACAGTACAGGGCCGGAGTACCCGGGCTCTCCTAACACATTTAACATCACCGCCGGGCGCACCTGTGCTGTATCTCCTAGAGGAAGGTCACAAATTGCCCTTAGATGCTGTTGAAATTGGCTGGTCACTGCACTATCGATGGTGTGGTGACCGCTGTTATGCGGTCGTGGAGCCACTTCGTTTACCCAGATCGATCCATCCTTGTTGAGGAAAAGCTCTACAGCCAGTAACCCACAAGTATCAAAAGCCATCATGACTTGCTCTGCTAATGCCTCTGCCTTGGCAATAGAAAGAGGTTCCAGACGGGCAGGGCAGATTAATTTTTCCACCAAATTCGCTTCAGGATGAAACTCCATCTCCACCACTGGAAACACCCGGATTTCTCCAGATGCATTTCTCGCGACCATTACCGCAAGTTCAGCGTGAATATCAGCTAATTCTTCCACAACGCATGGACCAGGAAGTAATTTGGAAGCGAGGTCTTCTTCGGTTCGGATCACTGCAACCCCTTTTCCATCATAACCGGCAGTCCGCGTTTTTTGCACAAAAGGAAAGCTTCTATGTCCGCTTTTTATCTCAGCAAGCAGCTCATCGCTGTTTTCAAATAATTGGAATGGGGCGGTTGGGATTTCTTGTTCCAGGTAGAACTGCTTTTGCAAGCCCTTATCCTGAATGGTTTCTAAAACCGAGGCCCTGGGAAACACTTGTTTCCCGAGTGCTTCCAATGCATGTAAAGCCGCTGTATTAACATGTTCAATTTCAATGGAAATCCACTCTTTATCCTGGCCAAATTCGAGCACTTGATCGTAATTGGTAATATCGCCCACCACCATTTCTGAACAATAAGGAGCCGCAGGGCAATCTGCTGTTTTTTCCAGAATAGCAATTTTCAGATCAAGCGGGGCAGCCGCAATACAGAGCATCTTTCCGAGTTGTCCTCCTCCCAGGATGCCTATTTTCTTAGTTGTTGAAAACATGATATGGAGAAATTCGTAAACATTAAGGAAACAAAATGGTAATTCTTCCCCAAAAAAGGAATGTGACATGCCCATTTAACTGGACATGCCACATTTATTTCAACCTGTTAAGTACCGTTAAGCGTTGTTAAAACAGACTACATTGGCTGTTAAGAACAATGCCATTGGCGAAACAACTAGTGAGGTTATTCAGAAACACCGGAAACCAGTAGAGATACTTCGTTGTTCAGCATTTCGAGGAATCCTCCTTCTACTGCAAATCGAAGTTTTTCACCTGAATCCGTCACTACTGTTACTGCACCCTTACCCAGTGCAGAAACAATCGGAGCATGGTTTTCAAGCAGTTGAAAACTGCCATCTAAGCCAGGCGCCTGAACTGATTTCACAGAACCGGTAAAGATTTCCTTATCAGGGGATAAAATTGTTAAATTCATAATGAGCAGAGCAGTTAAGCACTATTGACCAGCTTCAGCCAGCAGTTTTTTACCTTTTTCAATCGCTTCGTCGATGGTACCGACCAAGTTGAATGCCGCTTCTGGGTATTCATCCAGTTCACCGTCCATAATCATATTGAAGCCGCGGATGGTTTCGTCGATTGGAACCAATACCCCTTTGATACCGGTGAATTGTTCAGCAACGTGGAATGGCTGAGAAAGGAAGCGCTGAACACGGCGTGCGCGTGATACAACCAACTTGTCCTCTTCAGAGAGTTCTTCCATACCCAAGATGGCGATGATATCCTGAAGTTCATTGTAGCGCTGAAGAATCGCTTTAACCCGTTGTGCGCAGCGGTAGTGCTCTTCACCAATAATTTTTGGATCCAAGATACGAGAAGTAGAATCCAATGGATCAACCGCAGGGTAGATACCTAAGGAAGCGATTTTACGACTCAATACCGTGGTAGCGTCCAAGTGCGCGAACGTAGTAGCAGGAGCAGGGTCTGTCAAGTCATCCGCAGGAACATAAACCGCTTGAACGGAGGTGATAGAACCGCGTTTGGTAGAAGTAATCCGTTCTTGCATCAGACCCATTTCGGTAGCAAGCGTTGGCTGGTAACCTACTGCAGAAGGCATACGACCCAACAAAGCGGACACCTCAGAACCCGCCTGTGTAAAGCGGAAGATATTATCGATAAAGAAAAGAATGTCACGACCGCCGGAAGGATCACTTAGATCCCCATCCCGGTAGTATTCAGCAATACTCAATCCGGAAAGGGCCACACGAGCGCGGGCTCCTGGTGGTTCGTTCATCTGTCCGAATACGAAGGTTGCCTTGGAGTCTTTCATTTTGTTGTAATCAACCTTTGAAAGGTCCCAACCTCCTTCTTCCATGGAGTGCATAAAATCGTCACCGTACTTGATAATGCCGGCCTCCAACATCTCACGCATCAGGTCATTCCCTTCACGAGTACGCTCACCAACACCCGCAAATACAGATACACCATCGTATGCTTTCGCGATGTTATTAATTAATTCTTGGATCAATACCGTTTTACCTACACCGGCACCACCGAAGAGACCAATTTTACCACCTTTCGCATAAGGCTCGATCAAGTCAATTACTTTGATACCTGTGTAAAGAATCTCCCGCTCGGTGGAGAGATCTTCATAGGCTGGTGGCTTACGGTGAATGGAATAAGCCGTCTTATCTTTAGCAACGGGCTTAAGTCCATCGATTGGATCCCCTACCACATTGAACAAGCGACCACGAATTGCGTCTCCTGTAGGCATAGAAATGGTAGCTCCAGTGTCTACACACTCCATCCCACGCATCAGACCGTCTGTCGAGTCCATCGCAATGGTACGAACGCTGTCTTCACCTAGGTGACGCTGTACTTCCAGCACGAGGGAGCTGCCATCTGGACGCTTCAACTCGAGTGCGTTCAGGATTTCGGGCAACTTGTTGTCGGCACCTGGGAACTCAACGTCCACAACCGCACCGATGATTTGTTTAATACGACCGATATTTGCCATAATGTCGAAATAATGTTTGGTATCTTGCGCGTTATTTTCGAATTAAACAGAATATTTAATAAGAATTTGTACGCTTGCTTTATAAAACCGCGCAAAGGTAATCAGGATAATGGCAAAAGAAAAAGTTTCTTGCAAAATTTTATTTTGGATTTTTCTTAGCCTCAGCTCCCTAGCGCATAGATAATCGGTAAAGCTGGTAAATGAGCGGATATTATTCGCGCAGCAACGGGATCTCTACCAAAACCTTGGTCCCTGTTTCGGTGAAAGGGGGAAGGTCAGAACGGTCAGTTATAGTTACAAAATGGCCATTTGGTATGCCGTGCAGCAAAGCTAGCCGCTCTTTGGTAATATCAAGCCCTCTAGACCGGTGGGTTTGGTGCTCGCTTCCATGGGCCGCAATTTTTTCTTTCCCCTTTTTCACTCCTACCCCATCGTCTTCAATGACACAAATCAAGTGTTTCTCGTCCTCCGAAAGTTCGAAAGAAACGCTTAAAAATCCTTCCTGCTTGGGTCGCAATCCATGCTCAATAGCGTTTTCGACAAAGGGTTGAATAATCATGGCCGGTATCATCAACTCACTGGGTTCGGCCTCCAGCGGCGCCCTAACTAAGTAATTGAGTTTGTCCCTAAAACGTAGTTTTCGGTTAATCTCCAGGTATTTCTCAATAAAATTGATTTCATCATCCAAAGAGACTTCCTCCAAATCGGAGTACTCGAGGGTTTGACGCATAAACTTAGCGAACCTAGCCAGGTAGGTAGCCGCTTCTGTTCCTCTCCCGGAGGTAATAAAGCCTTGAATCGCATTTAAGGCGTTGAACAGAAAATGAGGGTTCATCTGCGCTCGCAAGGCTTTTGATTGCAATCCTGACACGCGCAAGCGGGCCATTTGAGCCTCCTGACGAATCCGTTCTAACTCATAGCGAGCATCTAATTCTTGTCGCTCCGTTTTTCTCAACTCGATGTAATACTTTTCAGTCAATTCGGTCGCACGCTGTTGCCATTCAAGGGCTTGAACCAATGCATTGGAGCGTTGATACATAACTGACAAAGCCATGGCAGTACGACGCTGCTGATTCAAATCGGTCCCATATTCCCCTATCTCAAACGCATTAAGAAGGTGATTCTCCTGACTTTCTAAATCGTTCGTTAGTCGACTCAATTCCGCATACCACCATTCCGCTTTCGCCAAATTATCATAATCGGTCGGCTTTTTGGGTTTCGCCAAAAGGGCCTCCCCGGCTTCAAACTTCGAGCGGGCAAGTTCAGGGTGATTGGTAAGCATGGCAATAATGCCCTGATTGGTCAGCACATTCGCTTTTACCTCTTGGTCGGTAGGATCGCAACGTTGCAGTGACTGATCCAGAAACCTACCAGCTCCTTCCAAATCATTTAAGGCCATGGATACCCGGGCTGCGTTGAGGTAATGCCAAGCAGACCTCGGCCAAAGACGGTACTCCTCTACTATGGGAAGTACCCGGGTGTACGCATCAATGCTCTGTTCGCGAAGCCCTCTTAACTCATATAATTCCCCAAGACTACTCAGGACCAGGGTGTGGATGTGACGATCCTTTAAATCCGCTGAACGTTTCAGGGCCATTAAACGAGCATTGGATTCTACCAGCAACTCAAGTGCTTGCCCAAAATTGCGAAGCCTGAGGTGTAAAACTCCTTCTCGAGCTAGTAAATGAGCAAAAAGATGGGGTTGCTCGGAGTTTTTAAGGTATCTCCTTGCCTTGTCGATGGCGGCTTGTGCCTCTTTCCACTTGCGCTGGTTAGTCAAAACAGCAGAGCAATCCAGCCAAATATTTGCGAGGGCAATCGGGTTGGAAATACGTTCAAATGCAGGTCGGGCCGCATGTAAATAATCAAGGGCTTGGTCGTACTGATAGGATTGGTTAGCGATGAATGAAGCGGCATGGTAATAGGCCGCCTTGATTCCTTGCGGTGATTTTTGCGTAATTTGCCCTGACAATCCATGCAGGAGTGTCTGAGCCTTTTTGCGATCGTTAAAAATGGCCTGAGAAAGTTCGATTAAATCAGATTGGATACTCATTTACCGAAGTCTTAGGATATTTCCCTGATGATAACATCCACGGCATCGGGGTTCGTACTGCTCTTTCTCCCCCAATAACACAATTGATTCTCCCTCTGCCAATCGATACGAATGCGTTGCCAAATTGCCACAATGAACACAAATGGCATGCACCTTCGTCACGTATTCAGCCATCGCGAGCAAATTCGGCATCGGACCAAAGGGCACCCCTCTGTAATCCATATCCAATCCCGCTGCAATTACCCGTATTCCCCTTAGAGCCAGCTCTTGACATACTCCCGGCAGATCTTCATCAAAAAACTGCGCTTCATCAATACCAACTACTGTTGTATCAGAGGGTACTTCTAAAAGTTTAGAAGAATTGTTAATCGGATTTGCAAAAACGGAGGTGGTGTCGTGGGACACAACTGCCTCGTCCGCATACCGGGTATCCAGTTGGGGTTTAAAAACCTCTACTCGCATGTCAGCTATCCTGGCACGCTTTAAACGACGAATCAGCTCCTCCGTTTTTCCAGAAAACATACATCCGCAGACCACTTCAATCCATCCGGACCGCTGACCTTTAAAGTAGGGCTCTAAAAACATATATTATTAAAGGTGTACACTAGAGCCGCAAAGGTTAAAAAAAAATGCGACTTTAGCAAGCTAGAAAGGATACGCTGACGCTGGTTTGCATTGTTAAGGCATCATACAGGATATTATTCGGCTATTTTCAATACTATTTTACCAAACTGTGCTCCTTCGTCCATTCGTTTTAGTGCTTGGTTCACCTCCTCCAATGAGAAAACAGAATCGATTACGGGGCGAATCTGATGCTTTGATACCAGCTCAAGCATAGCCGCAAATTCATGAGGAGTACCCATAGTTGAACCATGAATACTGATTTGTTTCCAAAAAAGCACCTGGGGTACCAGTTGATTCATTTTTCCAAGCGTTCCCCCATAAAGTCCAATCGCTGCCCCTGGGCGACAAAGTCCAATGAGAGCGGCAAAAGAGTCTCCAGCGGCAGAGTCAATTATGATATCAAATCCTCCCGAAAGCACTTTTAACTGTTGGTCCCAACCTGCATTCCGATAGTTGACCCCACCGGCTGCACCCATCGCTTTTACTTTCTCCAGCTTTTCATTACTCCCCGAGGTTACCCACACCTCTGAACCAATCGCTAGGGCAAACTGGATAGCGAACAGGGCAACCCCTCCCCCAGCACCTGTAACAAGCACTTTCTTTCCCGGGGTCAACCCACATCGTGAAAAAAGAACCCTGTAAGCTGTTAGACCCGCTAAGGGAAGGGCTGCTGCTTCCAGGTTGTTCAGATGAGGCGGTTTGGGAAACAACTGATCCGGGTGAATCCATATGGATTCCGCAAATGTACCATGGGTAGGCAAGCCTAGTACCTGGTAGGATGGCCCTTGTACCCGTTCGTCTGGGCCCCATTCCAAGGAAGGATTTAGGACAACATCCTCGCCCTTGAAATGTCCGCAACCGTCACTTCCTAAAATTATTGGAAATTTTATTCCCGCATATTGGCCCTTA
>JBKDAM010000088.1:0-29165 GCA_046316495.1 Chitinophagales bacterium
CCATGCAAACGATCCAGCATTTCTCTCCGTATCAACCCCCAGAAGGGGTCTCTATCGAGTCGGGTTCTGCCTTCAATGACTGGGTAAGTAGTCTCTCGGTGGAAGCATACCTCTATTTTATGGGGTCCTTTTTTGCAGCAGGTCTCCTGGGAGCGTTTCTTACCGGTTGGATGACCCGTGGCACCCGTTACACCGTTGCGCCGCTGCTCACCGGATTTGTCCTTATCATTTTGGCAATCGGTGTTTTTTTAGCCTTTAACCACCCGGAATGGCTTACCTATGCGTCTTGCATTGGAACTATGCTGTTCGCTGCTGCAGGTGGTTGGCTAGGCCGTCGGATGCCCGCGCTTGTGAACTAAATAGGTCTATTTTTTCAAAAAAGAAACGATCTGAAGCCAACACCTCAGATCGTTTCTTTTTTTATCCATTTTTTCTACTTTTTCGAATCACCATTCCTTTCCCAACACTCTGCCGTAACATACCCGACCAGAGATCATCCAACCATAATAGAGCGTCGGTGAACCAGACAAAAGAAGGTGCATCGGTGACCGAGGCTCTGCGCCCCTTGGAGGACGTTATCCACTTCCATTGATTTGTTTTAAAAACATCCGCCAAAATACCGGCCCAATACATTTCTACCAAACCTATCAACCAACCTCCTAAAGAGTGTATAGACACCACTTCAAACCCCTCCTGTTCCAGCTGTAGCTTTAGCTGTTGGACAGTGGGAAGTACAGGGTGGCCAAAGGCATAAGCCCCTTGCTGAATACCATATTCCCGCTTCGAGCGAGGCCGGGTCAGTTGCCAAAGCCGGTTAATCGGATCGTAGGTAAAGGGAAAGTCTTTTGAGCGAAAAGCCAACAGGGCCCAACCACCGGGAACCAACACCCGGGCAATTTCAGAAATCACCTGAGTGGGGGCTACACCCGTTTCCAGTAGTTCACTCACTACGACTACATCAAAAGAACCCTTCGCAAAGGGAAGTTGTTCTTCCCCTTGCGAAATATACCGAAGATTGAATATACCCTTGTTTCTACCTACTGCCAACCGCAGCGCCTCATCGGAGGCATCCGTCACCGTCAGATCCCCTACATAGGAAGCTAACATTCGATCAAACACTCCTTCCCGACACCCTAAATGCAGACCCAAATCCAGCTCGTGTGCACGCGACAAGTTCGAGAGCTGATCTTGTAAAAATAAAAAACGGCTTCTGTAGGAGGGTAAAAGATGCTCGTAATTCATTTACTTGATCTGTTGGATCATCGCCCGTATTCGATTCGCCTGATCCGTGTTTCCACTTTGCTCATGAATCCGAATCGCGAGTTCGTAGGCCGGTTTAAAGCTTGGATTAGCATTAATGGACTTCTGCAAATAGGCCAGAGCAGCACCTGCATCCCGCTGCTCAGCAGCGATTAATGCCAGGTAATAAAAGCCACCCGGGTTGGATGGTTCCATCTTGACAGAATGCTCGAACTGGGATTTCGCTTTCCCTATATCGTTTTTCTGCAGCCAATACATCCCCAATAGGTTCATAGAGGGGGAATCGTCGGGGCTGATGGACAAGGCTTTTTCACAACTTGCTTTAGATAACTCCAGCATTGAATCGGAGGCAATTGGATCTACCGCTGCCAGCGCCTGCCCGGCGCTGAAATAGGCTTGACCCAGATTTCCCCAGGCAAGCTCATTGTCTGGAACATTCGCAATCTCCGCTTGGAACTTTTCAATTGCCCCGCTAAAATCATTGGTTTTTAAAAGCGCCATACCTAAAGAACAATTCCGTCCATTGTCTTTCAAAATCGCTAAAATGGGTGCCCCCCCCGCGTCAATGGTATGAATCGCATTGTCAGGCGGCCAAAAACCTTTCCGAAGCGTTACTCCACCAATGGTCCGAGTGGGATATAAAGCATAATCCCAAGCATCATTGCATCGAGCATCCCATTTCAAGTATTTGATTTTAACCTTGTCACCATATTTAGCGGCCAATTTTTGGGCAGGATAAGCCATACTAGTAGCAATTACTACTGTATTCTCCATATTTTCACCAATGATCCCTTGAGACTCCATCCACTCCAAACCCTGTCGGATACTCAAACCCCAATAATCGGTCTCGTGCTGACCAAATGCCCCTTTAACGCCGCCCTGAATTGGATTAAAATATACGTAAGGGAAAGCAGCGTTGGAGCCAATAAACCACACCGCATCAGCCATTAACAGAGCAAATAATCCGTAGAATGCATATTGAACTGGCTTTTTTGACTCAAAAAAGCTTAATACCTCATTCCAGAATAAGCCTGCCGCCAAGCCAATAGCAGGATAAACAAAGGTCAGGTGCCTCCAACCATCGTACAAAACTGAATCTTTGGAAGCGATGTAAGCAACCGGGAAAATACCAGCAAAAAACACCATAAAAACCCATAATGGATGGTAGCGACGCATCATTCGTACCGACAACAAAAGACTACCAATAAAACCCACTACCACCGCTAACGGGATCGAAATCAAGATCCATTTCGGCGCGTAATACCAAGGGGTCATGTCACTCCGAACGTTTATCCCCTCAAACAAAACCCGAATCCGAATTTCAAAATCCTCAAATTTAGAAAGTGCCTCCAAGGGATTTTTTAAAGGGTTTTGTAAGGCGTATGGCCATAACAACACCGCTACCAAATAGCCCGTCAACGCAACTCCAAGGCCAACCAGCACGTACCGAGCCATCAATTTCCCATTCCCTAGAGCCACCAATCCCCCATTCTTTAGCAAAAAGTGAAGGCCTGCAAACATCAATAAATAAGCATAAGGCAATAAACCGCCCGCCCGCATAGCCAATGCAATGGCCAATCCACCTGCCAAACCGACCAAATCCCAACGACCTGGTCTGGGTAAGCGATCTAATACCTTCGCCATAAAATATAGGGTCATGGTATATCCAAAGGCAAAAGGAATATCTTTGGGGTTCATCAACGATTCTCCTAAAAACCGCGGAGACAGGAACAGTAGTACCAAGGTCAACAAACCTGCCCTCCAGCCAGCAATGTACCTACCCAAAAGTGCTGCAAATAAAATAGCCAGCCAGCCCATAACTGCCGTCGCCAAGTGGCGAACGTGGTGATAACTCCAGTCGTTGGGCGTAAAACCAAGTGTTCGGTTAATCATCCCGGTGGTAATCTCAAAAAAACCACCATATAGATGCATATTTCCGTCTTTGATGTAAAGCGCGGAGCTGTCTTTCCCAAATGTGGTGTAATAATTCACCAGCTTCTCCGAATAATCGTTCTGAAACTTGTCGTCCGCATTGATACCACTGCCGAGCGACCAGTAAAGCATGGCGACCAGCGCAAAAGCAGCGACCCCCCAAAAAACCTTTGAGTACCCACTGTTGCCCTCCATTCCAGAAGTGGGACGAGTTAAATAATCCCGCAATACCTTGGGGGAAGTGGAGGAAACTGCTGCAGGCCTCGCCTGAGAAGAAGCGGCACTTTTACCGGATTTCGCCATTTTGAACTTGTTGTTAAATTTTGAGCACAAGGTACTGTGAAACCACCATTTTTAGGGACCGACACCAACAAAAAATCGAAAATACAGCGCATTTTTAGCGATGTTTGGAAGAATTACACCAGATTCCAATTGTTTTGTCAGTACCTTTGTAGCCTTCAGATTTTATTCATTTTTCTATTCCAACCACTGACATTATGAGTGTAATTAGCGAAATCATCGCCAGGGAAATCCTGGACTCCCGTGGAAATCCAACTGTTGAGGTGGATGTTGTACTGGACTCTGGTTTCATCGGTCGTGCCGCCGTTCCATCCGGTGCCAGCACCGGAGCACATGAAGCTGTTGAACTCCGCGATGAAGACCCTGAACGCTACCTCGGTAAAGGCGTACAGAAAGCCGTTAAAAATATCGATAAACTGATCAAAAAAGAATTGATCGGCATGGACCCTTCCGATCAAATCCACATCGACCGCCTTATGATGGAAATTGATGGGACTTCTAATAAGGCCAACCTTGGCGCGAACGCTATCCTAGCCGTTAGCCTCGCCGTGGCTAAAGCCGCAGCAGAAGAATATGGTCAGCCACTCTACCGATACCTAGGAGGTGTGAATGCACATATTCTTCCCGTCCCAATGATGAATATCTTGAATGGTGGAGCTCACGCAGACAATGGTATTGATTTTCAGGAGTTTATGATTATGCCAATCGGAGCCAATAGCTTCCGGGAAGGCCTTCGAATGGGTGTGGAAGTTTTCCATCAACTCAAAAAAGTACTCAAAAACAAAGGATATACTACCAACGTAGGAGATGAAGGTGGCTTCGCCCCTGGCATCAAAGACAACGAGGAAGCTATTCAAATGGTCATGACCGCCATCCAGGCAGCCGGATACCGCCCTATGGACGATATCGTGATCGCGTTGGATGCCGCCTCCACCGAATTCTTCGACACCGAAAAACAAGAGTATGTGTTTAAGAAATCGACCGGCGACCGGCTCTCTCCTCAAGATATGGTGGCCTACTGGAAAGATTGGTGCAACCGTTACCCCATCTTCTCCATCGAAGATGGCTGCTCCGAAGATGACTGGGCGGGCTGGAAACACATGACAGAGGTCCTTGGACACCGTATCCAATTGGTAGGAGATGATCTCTTTGTCACCAATGTAAACCGCCTCCAGCGGGGTATCGATGATAAGGTAGCCAACTCAATCCTTATTAAGGTAAACCAAATCGGCACCCTCACCGAAACCATCAATGCCGTTAATCTGGCACATCGCAACGCCTACACCTCCGTTATCAGCCACCGCTCAGGTGAAACAGAAGATGCGACAATTGCTGATTTGGCAGTGGCGTTGAACTCTGGACAAATTAAAACCGGATCTGCCAGCCGCTCTGACCGGGTAGCTAAATACAATCAATTGTTGCGGATCGAAGAAGGACTCGGAGATGCAGCAGCCTACATGGGACGCTCCATTTTTGGCCTGTAAATCAGAGCATTTTGAACTATATTATCTATGATCTGGAGGCGACCTGCTGGGAAGGTTCGCCTCCAGATGAGATTATGGAAACCATCGAAATTGGTGCCTTCCGAATCAACGATTTCGCGGAGGTAAGGGGTCGTTTTAACCGTTTTATCCGACCGGTTGTAAACCCTTCCCTGTCCGATTTTTGTCGTAACCTAACCACCATCCGCCAAGTAGATGTCAATAAAGCAGATCTTTTTCCAGATGTCATTGAGGAATTCATCGATTGGGCTTATATCGATGAAGAAGATTATCTACTCTGCTCCTGGGGCAGCTTTGATCGAAAAATGCTGGTCAACGACTGTAAATTGCATAAAATGGACCACCGGTGGGCAGAATCCCATATCAACCTCAAGGAGCAATACATGCAACTCAATCGGTTGAACCGTAGCCTAGGATTACAGGCCGCCCTAAAACGGGAAGGTATCCAGTTTGAAGGAGTTCCCCACCGAGGCATCTCAGATGCTGAGAATCTGGTAAAATTATTCCTAAAATACTTCGGACTCTGGAAGCTTTAAGGAGAAGCTACCCGGCAGCTTGTTCTTTGCCAGCCAAGTAGTCTAAAAACGAATTAATATGCCGATCCTTCTTCTGCGGGTATATATCCCGAATGGTTAGCATAATTCCTGTTTCTTCCACCGCCCCAAAGTGCGGGTTAACGGCAGTGCCAAAGGTCCGCATGGTAGGAGACAGGTTCATATACGAATTGAAAAGGGGAGGTATATTCTCTCCAAGCCCTCGAATGATTTTATTCAGTAATACGTAACCTTCTTTGTAAGGAAGGTGCTGGATCTGAGCCACAAAGTCCGCACAATCATACTTCAACTTCAATGGATGCGGAATCAACACCAAGTGATCCGGATCAGGAAAATAATGATGCATAAACCGCAATAAATGATCCCTTGCCTCCGCGTTGTAGGTTGTGTACATGGTTATTTTCCCAAAGAAATACTCAATATTGGGAAATAAAACGGTCAGCGCACCTAAACCATCCCATAAGTTGTCCAGTGAAAACACATTGCGACGGCTTTCTGCCCTCGGCTGGTAAAGCGGTTGTACAAAACTCCTGCCCAGCTCTATGGTCGTTGGGAAAAATTCTTTTTTCAGTTTTTCAGAATAGTCCACAATCTCGGAGGTACTCAGGTGGTATTCTCCCGCTGCATCCCGATTATCAGCACACAATGCAAATCGGTATCCACCTACAATTTCTTTTTCCGCAGGATCCCAAACGATTAGCTGTTGGTACGCATACTGCCCGGAATCATAATCATCAAGGTCCAGCTCTTTTCCAGTACCACCTCCACCCGCACGGAAGGATACCTCCCGTAAGCGGCCAATTTCCTGAAGCGTATTCGGACAATCATTTCCGTTGATTATGTAGATCTCATTGTCCAAAAAATGAGTAGGGCGGACAAAACGCGCTGGCGTTAACTCCGCTTCCATTAGCCTTCGATCAATCGGTGCGATTACTGGTTTCAAATTGTACAATTTTTATTGGTTAACTCGACGAATATACTCCTCAAAAAGCAGGTCCGGTTGCCCAGGAAAAACATACACAAAATCCCGCAACAACGCCGCCCATTCTTCCTGCTTCCTACTGGCATCAAAAATACTCGCCGGAATTGGACGCCCAAAGATAATATGAATGTTTTGTCCGCGCTGCCTGAACATCTCATCCGGCAGGTAAAACATTTCTAAATTAATATTGATTTTTAATTTTTTCCTCCAACGGGCCAAGTTGTAAAACCAATTGGAGTTCCTGCCCTCAATAAACGTCGGGATCACTGGCAGCTGGTACTTCTGAGCCCTGGCCACAAAACTTTTTTGCCAAACAAGGTCTCGAATCTGCCCATCCTCCATTTTTCGAGAACAAAGACCTGCTGGAAAGATCAGTACAGCATACCCACCAGAGTATGCCTGTTCAATAGCCTCCAGGCTTTTCCGAGCATTTGCCCCATGCTTGTTTACCCCTACCGTAATTTGGTCAAAATTGGGAAGCGAGAGCAAAATGTCATTTACAATAAATCGAATATCGGAGCGAACCTTCCCAGCCTCCTGCATCAACGCAATCCCATCCAACCCACCCAAGGGATGATTCGAAGCCAGGATCACACCTCCATTTACAGGAATATGCTCCCTGCCCGAACTGCTGACTTTCGCCTGTAAAAAATCGATGGACCAGGATGCAAAATCAAGGTCTTTGATGCCTTGTGAACGACGAAGCGCCTCATTTATCTCCTCCTGGTGTATGGTGCGCTTGATCCATCGGGTAATGAATCCGGGCAACCAGCGAGCTAAGCCAGGACTTTTAGAAGCAAGGACGCGGTCAATATCAATTTTAATGGGTTCCAATGTTCGTTAATGTTTCGTTGTTTTGCGCAAATATACTTCTCCAAAACGGTTTTGTTCACTTATTTGGATTCCCGGATTTCGATGGGACACCGACCCTTTTCCAAGTTAAGTCTCCCGTACTTCAAATGTGCTTCCCACACGTGTTCAAGATACCAATCTGGTTCCTCCCCCCACCGGGTTTCTCGCTTTCTTCTTTCCCAAAAACGCACCTTGTCAAGCACCAAAAAAATCCGCCGATCGAAAAGATCGTTCACTTCCAGATCGAAAAATACTAATATTCCCTCTACCAACACGACCTCGTACCGAGCCCGGGCAGCCCTAATGTGCTCCTGTAATCGCCTGAAATCCATCGATAAAGGGTGGTCCCAGTCTGCCCGATCTCGGATACGCGGCAATTCAGCCTCCGGAAACGCAAAATCATCTTGGTCCAGTACAAGCACCGACTTCCCAGCCGCTTTATACTCAGCAGCTAGCTGGAGGGCCAAGAACGACTTGCCCGAGCGACTTGCGCCTCCGATACCAATGACCATTAGTACTCAGGTGCTTTTGGTTTGTTCTGAAGAATCCGTTCAATTTGTGCGTTCACCTTAGGCGTCAACAAGGGCAATACTTCCAAACTTCGAAGGGTCTCTTGCAGCTGTTCAGGACGGGAAGCCCCCAAAATGGCCGTGCTCACATTTGGGTTTTGTACACACCAGGCAATTGCCAGCTTGGGCAAGGTGGTGTCAAGCTTTTTCGCGAGTTCATTCAAACGACGAACCTTATCCAGGTGAGAAGGTTGGAGGTTGCGTGATTTTAACCATTCAAATCCTTCCATACCCAATCGGGTCCCCGCTGGAAATTGATGGATGTACTTTTCTGTTAGCAATCCAGAAAAGAGGGGAGACCAGATGGTGGTACCCAAGCCAACCGTCTTGTAAACCTGACTGTACTCAACTTCTACTTTATCGCGCACAAACATATTGTATTGGGGCTGTTCCATGACAGGACCAATGAGGCGATTTTCACGTGCTACTAAATGCGCCTCCATAATCTCCTGTGCACTCCATTCAGAAGTCCCCCAGTACAAAATCTTACCCTGTGCAATCAAGTGGTTCATCGCCCAAACCGTTTCTTCGATAGGCGTGTTTTTGTCTGGGCGGTGGCAAAAGTAAAGGTCAATGTAATCTACTTGTAGCCGACGTAAACTGGCATGACAGCCTTCCATGATGTGTTTGCGACTCAATCCAGTTTGGTTGGGCAATTTACCTCCATCCCCAAAAAAAACTTTGGAAGATACCACCCAAGAACTGCGGTCCCAGTTCATTTTTTTTAGGATACGCCCCATCACCGCCTCGCTTTCTCCACGAGCATAAATTTCTGCATTGTCAAAAAAATTCACCCCCTGCTCATAAGCGGTGCGCATTAAGGACTCTGCTGTTTCGTCCCCGATTTGTTTACCAAAGGTGATCCAGGAGCCGAGTGATAGCACACTCACCTGCAAGCCAGATTTACCTAATCTTCTGTATTCCATATTGTAGTTAGCCTTTAAATTTGTGGCATGAAATTAATTCAACTTTTAGCAAAAGCCTTGCTTTTGTTTTTTCTCCTCCGATTCCGGTTCGGTGAAGTGAACGTGAGCCCGGTATTATCCATGCTCAAACTCAAATACCGTACCTCTGCAGAATACTACTTGGAGCGCTTAGCGGACACCCTTATATTCCTGCTGTTACTCGATTTCATTCAAGTCATTGTAGTATATCTGTACAAACGAAGAAAAAAAATTCAGCACAGCGACAACTTCACCATTGGAATTGGCAACATATATACCATTTTATTGGTAATTGGTTTAATCGGAGGCCTACTTTCCTTGTTTAGGATTGATTTTAGGTCTTTACTCACCTCTGTATCCCTGGTTTTTGCCGGCCTCGCGCTGATTACCAAAGACTACATTTCCAACATGATTAATGGTATGTTGATGACCTTTTCCGACGAGGTGAGTATTGGTGACAACATCAGCATCGGATCCAATAAAGGAAAAATCTTGGACATTACCCTTCAAAAAATCCACTTGCTGAACGACGACGATGATGTGATTTACATACCCAATAATATGTTTCACACCACCGAAGTCATTAACTACACCAAACGCGATATCAAACGTACCAGCGTGGAGTTTGAGATCGGACTCGATTACCTAAACAATGTGGAGGAAATCGAAAAAATGCTGATTGATACCCTCAAGCCCTTCCATGAAATGATTACCCCCGACTCCTATTACTTGCGAGTGGTAGATATGAAAAAAGACGCTGTCCTAATGCGCTTCCAGTATATCCTCAAATTGCACAACAAAGAAATGGAGCGAAAAATTCGACGGATTACCGTGCGTAAAATCGTGGAATTCATAAGCACCCGAAATAAAATCGTGGACCAACGGCCGGAGCTGCCTTCTTAGTAGCCCTAAGCACCCCTAAAACAATAGCCTTAAAAAGAGCCAGTGCCAAATTGGCAGTATAAAAGAAATAAAATAAGCCAAATTGGCAGCATAAAAGTCAAATTGACTGGCAAAAGCGTGCCAAAAGCCGCTGGCATCCCGTTTGATACTAGTGAATCGTACAACTTTTACTTTCACAAACAAAATTTCAAACGATATGAACGTTGCAAAGTATCCAACCAGCCACCCTTTCAATAGCCTCTTTACTGACTTCTTTGCGCAACCCTCCTTCGGAGCTAACCGCAGCAATTACGTACCTGTTAATATCCTAGAAACAGAGAAGGGATTTAAGCTGGAAATCGCTGCTCCAGGCCTTGGAAAAGAAGATTTTAGCATCACAGTAGATAAAAATGTACTCACTGTAAAGGCTAAAAAGGAACAAAAACAAGAAGAAAATGGCCCCGTTTACCGTCGCCGTGAATTTAGCTTCACAGAAATTGAGCGCTCTTTCCGAATCCCGGAAAGCATTGACACCGATCAAGTAAACGCCACTTTCAACAACGGTATCCTGGAAATCGAACTGGTAAAAAAAGCTGAACTTCAACCAGTTGTAAAAACCATCGCCATCGCCTAAAGGAAACTCAATCCTTCCATTTGAAAACAAAAAAGTCGGCCCAGTTCACCGGGCCGACTTTTTTTGTTCATATTTTTTTAAAAAAAATCAACAAAGATTAAACAAGAACAACTGACACCTGTTTATTAAAGGTCTTTAGGGACAAAACAGAAAAACAAACAGTAGTTAGCAAGAATTATTTTCATAAGGTTAGTTAATAGGGTTTTAGGTGTTTTCGGGAGCCGAAGCAGTAATGCAGCGGCTCTCTTTTTTTGGAGTAATTGAGATAACAGGGCTATGCCCTTTGCTTGGTTCGTATAGTTGGCGCTTTGGGGTGGTTGATGACCGTGTAGAACATCAAATTATGAATCTCGAACTTCTACCTGCTGCGTTCCACATTCCTTATTACCAGCAAGAAAGGCTCTATTCCTTACTTTTGAAGCACTAGCTTCTGCTGCCAGCGCTGCTGTGCCTTTCGAACTTGAAGTTGATATACACCCGAAGGAATGCCCTCCAGCGACACCCTGCCATCAAAGGTGTTTTCCAACCTGCGCTCCTGCCCCAAACTATTGATCAGCTTCACCTCCATTCCATCCCAAGACTGCCCCTCGGGCAGCTCTATCCAGCAGCGATCGCTCGTTGGATTCGGAAAGATCCTCATCGTTTCATCCAAACCAACCGTCGGTGCAACCAATACAATATCAATCACTTTTTCGGTTACTTCCGAACAGCCCAATGGGGTGGAAGTAATCAATCGAATGGAATAAGCCCCAGAAACCCCATAAGAATGTAGGACTTCTGCCCCTGATAGAACGGTACCATCCCCCAACTCCCACCTATAGACCAAGGAAGGATCAGGGTTAACCACCCGCAAGATCCAGGTATTTATACCAACAGCTACCACCTCCCACTCAGGTTGGAAGTTGGGCAAAAAAGCGTTAAACGTATTGTCCAACCATCCAATCCGCTGTTGCATCCACGTTTTCAACTTATTAATTTCCCCGGCATACGTGGTAGGAAGCACCCCGGGGTTGGGCCAAACATATACGCCCAAAATAGGCCACTGTTTAAAATTTCGCTGCTGAGCTTCATCCACCAATAAAGCCATAGAGTCAATTTCGTGAAAAATAGAATCCAGGTGCAAGGGGCCCATGCGCAGATCCTGCCAACGGCAAGCCAAGCGCTGCCGGAACACCGTATCTTGCATCAAACGCTCCCACCAAAATGGCACTCCTGCTCCACAGATATAATTCAAATTATAAGCCCATCCCTCCGTTAAGAAAGCATCACAATAATCCGCATTGTACCAACCCAAATCAAAATCCCAAACAGGCCCCATTTTTAATAAACCACCCCGATCCGTTCGGTCCTTATGTAAATAGGTGCTAAGTCGATATCCATCCACATTTTTGGACATTTCATTAATCAATAGAAAATCAATGAAAGAACGTTCGTCCGCCCAAGCCCTCCAGCCCGTTTGCAAGTTCCCAAACCCTGCACTGTTCAAGTTTAGCTCAAAACTATCCATGTACGTACGCATATACTGGTACTGCTCAGGCTCAATCACTGAAGGGCGTGGGTAGTCAAACTGGAAATAAGTAAATACCTCTGGACTGTTTGGCTGGGCGACCTGAGAAAACCAACCGGGCGAATTATCGCGGTCAATCTTGAGGATATAGCCTCCAGTCACCTCTACCCCATTCACATCCTCGTCTGTTAGCTTCGCAACATTTACCCGATCTGCTCCCCGTTTAATACGCTCCGTCAACACATAAACTCCCAAATAGGCACCATTCAGGACCACCTCACAAAAGCGGGTACGCGTAGCATATTGCCCCAATTGCCTCGACAACTCGTAGGTAAGGGGATTTCGAAGTAGGGTTTTATCCGAAAAGTTGGCACTCAGCACATAATCGCTGGTCGCTGGCATCCCCATCAAGGCTACATCTACATCCTCTCCCGACAAATTGCGCGTTTCGATTCGGTACGATTTTTTTGGGAAACCCTGTGAACTGTTGCCATGCAACTCAATTCCAATTGGACCGGTGTGAAACGTCAAAACCTGATCCGCAAAATTTCGATTACCAGGCCCATTATCAATCACATCCATGTTGGCAAATATTTTAGGGTCATCTGGAATTACTTGGCCGTAGGTCTCAATCCGAACAATAGGCAAATCACTGGAAATGAAGCTGAAGGGCACACTGGGCTGGTCGCCAAACTGCAAGCTCCAATTGAGCAATGTGCCCTCATCTGCAAAAGCATAGGTGTCCAGTATCCGTAATTTCCACTCCCCATTCGGGTTTTGACCATTATTTAATAAACCTAAATCACCCAAAGGCCGATAAACCCCTGTGAAAGGGAAGCTACCCTCATAAATAGAAATAGTGGAGTTTCCATTTAAACAAGTTCCGATAAACCCGTCCGAATCACCCCCAATTCCCGAAAAAAGCTCCGTGGAACTCCCATCCGGAGCAATCAACACCACAGAGAGATCGGCCGACCAACTGTGGTTGATTTCGAGGCAGATTTGTTCAATGCCGAACGATTGGGTATCAATGGAGGATGGCAACCCGTTCACTACTAGTGGAAAGGTAATCACCGTGCCATCATCGGGAATGGGGCCTCCGAAGCCAGAAAACGTTTGTGCAGAGACCTTAGATAACAAAAAAACACTAAGTAGTGTACAAAACAGGCGCATAAGAATGAAAGGATTGAATTTCTAGATCCAAAAGTAATACTACCAAGCACCTGCTTGTGTATACCTATCTTCCTTTTTGACCCTATGCTTAATTTGGCCAAAAAAGGGAACAAGAGCGGTTTCATTCGCTTGACGTATCTTTGCAAAAAAAGAAATGGCCTCCTCTCCTCCCAACACTGGTTTACTTTCCAATGAAACACTCCTTAAGCACCTTCCAGAAGGATCGGACATTGCCCTCCACCTCATCTACCAAGAAATAAGACCGGGGGTGCTTCGAGCGCTCGAAAGAGCAGGGGCAAGTAAGCCCGAAGCAGTTGCCTACTTTCAGGCAGGTCTAATAGAAGCTTCCTCCCTTGCAAGAAATGGAAAATATCCCGCTGATCTGCCTTTGTTTGCGGGTCTGGAACAACTCTCCCTTGCTCATTACCAAAGCCAACAAAATCCCACTGGATGGGTAAGTAGCGACTATTGGATTCCAGATGCCGCTTCCTTGGAAACTACCCGACACCACCTCTATACCTGGAGAGCCTTGGTCAGTCTTGGAAAATCCTGCGAACAAGCGCTTCTGTCTGAGCAAAACACCTTCAACAATGAAGAGCGATGGGGAAATCGCCCTTCTACCAGCATAGAAACAGAAAAGTCATTCGAACCAGCGGGGGATCGCGAATCCTGCGAAGCGGCCCTACTAACGGCCCTAAAACGAACGGATCTTGCACTCCCTTCTTGGGCAAAAGACGCCTTGGAGAGAACCCAGGACTACCAGATTTGGAAAAAAAGCAGATCCCTCGACCAGCGATTAGAACTGGGAATGCCTATTTCAAGCCCCTTGGCACCCAACCCTACCAACCGCCGACTCAGCAAGTGGATCTTGTACTTACTGGCAGCCGGCCTATTGCTCAGCGGAGGCTATTGGTGGTATCAAACTGCCCGGATAAAGGCTTTGTTTGACGACCATTTTCAGCCACCCCAACAGCTACTGGCGGATATAAACCGACGTTTCGAGAAGGACACGACCGGCCTAATACGGCCTGCTGCTTGCCAGGAACTACTTCTGACCGCCGATCAACACTATTCGGCCGGACAATATGAAGCTGCTGAACAGCCCCTTCGCCAGCTGATACAAGAGGAAGGCCTGGAAGATTGCTACTCCGATGGCTGTTTTGCCCTCGCCATTGTGCTGCTCCAACAAGACAAATCGGAGGAGGCCCTGGAGTTTTTATCCAAAATTGAAAATATAGAAGCATACGGAGAAGACCTTTACTGGTACCAGGCTTTAGCAATGGTCCAGTTGGCCCGACATCAGCCCAGTCTGAAAACAGTTGCCAAAGGAGCGCTCGAACGATTCCTTGAAAACACCCAAAACGAAGCCAGACGACAGGAAGGAACCAAACTACTTGAAGAATTGTAGATTTGGATTTGGGAAAATGCCATTTGGCAGCCTTTTGAAGGCTACTCTTTTTTTTGAAATATTTTTTTTAAAAAATACTTGCACACAAAAAAAAGGCGTTGTAATTTTGCGTCGCTTTTGAAATAAAGCAGTGGAATTGGGTCATGGTGTAATGGTAACACAGCAGATTTTGGTTCTGTTATTCAGGGTTCGAGTCCTTGTGACCCAACAAAAAAGAGCTACTCTTCACGGAGTGGCTCTTTTTGTTTTAGTTCCTTTTTGAACGGAGAATGTTCCAGGTGTTCAAAAATCATATCTGCCGCGTAAAACAGGCACAAATAAGTAGTTGCGGTTGCCAACAAAAAAAGCCATTGCCAACGGTCCTGGAAAATCAACAGATCGTAAGCTCCGTGCAACAAAAAAGCCACCAAAAAACCATAGAGCACTAGCCGGTTTCGCTCAGTTGGGGAGACCTTCCCTCCGTTCTTAAACTTGGCTTTCCCAAGGTAATAACCCTGCACCACGGCAAAAACCAAGTGGGCTGGAATAGCAGTAAAGGCCCTAACCAACAAGGAATCAGGTCCAAATCGCTCTAAAAAAGCGATGTTTTCAAGGGTGGCAAATCCCATTCCGACCATGACTGCATAGACAATCCCGTCCAAGGGTTCGTTAAAAAAACGCTGGTTGAACACCAACAGTAATACACACCACTTTAACAACTCCTCCCAAAGCGCCACCACTCCAAATGCCAACAAAATTGTTTCGGACCAACTGCGCTGCCAACGTAGCCCATACATATCCATCACCCACAATTCCACTCGGATAGCCGGTACCGTCACGAATGCACCCGCCGCAAAAAACAGCCCCAAGGCCCAAAGCGGCTCTTTTTCGTACTTATCTGCCCGGTACATCGCATAGCAGATCAGCAAACCAGGAAGTGTGGCCATTATTATTGCCGCCATAGGGTGTATAAGTTGGTATTCGTAGTCGCTCCGCCAGCCTTTTAAAAAGCGGAACCTCTTTGTTATCGCTGAAAACGACGGTCCGTTAAGGCATGTAAAAACGCCTCCAAATCTCCCTTCTCTTGCTCCGTCAATTGAAGAGGACGCTGCAAAATAGTATCCCTCCCAATGCTGTGAAAACCAAACCGATCCGGATCATCGTAATAATCAATTACTTCCCGCAAGGTTTTGAAACGACCATCGTGCATGTAAGGCGCGGTTAACGCTACATTTCGCAACCCAGGAACTTTGAATTTGCCCACGTCCTCCTGGTTCTTTGTGATTGCCATGCGGCCCACATCGTTCAAGTCCTTTCCATTGTACAATCCAATGTTCCGAAACTCATCCACCGTAAAATCAGGACCAAAGTGACAATCAAAACAACGAGCCTTTACCAAAAAGACTGCTCGTCCCCGAATTGCCTCTGGACTCATGGCCGTTTCCGACCCGTTCATCCAATCATCAAATGGGGTATCGGAGGTTTCAAGCGTTCGCATAAAGGCAGCGAGGGCACCCGTCAGACTGGCGCTATCAGCTGCTTTTTGGTACACTTTATAGAAGAAAGCACGGTATTGCGCGTCCTGGTTAAGCCGTTCGATGGCTAAGGGCATGGGAAGGTTCATTTCTACTGGATTTTCGATTGGACCGATCACCTGCTCCTCCAGCGATGCTGCCCTTCCATCCCAGAAAAAAAAGTTGCGCCCCCCCATATTCGTGATTCCCGGCGTATTTCGGGTCCCTAATTGCCCTCCTACTCCCTCACTAAGAGCGGTAGTATCTGCAAATGCAAAGGCCGGGAGGTGACAGGACGCACAACTCACCGAACGATCAGAAGACAAGATGGGATCGTTAAACAACCGTTCTCCCAAGGCCTCAGGCGTTTCTGGAAGCACCACCGGGTCGTATGCACTTAAAAGGAGGGAGGTCCCAATTAACCCCACTCCAAAAAGGGTTTTAATCTTCATACACAACTTTTCTTAACAGGCGAAGCCCCACAGAAAGCTCAACCGCCACATTGCGAATTTGACGCTGCTCGATCGTAACGATGCGTTGACCAGATATGTCTTGAATAATCACATTGGGAATGGGTGGCTGGTTGTACTGCAACGTAAAATCCGGGTGGATTGAAAGCTTAAACTCAGCACCAATTAAATCAGACAAAGGCATCTGAATACCAGCACCTGCACTCACACCGGCCATTAACCGCCGAACACCCCCTTCCAAAGGGTATAATAAGGCAAGGGTATTTCCACTCGCTTTATTGCGCTCAGCCAATTCATCGAGGTTGGTACTAATCGTATAGTCCCCCCGAATACCGCCAAAATAAAAATACTTGGATTTTCCTGCTCCCAGCGGAAACTTCTGCTTTGCACCCAGTACCAACGAGAGATTGTTAAACTTGAAGCGATCGATGGTCTGAAATGCACTTGTCCCAGCAAAATTGAAAAACCGAAGCCGTACCGCGCTGCCTTTCACATGGTATCCAATTTGCGCATACACGGAAGAGTTGTCGTCCTCATTGTTCACCGATTCTGCAGCTAAGGTCGCATGCCATTGAAACAGTGGTTCTCTGCTAAAAGAATTGTCCCAGCGTTGTGTACCGATGGTAGGCCCACCGCTAAATACAAATGCAGTTGACTGCGCCCAGGCAGAGAACGCACCCAACGTAAATAGGAATACAAGTAAAAAAACGAGGCGTATAGAATGGTACATGTGTGAAAATATCTTATTTGCTTCTATCTCTTCGCCCTTCAACGAAGAGACCTAATAAAAGAATGGCAGGGAATACCTTCCCCAAATTGAATTCCTTTTGTAAATAATTGGCAAAACCAATTTCTAATTCAACCAATCAGATTGGAAAAGGATCACCGAATCCGTGCAAAAATAACAATTTTTCTATCTTTGCAAGATGAGAAAATTCTGTGTGAACCCTGCCCGATTAGCTGTTTTTTTATTTTTTGCTGTTTCGTTTCCGATTTTCGCCCATTTACCTCCTGGATTCGCGCAATATGAAATTGCCAGTGGCCTCAATCCAACCGATATGGCCATTGCTCCGGACGGAAGGGTATTTATCACCGAAAAAAACGGACTCATCCGGTTAGTAGTTAATGAAGAACTACTGCCAGACCCCTTTGCGGTGCTGACCGTGAATGATTTTAATGAACGCGGACTAGGCCACATTGCCCTCGACCCTCAGTTTGCCGTCAATGGCTATGTGTATGTTTATTACACCGTTGCCGATGGTTCGCACAACCGGCTTTCACGGCTAACTGCTCAAGGCAACCTCATGCTGCCTGGCAGTGAGGTCATTGTGTATGAATGCGACTCCCGCTATGGCAGTGTACACAATGGAGGGGATTTTGAATTTGGGAAAGACGGAAAAATTTACTTAGCCACTGGGGAAAACGCCAGCGGAGTGGAGGGACCTCAAAGCCTAACTTCTGATCTCGGAAAAGTTCTTCGTATCAATCCAGATGGCACCATCCCTGCCGACAACCCATTTTATAACACCGCTTCTGGAAAATACCGATCCATTTACGCCCTTGGATTGCGCAACCCCTTTAGCCTAACCATTGATCCCGAATCCGGCAAAATCTACGTTGGAGACGTTGGCGGAACCACTTGGGAAGAAATCAACGAAATAAAAGCAGGCAAAAACTATGGTTTCCCTTTGTTGGAGGGGAAAGCCAACGGACAACCCGTTCCTGCTAACTACGAGGACCCCATTTACACCTACGATCACAGTACGGGTTGTGCTATTACCGGGATTACTTACTACAACCCGACCAGCACCAATTTCCCAACCTCCTGCAAAAAAAGATTGTTTTTTGCAGACTACTGCAAGGGATACATTGGACAATTAAACCCAACCAACGGTATCTGGGAACGGATCTTTGCAGACCAAATTGCTCGTCCAATGTGCTTACAATCCTCACCAACGGGCGGGTTTTATTACCTGGCAAGGGCAGGAATTGGAGGAGGAACAGCAGAGGACAATACCGCCTCTGACAATGGATCGCTATGGCGGATTATTTACACCGGTAGCAACGCGCCTTTTATCTATTTGCATCCCAAATCCAACTTGTACTCTGCAGGAGATCCCTTGCGCCTGGAAGCACTGGCCGTTGGGGAAGAACCGATGGGAATCTATTGGCAAAAAAATGGGTTGACTATTTCAGGAGCGGACAGTACTGTCTTCGATGCAGGCGTCCTAACACTGGCGGATAGCGGAGCTATTTTTCGTTGCATTATGACCAATGAGTACGGTGCAGACACCTCCAAACCCGCTTTGATCCGGGTAACCAGCAACAAGCGCCCTCAACTGATCATTACAGACCCCTCTTCTGATTTTTTGTACAAAGCTGGAGCCCCCATTCCATTCGCTGGTCAAGCGGTGGATCCAGAAACAGGCTTGTTAGACAGTACCGCGCTTTCCTGGAAAATATTTTTTTACCACGACACGCATTACCACCCTGCCATGTCCCCCACCAAAAACATCACGGGGGGCAGCTATAACGTTTCGAGTATCGGTGAGCCTTCCGATAATGTCTGGTACCGCATATTCTTGACTGCCACCGATTCCATTGGCTTATCTACCACTGCTATTCGAGATGTGTATCCAGAAAAAGCACCCATCCTGGTCACTACTGACCCTCCTCAGCTACCCGTGGATATAGATGGCATAAAGGGCCCTTCTCCGTTTTTAAGCTTAGGAGTAGTTGGTATGGAACGCACAGCGGTATCGCCTGATATTGTGATTGGAACCGACACCGTTCTACTATTTCACCACTGGCAGGATGGACAGTCCCATCACGAATACGATTTTACGGTCACTGCTGATACTGGAGTGGTTTTGAATGCTTACTACGAACGCTACCCAGTCGGAAAAGGGTTTGGTCTTCTTGGCTCTTACCTTCAACCTGACCTCAAGGAGCCCTCCTATTTGATTCGAATTGACTCCTTTGTCGATTTTAAATGGGGAGAAGGCTCCCCGGGAATTGGGATTCCGGTGGATGGATTTACGGTTCGGTGGACCGGCACTATTGAGCCTTACTTTTCGGACACACTTACGTTCTACACCTACTCGGATGACGGCGCAAGGCTCTGGGTGGATGGTCAGCTACTAATAGACAAATGGATGAACCAGCCTGCCACAGAACATACTGGGCGCATCTACTTGGAAGGAGGCAAAAGGTATCCTATCCAAGTAGAATTCCTGGAAGCGGGGGGGGCAGCCACTATGCAGTTGTGGTGGAGCAGTAAGAGGCTTCCTAAAGCTATTATTCCGAGCACTCAGTTATATCCACCATCCGCCTACCTTCCCAATTCACTCACCGGTGAGGTTTGGTTGGATCAAGATGGCGATGGAGTCTGGGACTCCTCTGAACCGGCCCTTCCGCAGGCCGTCGTGGTGCTCACAGATCTGAACAACCCTTTGGTCAGCATTGCAGCCTTAACGGATGCAAATGGAAACTATTCTCTTCAAAATATATACACTTCCCGATACCAAATTTACGTAGCTGCTCCGACCGGTTATGGCAGTTTGGTACCAGGAATTGGACTGGGGTCAGGTGGCTTTTCCAATCCTATTGAATTTAACGGTGAAGAAAATCGACAATTTTCCTGTGCATTTATCCCGGATGGAAATCCCTCGCTGCAGTCGGACCTGCCAAGCTGGCAATTACTACCCAATCCAGCGACGGAGGAAGTCATTTTTCGAAAAAACCACCGATCTTTCTTGAGAAGCGTATCTATCAAGGTGCTCGACCTTAGTGGAAAATTGATGCTCGAAACCAGTAGCCCAGCCGGCAGCCGCGATACGCCCATGGACATTAGCCATTTCGCCCAAGGGATCTACATTGTAGTGGCAGATGGCAGAGCAGTCTTATTGTATAAAAACTAAGACCGTCTTAACTTGTCTTAGCTCAAAAAATGCCCTTTGTTGTCGACAAAGGGCATTTTTTATTTAAAAACAGCTATTCTTTCTTCTTTTTTTACTGAAAATAAAGTCCCTAAAACTTAGGACAAGCGATTCCCTCGCTTTCAAAACTTCCCAAATAGGCGATCGAGATTTCAAAAGCACCCTGACGCTGTCTGGCATTGAGCGCCTGTAAATTCAGGTCATAGCTCATCCCAAACAGGACGTTGTTCAGCTCAAAACCTACCAAAACCACGGCTGCATCGAGGTTAAATCCTTGTTCGCTCCGTACGGGACGCAACCAGGATCCTAGGTGAAAGGCAGAGGTCCTAAATTCTCCTAAGGCGAATCTAAAATTAGTTCCAGCGTTGGTCTGCAAATGCGTACCCTGACTGGATACCAAGACCCGTGGGAGAAAGCTCACTCGGGTACTGCGGCCACCGATTGGCATATTTGCCGCAAATTGAGCGGAATAGCGCGGTAGCAAACGCTCTCCAGTCACCAATTCAGTCCGATCAAATGCAATGACGGGCTGGTTAAAATGGTGGTAAGAAACACCTGCAAAAAGATTGCTCCGCTTCCCTAACTTGGCAGTGTAGTTTATCCCCAAGCTCAAATCCAAGTAGGCAAAATTATTACCGGGCAAATCTTCCTGCGTCGCACCCGTGTAACCATTTACCCCATCGAATTGATCATGAAACCGCAAGGAGGCGTAATTCAGGTTTCGCTGTGTAATGCCTGCCTGTAGTCCAGCCGATAAATATTGATCATTGTCAGCATTTAAGGATTTATGGTAGGCGAGTGAAAGACCAATCTGCGTGGTATTAAAATCCAATACCCCAATCCGGTCATTATCAAATACCAACCCAAGGCCAATCGCATCCTCCACTACCCGTTTTTTTCGGGGAGTGAACCGAAAATCCCCTGCCACTGCGTACGATTGAAAAGGTTCATCTAGCACGCTTCCCCACTGATCGCGGTAAATAGAGGAAACTCGGTAGCGACCCTCAAACGCCCCTGTTAAAGCAGGATTCAGCGTAAGTGGAGAGGCATAAAACTGAGTAAACTGTTTATCCTGAGCAAAAATCCCCTGTGAAACCGTCCAAAAAGACAGTGCTAAAAGTAAAAATCGAAACGTCTTGTGGTGCATAAAGGTGTTATTTTCCTAAAAACGGAGCACAAAGGTAAAACAAACTGTAAAATAGTACCGGTCACAAACCAGACAAATCAGAACAAGCCGGACCAAGATGAATCGACCAGCCAAGACCGGCTTCTCCAAGAACGGCTAAAGGACCCTTTTCTGTTCTAGTATGCTCACTTTAACAACCAAAAGGACAAACCCCTTTGTGGTTGCAATCGAGTCATTCCAGCAACCAAACGAATTGGGCAACTTTTTAGTGCTCAAAACCACTTTTTGACCAGCCACAGGACTAAATTGAACAGAAGGCTTAGCAGTAAAAGCGTGGTTAGAGGCGCATACAATCGAAAATTGCCTTTTTCAAAATAAAAATCGCCCGGCAGCCTGCCGATTACCCAGCCTCTGCCTTGGGCTACCCAAAACAAGACCCCGAGCAAAATCAGTACAACTCCAGCTGAAATTAAATATTTGGACCCAGCAGGCATATCTTAGTTGCGAAGCGGTTTACCATTCTCTAACATAAACTGAATACGCTCTAACGTTTTTTGTTCGCCACAAAGCGATAAAAACGCCTCTCGTTCCAGGTCCAGCAGGTACTGTTCACTGACTTTTTGTGGAGCGGTTAGGTCCCCTCCACACAAGACAAAGGCCACTTTTTTTGCAATTTTTATGTCGTGTTCAGATGCGTATCGGCCCAGATAGAGGGAATGTGCGGCTGTGTACAAAGCCCCTAGACCCGTTCTGCCCAACACGAGGACATCTTTGCGCTGGATGGGCTGCACGTAGTTGGTCGCTTTTTCCAAAACCACCTTTTTAGCCTCCGAAATACTCCGGGCAGTATTGAAAGAAACCTTGTCTTTAGCGGGCTGTAAATATCCATATCGGAACGCCTCGTGCGCGGAGGTGGCCACCTGAGCGGTCGCAATGGTTCTGAATCCTTCGATCAGTGCTGGAATTTGAACATTCCCTTCCTTCGAAATTTCATCACTGATTCGGACGGCAAACTCTTTAGTTCCTGCTCCGCCGGGTATCAATCCCACCCCTACTTCCACTAATCCGATATACGACTCTGCTGAGGCAACCACGCTATCGCAGTGCATGGACAGCTCGCATCCGCCGCCGAACACATAACCTTGGGTAGCGGCCACCACCGGAACAGCAGAATAGCGCAGCCGCATAGAAGTATCTTGGAAAAGCCGAACGGCCATGTTCAGATCGTCCCATTCTTGTTGATAAGCCAACATAGCAACCAGCATCAAGTTGGCTCCCACCGTAAAGTTTGGGGCATTGTTTCCAATGACAAGGCCTTTCCAACCCTCTTCTTCTGCGATGCGAACACTTTCGTTCAAGCCTCTCAAAATGCCTTCCCCAATGGAATTCATTTTTGAGTGGAACTCCAGGCAAAGCACGCCATCACCAATGTCGTGCAGCGTACATTCTGCATTGGAGAAGACAGGCTTTTGTGCTCGGAAGTGATCCAACACTACAATAGATTGTGCGCCGGGGATTGCCTCGTATTGACCGGTTCCAGGATGGAAACAGCGCTGTACCCCATTTTCGGTTTTGTAAAAATGCGTATGGCCTTGGTCGAGCATTTGTTGAACCCATGGGGCGATTTGCTCCCCACGCTCAGTGGCTAATTGCACCCCTTTCGCGATCCCAACCATGTCCCAGAGCTCAAATGGGCCTTTATCCCAGGCAAATCCTGCGCGCATGGCGTCATCAATGGCGTAGACGGTGTCGGATATCTCAGGAATACGGTTACTCACGTAAGCAAACAAGCCCAAAAACGAACGTTGCAGCAGTTCAGCCCCCTTATCATTTCCATTAAATACGGCAGCAATCCGGCGGGGTAGTTCTTCTATTTGCTTAAACGTTTCCAAAATAGGCAATTTAGCCTTCTGGACTGGGGCGTATTCGAGGGTATGCAGGTTCAGGGCTAAGACAACCGGACGACCTTTTGCATCTTTTTCTTTTGTTTTCTCATAAAAACCCTTTCCCGTTTTATTTCCAAGAAATTTGTGGTCGGACAAAAACTGCATAAAGGGCAATGGCTCGAAAGTAGCCCGCTGCTCGTCTTCAGGACAGTTCTGTCGTAAACCTGCCACCACGTGTGCGGCTGTGTCCAGACCAACTAAATCGCCCAGACGGAAAGTCCCCGTTTTGGGTCGGCCAATTGCTGGACCCGTCAGGCTGTCAACGGTTGCGATATCCAGCTCCAGCTCATACGTGAGTTGGTAGATTTTAGACATCGCATATACCCCCACTCGGTTGGCAATGAACGCCGGCGTGTCTTTGCAGAGCACCGTTTGCTTGCCCAGGAAAACATCCCCGAAATGCAAGAAAAAGTCGACTACCGCTGGATCGGTTTCTGGAGTTGGAATGATTTCCAGCAAACGCATGTACCGGGCTGGGTTAAAGAAGTGGGTGCCGCAAAAGTATTTTTTGAAATCAGCACTCCTGCCCTCCGCCATCAAGTGAATAGGAATACCAGAAGTATTGGAGGTAATCAGCGTCCCAGGTTTACGGTGCTGCTCCACTTTTTCAAAAAGGGCCCGCTTGATATCTAGGCGCTCCACGACCACTTCTAAGATCCAGTCACAGGATCCGATTTTCTTTAAGTCATCTTCCAAATTGCCTACTGTGATCCGATCTGCGAACGCGGTATCGTACAAAGCGGCGGGTTTGGCCTTGATGGCATTTTGGAGCGCAGCTGCACCTATACTGTTGCGGAAGCTGGGGTTCAATTTATCTTGTTCAGAGCCGTTTTGGGGAACAATATCCAGGAGGAGCACTTCAAACCCGCAACCTGCGAGGTGACAAGCAATGCCGGTTCCCATCAGGCCGGAACCTAAAACGGCGACTTTTCGAATTCGTTTATGGATCATAAGAATGTGGTCAGCGAAAATTTGCTCGCGAAGTTAAGGTAGTTTGGTTAATGCAAGGGCATTTTTCTTTCATTCCAGAAATGCACATGAGTACTATGGTTAGCCCCCTCCTTTTATCTCTTTTTCCGATAAAAAAAGAATAGCCGGGCTGCTTCACCAAAAGGCCAGGTCCATTGCTAAGGCTTCGACTGAAGGTAGGCCTGTTCTACCCGCTGGCAGAAGTGTTGATAGGTATCCTCTGGAATCCTGGAGCGGATGGACTGCAAAACTTGGTTTAGTTTGGTGTACTCCCGCTCTGTGAGCAGATCGTCCTCCATAAAGGTGGTGAACAATTCCTGGAAATGATCGGATACTCGCATGGCGTATTCCACCCTTCTCACCTTATCATCGATGAAAGCGATGAAGTACAGGGCTTCTGTGTAGTTTAGTTTTCGGCTGAGCACCAATTGATTGACCTCTGTTTTGATGCTTTCCAGCTTTTTGGCGGCCTCTTCTGCTGTCCAGGTCTGGGCTTCAAAAGCATCGTAGGCTTCTTGCGCTTGGGCAGCGTAAATGCGAATCAGCTTTTCTCTCCTCCAAAAAATCCACCAGCTGATAAGTGCGGTGAGTAAGGCAGTTGCCAGTACCATTGTAATTTCAACCAAATACCCCGTATCGGAAAGCCACTGCACTTGTCGATGCAACCAACTGGACTGTGGGGCCAATCCATGGTGTTGAACAGCATAATCAATATGGGCGAAATCAGCTAGACGGAGCGGATCCACACCTCGAAGCGCGTTTATATGCGTCAGGTAGGTGTGCTTGATCGATTCTAAGTCTCCCTCTTGGAAAAAAGAGCGCAGTTCGCTTCCTTGGCCCAATTCATAACCGGGTCCATATTTCTGCCTTACCAGTTCATTTGATTTTATAAAATAGTAAACCAGTTTTCTTCGGGTAGAAAAATCCTGTAGCCAGACTTGACCACCCTGCTCCAACTGCTTTCTAGCTTTTTTATCCACTAAATGCAACAATTCGCAAGCATCCGGCTGTAAAACATACCGACGGCCTAGTCGCTTTAGGTGTTCCTCCGTGAATTCCACCTTTGAACCTGGGCCCAGGTGGGTAACGGATAGCATTAAAAAATTATCAGGTATACGGATTTCCCTTCCTCCCAGCACGGCTTTTTCATTAGACGGGCTGAGTCGCTCCCATAGTTCGGGCCCAAAGAAGGTTTCTGGATTTATTTTATCGAAATTATCGATCAGGCAGACAAAATAGTGGTCGGGTTGTTGTTGGCAACGCTCCCAGAACTCCAGCAACAATCCGGGGTGAAAGACCCGATTTTCATCCTCATAACCAATGTATTTGTTGTGCAATTCGAGGTCAAACTCAGGAGCACAGCGCACCGTTAACACTTGAGTAGCAGGATCGGCGGTCAGAAATTGGGCAGCTTGTTCGGCTAGTTTGGTGGCTCCAGTTCCTGTGACTCCCGACACCACCAGGTACCGGCTTTTTTGTGCCTGCCGGCAAAAGTCACTAAATTTCTCCCAGGACAAAGACTTGAGAGGCCCTTGGTTCAAGAGCTCTTCCTGAAAAGCTTGGGGTAAGGAAGGGTGTAGCTCAGCATACAACTGCTTGGCTTCTTCCTGAGCATCGGCAGCCAACCGGCAGGGCGTCCGAACCAGTTCGCCCGCCTGAACCCACAGCGGATCCACTTGTTCGCGGGTAGCGAGGACAGAAAGGATTCCTAGACCAAGGATACTGACCGATAGGGAAAGCCATCTGGGAGGAGTGGTGTACATTTGGACAAAGGTAAACAAATCACATTATTTAGGTAAACCCGTGTATCCAATCGCCTTCTATCCCTGAGCGAAGCTCTTTTTTGCTAATTTAACGGCGAAAAGCGGCAAATACCCAATAAAAAGTTAAACACTTCCCTAAAAAATCAACAAAAAACGTTAGCATTGGTTTCAGATACCTATTTTCTTTTTTTCAATACTAATTCGATCGACTCTTCGTGCGCACATTTCCACTTTTTCAGTACTCAAAGCCTTTATGCTTTTCTTTGATTTTGATGTATCAGTTCCTTACACCGGTCAAAGCTCAGGTATTGTATGGTGGGGTGGATGATGCGGGTGGCAATGACTTCATAATGGTTTTAGACCTCTCTTCCTGCAGCACTTGCTTGGGTCCAGCCATTTGCGGTACCGGGCAGACGTATGAGTTGGAGGTAATGAGTACCGGTAATTTTTTGGTTGCAAATGGAGGGTTAAGTATCTGCTCAGCGGCGGGAGGCATTCTTCAAAACTTGGGTGTTCCGGGCTACCAAGCCGTCGGAATTGGTGGAGGACTTTATTATTACTCCGGATTTACGGGGGTGCTTGGGCTGTACAATGCGAACACAGGAACCACACAAACCATTGGTTCCCTCCCCCCTAACTTTTTACTTTCCTCCGGTGGGGATTTTTTTTATGTCAATGGGACGCTTTATGCATTGGGACTGAACTTAACCAACTTCGATTGGGAGATTTATCAGATTAATGTAATGAATCCGAGTGCTTCCACCTTTGTTACTGCCCCTCCCGTTAATAACCCACAAGGTGTTGCCACCATAGGAAACGACATTTACATCCTGGATTGGCCTGGAGGGGGCTCTATGATTTACAATTATGATCTCGCAAACAACACCCTCACAGCGGAGTGTTATCTATCCAATATTTTCTTGTACAGCCTAGGAGGGCTACCCTCTACCGTTACCCCTTTGACCTGCAACTGCTCTACCAATGCAGGTTCTATGACCATTGGCACCGCAAATGTCTGCACGAATGCGATTGCAACATTGGCACACAACGGAAACCAACAATTGGAGTCAGATGATTTACTTCAATTTATTCTTTTCTCCAATCCGGCAGACACTCTTGGTAGTATTCTGGTTCAGAGTAACAGCAACAGTTTTAGTTTTGACCCCCTGACGATGGTTCCCAATACTTCGTACTATGTGGCAGCCATTGCCGGGAACAACGTGAATGGCAACGTGGATTTAACGGACCCCTGTTTGGATGTTTCGAATGCCCCTGAACTGATTTGGAGACCAGTCCCCAGCGTCTCGTTTCAAGCGAGTAGCACCCCATTTTGTGAAGGAGAATGCCAGACTATTACGGCTACTTTCACTGGAACACCCCCCTTTACCTTTAACTACAGCAGTCCCGGGGGCAGTGGGACCTCTATTCCTTTCTCGGATTTTGTTGGTAATTTTCAGTATTGTCCATTACCAGGCACCCCATCGGGGCCCCTCTTACTACAGGCGACTTCCGTATCGGATCTTTGGTGCACTTGTCAATAGAGGGTATCCTTTTTAGCAGTAGTAATTGCATACTGTTCAAAAAACGCCTGAATACAGTCAGAGGCCAGGTCAGAAGGGCCATTAAACAATACGCAAACCCCGATTCCAGCCTGGCGGTCCAAAGCTATTTCTCCGCGAAAACCATTGACATAGCCCCCGTGGTACAGGATGGTTTGCCCTCCGTGTTCAAGCACTCGCCATCCCATTGCATAGGAAGCTTCCTCTCGGCTAATCCATCCACCCTGAATTTTTCGTTCCTTTCCGGTTTTGACGACGGGATGAAATACCTCCTCTAATGCCTCGTTGCCGATTATTTCCGGACGATGTCCTAGCAACAGCAGGAGCCATTTGCCCATATCTTCGACACTGGCATTGATTCCCCCTGCTTCAATTGCATTGTAGTAGCTTCGTTCAATCGGCTGAGGCACCCAGTGGTTACCCACCTTAGTATGGGGCAGCGCTCTATTTTCGGTATTCATAATGCCTTCAAAAGAGCAGGAGGTACTCTTCATTCCTGCAGGCTGAAGGATTCGTTTTTTTAGCAAATCGGCATACGATTCGCCGGTCACTGATTGCATCATGCTACCTGCGAGGCAAAAAGCAGCATTTTGATAGGCGTAAAATTCGCCCTCTTTCCCACAAACCGGTGATTTAGGGAAGTATCCATTCATTATTTCCGGCAAATCAAGGCCTTCTTCAATTAAATGAGTGTAGGCATGGTAAGGCAAGCCGGTGGTATGAGAAAGTAAATGCCAAAGTTGAATCCGATCCGCTTGTTGCGCATCCTTCAATCGAAAGGCGGGAAGGTGCGTGCGAACCCGCTCTTCCCACTGAAGTAACTTTTGTTGCACGAGGATTCCAGCGAGCACACCCGCAAACCCTTTGGATAAGGAGCCTATTCGGAAAACCGTTTGAGGCGTGACCGGATCGCTGGTATTGGCGTTTCGGAATCCATATCCTTTTTGAAACACCACTTGACTGTCTTTCACGATTACCACCCCCAGCCCAGGGCCTCCGTTGGCCTCCACAGAGCTTTGAAGGTACTGATCATACGTTTCAATAAAGGCTTGTAACGGCGGGTCCAATACGGGTTTGACCACTTTGGGGTGGGCAGGGGCGAACGGATTATTGTCTGATTTTGTTTCGCAGGCCAGCCATACGATCGATACCCAAGCAAGAAGGAGTAATAAGCGCATCCAACAAAGGTACGGCAGAGCGGGAAACCTTCTGTGCTTTTTGGTAAGAATTGGGTCACAACCAGACTCAGCTACCGACTACCAACAGAAAAGCCCCTCCCGACTACCGGGAGAGGCTTTTTCAAAAACCCGACACGTTTGTCGGATTTTGAATCTTCAGCTGACCTTACATCGCCTCCGAAATTCTGTCATACCATCTCATTGGATTAACCTTCACGGGTTCG
>JBKDAM010000089.1:0-1048 GCA_046316495.1 Chitinophagales bacterium
GTCGACAACTGTGATTTTGATTGTTGCTTCCGATTCGTTGCCACAATCATCCACCACGGTGTAAGTGATGTAGTTGTCTCCTTTTCGGAATCCACCTGCCGGTGTCACCGACAAGCCTACCCCACTCTGAGTGGTATTATCTGCCAATTCTAGGAACCATTCGCTATTGGCAGATAAAGTGCCAGCGGAGGTACATCCATCAGTTGCAGTTGCCGTATAGGTTTCAACTGGGTTGCAACCTGCGTAATTACTTAAGGAAAGTGTAACATCTGCAGGAATCGTCAAGTTAGGGGCAGTATTATCATGGGTGGTCACAATAAAGATCGCAGTCGCGGTATTATTGCTCAAGTCTTGCACCTGATAGGTAATGGTAGTGGTCTTTTCCCCTTGACAAGTACCGGGTGTTTCTACTGTGCTAAGAACCGTTGGAACCAGTGCAGTACCATCGCATACATCATTAACAACAAACACAGGGGTAGGCATCGCTGCACCACATTCATTGGTGGTGGTAGCATTTGTTATGCTGAAACTTGGTGGCGTTACATCGTTTACAAACAGGTTGGTATTGCAAAGACGTGTATTTCCATTTCCATCGCTGAAGCGAACACTCAAGATCTGATTGGAGGTCGCTTGCGCGCAATCAAGGCTCAAGGAAGGTACAAATGGACCGGTCACCACAAGGCTAATACCATCTAGAATAACGGGATTTGCACAGTTGTCCGTCGCAGAGGCACCAACGTTCACCGCTTGTAGGACCGCAGTCCCTGTGCTGCTAAGATCAATCTCCACTTGAGGTGGACAGTTGACCGTCGGTTTGGTAACGTCATTAATTGTTACTGTACAAGTGGCGGTTCCTTCCAATTGGCCACCACTTTCCCGAACCCGGTAGGTCACCGTTTGAACCCCAACTTCTCCACAAGCGAACGTAACTGAGGTGGCAAATGGAGTAGCTGGGTCAGTACCCTTTTTAACCGTTCTTGTTAGATTCAAGAAGCAGTTATCCGAACTTCCGTTTTCAAAATCAGAAGCGGGGATACTCACCGTTCCT
>JBKDAM010000090.1:0-47944 GCA_046316495.1 Chitinophagales bacterium
CTAATTTTGAGCCGAAAAAAGAGATTTTTCCTAACACAAAACAAAAGTTGATTAGCCATGAACAAGCACATTTTTTCAACCTTATTGCTGAGTCTTACGCTCTTCTTTTCCGCCCAGGCCCAAAAAATCGCCGTAGTGGACATTACGGAGGTATTGGAAAATATGGCCGACTATCAAAAAGCGCAGGAACAGCTGGATAAAGTCGCTACCCAGTGGCGCCAGGAAATTGCGGTTGAGCAAGATAAAGTTAAAGCCCTTTACAGCAAATTTCAGGCAGAACAGGTGTTATTGAGTGAAGAAATGAAGCGGCAGCGTGAAGAGGAAATTACCAACAAAGAAAAAGAGGTGCGCGAAATGCAACGCCAAAAATTCGGACCAGAAGGAGCCCTTTTCAAAAAGCGCGAGGAGTTGGTGAAGCCTATCCAAGACAAGGTATATGATGCCATCAGCAGCTACGCCTCTAACCGTGGTTTTGATTTCATTTTTGACAAAGGGGCGGCTGCGGGACTGTTGTTCTCCAATCCATCTTTTGATAAAACCGCAGATATCAAGGCCATTCTGAAAAAATAATTCTTTCTTCTGATAATTTAATATTTTTGCGACCACCGGCGTAGTTTCAGGAACAATTTGTTGGGTTTTTCCCACTACCTGTACAGCTGTTTATCGCAAGCTTATTCACTTATTTCTAATTAAAATGTTTAAAAAATCGTTTATCGCCGTTCTTGCACTTGTTTTGGCACAAAGCACGGCTTCTTTTGCTCAAAAATTTGGCTACTGCAACTCCTTAGCACTCCTTGCAGAACTGCCTGAGGTTAAACAAGCAGACAGCGATCTGCAAGCGTACCAGACCCAGCTCCAGAAAAAAGGGCAAGAAATGGTCAAGGCATTTCAAGAAAAAGCGCAAGAATTGCAGCGCAAACAAGAGCAAGGCACCATTTCTCCAAAAGATTTTTCTGAACAAGAGGCTAAATTGACGAAGGAGCAGGAGGACATCAATAAGTACGCCCAGGAAGTGGACCAAAAATTGGGTCAAAAAAGGGAGGAGCTGTACAAACCTATTTTGGAAAAGGTGAACGCTGCTATGCAGGAGGTTGCTAAAGCTGGAGGTTATACCATGGTATTTGATACCAGTACTCAAGTACTTTTGTTCGCAGACGAATCCATGGATGTGACCAAAGAAGTGATTGCAAAATTAACAGCCCAGAAATAAGAGACTTCTTTCGGGTCGTTTTACCGATTCTAAACCCCAAAATTCCAAATTTTAGCTTTCCGCCGTCTAATTTTCGTTCCGTCCCATCCGGAACCTCCTTTGTTCAGGTGCCATTTTTTCCGCAGAACAAAACAATTACAGTTTCGCAGCGTTACTGATACCGAATCTATCTCGAACCCAAAATGCGTTTTCTTGCTTTTTTATTCCTGTTTACCCCTTGGTTGGCTTTTGCTCAGTCAGATGGCTGGGTGCTCAAAAACCGAAAGGATGGTATCAATGTCTATTACAAAAAAACGGCTGATTTCCATGAGCTTAAACTCACTACCTCGATCCAAAGCTCGCTTTCTGGGATCATACATTTGCTGAACGATACGGATCGGTATCCAAATTGGGGCTATAAAATCATGCACTCCCATTTAGTCAAAAAAATCAGTGATCAAGAATCCATTTATCGTTCTACCATTGATTTCCCCTGGCCCCTAGATGACCGAGATGTGGTAATGCACTCAAAGCTTACACAGGATGAAAAAACCAAGACGGTTTATTCAATCAGTGAGGCAGTTCCGACTGCTTATCCATCTCAAAAGGATTTAATTCGGATTGTTACCTCCAAAACCAGGTGGACTCTGGTACCTGGGGCAAATGGCTGGGTTTACGTTGAATATTACCTCTACTCCAGTCCAGGTGGAAGTATTCCAGATTGGCTGGTCAACCTGGCGATTGATGTAGGGCCCCGAGAAACTATCCTTCGAATGAAGAATGTGCTCCAACAGCCTGCTTACAAAAACGTAAAATTAGCCTACATCAAAGAATATTGATCCCACTTTGCTTCCCAAAAGGAACAAATGCTATCTTAAATCTTATTGGATCCGTCTAATAGCGTGAAAAAAACAAAGCTTCATTTCCTGGAAAGGTTCAAGTAGAACCAAGCGTCAAAATCAAGTCTGCTTTTTTGCAGGAATCCTTATAGTTTGATCAAGGGGGCCCATCGTACTTCATTTCCGAAAAGTAGCACCAACCAATAATTCCCAGATTGGATTTGTTCCAGGTTCAGCAGTGTCTGGCCTGGTCCTGACCAAGGTTGTTGCTGACAGAGTTGGCCTGCTGCATTGTACATCCTCAGCCAGCCCTGTCCTTCTGGAAGGCCTACTGTAACTTGTTGGGTGGCCGGGTTTGGCTGAATCGACATCCTTACCGAGGGTTCCTCCCAGGTTCCTACTCCCTCATCGCTGACGATGACCACGGTCTCCAAGATGGAGGCTCCACAGGTGTTTTGTACCTGAAGCCGGACGGCATAGGCTCCCGGGCCTGGAAAGAGATGAAGTGGATTGGGCTCAGATGATCCAGTTGAGCCATCGCCAAAGTCCCAGTCATACAGCAGGGCGTCCACTCCGGTGAAGGTAAATTGCACATTGTTGCCACCCGGCAAATCCTGCCAACTGTAATCTGCTACTGGAAAAGGCAATAATTGAACAATTAAGTTCCTCTGGAAGGTATCTCGGCCAGCTCCATTCTCTACTACTAACGTAATTATATAGGTCCCGGAGTTGTTGAATTGGATGGAAGGGTTGTTTTCTGTGGAAGTACTTGGTGTACCCCCTTCAAACGTCCAGTTCCAACTCAATGCACCCTGAGATTCATTTTGAAACACTACGAAAGGAGGATTGCAAGAAACGACTTCGGCTGGTCCACTAAATTGAGCAATTGGAGGTAATTCAATTAAAACTTCCTGAGAGATGGAAAGGGTATCACATTCATTAAAGACCGATAAGGTCACTAAGTAGGCTCCATTTTGGGCATAATGATGCAGGGGGTTTTCTTCAATGGAACTGGATCCATCCCCAAAATTCCAGAGCTGCCCGTTGTAAAATTGGCTGTTGTTGTAGAATTGAATCGTGTTGCTACTGAGCATGTCTACCAACAGAGCGGGCAGAGGGTCCTTTTGGACTTCTATTCTGACGGTATCTGAGTAGAGCTGAAAACAAGCTGCGCCATCCACCTTACATCGGTAGGTTCGGCTTTGGCTGGGAGCAACTTCCAGTTGTGGCAAGGTTTCACTTGGGAGGTCTATCCAGTTATTTCCGTCCAAATACTGCCATTGAAGGGGCCCGCTCCAACCGTTGAGTATAAAAGAGAGCACAGTGCTTTCTCCTTGACACAGGGTATCTGCCAAAGGCTGACCTTGTACAGACGGGGCTGTCAAGACTGGAAGGCCTGTTTCGAGTGTAAATATAGGGAAGGTGGAGCCTGATTGGCCAGCTTGAGCATCATTGGTACTGCCATTGCAAGAACCACTGGAATTGGTTACTATCCCTGCGGTACCGCCCGTGTGCTGTGCCACCAGGTTGCTTACATTGGTGAAAAGTGCTCCGCCGCCGCCGCCGCCGCCGGGTCCAAAACAGCGGTTGGCACCTCCTCCCGAGGCATTTCCCCCATTTCCACCTACACAACGCAATTGCAGATTTGCGGGCACACTGCCTGCTTGTAGCCAGATGCTTCCTCCGGCTCCCCCACCTCCTGCTCCATCACCGGCGGTGGTTTGCCCCCGTTCTCCTGAAGCACTTAAAAGCGGAAGCGCCCCGTTGATTTGACCGGCCTCTAACAAGATAATGCCCCCACCATGGCCCCCGTCGCTGTTGAGGCTGTTGTTGGCATGTCCACTTCCGCCACCGCCTCCCAAAAACAATCGTTCTGTATAATTTCCGAGGGATTTCCCTCCAAGCCCGGGGTAGTATCCATCACAACCAAACGCGCTGGGTTCATCGTTATCACCTCCCGCGCCTCCAGCACCGGCATTACTACCGCCTCCGCCACCTGAATTATGATCATTGCCCCCACCTCCTGCATTGGCAGGCGCACCTCGTCCAAGCTCTTGAGCAGCTGTTCCAAGAGCAATTCCCTCTCCTTTTACCCCGCCTCTCCAGTTGCCAGACCCATAAAAGTAACCTACTTCTGGAACCAGCCAGGTACAGTTGTTGTTGGGAGCGAGGTAGGAGGTGCCGCCTCGAAAGCCTGCTTTATCTGCCCAAATTGGGGCATTTAAGGTCAAAGTGCCCGTCACCCGCAGTGCAATCACTCCTCCCTTTTCGCCATCCCAAGCCAGTGCGCGAAGTGTATCCGTTACAATGGCCTGGTCAAATGTAGGGAAGGTCACCACCTGAGCGACCGTTCCTGGTACAACCGGGTACCGAAGGCGTCGTTCCAAAAAAAGTGTTCCCGCCAGCCTGGATTGGATCCGGATGCGTTCGATTCTACCGGCCTGCTTAAGGTCCAATATGGTACCGTAAGAGGCATTATTTTCCGTATTGATTTGTGCCCCCTGCAAGTGTAGCAACAAGACCTCTGACCCAGGACGAAAGCCAGCGGTGTCGCTGACCGACAGTCGAGCGCTACAGGAGTCATACCCAGTTACCGCCGCATATTGATTGATAATTCCGCTTAATGGTGTAGGTTGGGCCGTTAAGTTGTGGAAGCAGAGTAGGCACAAAAACAAAAAAATACAGCGTATTGGCATGGGTGACAAAATAAAAATTGAGGAATGGGCGTTTAACTGAGTATTTTTTTGCTGAACAACGCTCAAATTATTCAGAAAATTAATTTATTTTTCTTGAAGGGCTGTCAAACAAAGTTCGGCAAATATTGTTGGGTAATTTTTCTTTTATCACTTAAAAATACCCGCTTTAATTCTTGAAAAGCCGAAATTTTGGCCATCTTTCAAAATTTACATAGGTAATATCAAAAAATAATTGTTTAATATTTTTTATGACCGTATCTTTGCGGGACATAATCCAAACAAAATAAAATTTTATCTATAATTATGTTAGCAGTGACTGAGAAACTTGATAAGATTGACCTAAAGATTTTAAAAATACTTCAGGACAATAGTAAGATTACCAATTTAGATTTGTCTAAGAAAATTGGACTTTCTCCAGCGCCGACTTTGGAACGCGTAAAAAAACTGGAGCAGAACGATATTATTCAAAGCTACCACGCAAAAGTAAATCCAGTCCAAATGGGTTTAAACGTAAAAACCTTTGTGTTGGTTACTTTGGCTTGGAAACAAGAGGATGCTCTGAACCGTTTTATTAGCAAAATCGAAAAAATTGATGAGGTCACTGAGTGCTACATCATTACTGGTGAGGCTGACTTATTGATCAAAGTAATTTGCCGTGATATTCCAACTTATGAGCAGCTTCTTTTCAAGACGTTGAGTCAAATCGAAGAAATTGAGCGCTTGAAGACCCTCATGACACTTTCAACGGCCAAAGAAACAAAAATATTGCCTTACAACTACGATTAGTAAGGCTATTTTTCAGTCGCCCATTAGCAGAATCTATTACTGCCCTCTTATAAAAGCCGCTTTGGTCGAAGGACAAAAGCGGCTTTTTGTATGATTAAGTCCAAATTTCCACCAAAAAAAAGTGGACCCGGCATTACGCGCGGTTCCACTAAACTAACCTGTTTCGTATGAAGCGTTATAGACGTTTATAAACGCAAAGGTCCGTTTAGTGACTGTTTATCACCGCATTCGGTGGGTTAAGTAAAGATTAAGTTTGACCTCAAGGCCGCAGCAACTGTCGAACAACAGGCAGGATACGTTGGCTCAACCAGGCACTGTATTGAAGTGCCGAAGGATGAAGGCCATCTGCGGCAACCCAGTCTGGCTGCTCCAACCCTTTTCGAGAGAGGTCGGTGACAAAGACGTAACTTGTTCCAGCCTGCAAAGCGGTGTTCCGCTTCATTTCATTCCACTGATCTATTTCTGCAGTGATTCCCGATGGGCCACCAAAACCGGGATAATTTTGTCCAAAAGGAGTGAAACCCCAATCAGGAATGGAAATGACCAGCACCCGCTCTGGTCGGTTGCCTGCCCTTTCAATGGCCTCTTGCAAAAGTTCTTCCAATTCAATTCGGTATTCCTCCGGGTCTCGCTTTTGAAACTGGTTATTAACGCCTATACAAAGCGTAACCAAGTCGAAGGTTCTGGTTTGAACATCGGCCTGGTTTTGGTAGGCAGCCAGCAGTTGATCTGTCCTCCAGCCCGTCTGGGCAATCACGAGGGGTTCCGTTGGTTCACTCGTAAGGTTCGTTGCCATTAAACTGTCTTTCAATTGATTTGGGAAATTGGTGTTCCAATCAATTCCCTGCCCTTTAGTGTATGAGTCGCCGAGAGCAAGTATGGCTACGGTGTCTCGAGCAAAGAGGGGCGGACCTATTTGAGGTGGTTGTTCCTCCGGACGGCAGGAAAAAAACAGGTTAATTACCGGTAAAAAAAGTAAGTATCGAAGCATAAAACAAGATTTGAAGAGAAAATCAAACAGAACTGGGCAAGATTAGTTCAGTTTCAAACAACTGTTGTACATTAGCAGGACCTAATAAGCGCATTGGCTCATTTGATTACTATGAAAAAAGCGATTCTGGTGGTTGGCTGGGTATTTATCGCCCTCACTTCAGGTTTGTCTACCCATATTGTGGGAGGTGAAATTACGTACACCTGTTTGGGAAATAGCCAATACGAGGTAAAATTGAGCGTTTACCGAGATTGTTTTAATGGGGTGCCTCCTTTTGATGATCCGGCTTCCTTGGGGGTGTTTACTTCCACCGACTCCCTCTTATTCGCGGTGGAACTGGTTTGGAACCAGCAAGAGGATACCTTGCCGATTTATTTAAATAATCCTTGTCTGACCCGTCCACCCGACGTTTGTGTGCACCGCACCACTTACACGACTTTTCTGACCCTTCCTATTCGGCCGGGCGGCTACAAGCTCGTTTACCAACGTTGTTGCCGTAATCAATTGATTCGCAATATCCCAGACCCGGAAGCGGTGGGTATCACGATTATTTCGGAAATAAAAGATGAATCGCTGGCGCTTTGTAACAGTAGTGCCGTCTATAACTATTGGCCGCCCTTGGCGATTTGTGCCCATGAGCCGGTCGATTTTGATCACTCTGCCACAGATCCGGAAGGTGATTCGCTTCATTATCGATTATGTACCCCGCTTGACGGAGCAACTCCCGACGATCCGATGCCGCAGCCGCCTTTTGAGGGGCCATACCTGGAGGTCATCTGGGCGCCTCCCTATGGCTTAAGTAACCTTTTGGGGGGAGTACCTTTGGCCATCGACCCCAACACGGGTTTTATGACAGGTGTGCCCAACACAGTGGGGAACTTTGTAGTCGGTGTTTGTGTAGATGAATTCAGGGACGGGGTTCTGCTTTCCACCACTCGACGCGATTTTCAATACAATGTTTCTGACTGTGGTGTACCAGTAGCGGCTTTCACAGCACCCGTTCGCCAGTGCAATGATTTAGATGTGTCTTTTCAGAATTACACCGATTTAAACGATTTGGGGATTGTTAATTGGTATTTCGACTGGGCCAACAATCCCACTGTTTCCTCAACCGAGTTTAGTCCTTCCTTCACTTATCCCGATACGGGCCGGTATCAAGTGGCTTTAGTGATCAATCCTGGGTATAGTTGCAGCGATACCATCGTGCGGGATGTATGGTTGACTTCCACTACCGCCACAGCGGCGCTTGAGCTCGACTACCGCGCCTGCGATGAAAATGGTTTGCGTATCCGCGCCAATAACCTAAGTATGGATACGGTGTACAACCTCACCAGCGCCCAATGGCAGGTGACTGGTCCCGGCAACTTTCAGTTTACCTCCAGTTCCCTTAAACCGGAATTTACGGTAACGACTCCAGGGACCTATAACGTGTTACTCACCGTCACCAGCAGCAACGGCTGCTCCGACCAGATAACCCTTCCGTTTGATCTTCCGTTTTCGCCCGCGCAGGATCAGTCTGCAGCCTGGAGCATTTGCCTCGGGGACAGCATTGCCCTTTATCCGGATGCTCCTCCTGGCCTTGTGTATGAGTGGGAGCCAAATCCTGATTTTCAGGAGTTAGGAACCCCCAATCCCTGGGTTGCTCCAGATACTACCCGCACTTACCTGCTTCGTATTAGTGATCCGGCCTTACCTTGCACTTGGGAAAAGGAGGTGCTGGTTCAAGTCCTTGGTGACGGGCAGTTGTCGGCAACCGCCAACCCGGGCACTATTCTCCCCGGTGAAGCCAGTCAGTTGGAAGCATTTTTCCCTGGTCCAGCCATGTTCAGCTGGGAACCGGGTCAGACACTAAGTGATCCAACCTTGGTTGATCCTGTTGCACAACCCACCGTAACCACTACGTACACGGTCCGTGCCACCAGTTCCTCAGGCTGTACACAAACCACCCAAGTGCAGGTGGTAGTCCTGAATCCTGTCTGCGGAGAGCCTTATGTGTTTTTTCCAACTGGTTTTTCACCCAATGGGGATGGAGAAAACGAGCGGCTAAAGATGGAAGGACGGTTTGCCACAGAGGTTTATTGGATGATTTATAACCGGTTTGGAGAAAAAGTGTATGAATCCTACAGTTTGGAGGAGTCGTGGGATGGTACCTACAAAGGACAGCCTCAGCCTGCTGAAACGTACGGTTACTATTACCGAATCGTCTGTGCGGATGGGGAAGTAAGTGAACGAAAAGGAAATGTAACCTTGATTCGATAATTGTCTCAACGATTAAAAAGCATTTATTTCTGATTATTCTAATTTCCTTCAATACCGATTCTGCCGGTGGTAAATTCCTAAATGGGAATTTTTCATTAGCAAAACACACCAACTGCTTCGTATGAAATATTTATTTATTACAGCATTTTTATGCTTTTCAATTCTGGGAAATACCCAGGATAAAAAATGGGATGTATCCAACCCCGGTGGCCTTGATTACCAAACACACGAGTTTACCGTAACAGAAGGTACCTGGATGAACCTGGATGTTTCACCCGATGGACAGACCATAGCCTTTGATTTATTGGGGGATATTTACACCATGCCAATTTCAGGCGGGGAAGCAACTTGCATCCGAAGTGGCCTCGCCTGGGAAGTCCAACCACGTTTCTCTCCAGATGGAACCAAACTTCTCTTTACTTCTGACGCCGGAGGGGGGGATAATATCTGGATGATGCAGGTAGATGGATCGAATGCTCGTTCTGTTACCAAAGAGAGCTTTCGCTTATTGAACAATGCGACTTGGATGCCGGAAGGAGATCATTTTGTAGCCAGAAAACATTTTACGAATACTCGTTCGTTGGGAGCGGGTGAGCTATGGGTTTATAATATCCATGGTGGGGATGGGATTCAGCTAACAAAACGAAAAAATGACCAGCAGGATGTCAATGAGCCTTCGGTGAGCCCCGACGGTCGGTATGTCTATTTCAGCGAAGACCTTTATCCGGGTGGCTATTTCCAATACAACAAGGACCCCCTCAAGCAAATTTCTGCCGTTCGCCGCTACGATCGAAAATTGGGTAGAATGGAGGAAGTAACAGGTGGTTCCGGTGGTGCCTGTCGTCCACAGATCAGTCCGGATGGCAGTTGGCTGGCTTTTGTTCGCAGGGTTGATACCAAATCAGTCTTGTACATCCGGGAGGTAGCCACTGGAAAAGAATATCCGATTTACGATGGATTAGATAAGGATCAGCAGGAAGCCTGGACCGTTTTCGGGGTTTATCCTGGTTTTGCCTGGATGCCTCGCAAAAATAACCATCAAATCGACTGGCAAATTGTGATTTGGGCGGGTGGCAAACTCAAAAAAATTAGTTTCAACACCCTTTATATTCACAACCGCAAAGAATACAGCGCTTTTTACGGTGTGGAAGAAATTCCGTTCATTTGCAAGGTGAAAACCCAGCTGGCCACCACCTTGCGTCAGCAGCATCCGGTGTACGAACCTACGTTCACCGCTAAAGCTATTCGACAGGCAGTCACCAGCCCCGATGGAAAACTGCTCGTATTTAATGCAGCTGGCTATTTGTATAAAAAAGTACTTCCTGACGGAAAGCCAGAACGCCTTGTTCAATCCCCATACAAGAAAATCAACTACATTGGGGCAGAAGTGACGGAGGCAGAAATGCTCGAATTCGACCCTTGTTTTTCACCGGACGGAACGGAAATCGCCTACGTGACCTGGAACGATATCTGGGGAGGTGCTCTGTGGAAAATAAACCTCCTTACCAATGAAAAAGTGCAGATCCGCCCTGGTGGAATCCTCCGGATGCCCAATTTTTCCCCAGACGGGACCAAACTGGTATATGTCTCTCAATCGGGGGACGATCAAACGGGTCCCTCTGTTCTGGGGCTTCCAGGTGTTTACCTGCATGACCTCTCCATCACCGGGAATGATGGTCTTTATGGAGAAGAAACCTTTATCGCCGATTACGGAGATAATCCGACGTTCAGTCCCGATGGTAAGCGAATTTTGGTCAATACAGGAGGCGCTTTGTTTGGTGACCTCAACAAATCACTGGTTTCCTATGACTTAAATGGACAGGACAGAAAGGTGTTGTTTAAAAGTAAATATGCTACCAACTGGACACCTTCTCCAGATGGAAAATGGCTGGCCTTTACCGAATTGTTCAAAACCTATATTTGTGAACTGCCGAATCACGGGCAAACAATTGATCTAAGTGCTGATTCCAAATCAGTTCCTATTGCTCAGGTATCCAGGGATGCCGGTTACAACCTGCAATGGAGCCGCAACAGCAAACAGCTACATTACACCCTCGGTGATGAGTACTATACGATTGACTTAAACAGCCGTTTCCCCTTTTTGCCGGGTGCTCCGGATTCCCTGCCTCCTCTGCCCACTACCGGCCTGAAAATTGGATTGGAGCTTACATACGATACTCCAGATGGAACGCTCGTGTTCAGCAACGCACGGCTGATCACCTGCGAAGGCGATCAGGTGATTGAAAATGGAACCCTTGAAGTCCAGCGTAACCGCATCACCTTTGTTGGAACCAATGCCGCATACAAGAAAAAGGGGGGGGCACCTGCTGGCGCAAAAGTAGTGGACTGTAAGGGCAAATCTATTATGCCCGGCATGATTGATGTGCACAGCCACTCCGGTAATTTCAGGAATGGGCTGAACCCTCAAAAACAATGGGAATATTATGCCAACTTGGCGTACGGGGTCACTACCATGCACGATCCTTCCGTAAACAGCGAAATGGCTTTTTCCAATGCGGAAATGCTGAAATCAGGAGCGATGGTTGGCCCTCGCTTATTCAGTACCGGTACCATTTTATATGGGGCGGATGGGGATTTCAAAGCTCCCATCAATAGCCTGGAAGATGCTCGGAGCGCGCTTCGGCGAACCAAAGCCTGGGGCGCTATTTCTGTCAAGAGCTATAACCAACCTCGTCGGGAACAACGCCAACAAGTAATGACTGCAGCCAAGGAGCTTGAAATGTTGGTTGTTCCGGAAGGTGGATCTTTTTTCTACCACAACCTAACCCAAGTGGCAGATGGCCATACAGGGGTAGAGCACAACCTGCCAATAGCCACCCTCTATGAAGATGTGGTGCAGTTTTGGAAGCGTACCAAAGCACACAATACCCCAACGTTAATTGTGAGCTATGGAAGTGTGACAGGGGAATATTATTGGTACCAGAAGGAGGATGTTTGGAAAAAACAACCGCTTCGCTCCTTCACTCCCGGTCATATCTTGGATCAACGTGCCCGCCACCGGACCATGATTCCGGAGGAGGAGTATGAAAATGGCCATATTTTAATCAGTAAAAGCCTGAAAAAACTTCAAGATAATGGAGTAAACATTAACATGGGCTCTCATGGTCAGATCCAGGGGATCGGAGCACACTGGGAGGTCTGGATGCTACAACAAGGCGGTATGTCCAATCTACAGGCTTTGCGTTGCGCTACCATCAATGGAGCTGCCTACCTCGGCATGGACGAAGAAATCGGTTCTCTTAAAGTCGGCAAACTCGCTGATTTGGTCATCTTGAACGCGAATCCAGTGAGTAATATCCGTAATACGGAGAAAATCCACCAAGTGATGGTCAATGGTCGTCTGTACGATGCTGCTACCTTGCACGAAGTAGGGAATTATGACAAGAAGAGAAAACGGTTCTGGTTTGAACTGCCCGGTTTTTTTGGTGGTACATCCGGTATGAACCATACCTGCCAACAAATGCGCTGTGTTTGTGGGCACTAATCAGGGAGCCTACTTTCCTCGAGGGAGTAGTAAAGCCCGCTTTTTAAGGCTTTACTGCTCCTTTTGCTAATCTCAGTTTTACCCAAAAAAAAGCCCACCCAGAATTGCTGAGTGGGCATTTTTTATGCTATTCAACTTGTTTTACATGTAGGCTTCCATAGGAAGGCAAGTGCAAACCAGGTTGCGATCTCCATAGGCTTGGTCAATTCTGCCCACGGTTGCCCAGAATTTATAGCCCTGTTGGAGGTAGGGAAGTGGCCAAGCTGCCTTGGATCGGGAGTATGGGCGGTGCCAATCATCTGCAGAAATGACGGCCATGGTATGAGGTGCGTTGTGCAGCACATTGTTTTCAGTTGGATAAACCCCGGTAGCAATTTCATCAATTTCTTTCCGGATTTCCAGGAGTGCGTCGCAAAAGCGATCTAACTCCGCTTTACTCTCGCTTTCTGTTGGTTCTATCATAATAGTCCCCGCCACTGGGAAGGAGAGGGTAGGAGCGTGGAACCCGTAGTCAATTAGTCGCTTGGCGACGTCCTCTGCACTCACGAGCGCTTTAAACGGGCGAAGGTCGATGATGAGCTCGTGCGCTGTGCGGCCATTTTCCCCAGTGTAAAGTACTTGATACTGCTGTTCTAGCCGAGCTTTGATATAGTTGGCGTTCAAAATTGCCACTTTCGTTGATTCGGTCAAGCCTTTTGATCCCAACATCCGGATGTAGCCGTACGAAATCAACAAAATGCTGGCGCTGCCCCAAGGAGCAGCACTTACCGCGCTGGTGCCATCTGGATTTCCCATATCCACCAAGACGTGTTTGGGCAAATAGGGAGCCAAACTATCATTGCAGCAGATAGGGCCCATACCTGGGCCACCACCACCATGAGGAATTGCAAAGGTTTTGTGCAGGTTTAGGTGACATACATCCGCTCCAATATTGGCTGGGCTGGTAAGCCCAACTTGCGCGTTCATATTCGCTCCATCCATGTAAACCTTTCCGCCATGTTGGTGGATTAGATCACAAATATCTTTAATGGCCGTTTCGAATACCCCGTGGGTAGAGGGATAAGTGACCATCAAGCAAGACAAATTATTGGAATGTTGTTCTGCTTTTGCTCTTAAGTCGGCGAGATCAATGTTGCCCCGTTCGTCACAAGCCACTACCACCACTTCCATACCGGCCATAACCGCACTAGCGGGGTTGGTTCCATGTGCAGAGGAAGGGATCAGGGCTACATTCCGATGGTGGTCGCCTCGATGCTGATGGTAAGCGCGAATAATCATCAAGCCTGCATATTCGCCTTGTGCACCCGAGTTGGGTTGTAAGGAACAGGCGGTGAAACCGGTTACCTCGCAAAGGTAAACTTCCAGTTCCTTAATGATTTGAGAATAGCCTTCTACCTGGTTGAGGGGCGCGAAGGGATGAATATTGGAAAACGCCTCCCAGGAAACGGGTATCATTTCGGTGGCAGCATTGAGCTTCATCGTGCAGGATCCCAAGGAAATCATGGAGTGCATTAACGATAAATCCTTGTTTTCCAGGCGCTTAATGTAGCGCATCATTTCGCTTTCGGTATGGTAACTGTTAAATACCGGGTGTGTAAGGTAGCTAGACGTACGAGTTAGCGCTGCAGGTAACTGACCTGGCTTTTCTTTAAGCTCTGCCTTGATTCCGAAGACCTTCAATACGTCCTGGAGGTCTTCAAGGGTGGTACTTTCATCTACGCTGATCTGGATTCCAGTTGCGTCGTAGTAAAAGTTAATTCCCATCTGCTCTGCAGCGGATCGGATTTCTGCTTGTTTAGCGCCTGCTATTGGCAATCTGAGGGTATCAAAGAAATGCGTTTCGGCAATTGATAGCCCTGCCGCACGGAAGGCGTCTGCCAGTGCAACGGCCATCTGATGGGCTCGAGCTGCAATACCTTTTAGTCCCTCAGGTCCGTGGTAAACAGCATACATGGCGGCCATATTGGCCAGCAGTGCTTGAGCGGTACAGATATTGGAAGTGGCTTTTTCCCGGCGGATATGTTGCTCGCGGGTTTGAAGAGCCATTCGAAGGGCGTATTTTCCTTCTACATCTACTGAAACGCCGATGATACGGCCTGGAATTTGTCGTTTGAACTCGTTAGAGCAAGCAAAGAAAGCGGCGTGTGGTCCACCATATCCCATTGGAACGCCAAAGCGTTGGGAGTTGCCCAAGGCAACGTCCGCTCCCCATTCTCCAGGAGGGGTTAACAAAGTAAGGCTGAGTAAGTCCGTTGCAACGGCTACATACACTTGTTGTGCCTTTGCTTTTTCAGTAAATGCCCTGTAGTCTTCTACCGCACCTTCTGAATTGGGATATTGTAACAGTACCCCAAATGTTTTTTCGTTGAATTCGTAGGTTTTCCAGTCGCCCACCACTAATTCAATTCCCTGCGGAAGCGCCCGGGTTTTTAATACATCGAGGGTTTGTGGAAGCACTGTATTGCTGACGAAAAAGTGGTTCATCTCTTCCCCTTTGGCGCTACGCTTGTTTTTTTCAGCATAAAACATGTGCATGGCTTCCGCAGCTGCCGTCCCTTCATCCAGAAGACTGGCGTTAGCGATTGGAAGTCCACACAGGTCGCTCACCACCGTTTGGAAGTTGAGCAAACTTTCCAGTCGGCCTTGTGCAATTTCTGCCTGATAAGGGGTGTACTGTGTGTACCATCCTGGATTTTGGAATACATTCCGAAGGATGACATTAGGGGTTACGCAGCCATAATAACCCATTCCGATAAACGACCGGAATACCTTGTTTTTAGCGGCAATTTGCTTCAGCGCTTTCAGATAGTCCTGCTCATTTAATGGGGCTGGAAGCTGAAGCTCTTTTTCCAGACGGATGTTGGCTGGTACGGTTTGATCGATCAGCTCATCCAGGCTGGATACCTTTAATTCGCGGAGCATGGCCTCGGTTTCTGCTGCACCGGGTCCAATGTGGCGACGCTGAAACGCGTCGGGATGCGAGAACTGGTTCATATTATATGGTTTGGTCGTCTAAACGATATAGGTAAAATTAAACTGCGCAAAAGTACAATTTATCTGATGGAAAGCTACGAGATCCTTGTGAATGATTTAACAGAAAAGAATCGGTGTAGTTTGCTCCTCTGCCCTTACTTTTGCAGGAGTGCTTATTGGCTTTCTTCCTGTTCTCGCTCCCAGTTGACATTGGAAAGGAAGAATAAAACCGCTCCACTTAACACCATTAAAATTTTAATGAAAAAAGAAAGCAGTCGGCCTCCGGCCTCCAACCATCCCAAAAAATACCAATGAACCCCCACCATTTGCAATAAGAGGGCTGTTACCCCAAAAATTATCAGGAGCATTCCTCCCAGCATACCGAAATTTTTGTTTTTGATCATTATTTTTTCTAATGTCTGTTCAGTTGTCGAATAAATTGCAGTTAATTGAGTGCCCCAGGGATGCGATGCAGGGCTTGCATGATTTCATCCCCACAGAGATAAAGGCGGACTATATAAACCAACTTTTGCGGGTTGGGTTCGATACTATTGATTTTGGCTCCTTTGTAAGCCCCAAAGCAATTCCCCAAATGCGGGATACCGCCGAGGTGCTGGCAAAGTTAGACCTTTCTGTTGGTTCCACGAAATTGTTGGCTATCGTTGCGAACCACAGGGGGGCGGAGCAGGCGTGTTCTTTCCCAGAAATTCAATACCTGGGCTACCCATTCAGTATCTCTGAAACCTTTCAGTTGCGGAATACCAATGCAACCATCGCGGAAAGCCTTGAGCGGACCGCTCAGATCCAAGAACTTTGCCAAGCCAATGGAAAGGAGCTGGTACTGTATATTTCCATGGGTTTTGGGAATCCTTATGGGGATCCTTGGAATGTGGAGATTGTCCAATCTTGGGTCAATCAATTGGTCCCGCTAGGAATCCGCATTTTTTCCCTTTCCGATACCATTGGCTGTTCCAATCCAGAAAATATTCGTTACCTGTTTCAATACCTCATTCCAGCCTACCCAACGGCAGTTTTTGGGGCTCATTTACACACGCAACCTCATAACTGGCGGGAAAAAATTACAGCAGCCTGGGAAAGTGGCTGCCGGCGCTTCGATGGGGCTATCCTTGGTTTTGGAGGCTGCCCGATGGCCAAGGATGACCTCACTGGTAATATGGCAACCGAAAACCTGGTTTACTTTTTTGATGAGGTGGGAGCAGGTTTAGACCTCAATCGAGGCGATTTTGCAAAAAGTATTACCATGGCTAGAACGGTATTCCCTATCTAAGCAAGCTTTTTTATTGTTTTTCCTCAAAAAAAATCCCTCCAACGGAACACCGCAGGAGGGATTTTGATACAGGAGGTATTCAACTTTTTACTGTTTTACCAAACTAGCCTGGTAGCGCTTGCCTGCCTGGCGAACTTGTACTTGGTAAAGGCCAGTGCTCCAGTCAGCTACCGGAAGGGTGTACTTCCAGTTGCCAGCGTTGATCTCCACCGGCAAGGAACGAAGCAGTACTCCAGCGTTGTTGTATATTTCGATCAATGCTTTACCAGCTGTTGCCTGGTCAATGCTTAACACTGCAACCTGCGAAGCAGGGTTCGGTACTACCTGGACCGCTAAAGCCACCAAACCAGGTTCTTGGCTGCTGATTGTCGCCCATTCGTACGCTCCTGTATCGGGATTTTCCCCCCTCGATACTCCCTCCAAATCATAGGCGGTTGCACCGAACAACACGCCCCCGTCGATCGCCGAAGTACCTGTTTCCAGGTGGTAGTTACCGTTGTCAGAATCCACAAATGTGTTGGTGGTATTATTTAGGTCTTTGGCAAAGTTCAGGTCGGGCGTCATAGAATCATCCGAGCTTTGGTTGCCACCGTTGGATTTTAACACAGGAGCCCCCGCTTCGATGGCGTAGTTTTGTCCGTCAGGATTTTGTACGAGTGTATTTTGAATCCTCATTTCCGCGTTGCTGGCGTCGGCTTCATACTGTGCCAAGCCGGCACCCAAGGGTGCCAAGTTGTCGGCAACGGTGCAATTAGTAAGTGTGATAATCGAGTTCAGAGAATCAGTGGCATTGTTGATCAAGGCACCGCCTGCGCCACTGGAACTGAGGTTAAGGTTGCGAACCATCAAGCAATTCTCGATGGTTGCCAGCACATTGGTGAGGTCCATCGCAGCGCCTTGGACCAAAGCAAGGTTGTCAGAAAAAATGCTGTTGGTAACTACTACATCTCCTTTTCCGCGCGCTAGAACTGCTGCTCCGTTTTCTGCAGAGTTTGCTGAGAAGGTCGCGTTGGTAATGCTGAGCGGAATATCTGCGTTTTTAAGGATCGCACCACCGGTGGTTTGCGCCCCGTTTTCGGTAAAGAGTCCTCCTTCTATGGTCAATTTTGTCCCTTCATTCTGTGTAAAAATCGCTCCTCCGAAATTGGCAGTATTTGCTTGGAAGGTACAATTTTTATAGGTTACATCCGATTCAAATCCATTGCTTACTGCGCCGCCTCCATTGGTAGCCACGTTGTTCCGGAAGGTACAATTATCAAATACGCCACGGCAATCCAGCCCATAGTTTGCAATCGCAGCAGCGTAGTTGCCAGTGTGTCCTTCAAACAATGTATTGGTTACCGTAAAGTCCGTTGAGTCGCTGTTGTAGATTGCGGCTCCGGAGCTTGGTGCTTGGTTGTTGAGGAAGACGCAATTGTCGATCAAATGGTCCGCTTTCCAATTGAAGATCGCTGTTCCACCATAATCGGTAGAGCTATTTCCTTCAAACAAACAGTTGACTATTTCCACCAATTTGCCATGGTCGCGGTTGTCGTTGTAAATGCCAACGCCGTTGCCACCTACGTTGTTGAGAAACTGACAATTGCTTAACAGCATATTGCATTGCCAGTTAAAAATGCCTGTACCGTAACCATCGCCAAGCGCATTGGTATTTTCCTGAAACAAGCAGCTGTCAATCACCACATTATCAGAGGTTCTAGGGTACAAAGCCCCACGAACTACCTTGTTTTTTATAAAGCTGCATTTTCTGATTTCCACTCCATTAACATCAAAAAAGTAAATACCGCCGGCCCGTACGGTGCCTTCATTGTTTTCAAAACGGCAGTTGTACACTTCCAATCCATTGGCTACACTTCCTGAAGCCATTACGCCTCCACCTGATTCCGCTTTGTTCTCCGTAAACAGACAGTTCCGAATAGCTGCTCTGGTTTCTACCAGAATGCCAGCTCCACGGCGGTTAACTGCGGGGTCAGTGGCTGCCAATTGTGTTTGACCTCCCTTGATCGTGAATCCATCCACAACTGCTGGTGTGGTAGCAGCTGAGTTGGTAAGTCGTAGCACATGGTAGGAATTGTCCTCCCGGTTTACCTCCAAATTACCCGGAAGGTCGTTGCCATTGATGTCCCCACTGAGGATAGTTGGGTATACTATTATGTTTCGCTGACCCAATGAGGTCTCAACGCCTTCAAAGCCTCCATACAATGATACACCAGCAGGCATACTAAAGCTGTGGTTAGGGGCAGGGGTGGAAGGTTTGTAGGTGCCTTGCGCTACCCAAATTTGTGAACCATTCACCGCTGCTGCCAAGGCATTGTCCAAGGAGGTGAAGGCATTCACCCAGGAGCTACCATTGTTTGCTCCAGTAGCAGTTGTTTTTACATAAAGGACATTTTGGGCGGACAGGCTGGAAAAGCCGCAAAGCAAGATAAATAGGTGTATGAATTTTGTCATGCGATTAAGTTGTTTAGTATTCTATAATTGTTACCGACCACAAATCTACATTTTGTCTCGGATGTATTCCAATATTACTTGTAATTCTTCCTTAATAACGCGGTTAGAGCCAATGAAATTATTACACATAAAACTAAATATCAGTGTTTTACCTTTATTTGTCGTCAAATAGCCTGCCAAACAATACACGCCACTCATGGAGCCTGTCTTCGCGTAGACGTAGGGAGGTTTTTCTCCGTTTCCAAACCATTCTTTGAGGGTGCCAGTTTGTCCACCTGCGGGAAAGAGCTGTTGAATCCAGTCTATCGGCTGCTGTTCGTACAACGACTCCAGTGCAGTGGCCAAAACGTTTGGACTAACCAAATTGTACCGGCTCAATCCGGAACCATCCACCCGTCGGATGTTCTTCCACCTGTCTTTAGGTAGCGATGGTTCCTGTTGGATATTCCAATATAACTGCTCTGCTATTAAGTTATCGCTGTCAAGCATCATTCGGCGGTACAAGGTATCCGTTGGGCAACCGGGTACCGAGCCCCAGGTGTGCTGTAAACTGTCTGGCGGGGCCTCTCCAACGGCTCTTTTCAAGGTGTCAGCTAGCAATGCTGCCAATTCATTGGTTCGGAAGGGTATCTTTCGTGTACTTTCAGGCTTTATCTCCCGGTCTGACCATCGGTTCTGGTCTTCCAACCGAACTTCCAATTGTCCTGGGAATAAGCGGCTGGAAAAATAGGAGGGCTGAATCGTTCCCTTTGCTAAGAGAATCGTATTTCCGTAAATGGGCAGCGCACTTTGTTCAGGTTGAAAGCCAAAAGCGTAATCATCCCAAGCCCAACCGCGTCCAAAACGGGAGGGGGCTTCTGGATGAGGGCAATACATTAAATGGACGTTAGGGGGGAGCTGCTGCAGCCAATTATAAACTCCTTGAAAGGCCTCCATTTCCGGGTGTAAAAAACAAGGATCTCCAGTTCCTCTAAAAAAAAGAGTATCTCCGGAAAAACGGTATTCCAGTCCAGGGAGCGTATCCCCCAGAACAGAAAGCCCCTCTACTAAGGTCAGGATTTTCGTGGTGGAAGCGGGTATGAAATGTTTTTTTTCCGAAAAAGAAAAAAGAGGCTTACTTTTAGAGGGGGCTACCAAGTAAAAGCCAAAATTACTTGCTGAAATAGCTGGACTTTCCTTCAAAAAGCGGTTTAGATGCCGTTGGTGTCGGTTTGGAATTTCTTGAAACGATTTACAAGAAGCCAGCCCCAACAAGAGTAGTAGGAACCAATTCCAGTGCAAGGTTCGGCCTTCCGAAATTTGTTTAACTGTTTTGTGGGAATTCGTTAAACAAAATTGAGTATCACCTGTTTTTATTTGAAACATATCATGCATGAGTAAACGTGTTGTAGTAATTGGTTCTGGTTTTGCGGGATTATCCTCTGCCGCTCATCTGGCGAAGGCGGGGTACAAAGTTACCATTTTAGAAAAGAACTCCCAGGCGGGTGGGCGAGCTCGTACTTTTCAAGATGCTGGATTTCTCTTTGACATGGGTCCATCTTGGTACTGGATGCCGGATGTATTTGAAGGGTTTTTTAGCTCTTTTGGCAAAAAAGTATCGGACTACTACGATTTAAAGCGATTGGATCCATCTTACGCAGTATGGTTTGGTCCAGACGATCGCATGCAAGTTCCAGCCAATATGGAGGCGCTTGAAGCAATGTTTGAACAATATGAGCCAGGTAGTGCCGTCAAACTCCGCCAATTTTTGAAAGAAGCCAAGTACAAATACGAGGTCGGAATGCAGGATTTTGTCCGGAAAACCTCTGACTCGGTGATGGAGTTTGCGGATATGCGGGTGTTAAAAAGTATGTTTAGAATCCAACTTTTTACCTCCATGTCTGCGCATGTTCGCAGCTTGTTTAAAAACGAAAAGCTGTTGGAACTCTTGGAATTTCCGGTTCTTTTCTTGGGAGCCACTCCTCAAAAGACCCCCGCTTTATACAGTCTAATGAATTATGCCGATATGGCTTTAGGGACTTGGTATCCCATGGGCGGCATGCACAAAATTGTGGAGGGAATGGTCTCCGTAGCGACGGAACTCGGGGCTTCTATCGAATTGAACGCAGAGGTCGATTCTATTCAGATTGAAAAAGGAAGAGCCCAATCGGTTCGCACGAAGGATGGTCGAGTGTTTGAGGCAGATGCGGTAGTGGGTGCTGCCGATTATCACCATGTAGAAACGCAATTACTCCAACCGGAAAACCGGAATTACACAGATGCCTATTGGGAGCAGCGCACCATGGCGCCTTCCTCCTTACTTTATTATGTTGGGGTCAATAAGCGCTTGAAGAATCTGCTCCACCACAACTTGTTTTTTGACGAAGATTTCAACAAGCATGCGCATGAAATCTACGAGTCGCCCAACTGGCCAGAAAGGCCTTTATTCTATGTGAGTGCCCCCTCGGTGACAGATCCTGCTGTAGCTCCAGAAGGATGCGAAAATCTTTTCCTGCTCATCCCTGTTGCCCCTGGTCTGAAAGATACCCCTGAAATTCGAGAAAAATACTACCATCTAATCATGGATCGCCTGGAAGCTTTGACAGGGCAGAAAATACGGGAGCACGTGGTTTACCATCGTTCCTATGCGCATGCCGACTTCATAAGCGATTACCACGCCTTCAAAGGAAATGCGTACGGATTGGCGAATACGCTGTTTCAAACGGCCTTTCTCAAGCCAAAAATGCGCAACCGAAAGGTCAAAAACCTGTTTTACGCCGGTCAATTGACGGTTCCCGGACCAGGTGTTCCGCCAGCGTTGATCAGTGGAGAAGTGGTGGCTACTGAGATCGAACGATTATTTCGCAACTAATAGATCCCCTTGACCAACGGAGCAACGTAACTACATCAACAACGAAATCCTTCATCATTTAACCCTGCTCAAGTATGAATCACCTTCAACTGTTTAATGACACCTGTTCGGAATGCAGCCGGTTGATTACAAAGCGGTACTCCACCTCCTTTTCCCTGGGAATCCGCGTTTTTGACGCACGATTCAGGGCTCCCATCTATGGCATTTATGGATTCGTTCGCTTTGCCGACGAAATTGTAGATACCTTTCATAATTACCCAAAGCGGGAGTTATTGGAGCGCTTCAAGCAGGATACCTGGAAAGCCATTGAGGAAGGAATTAGTTTAAACCCTGTCTTACAAAGCTTCCAGCAAGTGGTTCACCGATATGGAATTGATCGGGAGCTCATCGAGGCATTCTTATACAGCATGGAGATGGACCTCGATAAAAATGTGTATGATGCAGCTGGCTACGATGAGTACATCTATGGCTCCGCTGAGGTGGTTGGGCTTATGTGCCTTCGTGTTTTTACGGAAGGTAATGATGATCGATACCAGGCGCTCAAAGAGCCTGCACGCCGCTTAGGGGCTGCTTTTCAGAAAATTAACTTTTTGCGTGACCTGAAAAGTGATTACAAAGAACGCGGCAGGGTGTACTTTCCCGGGGTAGACTTTACCCGATTTGATTGGGAACAAAAACAGGCCATTGAGGCGGATATTCAGGCTGATTTTGATGCTGGACTTGATGGTATCAAGCGTCTGCCAGATGGTGCTAGGTTTGGGGTGTATCTAGCGTACAAATACTATACCCAACTATTTGCCAAAATAAAATCAGCTCCTGTTCAGCAAGTAGCAGAGGAGCGCATTCGAGTTTCCGACAAGCGCAAAATGTACCTACTATTTAGTTCGGCTGTACGTCATCAGCTGAACTTTTTGTAGATTTGCGGATGCTCGTACGCCTCGTAAATCTATTTGACCGCACCATTCAGCCCGTCCGACTCCACCTCAAGGAGGGAATCATTGCTACTGTCGAACCTGTGCAGGAGGTCCCGGATGGAACTCCTTTTGCACTTCCAGGTTTTGTAGATGCGCATGTGCACATCGAGAGCAGCATGTTGCCACCCACCGAGTTTGCTCGAATGGCTTTAGTGCACGGAACGGTGGCCACGGTTTCAGACCCTCATGAAATCGCTAATGTTCTTGGGAAAGAAGGGGTTCAATACATGCTGGATAATGCCCAAAAGAGTCCCTTGAAATTCTGTTTTGGAGCTCCTTCCTGTGTGCCGGCTACTTCATTTGAAACAGCGGGCGCTGTGTTATCCTCCCAAGACGTAGAAGTACTTTTGAAAGATCCTGCCATTGGTTACCTTTCTGAGGTGATGAATTTTCCTGGAGTGCTCCAAAAAGACCCGGAATTAATGGCCAAAATCGCGGCTGCGAAGGCGGTAAATAAACCCATTGATGGGCATGCACCCGGTCTGAAGGGGGAAGAGGCCGCCAACTATTTTTCGGTGGGTATTTCCACCGATCATGAGTGTTTTACCTTGGAAGAAGGTCAGGAAAAAGCCCGTTTAGGGGTACAGATCCTGATACGAGAAGGAAGTGCCGCTCGCAATTTTGAAGCGCTCTGGCCACTGATCAATGAATTTCCGGATCAAGTACAATTTTGTAGCGATGATAAACATCCGGATGAGCTGTTGCAGGGGCATATTAATGAACTTGTCCGTAGGGCAATCGAAAAAGGCTGCGACCTGTTTGACGTACTTCGTGCAGCCTGTTTGAATCCTGTACTGCATTACCGGCTTCCGGTGGGCTTGCTTCGGGAGGGCGATCCGGCCGACTTTATTTTAGTAGAAAACCTGGAGCGTTGGGAAGTGCTTTCCACCTACATTAATGGGGTGATGGTTGCCTCAAAGGGTAAATGTACGCTTCCATTCGAGCCAGCAGATTGCCCGAATCGGTTTCATGCGCAACCTGTCCATCCGGAAGATTTTGAAATAAGTGCTCCGATAAGTGCAACAATGGAAGAAATGAGCACTGTTTTTCCGGTCTTAAAAATGGGCAAACAAATTCCAGTGCGCGTCATTGGCGCCAGAGAGGGTCAACTCATTACGGATTCGCTCCTAGAACACCTCCCGGTCACTTCTGCCGGGCTTCTGCCGGATGTTTCGAAAGACCTGCTTTTTATAGCAGTGGTAAATCGCTACGACGAAGAGGCTATCCCCTCCATGGGATTTGTACGGGGTTTTGGGCTTCAGGAGGGTGCAATTGCCTCCTCCGTTGCACATGATTCACACAATATTGTAGCGGTTGGAGTGGATGCGGATTCGATCAGCCGGGTGGTAAATGCGGTGATTGCTGCGCGTGGCGGAGTGGCTGCGACGAATGCTGCAGGTGCGGTTCGGATATTGGAATTGCCCATCGCCGGGTTAATGAGTTCTATGGAAGGTCCTGAGCTTGCAATGGCATACCAGGATTTGGACAGCTGGGTTAAATCGGAGCTTACCTGCTCCTTACGCGCTCCCTTTATGACCCTTTCTTTTCTGGCTCTGCCAGTGATACCTTCCTTGAAAATAACTGACTGGGGTCTTTTTGATGTGGATGCGTTTGCGTTTACGTCGGTATATGCGTAGTGTCCAATAGTTGATGGGGGTCTCTGAGGACTGCTTTGATGGCCTTAAACAATCGTCCACCGTGCACAGCATCTACCACTCGGTGGTCGAGGGCGGCACTTAAATTCAATATTTTTCGAGGGACGATCTCCCCATGAACCACCGCTGGTTTGGTGTGCACACTTCCCATGATCAAAACAATGGATACATTGGAAGAGGGCAACAAAGCAGGGTAACCGCTGTCCAAGCCAACGCTTCCAATATTGGAGAGTACAAAGGTGCCAAAGCTATTGGCAGAGATACCCCATTTTGGAAGGGATAAACCCCAATTGACAGTCACATTTCGAAGGATAGCCAGCAGCCAGGTTCTAAAAGGCCAAGGAATAGCTGCGAGGATTTTTTTCATTTTCATGGCCCCTTTTTCCTGCCCTTTGCGGGTTGCAGGAATTTCTGTTTCCAAATAGCGAACCAGGTCCGACAACGTTAAAGTATCCGCAGCGCGAACGAGGACCGAGCTCATTTCCCGCTCTCCACGAATAATTACACTTAAGCTGGCATCGATACTAGGGCGTTGTACAATCTGCCCTCTTTTTACGTAACAATTCAGCTCCGGTGCCTCGGTTTTTATCCCACGGGCAATGGCAAGGAGCAAAATATGGGTCAAGGTGATTTTCAACCCCTTTTTTCGTTGCTCGTTCACAAATTCTTCCGCCAGGGTAACATCTAAGTCAACCGATCCAAAAATTTTAGAATCGGTTGGTTTTTGATAAAGGGAGGCGGCTACTTTTCTCCAGTCCGTATTAAATTCAGAAGCACTTTGCATAGTGTTGGGTTCGTTTCGGATCAAAAAAACAGCATAATTAGTTGGTTTGGGCTTCCGTTTGGTCTAAAAAATCAACAGCCCCCTGGTACCCAGCCGCATAGATTTCTGGTAATTTATGCACTTCAAACATACCATAGGGGTGCAGCTCATACGGCTCGATAAACCAACGGCACCGCTCTTTTACCTGCTGAATGCGTTCTAAAAAGCTGAGGTGAATGGCTCTATCAATGGAATAAAAGACAGAACTCTTGGGGTTGTAGGGCCCAGTTGGATTGACATGGCAGGCAACCACCTGATCGATTTGTGCTTCAAAGGGCCTGGAAGGCAAATTAGAGTGCACCGCCCCATCTACATACGGGATACCCTCAATCAGGGTAGGTTCAAACAGGGTCGGGATGGAACTAGCTGCCAAAACAGCCTCAACAATAGAGCCCTCCTGAAAAATCCTGGGCTCCCCTGTATGGTAATTCACTGCCGACACATAAAAAGGCAGCTGAAGCTGTTCAAAAGTGGAAGCACGGAGCTGTGCTTTTAAAAACTGACCAATCTTGTGAAGACTAATGAGGTGCCCATTTATCCGTCTAAAATCCAGCAGATCTATAAGTTTGATGTTTTTCAAAACCATTTCTTTTACTTCTGCTGCAGCATAGCCATCCGCTATTAGCGCTCCAATCATCGCCCCAGCAGAAGTGGCTGAAATCGCAGAGGGTTGAATTTGTCGCTCTTCCAGGGCTTGCAGAATACCGACATGCGCAAATCCTCGGGCACCACCGCCGGATAATATGACTGGGACTTGTTGCTTTTCCATTGTTTAAATTGTCGGGTAAAGGGTTTCTGTCAAAAAAAGAATAACCTCGATAGTTGTGTTGTTTTTATTCCGTTCTTTTTCAAGCAACAAAAGTAGGGATCCAATTTCCTTTCCTCCTAAAAACCAACGTATTTTGTGGAATAAAACGAGGAGCATATGAGAAAAACAGCCATTGGAGCCGATATTGGAGGAACCCATATCAGTGCCGCCGTAATTGATCTCACCACCGGTACTCCCTTGCCTGGGAGCCTCTTTCGAAATACATACGATCATCAACAAGCTGCCGAAACTATTTTGGATGCTTGGGCCGAGGTGCTTCAATCTTGCCTTCAAATAGCCGGGGAAGATTGTCAAGGGATTGGAATGGCAATACCAGGTCCGTTTGACTATAGGAATGGCATTTCCAATATGCAACATAAATTTCCCCAGTTATTCCACTGTAATGTACACACAGAGCTTGTTAATCGTTTAAACACTGGGCAATTACCCCTTCGTTTTATGAACGATGCTACGGCTTTTGCAGTAGGGGAGGCTTGGGTGGGTGCTGGGCAGTCCTTTTCCAAAGTGGTGGTTGTCACCCTTGGGACCGGGTTTGGTTCTGCTTTTTTAGAGAACGGCATTCCGGTGGTGCATTCAGATACTGTGCCAAAAGAAGGTTGCCTATGGCATATACCTTTCAAGGAGGGCATTGCGGACGATTATTTCTCCACGCGTTGGTTGGTTGCTGCTTACGAAGCTAAAAAGGGTATCCGCTTGGAAGGAGCACAGCCCTTGGCCGCATTGGCTGAGAAGGACCCTGAAGTGCAAATAATCTTTAAGAAATTTGGAGTTAACTTGGGTTTGTGCCTGGAGCATCCATTAAGGCGTTTTGGAGCAGAATGCTTGATTATGGGAGGCAATATCGCGCATGCTTCTGCTTTTTTTCAACCTGCTTTTGAATCGACCCTTTACAGTTTAGGGTATTCTATTCCGATTTTTCCATCCAAACTGTGGGAAGAAGCAGCCCTGATTGGCAGTGCCCGGTTATTGGATCCACTATTTTGGGAAAAGGTATCGATCGACTTTCCTGATCTTTAATTGAATTGGTAAAAGGGAGATCCGAAGGTAGCTTTTTTTACAAGGAAAAAAAGACCTGCGTGCGCTGAAGATCCAAAGCCTCGGTTTTTTTGTGTTTACCCGGGACAATCAGGTAAACCATATTGGTTTGTTCTTTAAATCGTGCAGTCAAAAGCTGGTTGCGCACTTCAATGTGCTTTGGAGGGGTATTTGCTACTGGGCTGAGGAGGGTAATCAGTACCTGGTCTGCGCGCTGACGAATTCCCTGAATTTGCAAGCTTTGGACTTGACCTCCTGCCAAAAGGCTAAAATGCTGTTGTAGATATTGTTCAATCTGGACTCTATTTGGTAAGGCGGCAGTTGGATTCCCAGTCAGTGCTTCTGTTAAATCATCTGTAAAAAGATAGACTTTTACTTCAAAATGATGGTCTTCGGGATGGTAAATGAGTTCCGTTACACTCATTTTAAATTCGTGTAACGGAACTGAATCTGCCCATCCAATTAAAGAGAGGAAGAGTAATCCCCACATTAGGCAAACAAATTTTGCATGATCAAAACCAGGGCGCCTCCTCCTCCAATTCCGGATATGTATTGGTTCCAAGACCGGTGTTCAAAGCCCATTAAGTGTTGTAACAAGTAATGAAGCCCAAAGAAACAGGCGACAATGAGGAGCTGTCCAACCTCGATTCCCACATTAAAGGAAAACAAAGGCCAGACGATTCCGCCTTCCTCTCCCATGAGCATCCGGAAATAATTGGCGAATCCCATTCCATGTATCAGGCCAAACAAAAGTGCAATGGCATAATTCCACCGAACAGATTTGGCAAAAGTAGCTAACTGCGCAGTTTGCCTTTTTGCGGCCACATTGTAAATGCTGGTTGCAACGATACTCACTGGAATAAGCAATTCCACCAGATCGGAGGGAACTGCAATCAGCTGTAAGCCAGACAAGACCAAGGTGGCTGAATGCCCGATGGTAAAGGCTGTGACCAAAATGAGAATCTTCCTCCATTCCTGCACCTGATAGATAGCGCAGAGGGTGATGATAAACAAGAGGTGATCAAATGCCCTTGGGTCAACAATATGGTGAAATCCCAGTTCTACAAAGGTGCTAAACTCACTCATCGTTAGGGTTTGTTTACTTTTCGTTGTTGTGCGCGCTGCATCATATTAGGTCCTGGCACAAATTTATCTTTTTTGTACACTTTAAACAAGACGGGTGTCTCAGGAATGGGTCGCGAGTTGTTTTTCTCGTTAATATCTGCCAACTCTCTCCATGGGTCCATTTTTACACTGGCCACTGGCTTGTTTTTGACAAATACTTGATTGAATTTCGCTTCGTTCTTTCTCCAGATATCCACCGGAATGCGCTCTATTTCTTTGGTCCCATCACTGAAGGTCCACTCCAAAATGATCGGCATCACCAGTCCTCCCTGGTTGCTGAAGTAAATTTCATAGTAGTGTTTGTCTCCGAACAGCCGTTGTTTCTCCTCCGGTGTATATAATTCATCAAAGCGGATATAAGTGGCAGTGGAAACGCTGTCCTCTGTTTCCCAAGGCTTGTAGAAGGTATAAAAATCCTGCAGGGTACTGTCTTTTTCTACTGGAAACTCGATGCCAGACTCCCGGTAACGAGTTTGGGTCAGGGTTTGAAAAGGTTTCCGTTGTTTTTGTGGGAAAGTAGTTTCCTTGCGCTCTGGATCATTTTGCAGGTCTACGCGCTTGTAAACGATGCTATCCATTGCGATATCCACGGCATCGGTGCTGAAGAACCAGCCTTTCCAGTACCAATCTAGATCCATGCCGCTGGCATCCTCCATGGAACGGAAGAAATCAGCAGGGGTGGGGTGTTTAAATGCCCATCGACGGCAGTATTCTTTAAAAGCATAATCAAACTTCTCACGTCCCATGACCGTTTCACGGAGAATATTCAAAGCCGTCGCTGGTTTGCGGTAGGCATTATTAAAATAGTCAATAATATTTTCCGAGTTGGTCATGATAGGTTCCAACTGGCTCTTAGGGCGGGACATGTACTCTGTGATTTTATGCGGAGGGCCGTCACCAGAATCATAGTTGTTGTCCCATTCTTGTTCAGTGAGGTATTGCAAGAAGGTATTCAAGCCCTCGTCGAACCAGGCCCATTGCCGTTCGTCCGAGTTGATAATCATGGGGAAATAGTTATGGCCTACTTCGTGGAAAATGACAGTCAGCGCTGCGTTTTTGGTCTCCTCTGAATATGTACCATCCTCTTCTGCACGTCCAGGGTTAAAGCAAATCATGGGGTACTCCATCCCGTTTTGGGCCTCCACGGAAATAGCGGTTGGATAAGGGTAGGGGACGCTGTATTTACTGTAAGTGTTGAGGGTATGTGCAACAGCCTTCGTGGAGTATTTGCGATAAATAGGATAGGCCTCTTTTGGGTAGTAGCTCATGCACATTACTTTTTTCCCTTCCCCATTATCGACTGCCATTGCATCCCAAATAAACTTGCGGCTGGCAGTCCAAGCGAAATCGCGGACATTTTCTGCCTTATAATGCCAAGTTTTGGTGCGTGTATTTCGAAGACCGGTTTCAGTTGCCTTTGCTTCCTCCAAGGTCACAATTTCTATGGGTTCTTTTGATTTTTGGGCTTTGTTCCAGCGCTCCAGCTGCACTGCAGAGAGGGTTTGAATGCTGTTTTGTAAAACGCCTGTAGCACCAACGACGTAATCGGCGGGTACCGTAATTTTTACTTCGAAATTTCCAAAATTAAGTGCAAACTCACCGGTTCCGGTAAATTGGTTGGATTGCCAGCCCTCAAAGTCGCTAAATACACAGAGTCTTGGGTACCATTGCGTGATGGTAAACAGGTAATTATCGTCTTTAGGGAAATACTCGTATCCTCCGCGACCAAACGTCAGGTTGTTAATTCGGTCAATTAGAATATAACTCCAGTCAATCTGAAAATCGAAGGTTTGTCCGGGTGCCAACGGTTGAGGAAGTTCGATTCGCATGACGGTATTATCGATAAAATACTTCAAAGCAGCACCTTTTCCATCTTTGACGGAGGAGATCCGGTGGCCATAATCTTCAAACTCAGTCCAGGCCTCCAGCATTCGCATTGCTTTGTCGTTCATGCTTCCTCCTAGGTTGTGTGGGTGCGCATGGTGGAAGTCATTGGTGGCGGCGTGTTCGTTTTCATCCAGCTGCAACCAAAGATACCGCAGTGTCTGAGGGGAATTATTGTAGTATTTCACCCATTCTTTACCGGTCAATTGGGTTTTTTCTGGATTCAGGCTACATTCAATGCGGTAGTCGCAGCGTTGCTGCCAGTAATCTGGTCCAGGTGCACCATCCATACCCCGGTAGGAGTTCCCGGTAGGAAGCAGCGGGCCCATTTGTTCAAAGGCGCGGGCATGCGTTTGTTTATCCTGGGCAGTTGCCGAATGGAGCGCGAGCAGTACTAAAAAAAGCGAGCTTACAAAAAACCTCATAGTAATCAATTGTCAAAGGATGATAAACCAACAGTTAAATTTGGTCAAAGATACTTGGAACCTGTGAAAGGATGTTTAGGATTTTCGACGGAATACCGTAAATCGCTGCAAAGTAGTGGTATTTACCGGGCGATGCCAATTTTGTACTTTTTGCCTTTCATTTTTTCGGCCTGAACTGCCTTCACCACTTGTTCGGCAACTTCGTAGCGAACGGCTGCAAAAGACATGTAATCGAGTAGTTCGATTTTCCCAAGGTCGCTTTTCTCAATATTCCCTTTTTGGCACAAAAAACCGACAATATCCATTTTGCTGATTTTATCCTTTTTCCCTCCACTGATATACAAGGTCATAAAAGGCGCAGCGGGCGGTAGCTCAGGTACCTCGGGCAACTGGTAGACCTCTGGGACCTCGTCTAGGTACGTCGGAATTTTTTCCTCTTTATGCAAAAGGATGTAGGCGGTTCCGGAGGCAAACATGCGGGCTGTTCGGCCATTTCTGTGAATAAAATCCTCCTTTTTAAAGGGTAAATGGTAGTGGATCACGTTGCGGACCTCCGGGATATCAAGCCCACGGGCTGCCAAATCGGAAGCTACCAGGAAAACGGTGCTGCCATTTCGGAATTTGATGAGTGCCTTTTCTCGTTCAATTTGATCCATTCCTCCGTGAAAATAAGCAGAAGGAATGCTCCACTCTTGAAGAATTTGGTTGGTTCGCTCCGCTGATTCCCGGTTATTGCAAAAAATTAAGGTGGGGGTATTGCCGGTCGAACAAAGCAAGCGAAATAGGGTTTTGATTTTGTCTTTTTCAGGACATGGGACTAGGCGAAGCTGAAGTCCATCGGTAGATTTTTCAGGTTCGGCCGTAAAATTGAGTGTTTGTGGGTGCTCAAATCCAAGAAACGAGGGAATATTTAGCTTGTCTGTCGCCGATGCCAGAATGCGGCGCTCCAGGCTGGGCAAGGCGGTCACTACTTCTTGCATTTGTTCCTGAAAGCCCATCGACAAGGCTTTGTCGAACTCATCCAGGACCAGGATTCGGGTGGTTTTTAGGTCGATGGATGTACGGTGCAAGTGATCAATGATCCTACCTGGAGTCCCGATCAACACTGCAGGAGGCTGGCTCAAATTATTCATCTCGGTTTTCATCGAGTGCCCTCCGTAACAAGTATTAACCTTAAAGCCTGTGGAAAGCTGCTGCCACACGGATTCAATTTGGAGGGCTAATTCTCGGGTGGGGGAGAGGATCAGGCATTGTATGCCCTTGGCATTTGGGTCGAGCCTGAGTAGGACGGGTAATAAAAACGCCAAAGTTTTACCAGAACCGGTAGGGGCTAGTAAAAGAGTGTCTTTATGCTGTTCAATTGCCTCGAGGGCTGCTTTTTGAATGGTGTTTAATTCGGTGATGCCGGTTTTGGAAAGGGCTTGTTGTACTTTTTCTGGTAAATGCATGGTGCAAAGGTAGGTTAAATTGGGTAGAGTAGGGCAATCACCATTGATTTGGGTATGCTACTTAAACCGAACTTCCTATTACTAAGTTCCATCACTTTGCTTTGTTCAAGGGTAGCAATGCTAGGTTCCACCTTTACCCTTCAGAGGGAAAAAGAGTTTCCCATAAGAAAAGAGGCTTTACTCAACTAGAATGTCAAATGAATGCAAAAGGCCTTCAAGTCCTTCCCGTGAAAACCTTGTTTTCTTTAATCTATTTTTAGCAGGATCTATTGTGTAGTGGTAGGCTGTTCTAAAATCTGTCTCATGAAGCTGACAGTTTTCAAACAGCGCATTTTGCAAATCGCATTGATGAAAACGAACTTTTTTAAGGTCTGCTCCGGTAAAATCGACTTGTCTTAGGCTACATCCTTCAAATTGGCTTCCTTGCAGATTCATTTCTGAAAAAAAACTGTTGTCCAACTGGCAGTCTTTAAAAAATAGTTCCCATCCAAAGGGTACACAATCTTCAAAGTGGATTCCAAGCAGTTTACAAGCGATCATTTGAACAGATCGGAAGGCTGTTTGATGTACTTCCGCCAGGCTAAGGTTGCAGTCCTTAAAAACACAGTTGGAAAACCGAAACCCGGTGAGGAGGATCCCCTCCAAATTACAATTGGTGAACTGGCAGTCTTCGTATTCTCCAGCCTCGAGCGGGTGTTCCAGATGGTTGATTCCTTTTAGTTGGAGTTGCTCAAAAAGCGGTAGTGCCATACAGAAATTTATTTAGTCGGGCAAAGATCGCGTTAGAAGGAAAGGAAACCAAATTCCAGTTCTCCACGATGACGAAAAAATCCCCGCCAGCGCCCTTCGGTGCCGACAGGGATTTGTTTATCATTCCTGCGTACTAAATTAAATTCGTTCTTCTGCTTGCCCCCAGTGCTCTGGTGAGCGCCAAAGTTGGGAGAGTAACAGCTCCCGCATAAACAAGAACTCTTTGGGCAATCGATCGTACAATTGCTCAAACAATTCATGGTGCCCAAGAAGCTCTTTTTTCCATTCCTCCCGATCGATCGACATAATGGCGTGGTATTCATCTCGGGTGAATTGCTCCATTCCGGTCCAGTCGAGGTGTCGGAAGCGAGGCATCCAGCCGATGGGGCTTTCTACGGCTGCGCCGGTACCATTGGACCGATCGATGATCCACTTAAGGATCCGCATATTATCACCGAAACCTGGCCAAATAAAATTACCTTGAGCGTCTTTTCGGAACCAGTTGACCCCAAAAATTTGAGGTGGGTTGGGTAAGGTTCTTCCGATTTGAAGCCAGTGGTTGAAGTAGTCGCCCATGTGGTAACCCAAGAAAGGAAGCATGGCATACGGATCCCGGCGGACTTCCCCGATGTTGCCAAAAGCGGCGGCGGTGCGCTCAGAGCCCATGGTGGCTGCCAGATATACCCCAAAATTCCAGTTGAATGACTGGTACACCAGAGGAATGGTGGTACTTCGTCTTCCCCCGAAAATAAAGGCTTTAATTGGCACCCCTTTTGGATTTTCCCACTCGGGATCGATGGCTGGGTTTTGGTAAGCGGGCGCAGTAAATCGAGCGTTGGGGTGTGCCGCTGGTTTACCGCTTCCGGGTTGATAGGGTTTACCTTGCCAATCGGTCATTCCCTCAGGAATTTCTTTGGTCATACCTTCCCACCAAACATCCCCATCTGCTGTGACGGCCACGTTGGTGAAAATGGTATTGGCCCGGATGGAGGCCATAGCGTTTGGATTGGTTTTAACGTTGGTGCCAGGAGCTACTCCAAAATAGCCTGCTTCCGGATTGATGGCATAAAGTTTACCATCATCGCCCGGCTTAATCCAGGCAATGTCGTCCCCAACCGTCGTCACCTTGTAGCCATCCATGGCTTGAGGTGGAATTAGCATGGCGAAATTGGTTTTTCCACAAGCACTTGGGAAAGCTGCTGCCACGTAACTTTTCTGTCCTTGAGGATCTTCCACCCCTAAGATGAGCATGTGTTCTGCCAGCCAGCCTTCTTCGCGTGCCATAGAGGAGGCAATCCGAAGCGCAAAACATTTTTTCCCCAGCAACGCGTTTCCGCCATAGCCAGAACCGTAGGAAACAATGAGTCGTTCCTCCGGAAAATGAGTAATGTACTTTACATCCGGGTTGCAAGGCCAGGTAGAATCCTGTTCTCCGGGATCCAGGGGGGCTCCGACGGTGTGCACGCATTTTACAAACGTACCATTGCCCAATGTTTTTAGAACAGCATCTCCCATGCGGGTCATGATCCGCATATTGATGACTACATACTCGGAGTCGGTTAACTGAACACCGATATGGGAGAGGGGAGAACCCAAGGGACCCATGCAGAAGGGAATTACATACAACGTTCGACCTCGCATGCAACCTTTCATTAAGCCATTCAGCTTCTGCTTCATCAGCTGAGGCTCCTCCCAATTGTTGTTCGGCCCGGCGTCGTCTTTCAGGCGCGTACAGATGAAGGTGCGATCTTCCACGCGCGCTACATCGCTGGGGTCAGAAAAACAAGCAAAACTGTTTGGACGTTTTTCCGGATCGAGCCGGAGGAAGGTTCCTTTGTTTACGAGGGATTCACAGAGTTGATCGTACTCTTCTTGCGATCCATCGCACCAATGAATGTGGTCTGGCTGCAAAAAGGCAGCCCATTCTTGAACCCAGGTCTGGACGGTCTCTCCCTTGGTGGTGTCATGGGAGTGGCCTTCCATCTCTTGAATTTTAGCCATAAAGTGTAAATAAAGTGGTGTGGTTAAGGCATTTGAAGGGGAAAAATCGTTTTTTTTACCCTTCAATGCTCAAAGGTAAGGAGATTTTGACGACTATCTTGTAAATAAAAATGGCTTCGGAAGAAATGATGGTAAATAAAGGTTTTCACCCTGCCTAGGTGCTGGCGAATAAAACAGGGCAAGTTACTTGCCGGAGGCAAGCAGGTAAAGCACCGCCATCCGGATAGCCACCCCATTTTCCACTTGTTGAAGGATGATACTTTGTGGTGCATCCGCAACATCCGAGCTGATTTCTACACCGCGGTTGATGGGTCCAGGGTGCATGATGACGATTTCTTTATCCAGTTGTTCGATCCTGTTTTTGGTAATGCCAAAAAACTGATGGTACTCGCGCAGGCTAGGAAAGTACTTGATATCCTGCCGCTCTAACTGAATTCGAAGCACATTTGCTACATCGCACCAATGTAAGGTTTCTTGTACATCGTGGCTCACTTCTACTCCCAAATCGGCATAATACTTTGGAATCAGCGTTGGAGGGCCACATACGCGTACCTTGGCACCCAGTTTTTGAAGGCAAAAAACATTGCTCAGGGCAACCCGGCTGTGTAAAATATCTCCTATGATGGCTATTTTTTTATTGGCCACATCACCAAGCTGTTCCCGGATAGAATAGGCATCCAGCAGGGCTTGCGTTGGGTGTTCGTGTGTCCCATCCCCTGCATTGATGACGTTTGCTGGAATGTGTTGGGATAAGAATACACAGGCGCCTGGGGCTGGGTGGCGCATGACCACCATATCCACCTTCATCGCCAGGATATTATTAACGGTATCGAGCAGCGTTTCTCCCTTGCTCACACTGGAGGAGGCCGCAGCGAAATTGACAATATCTGCGCTGAGTCTGCGTTCTGCCAATTCAAAAGAAATTCGGGTCCGTGTACTGCTCTCAAAAAAGATATTCGCCACCGTTAGGTCCCTCAAGGAAGGTACTTTTTTGATCGGGCGATTGATTACCTCCTTAAAATTATCGGCCGTTTCAAAAATCAGCTGGATATCTGCTTCCGTGATGTTTTTGATACCGATTAAGTGGCGCGTCGAGAGACTAGACATGGTTGGTTTTTAAATCTTTTTATCGAAGAGCAATATTTCGTCTTTTCCGTGGATTTCTTGCCAATGTACCTTCACGTAGGCCTCATCCATGGCATCCACGGTAATTCCTACATAATCTGCTTGGATGGGTAGGTGGCGGTTGAAACGCCGGTCGACCAATGCCACTAGTTCAACTACCCGTGGACGACCATAATGTTGAAGGGCAGATAGTGCAGATTGGATGGTGCGACCAGTGTAGAGCACATCATCCACCAACAGCACATTTTTATCGGCCACGACAAAATTCATTTCGTTGGGATGTGGAGAAAGTGGGGTGTCGTGCATCCTAAAATCATCCCGGTAAAAGGTGATGTCCAGCTTGCCGTAGGGTATATTCGGATTGCCTGTGAGCACTTTCAAACGCTGTACCAATCGGTCGGCCAACTGCACCCCACGAGGTTGAATTCCTACGATGCAGGTATTGGAAAGATCGCCCCAGTCCTCGATCAACTGGTGGCAGAGGCGCTCCAAGGTAAAAGCGAAGCGCTGGGGCGATATGAGTTCTTTTCCGGCTGTCATGACTCCTTATACATCCATGGCGTAGGCCTTATCAGGCTCAATACCGTACTTCTTAATGAATTCGTTGACGGCTTTATCGGTAACCTTTCCTTGGCGTTGCAACATGCGTACTGTGTAAAAAGCGATGTAGCGGGCAGATACCTCAAAATAATCGCGAAGTGCTTCCCGGCTTTCGGATAGACCGAAGCCATCCGTGCCCAAGGCTAGGAACTCTTTTGGCATCCAAGGAGCTAATTGCCCGGCGGTCAATTTTACCCAATCACTGGCTGCGACAAATACCCCGTCCTCTCCCTTGAGAGCGGTTTGAAGGAAGGGTGTCCGTTCCTTTTCTCCAGGGTGCAGCAAGTTATAGTGGTCGCAAGCCAAGGCGTCGCGGTAAAGCTCCGTCCAGGAGGTTACGCTCCATATATCGGTGCTAACTCCTTCTGCTTCGAGGATTTCGGCAGCCTTAATGGCTTGATCTACAATGATACCCGAAGCCATTAAATGGGCTTTTAGAGGGGTTTTGGATTTTCCTCCAGACTTCTTGAACCGGTATATACCTCGGATAATACCTTCTTCGACTCCTTTCGGCATCGCAGGCATTAGCAGGTTTTCATTATAAACGGTGATGTAGTAGATCTTTGACTCGTTTTCTACGTACATTCTACGTAGCCCTTCGTGCACTACTACACTTAACTCGTAGGCGAAGGCAGGGTCATAGCAAAGCACACTGGGGACGGTTTGGGCGATCAAATGAGAATGTCCATCTTGGTGCTGTAGTCCCTCCCCGTTTAGGGTGGTTCTGCCGGCAGTAGCGCCGAGCAAGAAACCTTTGCACATCATATCCGCTGCGGCCCACACCATATCACCTACCCGTTGGAAGCCAAACATGGAATAGTAGATGTAAAATGGGACGGTCGGGATGCCATGAAGGGTATAGGCGGTACCGGCAGCGGTAAAGGAAGCTGTTGCTCCGTCTTCATTGATGCCTTCTTGCAATACTTGTCCTGTTTTGGACTCCTTGTATTTAATAACCGAAATACCGATTTCCAGCGGAGTGTAGAGCTGTCCTTTCTGGTTCCAAATTTGGGCAGAGTTGAACAAGGGCTCCATCCCGAAGGTTTGTGCTTCGTCGGGTACAATAGGTACGATGTATTTGCCTACTTCAGGATTTTTAATGAGCTGACCCATGATATCCACGATGGCTGCGGTGGTAGAAAAGGCCTTTCCTGCGGAGGCTTCACTACCTTTTAGCTGCTTGTCAAACAAGGTAAGCGCTGGCAACTGAAAGGGAGCGTAGGTATCGGAGCGCTCTGGAAGAAATCCACCAAGGGCATTTCGGCGGGCCAGTAAATATTGGGTAGCGGGATCTTCAGGACCTGGGTACCAAAATTTGGCGGCACGTGCCTCCTCATCTGAGATTGGAATTTGGTAACGGTTTTTGGTCTCTACCCGGCTATCCAAGCTCAAGTCTTTGGTTTGGTGGGCCTTGTTTTTTCCTTCAGCTGCTTTACCCATGCCATACCCTTTAACGGTCTTGACGATCACTGCGGTGGGTTTACCGCTTCGCGTCGCCCGTTCGTAGGCTGCATAAACTTTTTTGGCATCGTGGCCTCCTCGGCGGAATTTTTTCAATTCATCGTCTGAATAGCGCGCCAACAAAGCCTCGATTTTCGGGTCGTTATTGACCAATACTTTTCTAACCAAGGCGCCATCTTGTGCGGAAGCCAGTTCCTGGAAATCACCATCTACCATGGATTCCAGTCGGGCCAGCAAGGCTCCTTCCTGATCTCTGGCAAGAAGTTCATCCCATTCAGAGGCCCAGACCACCTTAATCACTTCCCAGGAAGCGCCCAAGAAATTGCGTTCTACTTCTTGAATTACCTTGCCATTACCGCGCACGGGTCCATCCAGGCGCTGCAGGTTGCAGTGGATTACAAATACCAGGTTGTCGAGATTTTCGCGACTAGCCATCCCGATCGTGCCATATATTTCTGGTTCGTCGATTTCGCCATCACCGATAAAATGCCAAACTCTGCCACCATTTTGGGGTTTTAGCCCTCTATTTTCCAGGTATTTCATGAAACGAGCCTGGTAAATGGCAGTCATAGGTCCAAGTCCCATACTAACGGTAGGGGCTTGCCAGAAATGGGGCATCCGGCGTGGGTGCGGGTAAGAGCTTACCCCCCCCTTGAGTTCTTGGCGGAAATCACCAATCGCTTGTTCAGAAAGCCGGCCTTCCCATACTGCCCGGGCATAAATGCCAGGAGAGGCGTGTCCTTGAAACATAAAAAGATCGCCACCATAATCAGCAGAGCGTTTCCGGAGAAAATGGTGCATCAACACCTCCGTCATGGTAGCGGAAGCTGCGTAGGTCGCGATATGTCCACCCAGGGCGAGGTTTTTATCCTGAGCTTGCAATACCATCGCTTGTGCATTCCAACGGATAATGTTTTCGATCCGTTGTTCCAGCTCAAGATTGCCCGGATAAGCAGGTTCGTCTTCCGGGTGAATAGTATTCATATATGGCGTATTTAGGGCTGCGCCCCCATTGGCCACTCCTTTGCGTGCCAGGAAATAGCGAAGCTTCTGAAACAGCTCTTCGGTCCGAACTTTCCCTTCGGAATCAAGTACCTCTTCAATGGCCTCAATCCATTCTTCCTGTTCGGATTTCCAGTCGTCAATATGTGCGGAATCTCCCATTCTTCTGAACGTTATTTGTTAGTCGTTGATTTGTAAAATAGCCAGGAACTCTTCCAGTAAGGCCAGGTGGGCAGCTTGCTGCCCAGGGTTTGCCTGGGTGAAAGAGAATCCATCAAATTGTTGAAAGACCACTTGAAGGCGGTTGGCAAGCCGTTCGTCTTTCACTAATTTTTGTTGCAATGCCTCCCGCATGGCCTGTACCAGCTCCCGTTCGTACCGGGCCATCTGCGTAGGGTCTCTTTGCTCAATCGCTTTATAGAGTCGTTCTAACCGGCCTTGAAAGTACGCAGAAGGGCTTTCGCTAGCTACTACACGCTCCGCAATCGCTTCTTTTTGTGCAGAAAGGGCAGAAAGGTTGAGAAAAAACAAGCCGATAGCAATAAATAGAATCCGTACCATAATGGGTTTTGTGGCAAAAGGCCAACGGTTGATGGAAAGTCAAAAGAACCAGATCGCTCCATCGAGGACCCTGGTCTTTATGAAGTTGCGCCGGCTCCAGCGCATCTGTTCTTCATCCGAAGAAAAATACTACGCTGTAGCCGGCGCAAAAGTCGGTATTCTCTCGAAAATAAAAAAACAAATCCTCGATTCCCTTCTATTTCGATGCATCCTGGGTATCACTCGCTCCAATAACGTCCTGTTGAGGCGCCTGGTTTACGAGTCCAAAGTTGGCCAATCCACATTCCAAAAAGTCCCGGTATTCATCTGAATCAGGGGTGTATCCCCGAGGTTCATTCAAAATAGTCGTTCCATCGTGGTGCATCAAGACATACCAAGGCTGGGAATTTCGGTTAAAATTATTGATCTGGAAACTGGACCACTTATCTCCTACCGTCCGGATTTTATCACCGGTACCTGTATCTAGTAAGTAAGCGAATTTATCTTCTCCAAAAAGACGGGCTTTATCATCCACATAAAGTGAAACTACCACATAGTCGTTTCGAAGTTTTTCGATAATCCCGCTTTTGGGCCAAACATTTTCCTCCATTTTCCGACAATTTACACAGCCATATCCCGTAAAGTCTACAAAAAGTGGCTTGTTTTCGCGTTTTGCTACCTCCAATGCTTCATCAAAATCATGGTAGCAATCGATTCCATTGGGGCAATCTGAGGGTTTTCCCCAACTGTACCCAACTGGAGGCGCCAATCCGCTCAACAAGGATAAAGATTCGTATTTTACCAGACCGTACCCAAGATAAAGTGTAAAGGCGGCTGACAAAATCCCCATAATCAAACGACCCGTACCGGGCCTTCCTTGTGCTCCTTTCCAACCCAAGATGCCAAACTGGTACAGGGCTAATAGCAAAGCAGAGAGCAACCAAATGCCCATGAATAACTCATATTTCAAAAATCCCCAGTGAGAAACCAGGTCAGCCGTGCTCAGAAACTTGAACGCCAAGGCCAATTCCACAAAACCTAAGGTCATTTTTACATTGTCCATCCAGCCCCCGGATTTTGGAAGGCTTTTTAACCAGCCCGGAAACATGGCAAATAAGGCAAAAGGAAGCGCCAAGGCCAAACCAAATCCAGTTAGCCCTGCAAAGGGTCGAGCAGGTAAAAAGCCGAGTAATTCCTCGCCATTGTTCGCCCGGGCTGTTTCTACCAATAAAGAACCTACCAACGGACCTGTACAAGAGAAGGATACTAAAGCCAACGTAAAGGCCATAAAGAAAATACCCAATAAGCCTCCTTTCCCTGCCATCTGATCACTGGCGTTCACCCATGAAGAGGGGAGGGTAATTTCAAAAAAGCCAAAAAAGGAAATAGCAAAAACCAGGAACACCAGGAAGAATACCAAATTGAACCAGAGGTTGGTGCTCATTTCATTTAAGGCAGTAGGGCCCAACAGTTTGGTGATACCCACTCCCAATGCTACATAGATAAAAAGAATGCTAAATCCATACAAAAAAGCATTCTTCAGGCCGGTGGCCCGGTCTTTGGTTCGCTTGACAAAAAAACCAACGGTCACCGGGATCATCGGGAAAATACAAGGGGTCAGCACGGCACCCAATCCGAAAATGAAGCCTAGTAAGAGGGTGATCCAAAGGGAAGAATGGTCTTCTTTCAAATCTGATTTACATTCCCCTACAAATTTGCTGGAGTCAATATTTCGTTTACTGTCGAAGGTCCCTTTTTGGTCGGGGTCCAATGCCGCAGCACCCGATGTGTTTTCAACAGGTGCAGCTACTACAGTCGTTGGGGTATCTGTACCAGTTGGAGCAGTCGTTTCAGTAGTTGACCCAGCTGTAGCCGGTGCGGGGACTGAAAAACTGAAATCTACATCCTTGGGGGGCAAGCACATCTCCTCATTGCAAACCATGTAAGTAATGTATCCCGTGATAGGCTTTGAGTAGTCGGTGATCTTCACGCGTTGTGTGAAGATGGCTTTGTGCTTGAACTTGGTTAGGTTCATCTCAAATACCTTATCGAATTTGGTAGAGCGATCCCCACTTTCCTTGGCCTTACCAATGGTTTTGAAATGCCCGCCTTCCTTAAAATTCAGGGAAGTAGGAACCGGCCCCATGTCACTCTCCAGCTCCTGAGAGTAGGTGTTCCAACCTTCTTCTATCGTTCCGGTGAAAACTAAGTCCGTTTCTCCATTGCCGGCATCTTTTGAAGTGAAGCTCCACTTAATAGGATTCTGTGCAGAAAGGCCAAATTGTATTAAAAAAAGGCTTAATAAAAAGGTTATTAGTCTCCTGTTAAATATCATGATGGTTAGTATTTTTCTAAGAGGTGGCGAAGAAACAAATTTCACCGGAGAAATAAAACAATACGGATTAGAACGAACAAATAAGGTCATTACCAACCCGGGAATAAGGTGTTCAATTGTACTCCAAAGGTATTGAAGCAAGATGGTTGATCTTGGTGTCTTTTATCACGGACATCTATTGTTCTCCTGAGATCTATTCTGACTTTGCAGTAATAGAGACAGAAAAAGGTACGTCTTTTGGAGGTAAACACATTTCCTCATTACAAGCCATGTATGTAATTACGCCTTTAATGGGTTTTGAAAGGTCTGATACCTTCATTTTTTGGGTAAAAATGGCTTTGTTTTTAAACTTGGTGAGGTTCATTTCAAACACTTTATCAAAATGCGTAGATCGCTCACCGCTCTCTATTGGGCTGCCCACTAGGCTGTAATGGCTACCAGCTTCAAACTGGATACTGGTTGGAACTGGCCCCATATCGCTTTCCAAGGTTTGAGAGTACGTCGCCCAACCTGGTTCGATTGTTCCAGTCAGTACGACCTGATAGACCCCTTTTTCCAGTTCAATGCCTGAAAAAGTCCAGGAAATCGGGTTTTGAGCAGTCAACTTGGTGATACCCCAAGTCATCATTAAAATAGCAAGAAGCGGTTTCCAACGAATGTTCATAGTTGCTTGTGTTGTTTGTAAGGAAATACAAAAGAACATTAAAACGCGCGGTTTGGCTTGCTCTGGACTGAAATTATTATTTTATTAACCATTTCGCTAGGTTGCCAGTATGGATCAGTGCCATTTTTCAATTGCCTGGTACTGGTACTTCTCCATTTGTTCCAACAGACCCTCTGGGCTAGGATCAATCAAGCACAATCCTCTGTTCTGTTCCCGAAGAAAACCATATCGGACCATTTGATCCAACATTCCAATCAGCGGGTCGTAATATCCATCTACATTTAGCAGGCCGATGGGACTTTTGTACTGGTGCAGTTGTGCCAATGTGAGCGCTTCAAAGAGTTCGTCCATTGAACCATATCCTCCAGGCATGGTGATAACACCATCGGTGTCTTGCAGCAACAGGGTTCTGCGTTCGGACATGGTTTCTACTACATGCATATCATAAACGCCTTCGTGTCCTAATTCGAGGTTATTTAACTGATGCGTGATCACGCCTTTAATCGCTCCACCATGTTCTAGCACGGCATCTGCGATGATGCCCATGAGCCCAACACTACCCCCGCCATACACTACGCGAATGTTTCGCTCTGCCAATAATTTGCCCAATGCGCGGGCGGCTGCTTCGAATTTGGGATCATTTCCTTTGTTTGCGCCGCAGTACACTGCTATTGATTTCATAAAAAATATCTAATTTTAAGTTTGAACGCCGATGAAACCCCAAAGATACTCGCTTACCTTTGTCTTCGCAAAATTCAGCCTTTAATATGCACGCCTATCATCAACTCCTTCAACACATCCTTGACCAGGGTTGCCAAAAATCAGATCGAACTGGAACAGGTACCCTCAGTGTGTTTGGCTATCAGATGCGTTTTGATCTCCAGGACGGATTCCCGCTTGTAACGACCAAGAAATTGCACCTTCGGAGTATTATTTATGAGTTGCTCTGGTTTTTGAAAGGGGAAACCAATATCGCCTACCTCAAGGAAAATGGGGTTTCTATTTGGGATGAATGGGCCGACGCAGCGGGTAACCTCGGACCAGTGTATGGCAAACAGTGGCGCTCTTGGGAGGGTGCCAATGGAAAGACGATTGATCAGATTGCAGAAGTGGTGAGCACACTTCAAACCAACCCAGATAGTCGACGGATTATTGTCTCTGCATGGAATGTAGCGGAGCTCCCAGAAATGGCTTTGGCGCCCTGCCACTGTCTTTTCCAATTCTATGTGGCGGAGGGTAAATTATCCTGCCAATTGTATCAGCGGAGCGCAGATGTGTTCCTCGGTGTGCCGTTTAATATTGCCTCGTACGCCCTCCTCACCCAAATGATCGCCCAAGTTTGCGGCCTGCAACCTGGAACTTTTGTCTGGACCGGTGGAGATACCCATTTATACCTGAACCACCTGGAGCAAGTGCGGCTGCAATTGTCCAGAACTCCCAGAACCTTGCCAACCCTTCGCCTAAATCCCGAGGTTACGAATCTTTTTGATTTTAAATTCGAGGATATTGAAATAGTTGGATACGATCCTTACCCGGGGATCAAGGCACCGGTTGCAGTATAAGATTCGGTAATAGGAGGATGCTTCAGAGTTGCCGCCCTTTGGTTATCCCTAGCTTCCAACATCCTTTTGGATGCAAGAATCCCCAGGTTTTCCATTGAGACTATCGAGCCCTTTCCGTTCTGGGTAAGTGTTATTGAAGCTAATTTTTTAGCTGGTTTTTCCATCTTGCTTTAAGACAGCTAGGCAGAAGCGTGCTATTGGATTTTTCCCGACAACAAAAGGAACCTACTTTTGGCTATTTCATCAAGATACTCTGTACCAGGAAATGGAAGACTATATCCAACAACTCAGCAGTAACGACCAAACCATCGCTCAGCTGATCGCTCAGACAATCGACAGTGAACTTCCGGAGGCGGAATCCAAAATATGGCATGCACACCCCGTTTGGTTCATGAACGGAAATCCCATAGTGGGCTTCAGCAAGCAAAAAAAAGGAATCCGCCTGATGTTTTGGAGCGGGGCCGACTTTATGGAGGGGGACTCCATCGTTAAAGGAGGAAAATTCAAGGATGCCTCCCTTTTCTACAACCAAGTAACAGACATTGACACGAATGATCTTATCCGATGGTTGAACAAAGCCAGAACCATACAGTGGGATTACAAAAACCTCGTCAAGCGAAAGGGGATACTAGAACGTTTGGAGTTATAGCCAAGGACCTTTTTACGTTCCATAATAGCGCAAAGGCATGTCAGAGTAGCTGACTAAAGCCAACTTGTAAGCCAAGCCAGGATTTGCGAAATAAAACCTAGCAATAGGGAGGGTTTGAAGAACAGAGGAAAAATAAACCCAAAAACAGCCCCGAAATAATGCGCAAGGTGGTCAATGTTATCGGTTCCTTTCTGAGTAGCATTGGAACTGTACCAGAGGTAAAAAATGCCAAAAATGAATCCTGGAATCGGGATTGGAATGAAATACATATAGATTCCCAGGGTTGGATTAAACAATATGCTTCCGAAAAGCACCGCAGCCGTTGCTCCTGAGGCTCCAATGCTGGCAAATCCTGGATTGTCCTGGTGCTTTAAATAGGTGCCATAAGAGGCTGCCACTACTGCCAATAAATAGAAGACAACAAAGGCCACTTGTGGGGCCTCTGGTACCAGGTACACAAACGCGCGCTCTAAATGAGGCCCAAAGAAAAACAGGGTGAGCATGTTTAGAATCAAATGTCCATAATCCCCATGTAAAAATCCACCAGTGAGCATCCGGTAGCCTTCTTTTCGGCGTTTCTCCGCATACGGCCAATGCTTCAATGCCTCAAACAACGTGTAGTTGCTAAAGGCAGACATGGACACCAATACGGTTATCCCAATAATCCAATACGTATAATTCATGAACAAGAATCGTTTACTTTCCTTCGGGTATAAATTGAAGGGATACAGAATTGATGCAGTACCGAAGACCAGTAGGACGGGGGCCATCGTCAAATACGTGCCCTAGGTGCCCCCCGCAACGCCAGCATTCCACTTCGGTGCGAAGCATCCCATGGCTGTCGTCTCTTTTCTCATTCACTACTCCTTTTTCGATTGGCTGCCAAAAAGAGGGCCATCCAGTCCCGGAGTCAAATTTCGTTTTGGAAGAGAAGAGGGGAAGGCCGCAACCTGCACAAACATAAGTGCCTGGCTGGTGATTATTCCAGTATGCCCCTGAAAAGGCATATTCGGTTCCCTCTTCGCGCAGTACATAATAGGCTTTTTCAGAGAGTTGCTTTTTCCACTCCGCCTCCGAACGCTCTACGCGGATAAGTTTACCGTCGGCATCGTAGCTGGCCGGGACTAACGTGTCTGCCAGGACCTCCGCAGGTACAGCTGATACAGCGTCTACGGAGCTATTGCTGGACGGGGTAGAATTGCAGGCGGCAAGTGCCGCAAGGATCCAGATGAAACGCATATTATCTTCTTCTTCTCGGTTGTGTCCACTCTTCCCGCTCGGCGAATTGGACAATTTTTTTCATGAAATTAACCATTGACAGAAAGACCAAAAAACCAAAGGCAACCACGAGGTAAATAAATTTGTAAGATTCTGCATCCCCAATAGATACCCCCGATAACCACCAGGCTGCCAGTCCATTTACCAGGGCCAAACCCATGAAGCTATAAATAGAGGCTCCCCAGTATTTCACAAAACTATCGGCCTGTAGACTACTGATACTATTAAATAAGGCAAATAGTAACAAAAAACCGGTTGCAATGGTCCATGGATACAAGCGTTCCATTCCAAAGATACCCGCTTTGTCGAGTAGTACCCCTGCACTCATGAGCAGGAAGCCAGCCGCAAACACCAACAGTGCTTGCTGGTAGGGGGCTAATTTTTTTTCTGTTAATGCCATGGTTACAAAATCATAACCCCTCTCTTGTCCAGAAAAGGGATGTCGGTGAAATTTTCCTCCGAAAGGCTGCCATTCACAAAGACAAACTTGCGGTCGTATAAATAATTATCATGCGAAAAGCTCACCCAAAATTCATTGGCCAAGTTGAACAGGTCCACCGAAATGGGTTCAATTTTGACCAGGTCCAAGGCCCCAACCCGCTCCCAAAAATGCCTAAACGTAGCTGTTTTCCTCTGTTCGCCGTCAATTTCTCCATACCCTCTGGATGAAATCATCACCGATAAGATGGGTTCATCTTTGAGGTTGATCATGTACACATCCCAAAATAAATCAGCATCTTCCTCTTCAGGGTCCCTCGGTGCGATCGCGATAGCCAGGTCCTCCACTTTTCGAATATCGATATCTTTTTTCATGCGTATTTTAAACAATGGATCTTAAACAGCGAATGAGGCGCTTTGTTGTTGAAATAAAAACTCCAAGGTTTTTTGAATGTCTTGTTGAATAATGCGGTCTTCCTCCAGCTTAGGAACTACTTGTCGGTAACGAGCTCTCCAGTCTTCGATAATAGGGGAGGACTTTAATGGGTGACGATACTCCAGCGCTTGTTGGGCAACCATGAACTCAATTGCCAAAAGTCGTTGTACATTTTGTACCACTCGGTACAACTTGGTACCTGCGTTGGCAGCCATACTGACATGGTCTTCTTGTCCGTTGCAGCTGACAATGCTATCGGCCGACGCGGGGGTGCAGAGCTGTTTATTCTGACTAACAATGGAGGCTGCAGTGTATTGGGCGATCATCATGCCGGAATGTAGTCCCGGATTCGGAGTTAAAAAAGCAGGCAGTCCCCTTTGTCCGGAAATGAGTTGATACACTCTTCTTTCAGAAATGCTACCCAACTCAGCCAATGCAATCGCCAAATAATCCAACACCAGCGCGATCGGCTGCGCGTGAAAGTTTCCTCCCGACAGGATTATATCTTCTTCTGGAAAAATATTCGGATTGTCGGTCACGGAGTTGATCTCGGTCGTCAATACCTCTTCCACATGCCGGAGGGCAGCTGCTGTAGCCCCGTGCACTTGTGGAACACAGCGGAAGGCGTAAGGATCCTGAACTTGTTTTTTTTCAGCAGCACTAATGGCGCTTCCTTCTAATAGAGCCCGAATGGAACGGGCTGTTGCAATTTGGCCCGCATGAGGGCGGATCTCGTGGATCCGCTCGTGAAGGGGCGAAATCCGGCAATCAAAGGCATCGTATCCGATGGCCGCATTTAAGTTGGCCAATCGGAGTAGTTTTCTGCCCTCCAAGGCGGCAAAAACCCCATAAGCCGTTGAAAATTGGGTGCCATTCAACAAGGCCAAGGCCTCTTTTGCCTGAAATTCCAAGGGTTTCCAATCAAGGGTCGCCAACACCAAGTCGGCGGACTGCCAGCAGTTTTGGAACCATACTTTTCCCTCACCAATCATTGGTAAGCAAAGATGAGCCAGAGGAGCCAGGTCGCCCGACGCCCCAAGCGAGCCTAGTTGAAACACTTCTGGCAAGATGTTCAGG
>JBKDAM010000091.1:0-9213 GCA_046316495.1 Chitinophagales bacterium
GATGGCCTTTGACTCTGTTCTAATTAAAGAAGGCTTCCAAAATGGAGATTTAATCCTCAAAATTGGTAATACCCCCTTCGAGCGGTTCGATATGAGTGTCGTGATGGAGCAAATGATCTTGGGCGATCAGCATCAAGTCACAGTCTTAAGGGACGGTCAAGAGCAGGTAATTACCGTGAGCAGCGACATTGCCCGTAAGGTGACCGATATGGGCATCCCCAAAACCGCCCTGATGGCCCCTCGGATGCCGTTCTATATCGACAAGGTAGCCCCGGCCTCCCCTGCTGAAAAAGCCGGCTTACAAAAAGACGACCTATTTCTGACCGTTAACGATCAGCCTGCTCAATATTACGACCAATTTGTTAAGCTCGTTCAAGCGAATAAAGGAAGTGAAGTTTCCATCCGGGTACTTCGTGGCACCGATTCCCTGGCTTTTCCGGTGACCGTCTCAGAGGAAGGAACCATTGGCGTCCAATCCCGCTCCATAGGGAAGCTACTGGATACCCGCCGGGAAGAATATTCCCTCCTGAAAGCGCTCCCAGAAGGGGTGGAAATGGGTTGGAGCTTCCTGACTACCCAAGTGAACGCTTTTGGCAAGATGATCACTGGACAAATATCTGCCAATAAAAATCTGGGTAGTTTTATCAGTATCGGCAACATGTTCCCGGCAGAATTTAGCTGGGAGGCTTTTTGGAGCCTTACTGCGACTCTCAGCCTTATTTTGGCCTTCATGAACTTACTCCCTATCCCAGCCCTCGATGGAGGGTATGTGGTGTTCCTGATTTGGGAGGTAGTCACAGGCAAGAAGGTGAGCGACACTTTCTTAGAAAAAGCAGTAACAGTTGGTTTCTTCCTGTTGATTGGACTTATGATCTATGCGTTCGGATTGGATATTTGGCGCCACGTCATTTCAAGATTCATGTAATGCAATACTTCGATTTCTTTAAACTTCCAGTCTCCTTTATCCTGGATGAAACCGCCCTTCGCCGGCAATACTATGCCAATAGCAAGCGGTTTCATCCAGACTTCTATTCCCTGGAACCCGCTGAGAAGCAAGCTTGGGCACTGGAACAATCTACCCTAAACAACCAGGCCTACACCACGCTTTCGGATCCAGACAAACGGATGCAGTATATCCTGCAACAAAAGGGACTACTGGGTGATGAACAGAAGCAGGCAGCCATGCCACCGAGCTTCTTGATGGAGATGATGGATATCAATGAAGCCATTATGGACTTGCAACTGGAAATGGACGCTCAACGCTGGGAAAAAACCGTCCGACAGGTCCAGGAAATGGAAGATCAACTAACACAATCCATACAGCCCATCCTGGAGCGGTATCAAGATCAGGGCGACCAAACAGCTGATTTGGAGGAAGTGAAATTTTTTTTTCTAAAAAAAAGATATTTGTTGCGCATTAAAGAAAACCTTTTTACCTTTGCACCCGCTTAGAAAAAGAGGCGGGAATGGCGGAATGGTAGACGCGCTGGTCTCAAACACCAGTGACTTCACGGTCATGCGAGTTCGAGTCTCGCTTCCCGCACAAAGGGTCTGACAGATGTCAGGCCCTTTTTTTTTGCCTCACCCTAACTTGAAACTTGCATCTGGCCTTTTTCTTGTTATTTTTCGGTAAAATCCAGTTATGAAGCGGAAAAGCCATTGGGCTTGCTTATAATTTGATTAAATTTGCCCCTGTTTTTAACCTTTACTACCCATGCAGCAAGTCTTATCCCAGCGCGTATTGGCGCTCTCAGAATCGGAAACTCTTAAAATGGCCCGAATGGCCCGCGAACTCCGGGCTCAAGGACATGATGTAATCAGTTTAAGCCTGGGAGAACCCGATTTTGACACGCCAGACCATATCAAGGAGGCTGCATACCAAGCTCTAAAGGACAGCTATACCAAATACACCCCTGTGGCAGGCCTACCCGACCTCACCAAGGCTATTAGCGAAAAATTTAAGCGGGACAACAACCTAGACTATGCTCCAGACCAAATTGTGGTCAGCAATGGTGCCAAGCAATCGGTCTATAACCTTTGCCAAGTGTTGCTTGATCCCGGGGATGAGGCCATTCTTTTTTCGCCTTACTGGGTATCGTACTATGAAATCGTAAAAATGGCTGAGGGAGTACCTGTGTGCGTGTACGCGGGCGTAGAACAGGATTTCAAGCCCACACCCGCTCAGCTGGAAGCTGCCATCACCCCCAAAACCAAGTTTGTCATTTTTTCCTCTCCTTGCAACCCCACTGGCGCAGTATTTTCCAGGGCGGAGCTGGAGGCCTATGCCAACGTATTAGCAAAACACCCTCAGGTGTACATCATCAGCGATGAGATTTATGAGTACATCAATTTCACCCATGAGCATGTTAGTATCGGCTCCTTCCCTCAGGTAAAAAACCAAACCATTACCATCAATGGCTTTGCTAAAGGCTTTGCCATGACTGGTTGGCGATTAGGCTACATTGGCGCTCCTCGTCTTATTGCGGATGCTTGCACCAAAATACAGGGGCAGGTAACGAGTGGTGCTTCCTCCTTCGGTCAAAAAGCCGGGGCTGTTGCGCTTTTAAGCGATCGCACCCCTACCGAACAAATGCGGGAGGCCTTTCGGGAACGCCGAGATATCGTATTGAGTATGTTGGAAGAAATTCCAGGTATAAAGACAAACTTGCCGGACGGAGCGTTCTATATTTTCGCTGATGTGAGCGCTTATTTTGGAAAATCAGACGGGCAGACGACCATTCATTCTGCCGATGATTTCTGCGATTATGTACTTCTACAGGGCCATGTTGGACTCGTTTCAGGAAGTGCATTTGGTGATCCAAACTGCTTTCGCCTCAGTTATGCCGCCTCGGAAGAACAACTCCGGGAAGCAATTAGACGTATGAAATCGGTTTTAAGCCGTTTAAAATAAGGTTCCACTATGCAATCGTCCCGGATCTCGAGCTCAATCAGGATCCGGGATTTTTTTACGGCTAAATATAGTCGACATCTACCCCATACGGGTAGGTCATTAAATACTCAAGGGCACGCTCTACCGGAACACCCTCGAATACAACTGCATACAGCATATCGGTGATAGGAACGTGTAATTTGTAATGCTTGGCCAAAGCATGGGCAATTCGCAGGGTACGGACACCCTCTGCCAGCTCCGGCATTTGATCCCGAATTTCTGTAACAGATAATCCCTGTGCCAAATAGGTCCCAAACGTATAGTTCCGGCTATTGGTGCTGGTAGCAGTGGCAACCAAATCACCAATACCAGCCACCCCCACAAAAGCTTGATTGGTAGCTCCCATCGCTAACCCAAAGTGTACCATTTCTCCTAGTCCTTTAGCAATTAACAGGCCTTGGACATTACGGCCCATCCCTAATCCACCAAGGATTCCCGATCCAAGCGCGATAATATTTTTTAATGCCCCCGCCAGCTCAGCCCCCAACAAGTCATAAGAACCAAATACATGAAATCGTCGGCTGTTCAGCACTTTTTGGCCAGCTTGAATCACCTCTTTGAAACGGCTGGCAATTACCGTGGCCGTAGGCTGCCCTGCCACAATTTCAGCTGCCAGATTAGGACCAGACAGACAGCCAACCCGTACAACACTGGTCTCCTCTAACACTACTTCACTCATGGTCCGAACATCGCCCCGGCTGAGAGAGAGTCCTTGGCTCTCCAGCAGTTCATTCGAAATTCCTCCCAAATCAAATCCTTTGGTACCGTGAATAACGATATGATGCGGCCGTAAGTACGGAGAAAACCCACGGAGGATTTCCCGGAAATTACCCGATGGAACCACAAAAAATAACAGCGTACAACGCTCTGAAACCGCTTGTGGATCAAGCGTAGCCTTTATTCGGCGGTGTAGCTTGACACCTTGGTACTCCGAACCCGCATTTACAGCCTCCACAAAGTCGGCGCGTCGACTAAAAATCAATACATCCGTATTAGCAGCCAATAAATTAGCTACAGCGGTACCAAAACTTCCTGCTCCTACTACCCCTACCATCTTTATTTCTGACTATTAATGGTCTTTGACCAAAGCTCTTTACCGTCCTTATCCCATACCTTGATTTCCAATACCCGTTCTTTGCGGGGACCGGAGAAATGCAGGGTTGAAAAATTGTGGACGGTCGTAAGTGTTCCGTCCACCCGGTATTGATTCTGTTCTTTGGCAGCACCAGAATAAATACCTGCCGTGAGGGAAGAAGTGGTCAAATCATACAACACATTCCCCTTTGAATTAGTGAGGGCACTCAGCTCTGTAAAATGCCGATCTCCAGTCATGAAGACCACGTTTTTGATGTTTTCACGCTCAATATGCGCTAAAATAAGATCGCGTTCTTCTTTGTACAAATTAATGTAGGTTTCATGCGCCTCATTGCTGGTCAGCACCTGTCCGCCAATAGCGACAATTTTAAAGGGTGCTGAACTAGCGGAAAGCGCTTCTAAAAACCACTTTAACTGGGTTTTTCCTAATTGCGTGCGCTCTGGACAGGTCTTGCAAAAATCAGGAGTTCGGTGGTAGCGGTTATCTAACAGGAAAAAATCCACATCGTTGTATTTAAAAGCAGTGGTAATTCCAGGTTCTCCTTCAACTCCGAAACTAGGGTTTCCCCAAAAATCCTGAAACGCTTCCAATGAAAGGCCTTTATGTACCCAAGTACCATCGCTGTCGTTCGGACCAAAATCATGGTCATCCCAGGTAGCATAATGAGCGGTTGAAGCCAGAAGTGGCTGCACCTCCGGTAGAGAGCGGGTATGAGTATATCGATGGTAAACGCCTGTACGAGTAGACCAGTCTGGCTCCCGCAGGTAGGTATTATCCCCTAACCATAGCATAAGATCCGGTTTTTTCTGGGCTAGGCTGGTAAACACCTCGTGTTCGCTGCCATATGGCTTTCCAGGACGATCGTAAACTGTTTCATTGACGTAATTGCAACTACCTGCTGCCACCGTAAAGGAAGGTGGATCAGTCCGGAATTGCCACAATGTTTGAGTACTAAAGGTAGTTGGATAGGGTAAAGAAACCGCTTTTCCATTGATTTTTAAGCGGTATTCGTATTTCACACCTGGTTCTAGTGGACTCGCTATGCATTTGGCGGTAAAGCCATCATTGACCTCCGTCCGCACTTTGGGAGTTGTCTGAATTGCCTTCGGTTGATCGGCTGGCCAAAACTCAAATTGGACCGTCGCTGCCTCCTTGGTCTGCGCCCAGAGCAGCACTTCCCTCATATCTACATATCCAAGCATCGGGCCGCTTTGAAGTAATTTATGCTGCGCATCTAAAGGAAAAACGAAAAAAACAGACGCGAGAACAAAAAGGTATCTCATAACTAGGAGTATTTTTTGCGAAGGTAACAAGCATGTGTTAATTGAGGATGAATTTCTTTTTTTGAAAATTCCCTCTCAGCCAGAACATAAACTGGAACTTTTTATTCGAACACTCCGTTGATTGGTTTATAAAGGCGAGTTATATAAAATAATATTGCACAAGCCCTTGACAAAACCAAAAAAAGAACCGTAATTTGTATAATTAATAAAACGGAGGTTACTATGAAAAATGTTACAGCTTATTTTCGACTAATCGCCCTCCTACTTCTGAGTGTGGCTACTGTTCATGCACAATCCGTTACCCGGACATTTACTCGTTCGTTTAACATGACCGGTATCAACTCTGTTTTTTTAGATCTGCCCGGTACTGTTGAAGTAAATTCCTGGGATAATCCTACTTTACGTTTTGAGATCACCGTTCAAATGCCGGACGGTACGAGTCCGTCCATGCTAGAAGAACTGGTACGAATTGGTCGGTACAACCTCAGCTTGGTGAATTCAGAGGGTCAATCAACGGTTACGGCCCCTAATTTAAAGCGGCAGTTAAAAGCAAAAGGATTGGATATTAAGGAACAAGTTTCATTTAATGTATATGCCCCTAAAAAACTGGAGCTAACATTGCCTGCCCCTTCTGGTGTAGTGGAGGCTAGCCCTAAACAGTAACTTTTTTAGCAGCACATAGAAAAAGCCAGTCCTTCCAAGGGGAGCGACTGGCTTTTCTTATTTGTAAATGGAAGGATTTATTTCCCTACCACCATCAATTTACGTACTTCCGCAATGCCAGTTTCCCGGTTCTCCAATCGGACCAAATAAGAGCCTCCAGACAGTCCTGAAACATCCAGATAAAACAAGTTGTCTCCGGGTTGCACCTTCACTCGGCCGTTATAAACCAAGTTGCCGGACATGGAATGCAACGATAATTGTGCTAAAAAGGCCGTACTTGATTGATAGCTGACCTCTGCATTGAACCTAGCCGGGTTGGGAAATACGGTGAGGGTGTTGGAGGCTTTGAAGCCCTCCCCAATAATCGTAGTTCCTCCAAAATAGCAGGCGGCATCTGCCTTAAAAGTACTGCCAATCAGGGGCACTTTCATGTAACTATCAAACAAGGTTTCTTCAAGTACAAAGTTATTTGCTCCCAACCAATCTTGAAGTAAGGTGGTAAATACCTGCCTGTAATCGTGCTGCATATTTTGCAGCTGGTTGTCGTTAGTGAGGTTACTAAGATTGACATTCGTTCCGGTCACTCCTGGTTTTACGCCTTTCCCAAAAATAAACATGGGTGCCAGGGTGCCGTGATCGGTTCCTGTAGAACCATTTTCACGTGCACAGCGACCAAACTCAGAGAACGAGCAAGCAAGCACTTGTTCGGCAATTCCCATTGCCTGCAAATCATCAAAAAAGGCTTTGATCCCCTGGGCAAAGGTATTCATCACGTCGCCATGGCCCCCTTCTAAAGCAGTGCTACCCACTTGACCTTCATGGGTATCAAAACCTCCAAGGGAACAAAGGAAAATTTTAGTTCGGCTTCCTCCACGGATCAATCGGGCAACGGTCTTCAGCTGGTTGGCAAAGGCCGTATTGGGGTAGCTGATCGCATTGGTTCCAATATTAAAGACTTGCGTAATCCGCTCCGCGTACAAATTAACGCTCCGCTCCACGTTCATTATGTATTCAATCTCCTCCCCATGCTCGTCGTCCGAAATTTGGAGAGGAGGAAGCCCTCCAATGGTCTGAATCAAGGAGTAAAATCCCCCGATATCTTGGCCACTGAGGTTGATAGAATTCTGGTGCTCCGTTTCAGTATGAAATCCAAGAGAGGGGCTTGGATCACCGACTTGAATTCCCAGTGGATCTGGCATCAACTCGTGAGGAGCCCCCGTAACATCGGGATATAAGGCCTGCAATGCCCGGCCCATCCAGCCCGAGGAGATGCTGAAATTCTCTGGGGTACCGTCACCTCCAGATAACCACAGATCAGTGCTTTTAAAATGTGACTGATTGGGCTGTTCGTAGCCGACTCCCTGCACAATGTTTACCCAGCCATTGTCGTACATTTCTTTGATGGGGCCCAAGCGAGGGTGCAAACCCACCTGACGATCGTTTTTTAACGTATCATCCAAGGGAATGTACGCTCCAGTCCCGGTCTCACCCACTTTGATGGTAGGACGTAGGTTTGCATAAGTATCGTATTGAGCAATAGGAATAACGGTGTTTAAGCCATCATTTCCGCCTTTCAGCTGTACCAATACAAGGGTACGGCCTTCCACTGCCTCACAATCAGCAATCATGCGGGCCATATTGGAGTTGGCAAAAGGAGTCATTGAGTGCCCGTTTACCAAAAAAGGAGTAATGGTAGCCGGGGGAAGTATCTTGAGAAAATTACGACGTTTCATGTTTGAAAAAGGAATTGGTTAGACAAATTCGACCAGTTGAGCTGACTAAAACGTTTGGTATTCTTGTGAATACAGGATAGCCGTAATCAGGCGCTCCAAGGCGATTTTTACTTCCGTGTCGTTGTTGGTACTGAGGTAATTTTCCCATTCATACGTCCAATCCGCCGGGGGCAGATTGTCCAGAAAAATAGTTTGATAAAAATAATTAAATCGATCACCATCCACTTCTTTGGGCGATAAATAAGTGAGCAGTTTATCCACTAAATGATAGGGGTCGGAGGGGTCTATAAAAAAACCGGAATTCCGTACCCAAGCAGGAATATCCAGTTTTATCCCCAACTGTCCCGTGGGATTGGCACCAATGGTAAATCGGCCGGAAAGCAACATGGCAGGCAACTTGTAGCGCGCAATCATCGTGCTACTGTTAAACCATTGATGGCTGTAATCTGGAATTTGGTAGTAAGCCGGGTAACCCGCTACGTCAGAGGAAATAAAAAGCGGGAAACCGGCCAATAACAGCATTCGGTCCCATACTCCGCTGGAAAATAGCCGAAAGCGGCCCGTGGGATTAGAATATCCATTGGGAAGAGAAAGTCCGAAAAACGTAATGGACTGATAAGCTAACTCCAGGGGTGACTTAATCATGCCGCCTTGAATAGGCTCCACACTGCTAACACCGTCTTCTCCGAAGAAATGGCTGCTGCTCAAAAGCTGAGCCAACACGGGTTTGATCTCAAAATTTTGCTGACGGAACGTCTCAGCAAGCGGAATAATTATATCGTTCTCAATCTCCGCCGTGATTTTTTCATTCACATAGAAGCGGTATAAACGACGGCAAAAATTACGTGCCGTTTCGGGCTGATCAAATACTCGGTTGACAAACAGGTTGAGTTCCTCCAATACCTTCGCTGGGGTTCGCTGGGAAGTCACCGTAACAGCGGGAATCAAAAGCCCCTGCAATCGGCTACTGAACTGTTTGGCCACCCAACTATGGGCGGTAGTTTGAATACGACCCATCGGAATGCCTGTTTCCGCATCTACAATGCTCCGGTCACCTTGGTTGCGCACACCGGTAAAAACCTTGGCAGCTTGTACAATATCGTCTTCAGTAAAGTTCGTATAATCACCTGGACCCGCTTGCGGACCTTTTCCGATGGTAAAGAGCTCTAAGAACTCCCGCGCAAAATTCTCTTGTGGATTCGCCGCCGTGTTGCTGTTGTTGTTCAAGTATTGAAGCATACAATTGTCAAAAATCAGCTTAAATGCAAACTCCTTCCAATTGCCCAAAGCCCAGTATTGCAGCTGTCGAAGGTAATCAAAAAAATGGGTATTCCCAAAAGACGTAGCGGTTACAATCCCGTATTGGTGCAAAAAAAGCATCATTCGATGCATTCCACCGGGATCCTCGATGGCTTCACTGAGCCACCAAGCAGCCACCCAACGGCGCAGCACAAAGTCCTCTGCCGGCAGGGGAAGGCCGGTGGGTAC
>JBKDAM010000092.1:0-871 GCA_046316495.1 Chitinophagales bacterium
AACTTATTCCAATAGGGCAGTTGTCCGTTGAGCCATTGTTCGCTTCCGCGGCCGTCAACGTGTAGCTCGCCGGGGCTGTTGTGCTCAAAGAGCGGGTCAGGTTCTGACTCTGCGCAATTGGTTTGATGGTGTCCTGTGCAACAAAGGTGTATTCGACTGAATCTTTGTTGTTTACGTTGTCCACCCAATAGTACCTGATTTTGGTAGTACCTGCAGGGAATTGCAATGTGATATAGCCACCACCAGTTATTGGATTAAACGGTGGAGCACCACTGAAAATAGCAGGGTCAGGTCCGCTAACAAATTTCTCTTCCATCATTATACTACCACACTCTGACACTCCACTAATATTGGGTCGCGTAAAAGTGATAACCTTTGAACAATCGGTACTGGAGATGAATGCGCTAAAGCTCTGATTGGTCGCGGTAATTTCTGGTGACTCGTTGTCCACCACCGTTACCGTAAAGCTATGGGTGCTCGAATTACCCGCAGCATCGGATACTACATAAAGAACCGTAGAGATGCCGAGGTTAAAGTTATTTGCAATGGTGATACCTTGTACAAAGCTGGTTGCTGCCTGAACAGTGGCACCAGAGATGGTGTAGGTTCCGGAGGTCACCCCGCAGTTATCATTGTAAAATGGATGCGACCAAGTAAGACTGCCATCACAAAGGTTGGGTGTGCTACTTGCAGTGCTGGTTCCTACTGTCTGGTTTCCTTGTGTGTAAGAGGTTGTAAAACCAGCGTTTGCGAACAGTCCGGGTTTGTCATCGTCCGATACCGTCACGGTAAAGGCACATGTAGCGCTATTACCACTTGCATCAGTCGCGCGGAAGGTAACGGTGTTGATACCTGTATTGAAAGCAGAACC
>JBKDAM010000093.1:0-28085 GCA_046316495.1 Chitinophagales bacterium
GTTATCTCAATAACCCCAAACAACGCACCAAACAGGAAGGGGCGTTAGCCCTGTTATCTCAATAACCCCAAACGACTCACCAAACAGGAAGGGGCGTTAGCCCTGTTATCTCAATAACCCCAAACGACGCACCAAACAGAAAGGGGCGTTAGCCCTGTTATCTCAATAACCACAAACAACGCACCAAACAGAAATGGGCGTTAGCCCTGTTATCTCAATAACCACAAACAACGCACCAAACAGGAAGGGGCCTAGCCCTGTTATCTCAATAACCCTAGGCGGTGCAATAATTGATAGGGGCAAAGCACTATGACTGTATCACAAAACGCATCTTAAAAATGAACGATTGTTAGGACAGGCCAGGAGCGTCCTTGACAATTCACCCTGCCATCCCACTACTTCCCCCTAAAAAAATCATTCCAACCATTCAAAAAGGTATTCAGGTTGGTAGGAAATCTCGTACCGCTCCAATAACGCCAGGTATTCCTCCTTGAAAGTCAGCTTTTGATGGTGTTGGTGCTGATTGTGGATGTACCGGGCAACCCGACTAACATGTGACTTACTGTAGCTGAAGCTGCCGTACCCTTTCTGCCAACGGAACGACCCTCCATACCCTCCATGGGTGTTTAACCAATTTGAAGAGCCGGTCTTTACGGTCTCCATCAACTTGGAGGGGGAAAGGCTAGGGGGCATGCTTACCAATAGGTGAATGTGGTCGGGATTACAATACACCGCTAGGACTTTTGCTTTGTGCTGAGCGGTAAGACCACACATGACCTTTTCCAAGGGATCCTTTAGGGGTGCAGTTAGGAGGTTCTGACGCCGGCTAACGGCAAAAACAAATTGCAAATAAATTTGAGTGTAGGTGTTGGCCATTTTAAAATATACGGTAACGAATAATTAGGAGCTAAGATCGAACTATTACTTATTTACGATCCTTTGAATTAGAGGCAATTTTAAACAGACCTTTTTTTATACGCTACAGCCCCCCTTTTCCATTCCCAACAACCAACCCTTTCTTTGTACCTTTGCCTACCGTGATTAGAGCCTTTCCTGCTCTACCGAACTATTAATTATACGTATATGCAACCTGAACAATTGGGCTCCGGAGCCCCACCGAGACCCGCCGTGGAGCTTTTTCATTTATTCGACCGAATGAAGGCGGTCCGCGCGTTCGTTTTTGATGTAGATGGAGTCTTCACCAACAATGAGGTGCTGGTCACAGAAGCAGGTGAATTGCTCCGCAGCATGCATATCCGCGATGGTCAAGCGGTTAAATGGGCCGTCCAGAAAGGCTATCAAATTTGTATCATCACCGGGGGGCGCTCCGAAGGAGTCCTGAAGCGACTTCAAATGCTGGGCGTGCAACAGGTGTACCTCGGCCATACCGACAAATTGCCCGTGTATGAACAATTCCTCCAACAAGCTCAGCTCTCCCACCAGGAGGTCTGTTACATGGGTGATGACTTACCCGATCTGCCCATCCTTCGAAAAGTCGGGCTCCCCAGTTGCCCGCAGGATGCTATGCCTGAAGTGATGGAGGAAGTGGCGTATGTTTCCCCAGTGCCCGGTGGGCGCGGTTGCGTTCGGGATATTATTGAAAAAGTGATGAAATTGCGGGGCGATTGGCCCGTATACTAACCCATTCGCCAATGTAGGCAGACTAGTAGCAGCGCATAAAAATTATGTCTAAACGACTTCGACTCGGAATCTTGGGGGCAGGGCACCTCGGAAAAATTCATATCAATTGTGCCCTCACTGGCCGTAACTGGGAGGTGGTTGGGATCTATGATGCAGACCCGGAACAAGCCCGCAAGGCTTCCGAAAAATTTCAGGTGCCCGCTTTTGAGCACCTAAAAGAATTGCTGGATGCCTGCGATGCAGTAGATATCGTCACGCCAACCACCACCCATTACCAGCTCGCCAAGCAAGCGCTCAAGGCTGGCAAACATGTTTTTATCGAAAAACCGGTTACACATACCGTGGCAGAGGCCCGCAACCTGCTGAAATTGGCCAATCAACTGGATCGAAAGGTACAGGTCGGTCATGTAGAGCGTTTTAATCCCGCTTTCCTGGGGATTAAGGACTTACCGCTAGCTCCTATGTTTATCGAGGGACACCGGTTGGCAGCGTTTCAACCTCGGGGAACCGATGTTTCAGTGGTGCTGGATTTAATGATCCACGACTTGGACCTGATTTTACACCTGGTAAAAAGCCCAGTCAAACGGGTGAGCGCAGGTGGGGTGGCGGTTTTAAGTGGTACACCCGATATCGCCAATGCGCGCATCGAATTTGAAAATGGCTGCGTAGCCAACCTCACCGCTAGCCGGATTTCCATGAAGCAAATGCGAAAAATGCGCTTGTTTCAACAAGATACCTATATTAGTCTTGATTTTTTGGAAAAACAAGCGCAGACCATCCGGCTGTTTGCCACCGACGCAGAGCAGCTGCCTCCCATCGATCAACTCATGGAATTTGATACTGCAGTTGGCAAAAAATGGCTGCAACTTCAAATGCCAGAAATAGCCACCGTCAATGCCATCCAAGAAGAATTGGATGCATTTGCCGATGCTATTTCGCAGGACTCCCGGCCCGTGGTGTCTTTGCAGGATGGCTACGAGGCGCTGCGATTGGCCCATCAAATTCTGAAGGAAATTGACCGCAGACTCCCAACACAACCGTCCTAAATGACCCTCGAACTCTGGATTCATCCCCACCGCAGTGCTGAAAAACAGTATGCCTGCCAGCTGCTCCTGACAGAGCTCCTTGGGATCGAATTCTCCATTGGATGGTCTGACCAGGTGCAGGGCTACCAACTTCGGCTATCCAATGGACGTAGCATCGAGGTGGAGGACCACTTTTGGCAAAATGCCCCGGTAAAGGGGTATCACCGGGAACAACTCCCGGCTTCGTCCCAAGATTGGAACGTTCCGTTTATTGAGCAAAAAGTCGTCCACTTGTTTGGGGCACCAGCATGCATCGCCATAGAAACGGGTTTTCGAGTTTCCTCCGACTGGCTGGCATCTACTTTTTTTATGGCAACGCGATGGGAAGAAACCCTTCCCGGGGAGCGAGACCGCTACGGGCGATTTCCAGCAACCGCTTCTCTGGCCTTTCAGCGTGGTTTTTTGAATCGACCGGTGGTGCATGAATGGGCGGAAGCGCTTTGGGCACTCCTGTTGTTATGTGGTTGGCCAGCTGCACAGCGCTCACATCGGCAGTTGCGGATGCTACTCAGTTGTGATGTGGACCATCCTCGTCATTGGAACCAACCTATCGATCGACTAAAAACCCTTTTGGGAGCTTGGAAGCGCCCAAATCCACTTCGGGAGACCTTTTTTTGGGTAAAAAAAGGATTTTTCTTGAAAAAAGACCCCTACGATACCTTTGAGGAATGGATGGACCTGGGGGAGCAACTGGGGCAGCCAGTTGCCTTCCATTTTCTGGGAAGTAGGCCCAGGCAGTTCGATTGCTGGTATGATCTGAACGATCCCTATCTGAAAGATCGCATGCAACGCATCGCTGAGCGCGGGCACTCCATCGGTTTTCACCCCTCGAGGGAGGCGGCCTCCGATCCCCAGCGGTTTCGGGAGGAGTTAGAATCCCTCCGCAACGTAGCTCCTACCGAGATTCGGACTGGTCGGCACCACTACCTCTGTTTTCAAGGGGATAGTACTTGGCGGACTTGGGTAGCGAATGGATTAGAGCTCGATCGGACCTTGGGCTATCCCGAGCAGCCCGGCTTTCGGTGTGGACTCTGCGTAGAATACCCTGTGTTTGATCTCGAAAATAGCCAAGTTTTACCATTGCGGGAACAGCCGCTGGTGGCAATGGAAGTTACTTTGGCCTTGTATAATAGACGATCGCCAGAGGAAAGTGGGCAACAACTGCAGCAACTCCTGGCTCAGGTTCGCCGTTTTAATGGAGATTTTACATTCCTTTGGCATAATTCCTCCTTCAATACGTACTTTTGGGCACCTTATCAAGAGGTGTTTCGAACTACGCTGTTATCAGGATGAAAAAACGACTTTTTCTAGTATTGCTGGGCCTGCTGCCTTGCTTACTTTTCGCCCAACCCTTTTCTGCCCCGTTGCACTCACCGGCAGAGCAAATAGCGGAGCGCTGGTTGATCTTGCGACAGGCGAACAGCGCGATTCATCCCGAATTAAAAGGGTATTCGGGGAAGGATTTGGCCTTGCTGGCAGATAGCCTGTCCCACTCAGGTACCCGACTGGACCAGGCCGACCGAAACTATGTAGCCAACCAGTTTAATGAATGGTCACAGGATAGTTTCTTTACAAAAAAGCCCTTGCTGAGGCATTTTTTCAAGACCCCTGCTCACTTTTTTGAGCTGACGAAATACGGCAAGGATTCCAAATCGCACCCTGTTCTTTCCCTACGCCTGAATCCCGTTCTGCATGTTAAAGCGGGAAAGGACAGGCTTCAGGACGACCCAATTTATCAAAACCTGCGGGGGGTGGAATTGCGGGCGGTGATTGACGAAAAAGTCTTTTTTTATACTCATTTTGTAGAGTACCAAGCCAATTTCCCAGAGTATGTGAACCGTTGGACCAGCCAATATCGGGCTGTTCCAGGAGCGGGATGGTATAAATCCTTTCAAAGCCAGTTCATCGATCAACTTTCCGGTCGGGACGTGAACATCGCCAATGCCTCGGTGGGCTTTATGGCCACCAAGCACATCGGGATTCAGTTAGGCCACGGAACGCATTTTATTGGCAATGGCCACCGATCCCTGTTTTTGTCTGGATTTGCACCTCCGGGTCTATTCCTTCAATTCGACACCCGAATCTGGAAATTTCAATACCGAAACCTGTTTTTGGAATTGAGCCCTACCACTGCCAATTCCGGCGTGCAAGGCCTTTTACCGAAAAAATACGCGGCAATCCATTACCTGAACTACCAAGTGAATCCACGATTAGCCTTTGGTTTGTTTGAAGGAACCGTTTTTCATCGTAGTGCTCAATTTGAATTGCAATACCTCAACCCTGCCATTTTATACCGATCTATTGAGGGTAATTTGGGAAGTCCAGACAATGTGTTGATTGGTCTGGATGGGCGCTGGAATGTAGTAAAGGGTGTTCAAGTGTACGGGCAGTTGCTGCTCGATGAGTTTAAAATGAGTGAATTGCTGGCGCGGAACGGCTGGTGGGCCAATAAATACGCCATCCAGGCGGGTGCCAAGTACTTAAATGCGTTTGGAGTAGATCACTTGGACCTCCAGGTGGAGTGGAACAGTGCGCGCCCCTATACTTGGAGCCACAGCGATTCCCTCAACAGTTTTACCCATTTTAACCATCCCTTAGCCCATCCCTTGGGTGCTAACTTTAAGGAGTTAATTGGTATTATTCGGTGGCAACCTGCGCCCAATTGGAACATTACTGCCCGCTACCTGCACATGGTGGGCGGGGATGACCCCAGCGGCAAAAACTTCGGAACCAATCCCTTGCGCTCATACCGCTACCGAGTTCAGGAGTACAACAACTACATTGGGCAGGGCATTGCATCTACCACCCAGTTGTTGGGCCTGGACCTTTCCTGGCAATTCTACCGAAACACCTATCTGGATTTTAGCGTACTTTTACGCAACAAAAAGAGCGATTCCACTGTCTTGAGTCTAGAGAGCCAATTGATCAGTGGTGGATTAAGAATGAACATCTGGACACCTAACAACGATTTTTAATGACAACAACACCTGCTATTATTAACCAGCTCCATGAGACGGAAGCGAGGTGGTTTGCCATCCATACCCGTTCGAAATGTGAGAAATTAGTGGTTAATTTATTGGGAAAAAAGCAAATCGAAGCCTACGTACCGCTGGTTAGAACGGTCCGCAAATACACTCGGAAAATAAAAAAAATCGAGAAGCCCCTTATCAGTTGCTACGTATTTGTTCGGATTGTAAAGGCAGATTATATACCAGTATTGGAAACGGAAAATGTGGCTGCTTTTGTCCGGTTTTCCAGGAATTTAATTGCTATTCCGGAGGAAGAAATCAATACCCTGCGCCGGATTGTGTTGGAAAGCGACATTGAGTTAGAGGCCATTCCGGGCTCTTTGGCTCCTGGCGATCCGGTGACTATTTCGGCAGGTCCGCTGACGGGCCTGAACGGATCGGTGGTCAAGCCAGAGGGAAAACGAAAATTTCAGGTATCTTTGGATCGGATGGGGTATACATTATTGATAACGATCGACGAGAAGTTTATACAAAAAACGGGCATACATTAGCGGTTGCGAAAAATTGGGTAAAAATGGGGATTCACTTTGTCGACTTATTGGTTAGTTCCGTACTTGGTTTGGTGATGTTCGGGGTCGGTCTTTCCTTACGGGCGGTTGATTTTGGCACTATTATCAAACATCCGAAGGAATTGTTAATGGCTTTGGTAGGGCAGTTGCTGGGTTTACCGTTGGTCGCCTTCTTCTTGTCCTTACTGAATCCAAGCCTGAGTCCGGAGTTGAAGACGGGATTTATCATTCTTGCGGCCAGTCCCGGTGGCGCAACGGCCGGCCTGATTGCGTATTTATTTCGTGGAAATGTGGCCTTATCCCTTTCGATCACCACCATCAATAGTTTTATTACCCTGTTTTCTATTCCCTTGGTGGTGAACGCTGGATTGATTTTTTTCATGGGTACACAGACCGCCCTCTCTTTGCCCTTCTGGGAGACGGTCTTTCAAATTTTTACTATCACCATCATACCTGCTTCCTTGGGTCTTTTACTTCGGCACAAGCGTCCCAATTGGGCTGATTTTTTGGAAAAACCTGCCCGGTACGTCATGTTGGTCTTGTTGTTTTTGGTGTTTTTGATCAAAATTTTTGCAGGGGAAAATCAGGGAGGCACAGCCTTGGGCTGGCAGGATTTTCAGGTAGTGTTGCCGCATGCGTTGGTCCAAAATGCTGCTAGTCTTTTATTGGGTTTTTATTTTTTGGGCTGGTTTAAAGCTGCTCACCCTTCCCGAATTACGGCAGCGGTGGAATCGGGCGTTCAGAACACCACGCTTTCCTTTTTGATTGCAGGTACGTTGATTGGTAACCAGGAGATGGTGATACCTCCTTTGATTTATTCCATGTTCTCCTTTTTTACTGCCAGTATTTTTTGCTTTCGGGCAAACAAGAAAGCGGGCGTGGATCCACCGACCAATTTGCGGTAGGCTGCCTGGTGGTACTGCCGTTCAGTAAGTTCGTTTTCATACTCGTCGGTTTATAGACAAGAGGTGCGTTATGGATATTTTGCTTACGGATAAATACCTCCCTTTGAGCAAATTTTGTAGATCTCCATTCATTGGCTCTTATCTCCCTATCGTGGTTTTTGAAATCAAGTAGCCAGTCCCATGGTTTTGTTGTTTCGCTCTGTAGGGAAGGTAATAGGTCTACGCATATCCACCGTTAATTTAAGGAGATGAATTGCCCGATGTCATTGATGTTACAGGGCTACGCCCCTGTTGATTTTTGCACCGCTTTGGGTTATTGAGATAACAGGGCTACGCCCCTTCCTGTTTGGTGCGTTGTTTGGGGTTATTGAGATAACAGGGCTAACGCCCCTTGGATGGGGGCTCTTGACGGGTGTTTTGTGGATGGCCTGTGTTAGCGTAGGTGCAGCGGGGACGAAAACCCTATTTTGCCAATTTTGGGGTACCCCATTTCAGCTGACCATCTACATACGCCTAGCTTTAACCTGTTACCATACCTTTTAACCAATGAATTGGTCTCCGCTAATGCACTAACACCTAGTTAACCGTGAATCGTAAAGGGGCTTTAGCCCTACCATCTCAATAACCCCAGGCGGTGAAATAATCAATAGGGGCGAAGCCCTGTGAATTTATCAACAGTCAGTATTACCCTCATAACACTCAGCTTAAAAATGAACGATTGTTTTGACAGACCTGGAGCCTCAATGGGCAATTGATTTCCTAAACTTAACGGCAGTAGGCGTTAGCCCTGTAATCTCAATGGTACTTTTGTAAGCATCTGTACAACTTCCTACCACGTTTGTTGTTATGCTGCTTTAATTGCCCAAAAGGGCCTTTTCAGCCCTTGGTCAATACAGTACTTTAGTTTTTCGAAAAAAGACATTTTCCATCTATGGCACTCGACCCAACCGATTTAGATCGAATCATTGAAATGGCCTGGGAGGACCGAACTCCTTTTGAAGCGATTGAGTACCAATTTGGGCTTTCAGAAAGCCAGGTGGTGGCCCTGATGCGGAGCACGCTGAAACGGAGCAGTTTTGAGCTGTGGAGAAAACGCGTCCACTCAGGGGTAAGCCAAAAGCATTTGGCCAAGCGAAACCCGGAAATCAGCCGTTTTAAATGTAGTCGGCAGCGGCAGATTACCCACAACAAAATCAGCAAGCGTTAGGCCTCGGCTGCAAGGATATTTTTTACACCCTGAATCAAGGCATCTGGATTGAAAGAAATGCTATCGATGCCCAATCCCACCAAAAAAGAAGCGAATTCCGGCAAATCGCTTGGAGCTTGTCCGCAAAGTCCCACTCGAATGTGGTGGCGTTTGGCGGCTTCCACCGTCTGAGCGATTAGGCCTTTCACCGCCGGATTTTCTTCATTGAATAAATAGGACACCAGAGCAGAATCCCTGTCCAAGCCCAAGGTAAGTTGGGTGAGGTCGTTGGAACCGATGGAAAAACCATCAAAAAGTTCCGCAAAGGCATCCGCCAAAAGTACATTGCTGGGAATTTCCACCATCATGTAAACCTGGAGGCCATTTTCGCCTCGTTTTAACCCGTTGCGTTCGAGCTCCTCGAGCACTTTTTGCCCTTCCTCCAGGGTTCGGCAAAACGGAATCATTAATTTCACATTGCGGAAGCCCCGTTCATCCCGAACTTTTTTCATGGCGGCACATTCCAACGCAAACCCCTCTCTATAAAAATCACTGTAATACCGGGAAGCACCGCGCAAGCCAATCATGGGATTTTCTTCATGGGGCTCAAAGTAGTGACCGCCCAATAAGTTGGCATATTCATTGCTCTTGAAATCGCTCATCCGAACGATTACTTCATTGGGATAAAAGGCAGCTGCTACCATCCCCACTGCCTCTGCCAAGGTATCCACAAAGTACTGTTTTCCATCCGAATAACCCTTGCTTCGCTCTGCGATTTGCTGTTGAATGAGGGGATCGGTAATTTTTTCTGGTTGACAAAGCGCCAAGGGGTGGACTTGTAAGCTATTGGTAATTGTAAATTCCAACCGCAGGAGTCCAACGCCTTTGTTGGGATATTGACTGAGTTCGAAGGCTCGGTCAGGATCTGCCAGAATCAGCATGGGCGCTGTTCGTTGAGGGAGAGGAAGTTCACTAAAATCTTCCTCCCGCAAACTCCATGGCAGGATGCCCTCGTACACGTACCCTTCCTTCCCCTCCGCACAGGAGAGCGTGATGTCGGCTCCATCCGGGATGGTTTCGGTGGCCTGATGGGTGCCCACAATGGCTACGGTGCCCAGTTCTCGGGCTACGATAGCGGCATGGCTGGTTCTGCCACCCTTATTGGTAACAATGCCGGCCGCCCGCTTCAAAACCATGTCCCAGTCGGGATTGGTAATATCGGTGACCACAATTTCGCCGGGCTGAAGCTTATCGCCCTCCTCAGGGCTCTTTAAGATGCGCGCCTTGCCAGAGGTTATTTTTTCGCCCAGGGCGATGCCTTGCGCCAATACCTTTCCTTTTTCGGTCAGTTCGTAAATGGACCTTACTTTTTTACCGGACTTTCCATGAATGGTTTCAGGTCGCGCCTGTACGATGTACAACTTTCCGTTGGTACCATCTTTTGCCCATTCAATGTCCATGGTTTTTTGATAATGTTGTTCAATTTGAACACACCATTCAGCAAGTTGGAGCACTTCAGAGGGCTCCAAGCAATACTGGGCACTTTTTTCAGGGGCAGTATCGAGGTTAAGGGTTGTTTGTTGGGCATTGATGCCTGGATTGGGAGCATAGACCATGGTAAACTCCTTGGCGCCCAGCCGTTTTTTAAGGATGGCATGCTCCCTGTACCGATCCATGGTGGGTTTGAAAACCATCCACTCATCCGGGGTAACCCGTCCTTGTACAATGTTTTCCCCCAATCCCCAAATACCATTAATGACTACCACTGGTCGGAAGCCGCTATCGGGATCGATCGTAAAGGCTACACCAGAGGCCCCCAGGTCACTGCGGACCATTTGTTGAACGCCCACGGAGATAGCAATATCCAGGTCCACAAAGCCCATATCGAAGCGGTATTTGATGGCTCGATCTGTATAGAGGGAGGCGTAGCAAAGCCGCAAAGCCTCCATCACCGCTTGTTCACCGCTGATATTCAGGTAGGATTCCATTCTGCCTGCAAAACTGGCTGTTGGAAGGTCCTCCGCTGTGGCGCTGCTTCGAACCGCAACGGATAGTGCTTCCGTGTTGCTTAGGTTACTTAGTCGCTGATAGGCAGCTCTGACTTCTGTTTGAAGAGCTTCTGGGAAGGCCGCATTCAAAATTAATTGGCGGCACTGTTGGCCCACTCTGCTCAGGTTGTCGTAGCTGTCCGTATGAACAGTCTTGATCAGCTGCTGAAGCGTTTGGTCAATTTGGTTGTGTTGGCAAAATGCCCGGAAGGCATCGGCGGTCACGGCAAACCCATTGGGCACCTCAATGCCTTTGGGATTTAGCTGGGTAAACATCTCCCCTAGAGAAGCATTTTTTCCGCCAACCAAGGCAATATCCTCCAGGCGTATTTCGTCGAAAAATAAAATAGATTTCATAGCAGGCTTTCCTTTTTTGAATACCGAACCAGGTACGTTAGATTGGCAAAGGTCGTTGTTTTTTTAGGATCAATTGGAAAAATAAAGCATGCACTCCCCCGCCTTGGCAGCGCAAAATTCGGCAATTGTCCAGCTAGGCCACATGATGAAGATATGGCTCTGGGATGATGGTGGTCACTGCGCTTGGTTTGGAGGGGCGCCCAACTTTGTCGTAATTTCTTCACTAAAAAAACACCAGCTATGAATCGTCAAAAAGTACGCCTCCTTTTAGTTCTGCTCCTTGGTTGCTGGGGAGTCAGTCAAGCACAATTTACCGATCGCGGACGCTTTATGTTGGGCTCTGCGGTAGGTTTTGCCACCAATTCTTCCAAAATTGCTCGGAGTGATCAAAATGTCCTTTCCGAGCCACAGAATACCCAGTGGAATGTGGCTCCTTCGATTGGCTATTTCCTCTTCGATCAGTTTGTATTGGGGATCGGAATGGATTACACCTCCAGTAGCGAAAAAAACGAAGGTGAGGAAACGACCCGCGACAATGACTTGTTGTTTGGTCCGTTTGCCCGCTATTATGTTCCCTTTGGTGACAAGGCCTTTTTCCTGCAGGCCAATTTTGGATTTGGCAATTCAACCGATAATTTGATTTTGGGCGGTGTAAAACAAAACATCAACACCAATATCCTGGCATACGGTGCAGGACCTGGGTTTACCATTTTTTCGAACGATGCCTTGGGAATTGAAGCGTTGGTAAAGTACAATTACGCCCGGAGTAAATTTAATGTGGACGTAGCGGGTGTACAAACCAGTACCACTACCAAGACCAATCAAATCGCGCTTTCCTTGGGGATGCAAGTATATTTCGCCGGTTTACGCCGTTAATTCCTGCATAGCAGCCCGGATGCGCTCAGTACCCAAGTTGCCCAAACTGCCCAGATGGCGGTGGTCAAGCGGTTGGGCAGGGTCCCAATGAAATTGACCGGCCTCGATTGCATTTCCCACTTGCCGGTACGCTTCTCGAAAAGAACTGCCTGATTTGACTAAGGTATTCACCGCTTCCACACTAAACAGGTATTGGTACCGCTCGTCCTGTAGCAGATTGGACCGGACTTGTAGGTGTGGGAGGGCTGATTGCAGCATCGTCAGGCAGTTTTTTAATTCCTGTACCGCGGGGAACAGGATTTCTTTTGTTAGTTGTACATCCCGATGGTAACCCGAGGGCAGGTTGGTCAGCAATAGGCTCAGTTCGTTGGGAAGGGCTTGAATTCGATTGCATTTAGCCCGGATCAACTCAAAAATATCCGGATTTTTCTTGTGGGGCATGATACTGCTCCCTGTCGTCCATTCAGCCGGAAAAGCGATAAAATCGAAGTTGGGCGATAAATACAGGCAGATATCCATCGCCAATCGAGCCAAGGTACTGCCCACTGTGCTCATGGCCATGGCCAATACTTTCTCCGTTTTCCCCCGGCTCATCTGTGCATATACCGAGTTGATATGTGGAGCCCGGAAACCCAATAACTGGGTAGTCAGGTCACGGTCGAGCGGAAAGGCAGATCCATATCCAGCACCACTGCCAAGGGGATTCTTATCAATCAGTCGCTCGGCGCCTAACAGAAGACTCATATCGTCCACCAATGATTCCGCGTAGGCTCCGAACCAAAGCCCGAAAGAGGAGGGCATGGCCGTTTGAAGATGGGTGTACCCAGGTAGCAACACTTGCTGGTGGCGTTCACTTTGTTCCAGTAGGATGTCGAAGAGGGCTAAAACTTGTTTTTTTAGTTGTTGCAATTCTGCACGCAGGTAGAGTTTGATATCGACAGCTACCTGATCGTTTCGGCTGCGGCCGGTATGGATTTTTTTACCTGCTTCTCCGATCCGGCGGGTGAGCAGGAGCTCTACTTGCGAGTGGACATCCTCCACACCGGGTTCTATTTGAAAGCTGCCTGCCTGGATGTCAGCATCAATTTGATCCAATCCTCTAAGCACATCTTGAAGCTCTTCTTTGGTAAGAAGACCCACTTTTTCTAACATTTGGACATGTGCGCGGGTTCCCTGTACATCATAAGGCGCGAGCAAAAGGTCGAACTCAGGATCCCGGCCCAAGGTGAAAGCCTCGACAGCCGAGTGGAGAGGGGTGTTGTCTTTTTGCCAAAGTTTGTCAGCTTGCATGGTGTTGTCTAAAAAGGGATTGGAGAAGTTGTGAGTAGCCTCGAAGGCCTGCGGCTAGTTCAGCGATGTAGATAAACTCATCAGCGGTATGGCTTCTGGCACTCTCGCCGGGACCTAATTTAAGGCTGGGGAACGGGAGCAGGGCTTGGTCGGAGCAGGTGGGGGATCCGTAGCGATGGAGGCCGAGTTGTATTCCTGCCTGCACTAATGGATGAGTTGCATCGATAGAGCTGGGGCGAAGCCGAAGGCTGCGCGCTTTTAACTGGCTGGACGTAAGTTGTTGAAGCGTAGTAAGAACCTCCTCCAGTTCATACCATTCATTGACCCGAACATCCAGGGTAAAGGTGCAAGTCTCGGGAAGGATGTTGTGTTGGACTCCGGCCTGGATTTGAGTAGCCGTCACTTTTACAGGGCCGAGCAGGTCTGATACTTTGGGAAATGAATAGTTCCGGAGTGTTTGGAGGTCATCGAGTGCTTTGTAGAGGGCATTTTCCCCCTCCTCTCGGGCAGCATGTCCTGCCCGCCCAGTGGCCAGGCCATCAATGACCAGCAGGCCGCGTTCTGCCACCGCCATTTGCATGTTAGTGGGTTCGCCAACCAGGCCAAACGCCAAGGGCCCGAGATGTGGAAGAAGGCATTCTATACCATTAGTCCCAGAAATCTCCTCCTCTGCGGTGGCAGCAAAAACCAGATTATAGGGTAGGTTTTTTTGGTCGTAAAATGCCAAAAAGGTGAAGAGAAGGGCTACCAAGGCTCCTCCAGCATCGGTACTTCCCAAGCCATACAAGATTCTTTTTTCCAAAAAGGGAAGGCCCTCTTCGAATTCGATGCTGGGCTGAAAGGGGTCGCGGCGGTAACCTGAATTTGGCCGGACGGTATCGTGGTGAGAGTTAAGCAGCAAACTGGGTTTTTCTGACTGGTAATACCGGTTCGTAGCCCATATATTATGGTGTAGCCGATGGCAGGGAATGCCTTTCGACAGCAGAAAACCCTCCAGGAGCGCTGCCGTGCCCTGTTCTTCCCGGCTAAAGGAGGGGCAGGCGATCAATTGCTGTAGGAGCACGATCGCTTCTTCGAGGGGGAGATGCTGATTCATGTAGGTTTAAGTTGCGTGCCAGCGAGGCCGTTTAGGACCTCATTTACCTGTGTTGCGCTGCCGATCACGACCTTTTTGACCCCATTTTCCAGGGCTTTGAAAGCGTTTTCTAATTTGGGGAGCATCCCATTAGAAATCGTGCCGGTAGTCAGAAGGGAGTGATACCCTTCCCAGTCAAGTACAGTAAGCAAGCTTTGATCCGAAATGGGGTCTGCTAGTACCCCTTTTTTCTCGAAAAAATAATACAGCTCCACTTGAAAAGCGGGAGCAAGTGCTTGGGCGACTGCTTGAGCGATGGTATCTGCATTGGTATTGAGCAGCTGCCCTTGGCCATCGTGTGACAGGGGCGCAATGACCGGAGTGAGTCCCTGACCCAGCCAGCGATCGAGCAAGGCCGTGTTCACTTGTACCAGGTCGCCCACCCAGCCAAAATCTAAGCCTAGGTTGGGTCGTTTGCGGGCTCGCAGCAAGTCACCATCGGCCCCGCAGACCCCCAGGGCGGGACACTGTTCTGCTTGTAATTGGGCGACGAGTTGCTTATTGATGAGGCCACCATAAACCATAGTGACGATTTCGAGGCTAGCAGTGTCAGTCACCCGTCTTCCTTGCACCAAGGTCTGAGGGATACCGAGCTGTTCGGCCAATTGAGTGGCTCGTTGACCACCTCCGTGGACCAAGATTTTGGCCCCTTTTTGCTGCGCAATTTGAGTTAAAAAGAAGCGAAGTTGCTCGGGTTGGTCGATGATAGCCCCCCCTATTTTAAAGACCTGAAGACGTGTTTTTCCCATATTCATCCTTCTAATAAGTACTTTAGCACTGTTTGAGCGGCGTAAATTCTATTTTCGGCTTGCTGTTGAACCAAACTCCGAGTTCCATCCAGTAGCTCATCGCTGAGTTCAACGTTGCGGCGAACGGGCAGGCAGTGCATGATTTTTGCCAGGGGGGCAGACTGCAGGTGTGCCTCCGTAAGCATCCAGCAAGGATCGGTACAAAGCACCTGGCCATACTGCGAATAACTGCTCCAGTTTTTTACGTAAATAAAATCAGCACCCTCCAAGGCTTTTGCCTGCTCATATTCTATCCGTGCGCCTACCGTGTAGGAGGGGTGTAACTCATAACCGGGCGGGTGGGTTACGACAAATTCGACGTCCAGCTGCCCCATCCATTCTGCAAAGGAGTTGGCGACTGCTTGAGGTAAGGCCTTGAGGTGGGGTGCCCAGGTTAAGACCACCTTTGGCCTCTTGGTAAGGCGGTGTTCTTCAATAGTGAGGGCATCTGCCAAACTCTGTAAAGGATGTAAAGTGGCGGATTCCAGACTCAAAAAAGGTAAACGGCTGTGGCGGATAAAGGCGTTCAAAACGGACTCACTGTAATCCACCTCTCTCGATTGTAGTCCAGGGAAGCAACGAAGACCCAGAAGATCGCAGTAGCTACCCAGCACCCCGGCAGCGTCGCGGATGTGCTCTACTTTTGTACCGTTCATAATCGCCCCATCTTCCATTTCGAGCGCCCAGGAATCTTGATCCGCGTTGATCTGGAGCACCTGTAACCCTAAATTATAAGCCGCTTTCTGGGTGCTCAGTCGGGTGCGCAGGCTTGGATTCATAAAAACGAGCCCAAGGGTTTTGTTTTTACCTAGGTGTTGATAGGCCAAGGGGTTCTTTTTTAGCTCCTGCGCAGTTTGAATAAAATGCGCAACGTCTGGAACATCTCGGACGGAGGTGAATTGTCTGCTCATAGTAGGCTGCTAAAATGGTGAAGAAAATAATCGGCCTCTGCTTGATTCAGATTCAAGGGAGGCAACAACCGGAGTACGTTGGGCTTGGCCTCTCCAGTAAAGATGCCTTTTTCGTACAACAACCGCTCGCGCAGTGGCCCAAGCTCCGCAGGCAACTCCAGTCCGATCATCAGCCCTCGCCCTCGCACCCTGCTCGGCCCGAGTAAAGCGCTCAAGGATTCAAGAAGGTAATTGCCGATGTAGCGGGCATTTTCCAGTAATTGTTCGGAGGCAATTACTTCCGCTACCGCGAGGCCGGCGGCACAGGCCAATGGATTGCCGCCAAACGTGCTTCCCAACATCCCATGGCGTGGTAAGATGTGGGGGGCAATCCAAACCCCTGCTATTGGAAAACCGTTGCCCATGCCTTTGGCCGTGGTATAGATATCAGCAGCAATACCTGCCCAATCATGTGCGAAAAAGTGCCCTGATCTTCCGTACCCGCATTGCACGCTGTCGGCAATCAGTAAGGCCTGGTATTGATTGCACAGCCTGCGAAGTCCCTGTAAAAACGGAATACTGGCTTCGTGAATACCACCTACCCCTTGAATACCCTCCAAAATCACTGCAGCCACCTCAGATCCCTGCTGTGAAAAGGCGAATTCCACTGCCTCCAAATCGTTGTAAGGTAAGAACAGCACCTCCGAGCCTTGATTAATCGGGGCGGCGATCGAGGGTTGATCCGTAACGGCCACCGCCAAAGAAGTGCGTCCATGAAAGGCGCGTTGGAAGGAGATCACCTTTTTGCGTTGGGTATGGAAGGAGGCTAATTTCAAGGCATTTTCATTTGCCTCCGCCCCTGAATTGCATAAAAAGAGCTGGTAATTACTTTTTCCACTAAGGGCTCCCAATTGGGCAGCAAGGGTTTCTTGAATGGGGAAATGGACAGAATTGGAGTAAAAACCAAGTGTATTTAATTGCTCCTGAACCCTGTTTAGGTAGTGAGGGTGGCTGTGCCCAATGGAAATAACCGCATGCCCCCCGTACAGATCCAGGTATTGCTTCCCTTGGTCGTCCCAAATCCAGGAACCTTTTCCTCGCACCGGGCGAATATTTTGGAGGGGATAAACGTCAAATAATTGCATGAAAAGGCAGGTTTTTTTAGAAGGCGATGGGTTTTAGCTGTAATCCAATGGTTTCGTCCCAGCCAAACATCAGGTTCATGTTTTGAACCGCTTGGCCGGCAGCTCCTTTTAAAAGGTTGTCCAAGGCGCAGTGGATTACCAATTGACCGGCTTCCCATTCCAAGTGCAACAGGCATTTATTGGTATTGATGACTTGCTTAAGGTCAATCGGGTCCGGACTTAGGTGGGTATATGCTGCCGTTTGGAAAAAGTCCGAGTATAATTGCTGGGCGGCTTTTAAACCGCTTTCGTAGGTACAAAGGGCACTTAAAAAAATACCCCGGGTGAAATCGCCTCTCCAAGGCACAAAATGCAGGTCCGGCAGCCTGGGCTGCAAGCGCTCCAAACTGGCTCTGATCTCTCCCATGTGCTGGTGACGGAGCGCTTTATAAGGAGATATATTGTTGGCTCTCCAGGAAAAATGAAGGCTCTCTTGCAGCTGTTGTCCAGCACCGGTAGAACCGGTAACCCCTGTAATATAGGTGCTATTGAGTTCACCAGCTTGGGCTAAAGGCAATAAGGCAAGCTGGATTGCGGTGGCAAAACAGCCGGGATTAGCCACTCGCTGAGCCGATCGGATCGCGTGGGGATGGAGCTCCGGTAGCCCGTAAACAAAACCTTGCTCACCGTTGGGCTGTCCGGATTGCCAACGAAAATCCATACTCAAATCAATAATCCGGACGTTCGAAGGTGCAGGATGTTGTTCCATCAAGCTCTTGGAAGCCCCATGCCCTTTGCATAAAAACACCAAGTCGGCTGCCTCCCAATCGATTTCAGAGCAAAAGAGAAGGTCCAGTTCACCGGCAAAGTCCCGGTGGACCTCCGATACCGATTTTCCAGCTTGACTCTCACTCTGTGCAAAGGCCAATTCTACCTGAGGGTGCCGGTACAATATTCGCAATAATTCTCCTCCTGTGTACCCAGCAGCCCCAACGATCCCTATTCGTTTTTTAGCCTTCATATTCTATATTTTGGTTCACCTGATGGAAAATTCGGGTTTGATTGCCGAAAAGTTTGGCAAATCCACGCACGTCCTCCCCGGTCCAGCCCTCGTTCATTTCACCGTAGGCTCCAAACTGAGCCTGCATCAGATCGTGGGGACTCTCAATCCCATCCAGGGTAAACCGGTAGGGATGAAGGGTGAGGTAAACCGTACCGCTCACTGTTTTTTGGCTGTCCTCTAAAAATCGCTCTATGTGGCGAAGGGTTGGCTCCAGCAATTGGCCTTCGTGCAGCCAATTGCCATACCAAGTGGCAAGTTGCTCTTTCCAATAAAGTTGCCATTTGGTAAGGGTGTGCTTTTCGAGCAAATGGTGGGCTTTAATCAGTACAACTGGGGCAGCCGCCTCAAAACCAACCCGTCCTTTAATGCCGATAATGGTGTCGCCCACGTGCAGGTCCCGACCGATTCCAAAAGGTTGGGCGATGGCTTGCAGGGCCTGAATTCCTTCCACTGGATGTTGAAAGAATTGATTGTTTAGTCCAATTAATTCCCCTTGCTTGAAATGCAGCGCAATCGAAATCGGTTCGGTTTGAGTGACTGGAGTAGGCCAGGCAGCCTCCGGCAAGGGCAATCGGCTGCCCAGGGTCTCTTTCCCCCCAACGGAAGTGCCCCAGAGCCCTTTGTTGATGGAGTATGCAGCTTTTTTAGTATCGATGTGAATTCCAAACTGCTCCAGGTAGTTGATCTCTTCTTGCCTACTCAGTCGTTGATCCCGGATTGGGGTGAGAATGTCCACACCCGGTAGCTGGCTTTGGAACACCATATCAAAACGCACTTGATCGTTTCCAGCACCGGTGCTCCCATGTGCGACCGCGTCTGCATTTAACCTCTGTGCGTGGTGCGCCACTGCGAGGGCTTGGCTCATCCGCTCGGCACTGACGCTGAGTGGATACGTGCCATTTTTTAACACATTTCCAAACAGCAGGTACTTGATACACGACTCATAATACGAGTGGGTAACATCCAGCACCTCAAAGGAAGCAACACCCAACAAGCGAGCACACTCCTCAATGGATTGTAGTTCAGAGGCACTAAAACCACCGGTTTGGACGGTGACCGCATGTACCGAATAACCAAGTGCCTCTTTAAGGTAAAGGGCGCAATAGGTGGTATCCAATCCACCACTAAAAGCGAGAACAACGTTCTTTTTGGACATAAAATCAGGAGTTAGGTAGTTTTGGGAGCAAATTGGAAAGCGAGGGAGTAAAATCGAATCGCCCGGATCCGGAACCGTTGCCAGTGTTCCTGAACATTAGTGAGAAAGGAATAAAGAAACAGCCTCCGAGGGGGCTCTTGTGCAGAAGGTAGCTGGGCTGGATCGTACAACATCGCCGTACAAAGGCAGTTTTTTTGTTCTTTTTCTTGTAAAATGGAGTAATTGACACAACTTTTGCACCCTGCCCAAAAAGCTTCATCGCTGGTGAGCTCAGAATACGTGACAGGTTCATAACCCAATTCGGAGTTGATTTTCATCACTGCTAACCCAGTGGTCAAGCCAAAAATTTTGGCTTGAGGGTACTGGCTTCTGCTCAACTCAAAAATGCGACGTTTAATAGCGGTAGCAAGTCCACTTTTTCGGAAGGCAGGTGCTACAATTAAGCCTGAATTGGCTACATATTGGCCGTGGCTCCAGGTTTCGATGTAACAAAATCCTGCCCATTCTCCCCAGGTGGTGAAGGCAATAACTGCCTTTCCCTCGAGCATTTTTTGCTGTAGGTAAGCGGGTGCCCGTTTGGCAATGCCCGTGCCGCGTGCACGAGCAGAGGATTCCATTTCTGAACAAATGAGGGGAGCAAACGAAAGGTGCTCCTCCGAGGCGACGAGCACCTGAAACGAAGGTTGATCCATAAACAATAAAATCAATGGGAAGGAACTACCCCGGCTTGCGCCAGAAGCATCCAGCTTTCCATAAATAAAAGAAAAAGACAAACTGCATTTGCCTAGCAAGGACTGCTAGGCCGATCGTCGCAATCCTCGAATGGTAGGGCGGTTGGAAAAAAACGCCCGAATCTTCGGAGCGGAAAAAACACCCTGCCGACAAGCAGCTGATGAACATGTGTTAAATGTGTTTTTTTTCATTTTCGTACAACAATTTACAGGTTGTTGCTCCTTTGTTGCTGCGTTATGAGCGCTTAAATGTACAATTGAAGGCGCAAAAATACTACTTTTTTAATTTTACAAACCATTGATAATGAAATAGAAGGAATGGATAAAGGGCTAAAAAGAGATTCTATTTTTTGAAGGCCCGTTTAAAAGTCAAATTTTCTTTTTTTCGCCCCTGAAGAAGGAATTTTCGCTTAAAATTCATCAAAAAAAAAGGGCGGTTTTAGCAGCCTAAATGGGAGCTCAAGCTGTTTAGATGGAAATGACGGAGATCTTACGCGGTAGGCGGTAAACTATGTACCCGAACTAACAACAATTATGTACATTTGTGCGCCTTTTCTGAATCGCCTGTTGTACCGGCGACCCAACGCATTACTTGAATTATGACAAATTTTGATTTGATTGTTATCGGCAGCGGCCCAGGTGGTTATGTAGCTGCTATTCGTGCGTCCCAATTGGGACTCCAGACAGCGGTAATTGAACGCGAAAGCCTGGGAGGAATTTGCCTAAACTGGGGCTGTATCCCCACCAAAGCACTCCTAAAAAGTGCTCAGGTCTTCGAATACTTAAACCATGCCAGCGATTACGGAATCAAGGTAGGTGAATCTACCGCCGATTTCAATGCGATCATCCAACGCAGCCGTGGAGTCGCGGATGGAATGAGCAAAGGGGTGCAATTCCTCATGAAAAAAAATAAAATTACGGTCATTAAAGGTACCGGTAAACTGGTAGCAGGCCCTAGCGTTTCGGTTACCGACGAAGAGGGGAAATCAACTACCTACACCGCCAAACATATTATCGTGGCCACAGGCGGTCGGGCAAAACAACTTCCCAACCTGCCAATCGATGGTCAAAAAATCATCGAATACCGCAAAGCAATGTCCCTCGAAAACCAACCCAAACGCATGGTGGTCGTCGGAGCAGGGGCCATTGGAGTTGAATTTGGCTATTTCTACCATTCCATCGGGACCGAAGTGTCAATTGTGGAATTTATGGAACAAGGTCTGGTCCCAAGAGAAGATGCCGATATCTCCAAGGAATTGGCTAAATTATACGCCCGAAAAGGTATGAAAGTGTACGGTGGCTGGTCGGTTGAATCCGTAGATACCAGCGGAAAAGACATTAAGGTGCACGTGAAAAACCGCAAGGATGGTAAAATGGAAATCATCGAGTGCGATGTGGTTCTCAGCGCTGCAGGGGTAACGCCCAATACCGAAAACATCGGCTTGGAAGACCTCGGCATTGCAACCGATCGCGGGTACATTAAAGTGGATGACTACTACCAGACCAATGTGCCAGGGGTGTACGCCATCGGAGATGTACTGGCTACCCAAGCCCTCGCCCACGTAGCCAGCGCAGAAGCCATCACTTGTGTAGAAAAAATTGCGGGACACCATCCGGAACCCATTGACTACAACAACATACCAGGATGTACGTATTGTGTACCTGAAGTGGCCTCAGTAGGCTATACAGAACAGGCTGCCAAAGAAGCAGGCCACGAGTTGTTAATCGGTAAATTCCCCTTTACGGCCTCCGGAAAAGCAAAGGCCGCAGGTCATTCTGAAGGGTTTGTGAAAGTAATTTTCGATAAAAAATACGGAGAATTCCTGGGAGCGCACATGATCGGGTACAACGTAACCGAATTGATTGCAGAAGTAGTGGTGGCACGCAAACTGGAAACCACCGGGCATGAAATCATCAAATCCATTCACCCCCACCCCACCATGAGCGAAGCAATCATGGAAGCCGCCGCTGCTGCTTACGGTGAAGTTATCCACTTGTAAACCATGCCAGCTCCCCACCTAATTGCTCCCTCCTTGCTTGCTGCCGATTTTACCCGGCTGAAAGAAGACATGGAGATGGTAAACCGCAGCGAGGCTGACTGGTTTCACCTCGACGTGATGGATGGCCGATTTGTACCAAACATCACCTTCGGGATGTTCATCATTGAGGCTATGGCGAAAATTGCGCAAAAACCGCTTGATATCCACTTAATGATCGTGGAACCAGAGCGGTATATTGAACAATTCGCAAAAGTACAGCCGGAAGTGATTACCGTGCATTATGAAGCCTGTCCACACCTGCACCGTACCCTTCAGCAGATTAAGGCGACCGGGGCGAAAGCAGGGGTTGCCCTCAATCCCCACACACCCGTTCAGGTGCTGGAAGATATTTTGGAAGACATTGACCTGGTTTGCCTGATGTCGGTTAATCCAGGTTTTGGCGGACAAAAGTTTATTTATCAAAGTTTACCTAAAACCCGCAAATTGCGGGATATGATTGAGGAGCGCAACCTATCTACCCGAATTGAAATAGATGGAGGCGTAGGGCTTCAAAATGCAGAGTCCCTTTTGCAAGCCGGTGCAGATGTACTGGTGGCAGGAAGCAGTGTATTTGGCACTCCCGACCCTGAGGCCGCTATTCGAGCCCTCAAAGCGTTTAGTCCGATGTTTGGATGAAAAAAGTAGATGAACTGCTATTAAAGAGTTTTGTAGGGCCATTTGTCGTATCCTTCGGCGTGGCCCTTTTTGTCTTGATCATGCAGTTTCTGTGGTTGTATATCGATGAAATCGCAGGAAAAGGGGTCAGTATCTTCATCATGATGGAGTTAATTGGCTATTTGTCCGTTTCTACTTTCCCCATGGCACTCCCCATCGCCGTGCTCATTGCTTCCGTAATGGTGATGGGAAACCTGGCAGAACGATATGAGCTCTCCAGTATCAAGTCGGCCGGGGTTTCTTTGCTCCGGATCCTGCGGCCGCTGGCCTTTGTTTGTTCCGGAATTGCTCTTTTTTCCTACTTTACCTCCGATGTACTGATTCCAAAGGCCAACCTGAAGTTTCGATCCCGCTTATTTGATATCCGCAAACAAAAACCGGCGCTGTCCATTGAGGAAGGGACTTTCAACGATGATTTTCGACAATTCGTAATCCGCGTTGGAGAGAAAGAAAAAGATGGGGAAACCATCGGAAAGGTGATTATTGAGGACCAGACCAATGTGGGCCGTTCCAAGTTCAATCAGATCCTGGCAGACAGCGGTCAAATGTTCACCACCGCTGATAAGCGCTTTTTTGTGATGCGCTTGTATCAGGGTGCCCAGTACCAAGAACCCACCTCTAATGGGGTGGCCCAAAGCCAAAAATACCCCTTTATCCGGACGAATTTCGGTTCTTGGACCAAAGTCTGGGACATGCAGGAGTTCGAGATGAGTCGGACGGATGAGGAGCGGTTCAAGTCGCAACGCTCCATGCTCAGCGTCGCCGAACTGCGCAAAAGTGTGGATTCCCTCTACCAATTGATGGGAAATACCCAACAGGATGTGGCCTCCGACCTCCTGACCAACCTTAAAAAAAATGCAACTCCGATTCCAAGCCCGGTTGAACAGGCCCAACAGGATTCCGCTCGCCGAGCTGGGGTGACCGGAATTCAACAACCTCCCACTGCCAACGTAACTACTTTCCTGGAGCTGCCTCCCAACACCCCCATCCGCAAATCGGTGCTGGATACGGCAACTATGTCCAGTATTCTGGATTGCTTTGAAGAGAAAGACCGGAAAACCATACTGGACAATGCACTACGCCAATACCAGGTCAGCAAATCTGGTTTTGATAACCGAAAAAAACAATTTGAAAACAAGCGGCTGGAAATGGTAAAAACGGGCTACGATCTCTACAGCAAATACGCCTTTGCTTTGATCTGTCTGGTGTTTTTGTTTATCGGTGGACCCATGGGTGCTTTAATTCGGAAAGGTGGATTCGGTTATCCTATTCTGGTATCCATTATTTACTTCGTGGTGTTTATCTTTTTATCCATTTTTTGCCGAAAACTAACGGAAACCTACGTTTTAACGCCTCTCCTGGGGGCGCTGATGCCCGTTTTGGTACTAGTTCCGATCGCAGCATTTTTGACGAACCGAGCAGTGAAAGACGCACAAATGTTTAATGTGGAACCAATCGAGCGGTTTTTCCGTAGCCTGGCAGCTCGATTTAAGAAACAACAGCCTGTTTAACCCATGGAGCGAAGTATTTGGAATCAACCTTGGTTTTTAATTCCGGTGCTGCTCTTTTATGTGCTTGCACTGGTTTTTACCCTTTGGGCCCCTTATGGTTATGAACTTATCTGGTTCAACCCGCACCGGGTAGAGCCCTGGAATACGTTTTTTGTTTGGGCCACTCGACTGGGCGAGGCGCCCCTTTGGATAGCCATTTCCCTGGTCTTTTTGTTTAAACATCGCCCTTATGGACTACTGCTGATAGGGGCGCTGCTGTTGATGGCGCCGATTTCCTACGTGGCGAAAGACCTCATTGGTATCCCGAGGCCCAACACCTGGTTTGACCTGCACCAACTACAAGATTTATTGGTGAAAGTGCCAGGAGTTCCGCTGAATGGAGGCAATACGTCCTTCCCCTCAGGCCATACGATGTTGGCGTTTACCATGTTTAGTTTGATCACCCTGATGCTTCCTTATAGCTGGCGCCGCTTGGGTCTTTTATTCGCTTTGTTCGCCTTGATGACCGGCGTTTCCCGCGTTTTTCTGGTGCAACACTTTCTTAGAGATATACTGGCCGGAGCTGCTTTTGGCCTGGCGATTACCAGCCTGGTATGGTGGGGATATGGTCGCTGGAAGAGCACTCAAAATACCATCGTTTCAGACAACCCTTCAGCCCCTTTGAGCACCAATGAATAGGATTGTGGTCTTTTTGTTAGCAGGGTTCTGGGCCGCTTGTGGCCCACGTTTAGACACGGTCGAACAGGTGGATTCGGAGGGAAATAAGATCGTGTACACCCGAATTCAATCCACTGGCCAAAAGCAGGGCGACTGGAAATGGTTTAATCCACAGGGAAACTTGATGGAATGGACGCAGTACGAGGCGGATTCCTTGCATGGTTTTCGGCGAATGTATTATGAAAGTGGAGCATTAATGTCCGAGGAGCAATTTGAACAGGGGATGCCGGTAGGAAGTTATCGGAAATATTTTGAAAGCGGGCAGCTTTACATCGTTCAACCGTATCAAAATGGAAAATTGGAGGGAATGAGCGTTCGATATTATCCAAATGGCAAGGTGATGGAAGAGGTAATGTTGAAAAACAATGAAGAAAATGGGCCCTTCAAGGAATATTATGAAAATGGAAACCTTCGGGCCACCGGTACCTATCAATACCTGGAGGATGCTGCAGTGGAGCAAGGTGAACTAATGGAATACGACAGTACTGGCACCCTAGTCCGAATCGCGCACTGTGAATCGGGAATTTGTCATACAAAATGGAAAAAATAAATGCATAATCGGCGAGTTCAATCATTGCTATTTTGGCTGTTGCTGGGCGCAGTTCCGGCGGTTAAAGCCCAAATTACAGGGGGGCGCCATACGTTCTCCTTTTTGGAGCTTTCACCCTCTGCCCGTGCGACCGCACTTGGAGGCAACCAGATTGCGGTGCGGGACGATGAGTTGGTACTGGCCTCCCTCAATCCTGCCGTGCTGAACCCCAGTATGAGCGGTCGCCTTGCATTTAACCACAACAACTATTTGTCCGACATCAAGTACGGACATGTAGCGTACGGTCAGCAGTTGAACAAACAGGGACAAATGATTTATGCCGCGGTCCAGTACGCAGATTATGGAGAAATTCAGCGCGCCGACGCATTTGGAAACCTGATTGGGGAAGTCCCCGTGAAAGAAACTGCCTTGACAGTAGGCCTCTCCCGTCCGCTTTCCCAAAAATTGGCGATGGGACTGAATGTAAAACTGGCGATGTCCACCCTGGATGTCTATAGTGCCACTGCGCTGGCAGCAGATGCTGGTTTTATCTATGCCGACACTGCCAAACGGTACACCCTGGGATTGGTATTGCGCAATGCTGGAGCGCAATTGACGACCTACTCCGGAAATCGGGAAGAATTGCCATTTGACATTCAATTGGGCTACAGTAAACGGCTGGAACACCTGCCGTTCCGGTTTACCGTGATCGCGCACCACCTCCACCAATGGGATATTCGTTTTGATGATCCCGCGTTGCGGGAAACCGGGACCACCGATTTTGGAGGGGTGGTTTCAGAACCCAAGGGAACACCGGGATTGGATAACTTATTTCGCCACCTCATTTTTAACGGTGAATTTCTATTGGGAAAAACAGAGGGGTTTCGCATCCGTTTTGGATACAACCACCTGCGCAAACGAGAGTTAAGTGTCCTGAATTACAGTAGTTTGGCCGGCTTCAGCGCCGGTGTGGGCGTTAAAATCAACCGCTTCCGGGTTGATTTTGGCTATGGAGGTTTTCACCTGGGAGGAGGAACCGTCCATCTTGGAATTGGAACCAATTTAAAATCATTTATATAACTACGATTACCATGCGATTCCAAATCCAAAACCTGCTCCTCTCCGCACTCCTGCTGGCCAGTTGTGCTTCCGATCCCGGCACAGAAGCCGATCAAAGCGCTGCGAATGCGAAGCCCGCAGAAGGGAAAAAAGCGGAACCCACCCTGTATGTGGTGAATGTTGACCAATTACAGCTGAGGGACCAACCCAGCCAAAAAGGATCTACCGTGCTTAAAAAATGCCAGGAGGGCGATTTTCTTTGGGGCACTGGTCAGCGTTCTTCCCAAATAGAAGAGGCAGTACTCCGCGGAATTCCTTACAAGGATGTATTTGTAGAAGTACAAACCTTGGATGCACAACCTGTAAAGGGCTGGCTATTCGCTCCCGGAATGACCGCAATCTATGTAGGATCTACAGAGAATGCACCCAACCTTCCACAACTTGCTGCCTTTTCGGGCTTCTTGAAGGCCTTGCCTACCCAGGAAATGGGGAGCGGTGGAAAAGCCTGGAAGTACGTGCAAAACCAATTCGGAAACGCTTCCGGTACTTTGGCCGATGCGGTGTATATTTTGTTGCATCAGTTTTTGTTTCGAATGGAGGTAGAAGGTGAATTTTATACGCAAGTAGAAAAGATGCGCTGGACGCCAGAGGATTATACAGCGGTGTCCGAAGATCGTTTTGATATGCGAAAATACCCCGAGAGCAGGGCGTTTTTTGAAAATGGCTTCCGCTTTGAGGCCGGAGAAGGAAATGTGTTCCCGATTGCAGATTGGCAGCGCCTTCATGAGTTCTTCGGTTCAAAAGTAAGCCCCGTCATGAAAAAATACCTGGATCAGGAAGTCATTGAAAAACGCGAACTGGAAACGGAAGATGCAGGCATTGTTATTCCAGTCGAACAAATTGCCGAACGAGCAGTTTTTTGGGAACGCTTTCAGAAAGAACACCCCCAGTTTGTACTCGCTGATCAAGTGCAAATATCGGCTCGTTGGACCCGGGAACTACTGTTTTTTGGAGCAGATAACACCCCTATGTTTGACTTTTCGACCAAACAGATTCAGCCGGAATTCAAATCCGCCTGGCAATTGGTCCAGCAAAAATACCCAGACACACAACTAGCTCAAAAATGCAAGGAAATCACCGACCTCTGCGCTGCAAATGGTTGGAAATATACCAAAGAGATCGAAAAATGGGTTGCTACCAATCAGGAGCAACGGTAAACACATGACTATGCAATTAGAGAATGATTTGTTATTGAGAGTGGCAAATGGGGCATCCGTAGAACGGCCACCGGTCTGGTTAATGCGGCAAGCAGGCCGTATTCTCCCTCAATACCGGGCTCTACGCGCCAACTTTCCCGATTTTAAGGCTTTTGTAAAAAACCCGGCGGCCGCTTCAGAGGCGACCATCCAACCGGTGGATGAGCTCGGTGTGGACGCCGCCATCATCTTTTCTGATATCCTCGTGGTGCCCGAAGCAATGGGGCTGGATTATGAAATGATTGAAGCCAAGGGACCTAAATTTCCAACCACCATTGAGCACGCTTCGGACGTGGAGCAATTGCGCTCAGGAGCAGAAGCGGCAGCAGCGCTCTCGTATGTATGGGAGGCACTGGCACTGACGAAAGCCAACTTGCAAGGCAGGGTGCCCTTAATCGGTTTTGCGGGCGCACCTTGGACGATCTTTGGCTACATGGTAGAGGGCGGCGGTAGCAAGACCTTCTCCAAGACACGACTGATGCTGTA
>JBKDAM010000094.1:0-2270 GCA_046316495.1 Chitinophagales bacterium
GTCACGGAGACTGTTAGGGGATCCGGTTCTTCCAGGGTGATCTCTGCCTCATCCGTACAGCCTTGGCTACTGGTAACGGTCACATTATACGTCCCCGCAGGTAGATTGGTTGGGTTAGCACCGGTGCCAGTTGGAGACCAAGTGTAGTTGTATGGGGCAGTTCCTCCCGAAACGCTGGAGGTGATACTCCCGTTGCTAATGCCGTTACAAGTGGGATCAGTTCCGTTTAGGTTCAGATCTACTTCCACCTCTGTAATTACGGCTGAGCCGCTCACTGTGCCAGGACAATCGTTACTACTTACGGAGGTGAGGGTGTAAGTGCCAGGATCCGTTACAGTAACTGTAGCAGGTGAGCTGGTAAATGTTTCAGTGTTTCCATTCCACTCCACTTCCCAGGGGGCGATTCCGGTGAAGGTGATGGTTAGGTTAAAACTTCCAGTGGTTCCTACGCACAATGTACCCGACCCAGTCAGAGTGGCGGTTGGTGCAGGGGTTAAATTGACCGTTGCCTGCGCTGTGGCAGTTGTATTACAGTTGTCGGTAACAGTAACAGTATAAGTGGTCGTTCCGGGGGTATTTACCGATATGCTGGGGGTAGTTGCGCCTGTGCTCCAGTTGTAAGTATAGTTGGGAACCCCAGGGCTTACAATGTTGGGGCTCAATGTGGCATTCCCAGTTCCGCAAATTGTGATATCATCCATTTCAATTTCGAGGGGCGGCACTTCTGCTATGATAAACTCGACTTCTTGTTGTGTGCAGGTGCACGCTTGATCGAGTACCAGGATAATGCTTTCATTTCCCTCAATTATCAAGTCGGAGAAAACGGTTACTGGTATAAGAATCTCTGATTGTCCGGCTGGAATAGTAATGGGGTTGGGGAGGGGAGCATAATCCAAGCCTACCGTTGCGGTACTATTTGGGGATACCGTATAGTCGATCACAAGTGGCACGTTGATATCTCCACTACCTCGTACAAAGCGAATAAATCCACCACCACCGCAGTTGCCCTCATAGACAAATTGTGCTCCCGCAGGGTAAACTGGAAGTGCTTTGGCATTACCACCCGCCTCGAAGGAGTTGGCTTTTAAAAAGACGGCAGAAGCCCAGCTCCCATCCGCCACATCCGCGATCGCTAATTTTATGTGGTATGTTTCGCAGGGAATTAATTCGGCTGTGGCGGTTAGGATCGTGGTATAACCATCCAAGGCAATATCACCCACCGCTGCAGCGCCCAAACCTCCGCAAGCATTAAAGGTATTGTTGTTGATGTAATAGGTGGTGTTGGTGGTATGGTTAACGTTATTGATGGAAACAGGGGTCGTAGAGCCAGGTAACAAGGCAATGTTCTGATTGCCTGAAATACCAGGTCCAGAGATGAAGAATCCAAATACATCATTAAAATTTGTACCTACATATTCACAATACTCCTCTGACCCAAACACAAAGTCGAATTGTACATTTTCTGCCGTAGGGGTAAAATCGAATTCAATGCGGGAAACATCCCATTGGTTTCCCGCCGTTAAAGTGGCTAGATCTGGGTCGTCAGCAGTGTTCACATTAAATCCAGCGGTATTGCCACTCGAACTACTAGAGGTATTCGGTCCTGGAATCACATTTACATTCCCGGTACACAAGACAACACCTGTGTTGATCCCAATACTTGTGCTACCATTATTAAAGGTACCCCTAGAATTGGCAGCTCCAGACGAGGTAATATTGGCAACATCAAAACAGTTACCACCAATTAAGGTGTTTGTTACCAGGGAACTTGCCGAAATGCCACCAGTCGTGCTAACAACAGCATCTGCCTGACCCATAAACTTATCAATCCAATTGGATTCAGCGGGGCAGCTTTCACAGGCAACAGACAAGTAAGCTGCATTCGATAAGGTACTTCCAATTGGCTTTTCAACCACCAACATAACCGTTGAGGCTGTGGCCTGCCATCGCCGCGATTGTGGGCGAGCTGGGTTGGAAATCAACACGGAAGCAGCTTCTTCATATTTATTGTAGAGCTCAAGCCGAAGTCGATCGGAGTGCTGCTCTGCCGGAATGGCAATAATCAGGTAGGTATTTCCTGGAACTAAATTTCGAAGCTCAACCAAGGTCCGCTGACTGGATAAATCAAAGGGAATTCGGGCTCGATTGCCTTGTAACTCCAGCGGAATCGCTTCGGATTGAGTTTGCCCAAGAACAGGTTGGAGGTGAAAGATTGTAAGGAGCAATGAAGTGCAAAAAAGTAGAATTCGAAATCTCATAGTAGCAAATGC
>JBKDAM010000095.1:0-7595 GCA_046316495.1 Chitinophagales bacterium
ATCCTATACTTTGGCAGCCACTTTCTGGTGCTTTGGATGGAATAAAACGAGTATATTATGCGCCAGATGGACTGCTTCACAGAGTTAATTTTGATGCAATTCCCATAAATAACCAGCATTATCTATCGGATGTAGTGGAACTTGTTCGATTAAATTCTTCGCGTACTTTGGTAGATCAACCTACACTTTCACCGCTAATCAACCCTAGAGCTGCGCTCTTTGGGGATGTCAAGTATGATCTGGATACCGCTAATTCGGGAGCGTTGGCACCACTACCATACGGCCAAGCCGGTACAGGCCAAGATCAAGGCTTAACTCCTGAAGAGGCCATTGGGAGGTGGCCTGTATTGCCGGGTACACAAAAGGAGATCGCCTTAATAGAGGAGGTTTTGTCTGAATGCAAGATTGTTGTACGTGATTTTTCTGGACAAGAGGCTTCTGAATTCAACTTAAAAAACCTGGGACAAAAGCAAACCGCTCCCGGTATTTTACATCTAGCAACGCATGGCTTTTTTGAAAGAAGGCAAGATACCTTAATTGAAGTTAGCTCTTCAAATAACGATAAATCGGTTTGGGGACAAGTGGATGATCCTATGTTTCGCTCAGGAATTGTTTTGGCAGGTGCTAATTCTGCCTGGTTAAATAAAAGGGCTTTTGATAGAGAAGAGGAAGATGGGGTCGTTACTGCATATGAAATTAGTCAACTCAACTTTTCAAACACTGAACTAGTGGTTTTATCGGCCTGTGAAACCGGTTTGGGGGATGTTTTTAGAAATGAAGGGGTGTACGGATTACAAAGGGCATTTAAGGTGGCGGGTGCCAAAAATTTAATTATCAGTCTTTGGAAGGTTCCAGATAATGAAACCTCAGAATTTATGCTCGAGTTTTATCGGCTTTGGATAAAAGAAAAGCATACCATCCATGCCGCGTTTTACCAAGCGCAGAAGTTCATGCGGGGTCGATATAAAGACCCCAATAAATGGGCAGGGTTCATTTTGGTGCAATGAATTTTATGGAGCCGAATGTAGGGCAGGTTATCTATCTATCATGTGTGGTCTGAACTGATTAAGTAGTAATTTGCTCCTAGAAAAAACAAATACTATTTTTAGCGGCTAGTTACTCAATGAAGCCGGCCAATTACTCAATGGTTGGCCTTGGTGTAAAATTTATTTTTTTAATTTATACCGCCCAAGGTATTGAATAATGACTTGCGGGTGCAACGTTAATTCCACAGTTTAAGTAGCTCAACCAATGCATATGAACCGAATCATCTACAATAGTATTTTAGTGTTCTCAGCTCTACTTTTTGCAAGTGCTATTTTTTGCCAGGATGCTACGTCCAACCGAGGGCTGGTGCTGCCAGCTTCTACTAATTCAGACCCGACTGGCAATACTTATGCCATCCTGATTGGTATAACAGATTACAATTATTTGCAACCCTTAAAATACGCGGACAACGATGCTTTGTTGTTAAGAGAGCTACTAAAATCGAGGGTGGGTGGACATGTGCCAGATTCCAATATTTACCTTTTATTGAATGAACACGCCACCAATGGAAGAATGTTGGAAACAATTGACAGGGTCAGGGGAAAAAGTAAAAAGGGCGACAAGGTAATCATTTATCTGGGAGGACATGGAGCAGCCCACAAATCCAATTATTTTTTCCTAAGTGCAAACTGCCAACCGGCCGGTTCTAGTAACCATTATAAAACGGCAGGAGCGATTCGAATGGATGATATCAAAGAAAATATTGAAAGTTGGACAGAGGCAGCGGTAAGGGTGGTTTTGATTGTAGATGCCTGCAGAACTGTTCTGCCTGGTGGGACCGATGGGGTAAACAAAGTGAACATTTTGGATGAAAAGGCCGGTGATCTTATGCTGTTGTCCGCGAGTCCTAATCAGGTATCGATTGAAGACGGCTCATTAGGGGGGGGACACGGCCTGTTTACCTATTTCTTGGCAAAGGGGATGTGTGGTGCTGCCGAAGGGAACAACGATGGGATTATTCAATTTTATGAATTGGAGGAATATGTTAAAAAACAAGTTCGGGAACGATCTAAAATGGTACAAATACCCTCATTTTGTTGTTCAGAGCAAGCTGTTGTCCCAATGAGTACCGTCGATACGGTTTTTGAACAGTTAATAAAACGGATTTCTGTGCTTGACGATGTCAATAGAGGTGCCTTGAGCTATAATGGGCTCAAGGCTGCGCAAGGCTTTGCGGATACCACCGGTATGAAATCCTTTCATCAGTTGCTAAAAGCGATTGAGGCCTTTAACTTTGAAGGAGAAAACGGGGCAGAATCAATACTTACTTCTATGGAACAAAAATGCCCCACTTGTCCAGTGGTACTGGAGGCCAAGCGTGAACTAGCAGTAGCCTACCTTGATTTTGGACAATTATTAATCAATCGGTACCTGACAGGACAAGATAGCAGGTTGTTTACTAAGTCGTTGATTGATGCGAATAAAATGCATAGAGTGGCTGTATCGAGCCTTCGTTACGAGTTGAAAACGGTAGAAAAAAAATTGTATCGCACACAAGGACTTGAAGAGAATAAAAGGATTCGAACGAGGAAACGAGAACTTGAAAGATTGAATCAGTATTTGAGTCGCAGGATGAATTTCTGGTCAGAACCAGAAAGTCGACTGAAATACCAACAAGAGCAATGCTATCAAAAAGCAAGCAGCTGGATCCAGCTTTCATTCAATCGACTTCAGCAGGATTCTATGCTTAAATCGTTTTACGCTCCTCAAGCCCAGTTATTAGAGTTGTATGGAGAACAAATCCCTGGAAGTTACAGCAAAGATAAGTTTGAAATACTTGAAAAAATTGCAATTCAAGATTCATCCGCTGCTGTGTTGAATTTATTAGGTAAAATCTATACCCAAAACGGGCAGTTAGAGGCAGCTGAATATGTGCTCCGAAAAGCAATTGGCTGTGCCAATCAATGGGCCTACTCACATAATAATCTTGGGGAACTTTTGGATCTTCAAAACAGGCTTTGGGAAGCAGAGGTTCAATATAGATATGCAATAGCCTGTAATCGGGGGTTTGTTTATGCTTACAACAATCTAGCAATCAATTTAACAAAACAAGAAAGACTAGACGAGGCTATCAAAGTGTGTTTGGATGCTATTTCGTACGATTCTAGCTATGTTATGAGCTACCTAAATCTAGGTGGGCTATATTTATTACAAGGTAAAACAGGGCCTGCTCTATCTTGCTTTATGACCGGCTACCGATTAGCACCAACACAATATTTTCCAGCGCACTTGCTGATGCTTCAATACATCGAGAATAATAAATTTTCGGAAGCGACAGAACTTTTGAATGCTTCGTCGAGTAACAGCAGTAAGTTCGACATCATGCAATATTACAAAAGCGAAGAGGTCTTGAAGCCTCTGTCTTTTACAGATGTTCAAACAATACCCGATATGCCAGGCCTGTTCGAACCTACTCTTGGACCAACTAACTTGCCTAAAGTCGAAATGGTCTACATAGAAGAAGGCACCTACACAATGGGCTGTACCCAAGAACAAATAGATTGTGAAAAGGATGAAACACCACACGAAGTAAAACTGGATGGTTTTTATATTGGAAAATATGAGGTAACGCAAGGGCTCTGGAAAGAGGTGATGGGGGCCTTGCCTTCGGTGCTACATAATTGCATGGAATGCCCTATCTATGAGGTGAGCTGGGAGGATGTCCAGCAGTTTATTCAAAAGCTGAATAAAATGACAGGCCAAAAATACCGGCTTCCAACCGAGGCAGAATGGGAGTATGCTGCCAGAGGGGGTAGACAAGGGGTTATGTTTGGAGATGGATCCAACATTGCTGATCCGGACAAGATCAATTTCGATGCGAGTAAAGACTTTAATAAACCATACTCATTAGTGGGTAGTTTCAGGGGTAAAACGGTCCCTGTAGGTTCTTTGAATGCGCCAAATGCATTTGGAATCCACGATATGAGTGGCAATGTGAGCGAGTGGTGCTCGGATTGGTATGGCGCTTATCCAACAGAAGCCAGCTCTAATCCTAAGGGCCCCAAAAATGGGGCTTTTCGGGTGATTCGGGGTGGTTCATGGAGCTATTTCGCACCCAATTGTAGGGTGGCCACGCGAAGTAATGGGGTGGCCAGCAAACGGTATTACGATACCGGCTTCCGCCTAGCAAAATCCAAATAACCCCTCACTCCACCACCACCTTAACTGCTGCCCCTTTTAACCATACAATATACGTTCCAACGGGCAGGTTATGCATTGGAATCTGGTGGTTTTGGCTGAGGCCTCCCTGCCGGTAACGGCCTTGCAGGTCGTACACTTGGTAAGGGATAATTGGGTCAGAGCTGTTTAAATACAGGCGGTCTTGGCAGGGATTGGGCCAAACCAAGGGTGCCTTCTCCCCGGGAAGAAGGGTGGTTGCTGAACTCCCAGGATACTCAAAGGCGCCCAGATCAGGTAAGCCTGCCGTTGGTCGAGGTGACCACTGGGCGGTATCGCTGTATTGGAAGGCGGGCTGAAGTGGTTGCCCTTCGATGGATTCGTTTAACCAGATTCCTTGGTCAATTCCGGGAGCAAGAGGGCTAAGGTGGTAGTCGTAGGTTGCTGCATTCAGGAAGCCGAAAAGACTTAGGCTGGTGGAGGCCAGGTTGTGGCTGGTATCAAGGACCAGGGGGCTTCCTTGAATAATCCCAGAGGTGTTGGCTCCGGCCAGGAGATTGTTTTTTAAAAATACCTGCTCAGTTCCTGCTCCTACTTGAACGAAGTTGCCCGTGTTTTTTTTGTTGATAAAGGTGTTGTAGGCGATCCAGAGCTGATGGGGGGCAGGGTTGTTTAGGCCTTCCATCCCATACCCGACCAGGTTGCTGTTGGCGGAGGAGGGGCCTTGTTCAATTATGTTTCCGACTAGTACAGCGGTACCGCCATTGGGTAAGTCTATCGTCCGACTGTCTACTGTAGTTCGGTTAGCGAGGTGGTTGTAGAGGATGAAATTGTGGCGCGCCCTGCTTTTCAGTTCATGGCCTTCTGCGATGGCATTCAAGCTAAGGTTGTACCGGAAGATCAGGCTGTCGATTTTATTGATGTACACATTGTGTTGGTAGCCAGGGTTGGCGGGGCTTCCATTGTTATAGAACTGATTGTGTTCTAGGATGACGGTACAGTTTGTATAATTGCCACCAAGGATGCCCATTTCATTTCCGATGAAAAAGCAATTCCGCACAACCAGATCACATCCTTCTTGCCGAATACCGGCTCCGTTGTGGTCGGGCACAGCTGCCAAGGCAAATTCTATGGACTCTACGGTGACTCCATTGCCTCCAATAACAAAAAGTGCTTTTCCGTTGCTGTTATTGGCGAGTGCGGGTCCAGCTTCCAGCCTGGGCCTGCCGTCAATACCCCGAATCAATAAGTTGTTTTTACCGAAATAGACCTGGGGGTGGTTCGGGTACAAGGCAGCATCGATGCTGAGGGTATCACCGTCGGCCATAAGATTACTTACGGCCGCTGGACTTGAATAGGTTCGTGTGGGCCCCACTTGCCAATCTTTGGCGCTTAGCGTAGTTTGGAAAGCCAAACAAAGTAGGGTGTAAAACAGGGGTGCGGGTGAAGACCATCGAGGCATAATTAAACCGAATTGGTGGGTAAAAAAAACGCCCTGGACTTTTGTTGGAAGACCAGGGCGCTCATTCATGGGAAATTCCCGTTATTCTTAGTGGCTCACGACGAAAGGACGAGCAATTCGACTTCCTTCGCTGCTTTGGAGTTGCAGGTAATACAATCCATTCTGGAATTGATCAACCGGTAGGATGGCCTGCTGTGTTCCGGAAGGTAGTTCCTGGCTAGTTTGCGTGTAAACTTGTTGTCCGATGGAATTCAATACGCTGATTTGCACATCGCTGGCAATGCTCAATTCGTAGTTGACTGTCAGACTAGCAGTCGCTGGATTTGGGAATAGGCTCAATTCCTGAACAGCGCTGAAGGTGGTTACTCCAGAGAAGATTTCGGCGAAGGCAGCTCCAGCATATCCACCGAAGTTACCAGAGAACCCTTGGAAGCTGCTACCACCCAGGCTATACAATTTTATGTTGCCCGGTGCTGCCAGACCATTACCTGCGCCATCCACCAATTGGAAGGTGAAACAAGTGCCAGGAACCGTGATGGTGTCGCGGATGTTCAAATTGTTCGGGTACGCAGAGCTGGATGCTGGCGATCCATTGGGATAGGCACCACCGCCAGTTACCCCCACTGCTGTATTTCCACCCTGATCAAAAATGGTACCGTTTTCATCGTATACTGCCCAGAAAAGATCCTTCCCTGCTGCATCTGTGCGGATGCGGATTTCTACCTTGTTGCCAGCGTACTTCTCAGGTGCGTCGATGATATCAATGCTGGAAACAGCTGGTTCCCCATTTGCACCTCCGTTTACTTGAGTGATTTCAGCTGTAAGTGTTCCCGCTCCAGCAATATCCATAGAGTCAAATGACATAGAGTAGGAGTCCAATACCAGTATCTCGTCGGTCACTTCTTTGGTTTGTACAGTCGTACCATTCCAACGCAACTCAACGGTCATGTTATTGATTTTGGTCAAACCCAGGTTGGAGATTACCATTTTAGGCTGAATCCGTTGTCCGCCACAAAGCTCCAGAGAACGTCCACCGGCGTTCATGGATGCAATTTTACCTAGGTTGGTAGGGATGTTTGCAACGCAGGGGCTTGCTTGTGCCCACAAGTTGGCAGCGGTAAGCTGGCCCAACTCCCGTACTGTTTTGTCGGGGCAAATCAGGTAAATAGTCGGGAAATAGGCGATGTCGTAATCGTTGGCAATCGCAGAATTGTCAAAAATAGGGTAGGGTGTATTCGCTACCCAGTTGCCCTGAGTACCGCCTACGCAGCCTGATGGGCCATATAAGCAATTGAGGTTGGTAGATCCATCCCCTTCCACAAAAAACACCATAGACTTGCCGTCGCCGTTTGGTCCATGTGCATTGTAGTAGTTTTTTAGGTGTGCATTATTGTGGTAACTCCAGCATGGACCACACCAGGTTGCGGAAATGTCCATAATAACTGGACGGCCTGATTCCAGCAGGTCGTACAGTTTCCAAGTGCGGCCATTGATATCGGTTGCCGTGAAATTGGGAGCCGTGGAGCCGTCAGGCAATTGCGCCTGCACGGCCAATGCCAAGCTCAATAAAAGGGAAAGGGTAACTATTTTTTTCATAGTCTGAGCAGAATAGTGTTATATGAAATAGGTGATAGACAGGTTAGGGAGGCAAATATAGGTTGCCAGTCCCGAATTTTACTTTTCAGGAAAAATAAATGTAGGAAGCGCTGTCAGCAGATAAGGTCCAGGGTGTGGCTTTTTGTTCTTCTAGCTACCAGAGATCGGCTATCCATGGTTGTTTTCTGTAGTTCCAGCAGCTGCCTGAAGCTCGTCCCAGTACTCTACTGCGCGACGGGTATGGGGAATACAAATGGAACCTCCAACCATGTTGGCCACTGCCAAAATCTCGAAAATTTGATCAGTGGTCACCCCTAGATCGTGGCATTTTCCTAGATGATATTTAATACAGTCGTCACAACGCAATACCATG
>JBKDAM010000096.1:0-11600 GCA_046316495.1 Chitinophagales bacterium
CCGCGCAAGCCGAGCCTTCAAACGCAGTCTTAGCTCGTTTTTGGATTGTTCCAGCTGGGACCGCTGTACAGCTCCTCCTTTTAAAGCATAATTGGCCAATTCTTGAATCATTTCATCCCTTACCTGGTATTGCTGTACAAAGCTGCCAGCATCGGAAGGAAAGGCCTGTTTCCCATGCTGCTCCAACCATCTTGAGACAAAAGCCGGTAATTGGGTGGCCAAGACATTAAATTGAGTATTGAAGAAGCTGGTGTCAAGGGGAATAAATAAATCAGGCGTAATGCCTCCTCCAGCAAACACTACCCGACCCATTCCTGTGTAATAGGGGGTTGAATCAGCCAATTGAATAGCCCCATTTCCGGTAAGTTCGCCCGACGCAAAACGGCGCTCTTCCTCCAAATCATAACTGGCCTCGTTTTGATAACTGCGCTGAATGCTCCTTCCACTGGGCGTAAAGTAACGAGCAACCGTGAGCCTTAGTTTGCCCTGATTCGATAAGGGGTATTCTTCCTGCACCAGCCCTTTTCCAAAGGACCGACGACCGATGACCCATCCACGATCGTGATCCTGAATAGCACCCGCTACAATTTCACTCGCCGATGCAGAGCCTTCGTCAATCAATACCGCAACATTTCGGATGGAAAAACGAGCTCTTCCCGTACTCTTGTACTCTTGGCGACGATCCGTCCTTCCTTCGGTGTACACCAACAATTTGTCCTCTGGAAAAAACTGACTCAACATGTTGGTTGCTTCCTCTAAGTAGCCCCCCGGATTACCTCTTAAATCCAATACTAAATCCGAAATACGGTGGCTCTCCACGAGGTCCCGAAGGGCCTCCATAAATTCTGCATGGGTATTGGCGGTAAACCGGTTTATCTTGATATAGCCTACCTTTTCAGACAGAACATAGGCCGTTTCAACGCTATTCAAGGGTATACGATCTCTTGAGATGCTGAACTCCTGAAGCCCTGCTGCCCTACCTCGTTGGATACCTAGAACAACTTGACTCCCCTTCGGCCCCCGGAGCTTTTTAAAAATGGCAGCCTGTTCAATCTTGACCCCCGCTACGTTCGCACCATCAATGGTAACAATCTTATCACCCGCCTGGATTCCCGCCTGCTCCGATGGCCCGCCTTTTATCGGCGTGACGATCTGAATGGTGTCATCTAACATAATAAACTCCACGCCAATTCCTTCAAAGCCCCCGCTCATATCCTCCTCTGCTAATTTGGCCTCTTCTGGGGAAATATAGACCGTATGCGGATCGAGTTGGTGCAAGAGTTGCTGGATAGCTTGCGACTGCAGTTGTTCTACATTCACGGTATCCACATACCGCGCTTGAATATACCGGAGCATTTCATCCAAGACAGATTGGGTGCTGGCCGTATTGTGCTGGGCTTCTTGTAGATACGCAGCAGTGCGCGGAAGTTGCTGCCCTAAAAATAACCCTACAATTAAAGTAAGGGCAAAATAAAACGGTAGACGGGTCTGAAATTGGCTATTTTCCGGTTGATCGGACATAAGTTTGTTGTTTTTTAAAAGATCGATACGTTTTATTGCGAAAAAAGCAGCTTCTTTTTATATTTGCAAAAAAACAAGCACCATACATGTTAGATATTGATCAGCTGGACCGCCAAATTCTGTCTTTGTTGGTAGAAAATAGCAATACTCCCTACACAGAATTGGCAAAGAAACTTTTCGTTTCCAGCGGCACCATCCACGTTCGGATGAACAAACTGGAGAAGCTGGGTCTTGTGAAAGGGGCTACCTTGTTGCTCGACTACCATCTTCTAGGGTATGATATAACCGCTTTTCTGGGAATTTACCTCGATAAAAGCTCGCTCTACGATGAGGTTGCCGAGCAACTAAAAAGCATCCCTGAAATTGTAGAAGCCCACTACACCACGGGACTTTACAGCGTTTTTATCAAACTGCGCTGCAAAGATACCAACCATTTACGGGACGTGCTGCATGATAAAATTCAAAAAATTAACGGAATTCAGCGAACGGAGACTTTTATTGCACTCGAGGAGCGTATTAATCGTCCCGTTAACCTGATTTAGTCCATTTTTCCCACCTCTCCAAAGGCTACCTTTAGTATGCGTTCTACCTCCATTTTTTTATTTACCTCTATTGCCTTCTTTTTTATTGGCTGTTCCTCGTCCCAAAAAACAACATCCAGTACCTCCAAAGATGATGGGATTATTGAGGTGACCTTCCTCCAACTAAATGATGTTTATGAAATAGCTCCCTTATCGGATGGATTAGGCGGTTTGGCAAGAGTAGCGGGACTTCGCCAACAACTTCTAGCCGAAAATCCGAATACCCTTACTATTCTGGCAGGTGATTTCATTAGCCCCTCCGTCGTCGGAACGTTAAAGCACGAGGGCAAACGGATACGAGGCAAGCAAATGATCGAAACGCTCAATGCGCTTGGCCTTGACTATGTAGTGTTTGGTAACCATGAATTCGATTACGACTTGGAGGACCTTCAAGCGCGATTAAATGAATCTCGTTTCACTTGGTTTGCAGCCAACGCCCGGTACCAACAGCCCGGTACCGACGGTATGGTCCCTTTTCATAAAATGGAAAACGGTAGCCGTGTTGACTGCCCCGACCAACTGATTCGAACGCTCAGAGATGCGGATGGAACGACCCTTCAACTAGGTCTCTTCGGTGTATTGATTAATACTGGTCGTAAACCTTGGGTAGTCTACTCAGATTGGATGGAGGCGGCCAAAAATTGCCGTGAGCAACTGCGCCCACAATCTGAGCTCTGTATCGCGCTCACGCACTTAAATATTGCCGATGACCTCAAACTAGCAGAGCAGCTCCCGGATGTGCCGCTGTTTATGGGGGGGCATGACCACGAAAACCAACTCCATAAAGTAGGGAATGCTACGGTGGCAAAAGCAGACGCCAATGCCAAAACAGTTTATATTCACCGTGTAAAATACAATAAAAACACTCGAAAAGCAGAAGTTCGTTCCGAATTGAAGGTGGTTGATCATACCCTTCCGGAGGAAGCACAAACTGCAGCTGTGGTAGCCAAATGGGAAAAGATCAAAAATGATGCCCTGGCCTCCTCTGGTTTTCAAGCAAGTGCTCCAGTAATTAAATTACAGCAAGCAGTAGATTGCAGGGAAGTCCTCATCCGGCGCCAACCGATGCCGATTGGAGATTTGTTGGGGGCAGCTATGATCCAAGCCTCCAAACTTCAGCCCGATGCAGCCTTGTTCAACTCCGGGTCCATTCGGATCGATGATGAGCTGAAAGGACAATTGACCGAATTTGATATTGTGCGAATGTTACCTTTCGGAGGTAGTTTTGTGGAGGTGGAGCTAAAAGGTTCCGTATTGAGAAAAATACTCGATACAGGGGAGGGAAATGCCGGGAAGGGAGGCTATCTGCAATACCATCGAATCCGAAAAGATGGGTCAGCTAACTGGTGGATCAATAACCAACCCCTCAATGACCGTAAGATCTATAAATTAGCGATGCCGGATTTTCTGTTAACCGGAAATGAGCAAAATATGGAGTTCCTTAAAACCACAGAGGTGAAGGAGGATGGCTCCACCAATAACCCTGAAGTTTTAAAAGTAAACCGCCCCAATCCAAAGGACAACCAAGACCTAAGAAATGATATCCGATGGGCCCTCATCCAATATTGGAGAGGGCAGTAAAATAGAAAAGCCGGTGCTGAAAGAAGGTCAGCACCGGCTTTTTATTTAAACCTGTCTTTTAATCAGCCAATCGAGCAATCTCTGTCCAGTTGCCCTGTACCATTTGGTCCATGCTTACCAATACTTTTGTGCCCAGCGGGAAAAATAAATCCACCCTCGAACCAAACTTGATGAAGCCCATGTCGGCTCCTTGTTCTACCTGATCCCCTTCCGAAATATACCACTTGATCCGGCGCGCCAGCGCACCAGCTACCTGTCGCATCAAGATTTGATGGCGACCAGTGTCGTACACCACCGTGGTGCGCTCGTTTTCCGTACTGCTTTTCGGGTGCCAAGCCACCAGGTACAAGCCTGGGTGGTACTTAAAGTAGCGAACTACCCCACTAACGGGGTTGCGGTTCACGTGCACATTAATCGGTGACATGAAAATAGAAACCTGCAAGCGTTTTCCTTTGAAATATTCGGGCTCCTCCACCTCCTCAATCACGCAAACCTTGCCATCAGCGGGGGCATACACTAATTGGTCGTCTTTGCGGGCAATTCTGCGCGTAGGGTTGCGGAAAAATTGGGCAACGATTCCAAAGAGCACCAAAGCCACGATGTTCCAAGCCCAGAACAAGGAAGGGGAAGCACTCGAAAGTGCCCAACTGAGGGCCGTGAAGAGTACCAACAGGCTCAGCAATAACACGCGGCCTTCTTTGTGGATATAATTTAACATTCTAAAACTAAAAATTCAAAATGAGTGTAGACGAAGCGATGAACCAGGGCTTTATGGATGCCCTCCTTTCAAATAAAGGCGCAAATGTACCACAATTTCTAGTTTTTGGAAGTATCTGGTAAATGTTCCGGTCAAAATTCGATCCTAAGTAGTAAAAATGAACCAGTGATTGCCAGCAGTAATTGGTGCCCTAACTGACACATTAACAGCAGCCTACAAGACCTAAATCTGCTTCCTGATCTAAACAACCAATCCGCTTTCCAGAGAACACTCTATTTATTACCGTCATATTCAAGAAGCCATCTTATCTTTGCACCTTCAAAAATTAAGCTAAAACAGTATGAAAATAGCAGTGGTGGGTGCCACCGGTCTGGTCGGCACAAAGATGATGCAGGTGCTCGCTGAGCGCAACTTCCCCGTCACCGAACTCCTTCCTGTGGCTTCTGAACGGTCTGTCGGTAAACGTATCAAGTTCAATGGGCGGGAGTATCCGGTGGTCAGCTTAGAAGCGGCCGTTGCTGCTCGTCCAGCGATCGCCCTTTTTTCTGCTGGAGGATCTGTGTCAAAGGAATGGGCACCCAAATTTGCCGAAAACGGTACGGTAGTGATCGATAACTCTTCCGCTTGGCGGATGGATCCGGACAAGAAATTAGTAGTTCCTGAAGTAAATGCTCACGTACTGGGTAAAAACGATAGAATCATCGCCAATCCCAACTGTTCTACCATTCAAATGGTGGTGGCCTTGAAACCGCTACACGATCAATACAACATTCGCAGAATTGTGGTAAGCACGTACCAATCCGTAACGGGTACGGGTGTTAAAGCAGTGGATCAACTGATGTCAGAACGACAAGGAGTTGAGGTTGAAAAGGCTTACCCCTACCAAATCGACCTGAATCTGCTTCCTCATATCGATGTTTTTACTGAAAACGGCTATACCAAGGAGGAAATGAAAATGGTCCTGGAGACCAAAAAAATAATGGGCGACGAGCAGATTCGGGTTACTGCAACTACCGTCCGTGTTCCGGTTATGGGTGGGCATTCCGAATCAATCAATGTAGAATTTGAACGTGATTTCGACTTGAAAGAGGTTCGCCACTTGCTAACAGAAGCGCCTGGAGTGGTACTGCAAGACGATCCTGCCCAGCTGCTTTATCCTATGCCCCTGACCGCTCACGATCGCGATGAGGTCTTTGTAGGCAGGCTTCGCCGAGATGAAAGCCAGCCTAACACCCTAAATATGTGGGTGGTATCGGATAACCTTCGAAAAGGGGCAGCTACGAATGCCGTTCAAATCGCAGAATATTTAGTTTCTCAAGGTATTTTATAGAGAAAAATTTAAAAAAGTCTAAAGCTGGCTTAATTTTGCCGGCGATTTTAACAGCCGCTAGGAATTATTAACGAAGATTAACAGCACTCATGAAGAACAAAGTCGTTATTTGGGGGACCAATGCACAGAACGAACGCGTATTGATTGCCTTGGAATTAAAAGAAGCAGAGAATCGCGTCCAATTGTACGCAATACCTGAACCACTTGCCACGGAAGAGTTTATTGCCAAACTAAATGAGGAATGGCGGGACAACAACGCAGAGGTCACTTTTCCGGAGGGCTGTACAAGCTCATCGCGCGACCTTTCCGTTACAGAAAGCATCCTCCCCGAAGATCTGAAAGCAGACCGACCTGATACCATTTCCCGTGCTCAGACAGAGTGGCACTTTATCGTGCTTTCTGGTAAACTGCATAGGGCCTATCAGGAGGAACTTGCTGAACTCAAAGAAAAGGTCCAGCAATTAAGTGAATTCGATAACGGCCTCTGGACTACCCTCAAAGGATTTTGGGACAAAGTTCAAGAACAAAGCCGGGACCGGAATTTGTTTCGCGCACACGCCAATGACCTTCGTGATGGGGTAAATGCCCTTTTCAACGAAATGAAAGAAGTGCGTACCAAGGCAGAATCCCAGTTTCAAGAAGCCTCCGCTGCCATCCTACAAGAAGTAAACGAAAAAATAGCTGATATTGAATCCAGAATCGAAAAAAGCGGCAATAAAATGCACATTATTTTCGAAGAACTGAAGGCAATTCAGGCAAAATACCGCGGTGCCAAGCTAAGCAATGAACACCGCTCCAAAATGTTCGACCGCATCGATGCGGCCTTCAAAGTAGCAAAAAATAAGCGCTTCGGTTCCGAAGCAAACGAGGGCTCTGCGCTCGATCGCCACCAAAAACGCCTTCAAGGCTTGCTCGAAGCCATGAACCGGATGCAGGATAGCGCCCGGAGAGATGAAAGTGAATTGGATTTCCAACGCAAACGCGTAGCCTCCAGCGAGGGTCAACTGGAAGCCCAAATTCGCCAGGCAAAAATTAAAATGATCGAAGAACGCCTGGCCTCCAAACAAGAGCGTCTGGCCGATATGGAGAAAACCAAGGCGGAAGTAGAACGGCAAATTAAGTCGGTTTCCGATCGCGAAAACCGCAAAAACAAAATGGATGCCGCGAAAGAAAGCGCAAAATCCGAAATCGCGGCTATTACGCACAAACAACCCGATGAATCCACTGCAGAAGAATTGAACGTACCCGCTACCCAAAGTGTTATGGATGCCCTCACTACTGTATTGGGTGAAACATTCGAAGATGTGGCGGATACCGTGAAAGCAGTCGCCGCAGTTGTTTCAGAAAAAGCAGAAGAAGCGATCGAAGAAGCAAAAGCTGCTGCAGAAGAAGTCGTGGAAGTCTTAACCAAAGACAGAAGCGAGGAAGCACCTGCTACAGAAGAAGCTGCTCCGACAAAAGACGAGGAACAAAAAGACGCATAATAAAAGTGCCTTTTTTAAAAGGAAAATGCCCGAATTGGTATGTTTATTCCCTGAAATAATGTACCTTTGCGGGCATTTTTATTGAATGCTGAATTATTTTTTATCTAACTAATTGATATTCTAATGTTTGCAATTGTTTCCATCGCCGGTCAACAATTTAAAGTTGAGGAGGGTCAGCAGATCTTCGTCCACCGGCTGGCAGCGAATGAAGGGGAGAATGTTACCTTCAACACTGTTCATTTGATTGATCAGGACGGCAAAGTTCGCATTGGCGAGCCAAATGTCGCTGGTGCCAGTGTAAAAGCTTCCGTTATTAGCCACGTTAAAGGCGACAAAGTGATTGTTTTCCACAAGAAACGCCGCAAGGGCTATCGGAAGAAAAACGGCCACCGTCAAAGCTTCACCCAAATCAAAATCGAAAACATCGCGGGATAATTCTCGTATCCCACCAGTTCATCACCTTTAACATTTTAAAAAATGGCTCACAAGAAAGGGGTAGGTAGTACCGATAACGGCCGCGACAGTAAAAGTAAACGTCTCGGTGTTAAATTGTTCGGCGGACAAAAGGCATCCGCTGGAAATATCTTAGTTCGTCAGCGCGGAACTCGTTTTCACCCAGGTGAAAATGTATATATGGGTCGTGACTTCACTTTGCACGCTGCAATTGATGGAGTTGTTACCTTCAAACGCAAGAAAGATGACCGCACGTACGTAAGCGTAGAAGTTCCTTCTGCCGCTCAGGTATTGGAAAAAGTTGCTGCTCCTAAGAAAGCGGCTGCTCCAAAGGCAAAAGCTGTAGAAGCTGCTCCAGCTGCTCCAGTCGCTGCCGCAGAAGAGGCCCCTAAGGCTACTAGTGGCAAAAAACCAAAACTCGATGACTTGAAAATTATCGAAGGTATCGGTCCGAAAATTGAAACTCTTCTGAAAGAAGGTGGAATCAATACCTGGGCAGAACTCGCCTCTGCAGAAATAGAGCGCCTAAAGGAAATCCTAGATGCTGCAGGTCCACGCTACCAAATCCACGATCCAAGCACTTGGCCAGCTCAAGCAAAATTTGCCGCAGAGGGTAAATTCGACGAGCTGAAAGAATACCAAGATATGCTGATCGGCGGACGCGACGTTACCGAATAATAAAAAGCAAGTCTTAAATAGAGCCTTCTACGCTCAGTTGACTTAAAAAAAATAGTTCACAGCCCTTGTTTTGAAAAAAAACAAGGGCTGTTCTATTTAGATCTTATTGCCCAAACATCCCCGGTCCAAACCGGACCAGCCACACAATCGCCAGGATTCCTGTGGCAACCGTCACCCCACGCATGGCATCTTCCCAACGTCTGCGTTTGTACAAGTTAATTAGTAAAACATTGATCGCAATGGCCACCAAGGCCAACGTCCGCTCCCTAAAATTGCTCGATAATCCTTCTCCACTCGCAGCTCCTTGTTGCTCCAATAAGCCAAAAAGCGCAAAAAGAATTCCATACAAAGCAAGCGGCATCAACAATCCCGGAATAAACCCGGTCAAAAATCTGTTTTTATTTAACATAATTCCTCAATTAACGCGTGGTGAGTCCGTTATTAACCAATTCCGGAATGGCTTGGTAGTTCGTTAGATCATGCATGGATGGAACCACCGAAATATATCCCTGTTCCAACGCCCATTCATCCGTATCTTCCCCTGCATCTTGTTTCACAAAACGCCCCGTCAACCAATAGTAGGGCCGACCGGAAGGGTCTTTCCCCTCTACAAATTCCTCAATCCAGCGTCCCTCACACTGCCGACAAACACGGATACCCTTGATTTCAGAGGCCGGTAATTTTGGGATGTTTACGTTCAATAAATGCCCATGTCGAAAAGGATGCTCCAGCGCGTAGGATACTATTTTAGACGCCCAATGCTTCGCTCCGCTAAAATCAGCATCGAATGAAAAATCTAGCAGGGAAAAACCAATGCTGTCAATTCCTTCCAATGCTGCCTCCATGGCCGCTGACATCGTCCCAGAATACAAAATGTTAATCGAAGAGTTGCTACCATGATTGATCCCAGAAAGACAAAGGTCAATCTTTCGTTCCTTTAAAAGGACGTGCTTGGCTAATTTTACACAATCCACCGGGGTGCCGGAACACTCCCAGGCTTGGATTCCTTCAAATACATCTACCTGCCGAAGCCTCAGTGGATCGTGAATGGTGATCGCGTGCCCTTGACCGCTCTGTGGGGAATCGGGTGCAACGACAATGACCTCACCAAATTGAGCGGCTACTTCAACCAAAGCACGGATGCCCGGTGCAACAATGCCATCATCATTGGTTACTAATATTAGTGGTTTTGACATTGGACAAAGATAAGAACAAGGTGCCATATCGAGCGGAACAGCTCATTAAGTATTTGTTTAACCAAAGAAAACAAGTATTTTTGCAGGAACTACACACTAATGGATGGTCTCTTTTTTCTGCATGAAGTAGATATCCTTAACTGGTCAGTGATGTAGGCACTATCATTCACTCCAAAATTTAACCCTTTCACCAACTTTTTGACCATGAATCGTACTTTCTTCGCTTTTTGCTTGCTTTTGTTGGGGACGAGCCTTGCAGCCCAAAAAAAGGAGGGAACCACTTACTTGGTATTCAACCCCGCCAACATGAGCACCCTCGAATACCGATCCTCGAATGCTTCGGGTTACCCCACTATTTCACAAGTATTACGCCTCCGCACCGCAGCAGATGAGTATTATTTTCTGGAAATGGGGACTGGTATTTACTCTTCCACCTTGCCCGAACAAGCACAAAATAGTCAGAATTTTGTTTTTACCGACCAGCGAATGACCGATCTGAACAACCGCAAATCGGTATTGCAGATTGTTCAGCCCGCTGGTGGATACTCTGTCGTTTCCCCAGTGCTCTCCGTAACCCGAGCTGTTTACAGCGGAAACTTAATTCTCTTAAACGGAGCTGACTTTTCATTAATGGTAGATAAAACACACTCCATTCGAGGAAACAACGTGGCTACTCCAGGCTCCTTGCGCGATGTGCTCTTCCTTAATGTAGGCAAAAAAGCCTGCAAAGAAGTGTTTACATTCCGCCGAATTTCTGGTTTACAAGGCTCTGAAATGGTAGATTTTGACTTTATCCAGGGAATCGGTATTGTTGGAGAACGGGTAGGCCGGACAACCGAAGAGATGAAGCTCAACGAACGTACCCTCCTCTCCATCGATGGAAAATCCATAGATGAGTTGATCCAGTCTGATTGTGGCTTTGCCTTTACCGAAAAAACACCCACGACGCCACCAACTACCGGTACCATCAACATCGGGCCTAAAGTGGATGAGGGTTCTTACTTTGGAGGTGAACTTAGCGCGAAAGGGGTTATGATCTCCGCCATTAGCAATCATCCCATCGCAAACTGCGGTAAAAATGCAGAACTCGGGTTCCATATTGTGCAGCCCAAAGAAACCATCTCCAGCATTGCCCGCTTTTATGGCTTAAGCCCTCGACAGATCATCGACTGGAATCAGATTGCTAATCCAAACTTAGTAAGCGTTTGTCAGGAACTTCGCATCCTTCCTCCCGGTGCAAAAACAGTTATTCAGGGTAAAAATCCAATTATCGCCGCTCCAGCAATGCCTGCTGCCGCAATCGTTGCCAAAACTCCAGCCTCCAGAGTGGACGCTGTACCTGCCTTGGCACCTGCCGCCCCGAGTACAACCTTAATCCCCGGTCAAAATGGACGTTTTTACAGTGTGCAACCAGGAGAAAACCTGTACCAAGTAGCCAAGAAGTTTGGTTATACCGAGGAGCGCTTGCGTACCATGAATACCTTGCCGGCGACTGGAGAAGTGCCACTTCAAGTGGGTCAACTCCTGAAGGTTTCGGATTGTGAGGAACAAGTATCCCCTGCTCCAGGAGCTAGTGGTGCAGCCAATTCGCGTTCTGCTACGTTCTCTGAAAAGGATTACCCCACCATGGTACTTTCAGCAGAGCCTATCCCGAGTTCGGCCATTTCTTCAACTACCACTGTTATTGGCTCAACGACCCAGTCTACAACTGCTGCATCCAATATTAGCTCGACATTTGTCCCACTCATCGGTAATCCAACGGCAACTAGCATGATTCTGACTCCCACTACCCAGGCGTTCCCAACGCCCAAAGAGCCTTTGGTTTACCAGGATTACAAGGTGACAGTGTCCGAGTCCATTCGGAGCATAGCGTTGAAGAAAAAACTGGATCCAACAGAACTTGGACTAATTAATGGTCGTGCCGTAGATGAAATCCTTCCACTCGGGACCAAAGTACTGATACCTGTATATTAAAGGTTTCGGGAAAAACGGACCATACAGTTGAAAGTGGGCGTGCAGGGAATACCTTGCACGCCCACTTTCATTGAAGGGGTATTC
>JBKDAM010000097.1:0-17111 GCA_046316495.1 Chitinophagales bacterium
GGATTTATGGAGGGATACTGGAAAAGCGATCAATTGCGTTTCATCGGATCAAGGGGCTTAACGTACGGGTGGGATGCCACGCTTGCTAATTATAAAAAAGGATATCCAGGCAAAGCAGAAATGGGAACCCTGACATTCACCCTTCTTTCTGTTGAGCAGATCTCCCGCAACTCCGCTTATGTGGTTGGTCAGTGGAGACTAGAACGTCAAAAAGACAACCCCTCCGGGCATTTTACCTTGCTTTGGAAAAAAATAAAGGGTAAATGGCAAATTGTTTCAGACCATAGTAGTTAGAGTCACTCAAAAAAAAAATCCCCGAGGAATCGTTTCCCCGGGGACTTTTTTTGAGAGGTTACCCTCCATTATTTCCGAATGGCCTCCACGGGATCCATTTTGCTCGCTTGTCCAGCTGGAATCAAACCCGATAATACACCTACTACAATCGAGGTGACCAAGCCAAATACAACGTTCGCGAAGGATAAATGAATTGGAAAATCCAGCGCGTGGGTGATGGCCAAAGTGACGATCCAAATCAGCAACAATCCAAAAAATCCACCTGTAAGACATAAAATAACAGCTTCTACCAGGATCTCTAAAAGGATAAACCAGCGTTTGGCTCCCAGGGCCATTTTTATGCCAATAAGATTGGTCCGCTCTTTTACCGATACGAACATAATATTCGCCACTGAAAACATTCCTACTAATAATGCAAATCCACCAATGAACAATCCAGCTATGTTTACCACACTGAAAACACTATCAAACAAGCTGCTAAGGATGGATAAGGTGTTCAAGGCAAAATTACTCTCCTCCCGGGGCTTTAACCGGCGCTCAGCGCGAAGTACCCCAACAATTTCGTCCTTCATATCCTCTAGGTCCACACCATCTTTTGCTTTGACCGAAACAGAAGTGCGTTCAAACTGTCCTTCTCTGCGGACGTTGAACCCGCGACGGGCTAAATTGTATCCAACCAATACTGCCTGATCGAAGTTAAACGGTTTTAATAAATCATTTCCAGACTTTTTTAATACCCCAACGATCCGCAATCGTCGACCGGAGACATTGATTTCCCGATCTACGGGGTCTGCTCCGGGGCCGAATAAACCCTCAGCGATTTGGTAGCCAATCACGCAAACATCGCTGCCAGCCTGGTATTCGATGGAGGAAAAAAAGCGGCCATCGTTTTCGAATTCTAAGTGAAACAAGTCTTGGCAATCCTCTGTAATTCCTAGAAAAAATACATTTTCGACGCTGGAGGAGTGAAACTTAACCGTTTTGGCGCCCAGGAATTGCCAATAACCAATTTTATCCGCCAATTTAAGCTTGGACTGGAGCGCCTCAAATTCTGTGTAGGAAAAGTTGGGTCGGCGCATCCATTTCCAATAATTGGTGCTGGGGTCTTCCGACCAAGAAAATTTCTCGATGTAAATCACATCATTCCCCAACTTTTCCATAGAGTTGCGAATGTTGTCTTCCAAAGAGTTAACAGCACTTTTTACCCCGATAATACAAAAAATACCGATGGTAACCCCTAACAAAGAGAGAAAGGAACGCAGCTTGTTGCTAATTAACTGCTGCCATGCTTGTGCCGCCCCCTCCAGAATGATTCGTAAAGTCTGGTTCATAACCTGTAGCTTAAGGATCCAAAGTTGGTGATATTGCGTCAATACCAACGATGGATTCGATAAAAAGTCAAAAAAAATATATAAAAGCACCGGCTTGTTGTTTTTTTCGGAACTTCGCTCCGCAATATTTATGGTAACCTTGATTGAATATCAGAAAAATACGATTCGATATGCGTGCTTTTAATGGCGTTATAGTGGGTTTTCTGCTTTGCTGGGGTTCTCAGCTTTGGGCGCAGGTAACTACAATTGAAGAAGTCCGACAGTTGCCGCTTGGCACTACCGTTACCATTCGAGGGCAGGTGACTACTGGGTCCGCCCTAGGCTCGATTCGGTACCTTCAAGATGAGACGGCTGGAATAGCAGCTTTTCCCGGTGCTGGCTCAGCAGCCGGTTTCTCAGAGGCAGTCCAGCGAGGAGATCAGGTGGAACTCACCGGGGTACTGGTGGAATACAAGGGCTTGTTGGAGCTTTCTCCAATTCTTGCCTACCAGGTGCTTTCCTCTGGGCATTCGGATCCGGCACCCACCCTTGTATCTGCTGCCGAGCTAACAGAAGACTTAGAGGGCAGCTTGGTACGGCTCAGTTGCTTGACATTCAATACAAACGCTGCTACTTTTTTGGGTGCCAGCACCCCAATCGTTACAGATCCGAATGGAGCGCGTGCGGCAATTTCCTTGCCTTGGGGACATCCTTTGGCAGGTTCAGCTATCCCTTCCGGCGCCACCGATCTAGTCGGCGTTTTAACACAGTCAGGGACGTATTTTTTACTGCCGAGAGACCAGCAGGATTTAGTGCAAGTTAATTGCCCTCATTTTGACGAACCACTACAGACCGAGGGTTGGACGGCCAGCGGGATTCCGTTTCGATGGGGTACCAACCAAGCTATGCAGTCTTACTTAGCCTATGGGAAAAACAGCCAGCAGCTAGATCAATCCACCCCTGTTGCCTCCAATGCAGAGGAGCAGGTATTCACTTTGGATAACTTGGATGCCGGGCAGATTTATTGGGCGCAAGCGGTTGCTTTTGTGGGGGCTGATACCATTCGATCTGCGAAGGTGCCCATTGCAACCCCTTCTCTCTCTTCTGGGGAGGTGGAGCTTTATTTCAGTGGATCGGTAGATCCGAGTTTTCTAGCGGGCCAATCCCCATTAGGTACTACACCGGAAGCCTGCTTAGCGGCTGTAATTGAAAAAATAAACCAGGCTCAACAAACGATTGATGTCGCCATGTACAATATCAACCGAACCGACATTGCCGCCGCTTTGTTTGCTGCGCAGGCAAGAGGGGTACGGGTTCGGTATGTGGCAGCGGAAGCGGCTGCCAGTTCTGCCTTGGGCAACAACCCTCCTTTTCCAGTGGTTTTTGGAAACGAGGACGCCTTGATGCACAATAAATTTATGGTGGTGGATGTGGACGACCCTTCCAATGCTTGGATCATGAGCGGATCTATGAACTGGACCACCTCCAATATCTTCAATGATTACAATAATTTACTCTTTATTCAAGACCAGTCGCTGGCATTGGCTTACCAGATGGAATTTGAAGAAATGTGGGGTGGGAGTGGAAATACACCAGATCCTTCATTGCAACGATTCGGAGCTTCCAAGTTGGATAATACACCGCATCATTTTTTAATCAACGGGAAACGCGTAGAGTTATGGTTTTCACCTTCGGATAAGGTGACGGATAAAATTGTTTCCACCATCGAAACCGCTGACAACAGCCTGGAATTTGCCCTTTTTTCGTTTACCCGAAATGAACCAGGAAATGCGCTGGCAAGTCTGCACAACCTGGGTACAGCTACGGTTCGAGGCATGATTGATAATATTAACGATGTAGGTTCTGAATACGACTATTTGTTGGACCAAGGTGTTCCTGTATCCGCGCATCCACTTCCGGGCGAATTGCACCATAAATACATGGTAGTCGATGCCTTATCAGTCTCTGATGACCCCTTGGTATTAACGGGGTCTCACAATTGGAGTACGAATGCGGAGACCAAAAATGATGAGAATACCTTGATTATTTATGATCCGAGTCTTGCTCGGCTTTACCGGGCTGAATTTGAACAGCGGTATGCAGAGAATACGGTGTCCACTACAGGACTTTTCAACCCTGCTATCCGTATTTGGCCCAATCCTACCAGCGATTTTTTGGTAATAGAAGGTTTGCCGGAGGAGCAAGTGGCAGTTGAGGTTTGGTCGGCGATGGGACAACGAGTTTGGCAAGCTCAGGTAGTTGGAACCACTCGGCTTTCTATACAGGAATTACCTGCTGGGGCCTATTTAATTCACCTAAAAGGGAGCAATGTCTTCACCAGCTTTCCATTGCAAAAGGTTTGTCATTAACCAAGAGGGTGCGGCGCATCCGGTCGGCACCGACAGTTTTTTGTTGGGTTCATGGGCCTCCATTGAAGGAGTCACACGCGCATTGGATATTGGTTGCGGGACGGGTATTCTGTCGCTGATGCTGGCGCAGCGGCTGGAAGCGGTTGCCAACCAAATCGTTCAAATCGAAGCGGTAGAGTTACATGCCGGCTCAGCGGCTTGTGCGCTGCGCAATCTTCGGGCTTCACCGTGGTTGGATCAAGTACGGGTAAATGAGCTACCTATCCAGCAATTTAAGGCAGAGGCAGCATTTGATCTTATCATTAGTAATCCTCCTTTTTTTCTAGAAAAAACGATTGCACCAGATCCGGACCGTCGTCATGCAAGGGCGGCAGTGACCTTAACTCAGACAGAGCTTATTCAGGCCGTGCTCCGGCACCTGCATCCAAATGGGAGGTTTTGCTTGATTTTGCCAGTCAATGAAGGCCGCTTGTTTTATCAGACGGCTGCTACCATGGGCCTCTACCTAAGTAAAAAGGTAACCGTCTATCCCAGACCAGGCAAACCTGCCGAACGATTATTGCTCGAATTGACCCGATCTGCGGGGCGATACCAACAGTCAGAATTGTATATTTACCAGGAAGGAACCCAGTATTCTGAGGACTATCAGCGATTGGTAGCCGATTTTTATAAAGATTTTTAAAGGAAAAGGTGGGAAACAGAGGTCAAGGCAGGAAAGTGTTACATACTGAGGTTTGAAGCGGATTGTGATAAAGCTTTCATTTTTAGGTGGCGGTTTTTTTTACAGCTGAAGATAAAAAGAGCAGATCGGGAAACACCAAATGCCACAATTGGGTCGTTTAATGGTGAAAGATCCAGTCTAGCCTTTTATTACGTTAAAAAAGTGGGACTGTGAGCTTATTTTCCAACCAAAACAACCCAAATCATGCAGTACGACTCCGATCGAAAAGAATCTGCTCGTCGTCCATGGGCATTTTTTCTGGCATTGTTATTCCATGTTGTGCTACTATTAGCCCTTTTGGTAAAGCGGGACGCTCCCGCTCAGCCATTGCCCATCCAGCAGAGCAAACCGACAAAAAAAACGCTACAAGAACCCTGACAGCTGGGCATTACCTTGGATGAAAGTGTTTTATTTTGTTAATGCACTTTAAATTTGACGAGCTCAATATAATATTTGGCCCGGTTTTTGACGTTACATGTTTTTATTTAATTAGGTAGTAAGAGCGATTCTCTTCTATTACCCGTCATCAACCGATTTATAACTCATGCAACAACTCACTTCCAAGAATCCCCGCAGCGCAGCAAGGCCCATGATATGGCTTATTCTTGCCTTTCACCTTATGTTGGGCGGTTTTTTATACTATTCCACTTCTGTGGAACCCAGCTCAGAGCCCGTAGAGATAGCTCCACCGATTGAATTCAATGAGCCATAATGGCATAAAAAAAGCAACATACAAGTTTGAGGGGAGGATCGGTTCAACGGAATCGGTCCTCCTTTCCTTTTTGGGGGCTATCCATTGATTTTATTTCAGGCAACGTTCACCAAATGCAATTGTCCACGTTACCTTTGGGCATCCGGCTTATTCCGCTGGAGCTGCCTTATGACGCAATTAAAGCAAAAAATTAGTCTAACGGGCCTTACCCTTATGGCGGTAGGTGCTTGCATCGGTTCTGGAATTTTTGTCACCCCTGCTCAGATAGCGGCGGAGGTTTCGGATACCTCCTTGATTCTGGCAGTGTGGTTGTTGGGGGGCATTGTTGCGCTAACGGGCGCCCTTACCTTCAGTGAACTGGGTGGTTTATTTCCGAGATCGGGTGGGGTTTATGTGTATTTGAAGGAAGCATACGGAGATTGGGTTGGTTTTTTGTATGGTTGGGTAACCTTATTGGTGATCAATACCGGTGCATTGGCGGGGCTTTGTGTGGCTTTTGCGGAGTATATGACCATTTTTATTCCTGGAATGGGAGAAGGACAGAAGATGGGGCTTGCTGCAGGGACGATGTTGGGATTGACTGCTTTGAATGTTCTTGGTGTAGAAATGAGTCAGCGTTTATCGAATGTTTTTACAGGATTAAAATTATTGGCCATTGCAGGCTTGATTGTCGCGGGTTTTTGGTTTTACAACCCTTCAGTACATGCTTTTTCCCTGGAAGCTCCCTCCACCGAGCCCTCTACTTGGTTAGGTGGAATCCTAACGGCCTTGGTAGGAGTGTTGTTTTCCATGGGGGGATGGCACCATGCATCCTATTTAGCTGGAGAAACCATACAGCCTCAAAAAACGGTCCCTCGCGCCATGTTTCTAGGGGTGTTATTGGTGACCATCGTCTATCTATTAGTCAATGTTGCCTATTTGATGTTGTTGCCGACAGAAGCTATTGCCCGTTCTCCTAGGGTGGCGGCGGATGCGATGGCCGTGTTAGGGAGTTGGGGGGCACCAGCGGTTTCCATTGCGATCGCCATTTCGATTTTTGGCACCATTAGCATCTATACCATGTCAGCCCCACGGGTATATTTTGCGATGGCCCAGGATGGTTTGTTTTTCAAGGAACTTGCGTATGTGCATCCTCGATGGCGTACCCCGGTAGTTGCGATGGGGGTACAGGTTCTTTGGGCATTATTGGTGGTATTGTTTTTTCGAGGGGTGTTTGACCAGATTATAACCTTTGTAACGTTCATGGATATTGTTTTCATGGCCTTTGCAGGGATTGCTTTGTTTGTTTTTCGTAAAAAACGGCCAGAAGCAATGCGAACGATCAAGGCCTGGGGATATCCGGTGGTTCCACTGGTTTTTATCCTGATTTCCCTGGTATTTAGTGTACATGTATTATTGGAAAAGCCGGCTCAAGCACTTCCGGGAGTTGGATTGTTGGTCTTGGGAATGGGTGTTTATGCTGTTTTTTGGAGAAAGTCTAAAAAATCGGCATAAAAAAAGCCCCAGAGCTCGCTACTGATGCTCTGGGGCTTTTTTTTAATTTCCTAGAATTCTATTCTTTGTCTCCTGTGCTCGTTGATATTCAGGGTTGACTTGTAAGGCTTTCTCCACATCTGCCAACGCTTTTTGCTTGTCTCCAAGGCTTAAGTAGGCATTCGCCCGGTTGTTGAGTGCCATCGCCAGGTTGGGATTGATCGCAAGAGCTGCCGTATAGTCTTGAATCGCGGCATCATATTGCAGCTGGCGGTAGTACAACAGACCACGGTTGACCAATGCTTCCAGGCTAGTGGGATTCTGTCGAATGCAAGCACTGTAATCTGCAATGGCCGCGTCCAATTGCTCTGCTTTTTCGTTGGCAAACCCTCTCAAGTAATACGCTTCTGGGTTATTGGGCTCTAACTGAAGGCTTTTGCTTAAATCGGGGATCGCCTCCACTGCTTTCCCTGTCATAACAAGGGCTTTACCTCGGTTGAAAAATAGTTTTGGAGAGGAAAGACCCATATCGATGGCTTTTGAAAAATCTGGAAGCGCTGCTTGGTAGTTCTTTAGCTGCATATAAGCCTGACCACGTCCGTTGTACGCTTCCAAAGTACTTGGATCTAAGGACAATGCTTTGCTGTAATGCTCTACCGAACCGTTGAAATCGTTGCTAATGAGTTCGTTGTAGCCAAGGTTGCAAAGGCAAATAGAGGATTCTGGTGTATGTTTAACGCAATTTTTAAACAATGTCGTGCCATTTTTCCAAACGTTGGTCTGTTCAATGGTGAGCAGTAGCAGACTGGCTGCCAAAAAGAAGGTGCTACTCCGACGTACCACCGGTACGGTATTTTCCAGTAAAAGTCCGATTAAGAAAAAGACACCGATGGAGGAAAGGTAGGCATACCGGTCAAACCGCATTTCAAAGGTGCCAACGGTTTGAAAGGGCAGCATAACCAATAAGGGAAGCAGGTACAAAGCCAATCCCCATCGAACCTCGGGCAGTTGAGTCGTTTTTTTCCAAGCAAAAAAAGCAATTCCTGCTACGACCAGTGGGGCAGCATAGGTGTGCCAGGGCCAGCTCCCAGCGGTTTTTACAAAAGGATAGTCGATGCTAAATCCAAAAGGAGCTACTATCTTAAATGGGTAAAAAAGAAGGGTCTCGCTGACCATCCATAACCGGTCCAAAGCCGAAAATACCTGGGATTGAAGGGCAATATCGTGTCCCTCTGCTGCCCTTGTCTGAAAAGTGTACCATCCAAATAGAATGGATCCAATAAAAAAGGGCGCTTTTTGAGGCCAGCTTAAGCCCTTGTTTTCCCGAAAAAAAAATGCATCAATCGCCACCAACACCAGTGGAAAGGTCACTGCAGCCGATTTGGACAGCAAACTTAGTAGGAAGAAAAACAGCGTCCATCCTAACCAGCTTTTTCGACCGGATCGGGCGAATTTCACATAGCTAAAGAGTCCAGCAAGGTAAAACATACCGTATAGTACCGTGCTTTGAGCAGCCGCCCAACTAACCGCCTCCACCTGAATAGGGTGAACAACAAATAGCAGAGCGGTAAAAAAGGAAATCCAGGTTCTGGACAACAAAGACTGCAAAAACGCAAAAACCAACATCCCACTTAAGGTATGAAAGACCAAGGACAATAAATGGTATCCATACGGATCAGAAAGTCCTCCTACCTGACTCCCCAACCAATAGGCTATCCAGGTGAGGGGAGCGAACATTCCCAGGTTTTGGCCTGAGAAAAAAGCGCGCAACGAAGGATCCTTCAGTACTGGGTTGTATAAAATCGCTTTGTCATCGTCAAAAAACACGAAATTATTGGATAAAGAAAGCCCATAAGCTGCTATTGCTGCCAAGCCCAAAACCAAATAGGGCAGGTAGGTGTTGTTTAATGACCACTCGCTAACAGGCGCGTCAGTGGAGGATGAACGAGATACTGAAGGTGTTTTTGCCATGCGTAAAGGTAGTTCTGTGCTGCAAAACTACGATAGTAGGGGGATAAACAGACAGAATAAAATTATGCTTCCCTTTCTTTTCTTTTTTCCGCCCCGCTCGTCGTACTTTTGAGCGTCTTTAAAGAAATACAAACCGAATTTGTTTTTTCCATGAATTTACACGAATACCAGGGTAAAGAATTGCTGAAATCTTACGGCGTTAAGATCCAGGAAGGGATCCTGGCCCACACTGCTCAGGAGGCAACAGAGGCTGCCAAAAAATTAAAAGAACTCTACAACTCCGATTGGTGTGTAGTGAAAGCCCAGGTCCATGCCGGTGGCCGAGGAAAAGGCGGTGGCGTCAAGTTGGCCAAAAGCCCTGAACAAGCAGGTGAAATTGCAGGTCAAATCCTGGGAATGATGTTGGTAACTCCACAAACTCCCCCGGAAGGCAAGCTGGTTCGGAAAGTTCTGGTAACCCAAGACGTATTCTACCCAGGCGCAAGTGAGCCTAAAGAATTTTATATCAGTATCTTGACCGACCGAGGTTCTGGCTCCAATGTCATTATCTATTCTCCCGATGGTGGAATGGATATCGAAAAAGTAGCTGAAGAAACACCAGATCGGGTTTTCCAAGAGTTTATTGATCCTCTAATTGGGATCCGTCCATTTCAAGCTCAGAAAGTCGCTTTCAATTTGGGCCTTAGCGGTCAAGCGTACAAAGAAATGGTAGACTTTGTACTGAAGTTGTACGCTGCCTTCGTAGGTTCCGACGCTACCTTGTTCGAAATCAATCCATGTTTGAAAACTTCCGATGACCGTATTATCGCGGTTGACTCCAAAGTGGCGCTGGATGACAACGGTTTGTTCCGCCATAAAGACCTGGAGGCAATGCGCGACACCGATGAGGAAGATCCAACTGATGTGGAAGCGCAATCGTACGATCTGAACTATGTCAAGCTAGACGGTAACGTAGGCTGTATGGTGAATGGAGCAGGATTGGCCATGGCAACCATGGATTTGATCCAACTTTCCGGTGGGGAGCCTGCAAACTTCCTGGATGTAGGTGGTACTGCTGACGCACAACGGGTGGAGAATGCCATGCGTTTGATGCTGAAAGACCCGAATGTAAAAGCGATTCTGATCAATATTTTCGGGGGAATCGTTCGTTGCGATCGCGTAGCACAGGGCGTTGTGGATGCGTATAAATCCATCGGTGAAATTCCGGTTCCTGTTATTGTTCGCTTACAAGGTACCAACGCCGACCTAGGTAAAAAATTGATCGATGAGTCCGGTCTTAAAGTGTATGGAGCCATTGAGTTCCAGGAGGCCGCAGATTTGGTATCGAAAGTACTTGCGCAATAAGTTGTACGGTTCATAAAAAAAAGCCGCTTCAAACCCGAGAGGGATTGAAGCGGCTTTTTTTATGGCCTGAAAAATTTTAAGCCCAAGCGCGGTCGCCTTTTTTATAAGGATAAGCACCATCGTAACTGCCAGGAACCGGCTCATAACGAAGTGCTTGTGTGCACCCAATCTCAGAGGTAAAGTACCCTGTAACTACTAGTGACTTAATTTCTCTCCAAGCGCCTTTTTTCGAATCATGGTATTCCTTTTCAAAATGGGTCAAGACCTCAATACGGTCTGTATCCGAGCATTGAACAAAGCCATTGCCTTTGTTTTGGCGTGCATACTGATCGATTTCAATCAGACCATCCATTAATTTCTGACGGTCCGGAGCATCCAAACAATCTGCTATTACTTTCATCATAAAGCGGTGTACACCAGCTGCCTTAGCTCCAGGTGTATCGGTGTCAGGCACGATTACGTTTGCAACCTCCGCAATTAAGGCTTCCTCCTGTGGACTAAAAGCAAAGTACTTATTTTCGATAGCCGGAGATTCCCAAGCCTTTAAAATATCGGGGAGCGCGATCGTACCGCCCACCATGATGGCAACTTTTTTGATGGCTTCCCGCCGGGATAGTAGATTCATAGCTGTAATTAATTTTTGGCAAATATGACAACTGCAAATTGAATATTCGCTATCTCCTTCTGATTATTTAAAATTTTGTCCGCCCATGCGTTATTAATTCGGTCACTAGGTGATTTGTACAAAAAAAGTTGGTGGAATCATTCCAGTTTTCCTCAAATCGCTTTAACATTGCCCCTCTAAGACAATAATCACTCACACTATGAAAAAACGTACATACGATGCCATTGTCATTGGTTCGGGCGTGGCAGGTGGTTGGGCCGCCAAAGAATTGACTGAAAAAGGATTAAAAGTGCTGATGCTGGAACGAGGCAAGCCCTTGGAGCATATAACCGGCTATGAAAGCGCCACCAAAGCTCCCTGGCAATTCGAACATCGTCTCCGTACAACCGTTCAAGAACGCGAGGAACACCCTTTCCTTAAAAGAGATTACCCCTACAACGAGGATACCAAAAACTACTGGTTCAAAGACATAGATGCTCCCTATGCGGAAAAAAAACGCTTCGACTGGTTTCGTCCAGATATCGTGGGTGGAAAAAGCATCATGTGGGGACGGCAATCTTATCGCCTTAGTGAGCTGGACTTTGAAGCAAACTTGAAAGAGGGGGTTGCTATAGATTGGCCAATCCGCTACGCAGATCTAAAACCTTGGTACGATTACGTGGAAGGCCACGCCGGCATTTCTGGAGAAAACCTGAACCTGCCCACCTTCCCGGATGGCAACCTGCTTCCACCCATGGAGTTGAACGTGGTGGAGAAGCAAATCCGCAAAGGAATTGAATCCAAGTTTCCAGGCCGACACATGACGATTGGCCGTGCAGCCAACTTGACTAAGCCGCACAATGGACGAAATAGTTGTCAATACCGTTCGCTTTGCCACCGAGGATGTCCATACAGCGCCTACTTTAGCACGCAATCCTCTACGTTGCCACCCGCAATGGCTACAGGTCGCCTGACCGTCCGCCCCCATTCTATTGTCAATTCAATTATTTACGATCCGAAAAAAGGGAAAGCAAGTGGGGTCTTGGTCATCGACTCCCAAACGGGCGAACAACACGAATTTAAATCCAAAATTATTTTTGTTTGTGCTTCCGCTATCGGTTCCACCTGGATTTTGATGAATTCCATTTCCGCCACCTTCCCAAATGGTCTAGGAAATTCAAGTGGGGTATTGGGCCATTATATGATGGACCACCACTTCCGTACCGGCGCAGGCGGAACCTGGGAAGGCGACCTAGATAAATATGTGTTTGGTCGTCGTCCCAATGGCATTTATATTCCTCGGTATCGCAATGTTGGAAAGGATAAACGCGACTACCTCCGAGGCTTCGGCTACCAAGGTGGAGCAAACCGTTCCGGATGGCAACGCGTGGTAGCGGAAATGGGATTTGGGGCCTCCATGAAACAAGAGGCAACTGAACCTGGACCCTGGTCGTTTGGCATGACAGGGTTCGGCGAATGTTTGCCCTATTATGAAAACCATATTCGACTGGATATGGAGAATAAAGATAAATGGGGACAGCCCACTTTAGTTTTCGATGTAGAATTCAAAGAAAACGAAATGAAAATGCGCAAAGATATGGCCAATGATGCAGCTGAAATGCTGGAGGCGGCAGGCCTGAAAAATGTGCGAACGTATGATTCAGGCTCTTTCCCCGGTATGGCGATTCACGAAATGGGTACCGCGCGCATGGGACATTCTGTTAAAGACTCTATCTTGAATAAATGGAATCAGGTGCACGAATGCCTCAATGTATTCGTAACCGATGGTGCTTGCATGACCTCCAACTCCTGCGTCAATCCTTCGTTGACGTACATGGCGCTTACCGCACGGGCAGCTGACTATGCCGTGAAGGAATTGAAAAAAGGTAATTTATAAATTTTTTACCGGAAAGAACAAAGCAGGGAGACCGTTTTAAGTTAAAAACGACTCCCTGCTTTTTTATTTAGCCTACTATAAAGGCATTTGAAAACATCTTCATGAACAGTCTGTTCCCTTTTTCCCGTGGACTCGACTGTGCAACTTTACCTACCACCTTGTTATTTTTCCGGAAATAATACCGGTCTCATTACTCAATCTCCAGGTGTACCAACCAGCAGCAGCCGGGAAGGCGGCCCCGGGTACAGTAATCGTTTGAAGTCCGTCTGTTAATTCCACAGTACGCTGATAACATATTTTTCCAGAAGCATCCATAACTTGAAGCAAGCCAGAGCCAGTTTGTTGGCTACTGATTTGCAATACCACCTCTTCACCGTGTTTGGAAGGATTTGGGTAACTATTCAATTCAAATAGTGGTTTTACACCTTCTTGAGTGGAGGAAACACCAGCAAGCACTAGGTCAAATGCCTCCTGTTGGGCCTTGTAACCAATTGACAAGGTGCCATTAATAGCTTCGGTAGAACTATATAATTCCAATACATCCAACAATTGCGTTTTATTAGATGATCTAGTTGCCTCACTTAGCAAAGTTTTAAGGCGCGCTGTTTGCATTGGGCGCTCTTTAAACATGGGTTCCTGCAGCAAGTATTGGAATAATTTTTTGAGCAAATTTTGATGTGATAGGATGGCTGCCTACCTTCGCACTTAATTAACCTGGATTATTGCTCTGATGAAGTGGCTTGTCAATGAAATAATGAAAATTACCCTTCGGCGGCATCTGCAGCGGGTGGAGCGATATATGTCCCACCCCGGAGAAGCCCAAGGACGGTGGTTCAAGTCGCTGCTGGATACAGCAAAGCAGACCGAATTCGGGCGTCAATATGGATTTAAAGAAATCCAAACTCCAAGGCAGTTCGCAGAAAGAGTCCCGGTACATGACTACGATGCCTTGAAGGACCGCATCAACCGAATGATGCATGGTGAAAAAGATGTTTTATGGCCAGGGGAAGTTAATTGGTACAGCAAAAGCAGCGGCACTACCTCCGATAAAAGTAAATTTATTCCAGTTACCCCTGCCAACTTAGAAGAGTGCCATATTGCCGGAAGTTGGGATGCCTTGGCACTATTGTACCAGCACCGCGACGATCTTGAAATTTTCCGACGGAAAAATCTATTAATGCCAGGAAGTTTCACGGCGTTTAATGAACATCCCAGCACCTATTATGGAGATGTGAGCGCGGTCCTTACTCATCACATGCCTTTTGTTGCGAAATGGTTTTATACACCCGATTTTGAGACGGCCCTGATGCCCAACTTTGAGGAGAAGATAAAAAGGGTAGCCGAAATGTGCTCTGAACAAGACGATATTGTAATGTTTGGAGGGGTGCCAACCTGGATTATTGTGCTGTTTAAAATGATCCTGGAAAAAACCGGAAAAGACAATATGTTAGAGGTGTGGCCGCATCTTCAGGCGTACATGCATGGGGGAGTAGGATTTGCGCCTTACCGGAACACCTTCAAGCAGCTGATTCCAAGTGATGACTTTATCTATCAGGAAATCTACAATGCCTCTGAAGGCTTTTTTGGTGCCCAATCGGATTTTGACAAGGAGGATATGTTGATGTTGGCCGATAACGGGGTTTTTTACGAATTTATTCCCATGGAAGAATGGGACAAAGAATTTCCCAAAACCTTAATGCTGGAGGAGATAGAAATCGGTAAAAATTATGCGATACTAATTTCCTCTAATAATGGATTATGGCGCTATCAGCCAGGGGATACGGTGATTTTCACCCGCAAATACCCACATTGTTTTAAAATTTCTGGTCGAACGAAGCAATATATCAACACCTTCGGGGAGGAAGTAATGGTGGGGGATGCTGAAAAGGCGCTTTCATTGACCTGCGATGCCACGGGCGCTGTGGTTGCAGATTATACTGCAGGGCCTATTTACTTTGGTCAGTCGGAAGATGGAAGGGGTGGACATGAGTGGGTGATCGAGTTTCAGAAGGAGCCTGCCAGCCTGTCTCAATTTGAAAAACTTCTAGATGATCATTTGAAGAAAATCAATTCTGATTACGAGGCAAAGCGATTTAAAGATTTGGCTTTAGCGCCATTGAAGTTGCAGGTAGTTCCACCCGGCACTTTTTTGCAGTGGATGAAGGGAAGGGGGCGTATGGGTAGCCAAGGCAAGGTGCCTCGGTTAGCTAATCATCGGGAGTACCTAGAAGGGGTGCTTGCTGCTGCTTCGCGTTGATCTACTACATTTCATCAATATATAATGGCAAAGAAATACCAGATTCCCGTTAAAAAAACCACTACAGCATCACTCTCGGAACCCACTACAGGAAATTCTCTTTTGGAGTGGTTGCCAGTCTTGGTAGCCTTTCTTGTCTTTTCCCTTGCATTAGGGAATGAAATGACGGGGGTGGATGATCATGCCTCCACCGTAGAAAACCCAGCGGTGAAGGATTTTTCACTGAAAACGCTTTTTACCAATTTTAACCTGGGCATGTATGCGCCTTTAACCTGGCTAGCGTACGCGATGGCTTACGGACTTGGGGAGGATAATGCAGTGTTGTACCACTTACTTAGTTTGGTTGTGCACACCATCAATACACGGTTGGTATTTTTAATGTTGAAAAAACTAGACGTTGCCACCTCCTTACTTCTGCCGATAAGCCTTTTGTTTGCGATACACCCTATACAGGTGGAATCAGTTGCCTGGATTGCTGGTTTTAGTACCCCCTTGTTCAGTTTATTTTCCTTGCTTTCCTTTAATTTTTATTTGGATTATAGTGGCAGGGAGGAGAATCGGACTCGAAACTATATCCTGGCTTTGGTCTTTTTTATCCTGGCTTGTTTAGCCAAAAGTGCTGCAGTGACCGTCCCACTTACTTTGGTAGTTTTGGATTGGTGGCGGAAGCCAACCAATTTGGGATTAATTAAGAAATGGTCGGGTTATGTACCGTTTTTCTTGGGTGCTCTGGGTTTTGGTTTGTTGACCATTTATACCCGGGAGGTATCGGGCACCATGGTTGGGGCGACTGGGAATGGGTATACCGCGTTGGAGCGGGTACTATTGGTATGTTATGCTCCCTTGTTTTACATTAGCAAGATGTTGGTCCCACTCAAGTTGAGCATCTACTACTCTTTCGATAAAATCAATGGGGTATTGCCTTGGACCTATTATATGGCTCCATTTGGGGTCTTGTCATTGGCCGTTCTTGGCTGGCGCACCCGGCAGAGTGCACCCTATATCTACACGGGACTGCTCTTCTTTTTAAGTAATGTGATCATTACCCTTCCGTTTGCGACCTTAGGAACCTTTGAGCTTTGTGCCGACCACTACAATTATATCGCAGCGATAGGTATTTTCTACATCCTGGTAAAAACCTGGCAAGCGCTTCAGCAGCGTTTCCCGGAACGGGCAGGATTGCTTCGCACGGTTGGTTGGGTTTGGTTTATTGCAATCATGGTTCTTTGTGTTCGGCAGATTCGAATTTGGAAAGATACGATTACTGTAATTTCGAATGCAATCGAAAACGGGTACTATCACAATGGAATGATGTTTATGGGGCGCGGCATAGAGTTTGGTGACAATGGAAAAATGCAGGATGCGATGAAGGACTTTACAAAAGCGTTGGAGCTGAATCCAGAGATAAGAGATGCCTATAAGTTCAGGGGGAGTATCTACGCACAATCGGGCCAGGTTGATTTGGCTTTAAAAGATTTGGAAAAGTACCTAAGTTACGATTCGACAGACGTGGTTACCTGGAACAATGTAGCCATGATCTACATGCGGCAGGGGAAATTGCCAAAAGCGATAGAGGCCTTCACCACTACCATAGGATTGAAGCCAGATGCGGCGATCTCTTATCAAAACCGAGCGAAGGTGTATGAGATGATGGGGAATACAGCCCTTGCTCAAGCAGATTTAAAACAGGCGAATGAGATTTTAGCCCAAAAACGGCAGCAAAAAGCAGCTGAAAACGGTAAATAGTCGCTCATTCAACTTTTTTTCATTTTTTTTCAAAAAGTATTTGGTGGTTTGAAATGGTTCGTGTTACCTTTGCACCCGCTTTCGGAAAGAGGTTCTAAACGAAGAACAAGCGCCGAAAAAATCTCAAAAAAAAATGAAAAAAAATTTGGTACTGTAAATTACTTCAACGTACCTTTGCGGTCCCAAACAACGAAGAACAAAAAGCGACAACGGTTGCTTTAAATGAAACAAAAGATTGACTTAACTTGCTTTGTTTTTCAAGGCAGATTATAAAAAGTTCATTGACAGACTGGGAATAAATAGGAGTAGAGGTAGAGAGTAAAGAGCGATCACGAGAGCGAATAGGAGAATTGAAAGGCGAAAGAATATGGAAGTGAATAAGAGCGCATGGGGGATGCCTTGGCTACTAGAGA
>JBKDAM010000098.1:0-22262 GCA_046316495.1 Chitinophagales bacterium
TGACCGAGCATTTTGCTCACACTTTCAATTGGCACCCCGTTCATCAAGGTGACAGTGGTGGCGAAGGTGTGCCTAGCGATGTGAAAGGAGAGCGGTTTAGTAATTCCACATAGATCCGCCAGTTCCTTCAAATAGGCATTCATTTTCTGGTTACTTGGTATTGGTAACACGGGATCTGTTGATCTGAGCGATTCCAAACGGTTGTATTTGTTAATAATCAAGTACGGAAACTCAAGCAGAGGTACATTAGTGCTTATCCCTGTTTTTTGTCGTTTCGTACGAATCCAGTACCCAGTTTCCGAATTGCCAGGCTCAATCTCATTCCGCTTAAGATTTTTCAGGTCTATGTAGGCAAGCCCTGTGTAGCAGGAAAAAAGGAAAAAATCCCGTATTCGTGTGATTCTGTCGATATCAGATTCAAACTGTGCGAGTCGCTCTAATTCCTCTTCGTTCAGATAAGGTCGATCAACGACCTTAAGTTTCATGCTGATCCCGACAAACGGGTCCTTCGACATCCATCCGTTGCGAATACAGATGTTGATTACTCGCCTAAACGTCTGAAGAAACTTCGAAGTGGTATTGTGGCTGCAGTTCCCAGTCGTTTTTAGGTATAGACTAAAATTTGAAACAAACTCTGGATCAATGGATTTTACAGAGAGGTCACTGACACGGTATTTCAGTCTTAAAAACCGTTGAATGTGGTTAAGTGCTGCAGAATATTTCTGGCAGGTGGCACGAGTAGTTTCTTTTCCAATCAACTTTCGCATCCCTTCCAGATGGTCTTCCCAAACGGCAATAATTGTTTTGCCAGCCGAGCCATTAGACCCGATCACCGCATCCCGAAGCATTTCTACAGTAAGCTCCTCATGCATTTGAATAAGCTCATTGTACTTCTGCCGGAATTTGAATTTGACGGCTTCAATGTATTCATTGACAACCTTGGCTTGGTCGGATTTTCCTCCTACCCTACCCTTGGCGGAATCCCAGTCCACTGGGTTTACCGAACGCCGAAGGTTAATGACAACCCTTCGACCGTTTACATTGATTTTCAGCAATAGGGGTGCTTCCCCATTTTTTTGCAACTTGGTTTTGCTCACATAGAAGAGCAAAGAGAATGATGTTGTTTTGGATGACATAAGGCATCAGTTTTACAAGTGAGCCCTCCATTTTGTGACGCAAATATACAGCTTCTACGGAAAAAACAACATCTAATTTGCTGAGTGTCATTTAGTTATTCCATAACTTTCCATAACACTACATTTACTTGGTTTCTTTTTTTCCGAAATTTTTTGAGAAACCAGGAGAGAAACCAAGCTGGCGGAAAAAAGTGGAATTTTATGGAAATATTATAAATAAAAAAAGCGCGTAAATCATTGATTTACACGCTTTTGGAGACTTTTGGAAAATCTACTTGCGGAGGAGGAGAGATTCGAACTCCCGGTACCTTTCAGTACGACGGTTTTCAAGACCGCTCCATTAAACCACTCTGGCACTCCTCCGTTTTTCCTGTCGAAAAACCCAATCTTTCAATTGAGGTCGCAAAGATACAACGCTTTTTTTTCTGAACAATAGTTCTATGCTTTTTTTCAAAAAAAAATTAATCAGCCGACAATGGGCGGCTATTCGGCGCCGGCTCCAAAAAACTTCCAATCTGCATAAAAAAACTCTCCAGGTACTCCTGTAGATCCGTAGTGCTGTCAGCCGAGAGGTACCTGGATTTACACAGGGCCATCAAGGCCGGTTTGGCGGATTTGATGCGAAGGGCCGCCCTCCGAAGCGCTTCTGTGGAAAGTCCTGTGTTCACTAAAAAGCGTTCTCGAACGTTGCGGAGCCCGGATTCGCTGGAAGGAGTAGCATACGGGGCATTTACCAGGCCAGAAAAATCGAAATCGTAGGGAATCACAATCACTTTTCCGCCTTCCATCGACCGTATCGTGCGGACGTTGCGGATCATGTTGATGTCCCAGTCCGTGTTGCCAATCATGTACTGAAAAACCGTCACCAAGGCGGCTTGATTGACCAGTAAACTATCCACAGGCAATCCATATTCTTCAATCAGTTGGCCGTGAAAGCGTTTGGCTGTCTCTTCCTCGTCCTCCAACAAAAGTGCGGTCATCTGGATTTCTTTTCCGATATGGGTGTCTATCAAAGTCAATCGGACCAGCCGGGCGCGAACGGCCACTGGGGTCAATTGCTCAAACATCCGGTAGGCCAGGTATTCCTTCACCACCAGCTCATTCCCCTGCTCGTCTTGATGACAAGGAATGGTCAATTTGATTTCATTCAGGGTATCCAGCCCTTGTGCCAGAAGTGCTTTTTTCTTGAATTTTATTTTCAAAGGAGGCATTTCACAAACTTTCCGGCGATAACGACCTCGTGGTTTGACCTCCACTTCCCAACTGCCTCCTTTTTCAAGCGATAACCGAGCGGGGAAATACTTATTGGTTTTACGCCCAGCCAATAAGGTCGTAAAGTCCACTTCCAAAGTGAGGCGGTTCATTTCCTTCTGCGTAAGCTGCTCAAAAATGCTAGCGGGCCGCTCCTGTGCCCGCAGGGGCCGGATCGTAAGGAGGGAAAACAATCCAATGAGTACACTTAAAATACGGATGGACATAACACAATCGATTCTGATGATGGATGAATTGGGGTGGATTAAACTGCTTTTGACTGCAATGCTACGGAAAAGCTGGATTGCTGCTTCCGCCCCTCGATTAATTCTTCCGAATATTCGATCAACTCTTGGAACTAAAGGGATGCTGTGCAAATTTTATTTTAAAAACAACACAAATATACCGGAAATTCCAAACAAATACCCACTTAACGTATTTTTAACAATAAGTAGGGACTCTGCTATTTTCGGCGGATGTGCCGGATTTGGTACTTATAGCGGCTGAACGCCGGTTTGGGAACTTATTTTTCGTTAACTTTGCACAAGAAAAAAATTAAACCTTGATGTCAATTTTTCAATGATGAAAAAATTTCTTTTAAGTTCTGTGCTGTCAGTGGTCGTCTTGGGCTTGTCGGCACAGCAGTTGCCTTGTGGAACTAGTTTTATGGATCAGCTTCAGGACGAGGCTCGTCTGCGTGCCAATATTGCTTTCGCCGAACGAAATGCCTTGTCAGAAAATGCTACGATGTACATCCCTGTATTTTTTCACCTGGTGGCGAAAACGGACGGCACCGGCCGGCCGACCATGAACGATGTATTCAATGCCATGTGCACCATGAATGCCGATTACGCTGAGCACGATATTCAATTCTACCTGGCCCCCCACCCTACTTTGGGCTTGGTGGATATGACCATCAACAACGATAATGTTTACAACAACCAGTCGAATACGTTTTTGATGAATTTCAAAAAACACAATAACGCGGTGAATTATTACGTGGTTGGCACTGCACAAACGAGCAATCAACAGCCTGGGGGTGCTGCAGCGTATTACTCCCCTCAACGGGACTGGGTGGTTACCAATAAGACCTACACTGCTTTGGGAGATAATACCCTCTCCCATGAAACGGGTCACTTTTTCAGTCTTCGCCACACGTTTTTTGGTTGGGAATCTGATGCGGAAGATTGGGAAAACCAACCTCCTTGCTTTGAATCGGCTGATCCGGGTTGGCCTTGTGCTCCCTCTATTTACAACGGGGTTCCTGTGGAGAAAGCCAATGGTTCCAACTGTACCACCGCTGCTGATTTGATTTGTGATACGCCACCTGATTATAACTTTGGTTACTGCGCGCCTAACAATTGTCCACCCTATAATGGTGGGGCACAGGATCCCAATTGTGAGCCAGTTAATCCAATGGAAAACAATTTCATGAGCTATTATTTTGGCTGTGGAGACTTTGATTTTACCCAGGGGCAAATTGATGTGGTGAAAGCGGACCGGCTGTCTTCAGGACGGAATTTCCTGAATAATACCTTCAGTCCGGTGGCGACCAGTATTACTACCCCAGCAAGCTTGTTGGTTGCTCCAGCGGAAGGAGCGGTTCTAAATGACGACGATACGGCCGAATTAAGTTGGGAAGCTGTTCCAGGTGCTACGTATTATTACCTAGAAATTGACCGTACTACCACCTATGCTTCTAATTTAGGCCAGAAACACCTTGTTAGCGGCACCTCTCTGACTGTAACGGGGCTGACAGCAAACAAGAAATACTTCTGGCGGGTTCGTCCGTTTAATGAATACTATATGTGTGCCAGTCCAAGGCAGCGGAGCTTTACCACTGGAATGGTAAATACGGTGGAGGAAATTCCAGCCTTGAACAATTGGTACTTGTCGCCCAATCCAGTTTCTGGTGCAGAATTGGTGGTGTTGCAGATGGAATTGACAAGTTCTTTGTCGGTTCAATTGCGGGTGCTGGATGCAATGGGTAGGGAAGTGTACCGCGATGCGGCCCTGGAGGTTCCTGCGGGCAGTACCCAGTTGCAATTACCGCTCTCCGGACTAGGAAATGGTCTGTACTTTGTTCAGCTTGAAAGCGCGGGTCGGGTAGAAACTAAACGCCTTTCTGTGCTGCGCTAAACGCTAAGGCTCTCAAGTAATGATCGGCTAATACTAAAGCGGCCATTGCGGTGACAATGGGGGTAGCTCTGGGAACTACACAAGGATCGTGTCGTCCCTTTCCCTCCAGCAGCACGGGATGGCCGCTTTTTTGTACGCTCCACTGGGGCTGCAAGAGGGTGGCTACCGGTTTAAATGCCACGCGAAAATAGATTTCCATCCCATTCGAAATTCCTCCTTGAATACCACCCGAATAATTGGTTCGGGTCTTAAACCCTGGTTCCCAAAGGTCGTTGTGCTCAGAGCCTTTCATCCCTACTCCTTCAAAGCCTGATCCGTATTCAAACCCTTTTGCAGCATTGATGCTAAGCATGGCTTTGGCGAGATCTGCTTGTAGTTTGTCAAAAACGGGTTCTCCCCATCCAGCAGGTACGCCCTGGATACAACAGGAGACAATGCCTCCGATGGTATCGCCTTGCTTTTTAACTTCCTTGATCAATTCGATCATGGTCGTGGCGACCTCCAAATCTGGACAACGCACCTCTGTTTTTTCAATATTCGAAAAATCAAGCTCCTGGTAATTCAAGGGCGTAGATACGGCACCTACCTGGCTGACATAAGAATGAATTTGTACCCCTAATGGTTGGAGTACTAGTTGGGCAATCGCTCCTGCCGCTACTCGGGCGGCGGTTTCCCGGGCAGAGCTTCGACCTCCTCCCTGGTGGTCTCGGTGCCCGTATTTAGTGTGCCAGGTGAAATCAGCGTGGCTAGGTCGGAAGGCATCTTTTAGGTGATCATAATCCTTGCTCCGCTGATCTTCGTTTGGAATCAACAAGGTGATGGGCATCCCAGTGGTCAAGCCTTCAAAGCTGCCAGAGAGGACCTGTACCCGGTCCTTCTCCTCTCGGCGAGTGACAATTCGGCTTTGTCCGGGTCGCCGTTTATCTAATTCTGATTGAATAAAATCCAAGTCCAGTTGAACTCCAGCGGGGCATCCATCCACTACGCAGCCGATAGCTGGACCGTGGGACTCACCGAAAGTGGTGACTTTAAACAGCTGACCGATGGAGTTCCCTGCCATTATTCCAGGACAATTTTGACGCTTTCTTGTTGTTTTCGGCCGGCGGTAAGTTCGATGCGTTGTTCCGATTTTCCATCCGAGATCAGGATAGCGGCCGTATTGGGCTCCGATTTACCGAAATCATCGGCAAAAACAGTGAGGAAGTGCTCCTTTCCGGTGGGCAACTCGATGACAAATTCTTTGGGTTGTTTGGTAAGTCGGTGTCGGTCTACTATTTTCTGGTTGCCAAGGTAGATGGAGATAATGTCGCCGTCTTCAATTTGGCTATCCCAAATGGAGATTGTGACTTTTCGGCTTTGAACTTTCACCGTTTCATCTACCACAATAGCTCGGCCGTTGATTTCGCGTGGAGGTTCAGGGACGGTGGGAGCTTCGACTACGATGGGTTGGGTCTTTTTGGGAGGTGCTGGCTTACCGGGCGGGATAGGTTTAACCTCTTCGCAAGGTAGTTTAGCACTGCCTCCAAAAGAAATCGAAAAACCACGGGGACCAGTTACATTGCTGATCAAGAGTACATAGTGCTCACCAGCAACGGTTTTGAGGGGCGCCAGCCAGGCATTGTCGTCCTTATCCTTACAGCCGGCATCTTCTGAACTGTCTTTTTCACCGGATCGGAGCCCGGTGGTCCCCAGGCAGTGGCTATTGGGGGTTTCTGCTCCGTCATCTCCGGCAGCCATGCAACGCACGATTTCTTTGCGGGAACAATTGCCATCGGCCGGCAAACGGAAGACGACAAAATCGATGTCATCACTGGCGCGGTCAGGTGTTATTGCGAACGAAAAAGTACCACCTTCTTTGATTTCAAATTTGATCCAGGTAGAATTCTCTTCTGCCTGCCCCATGTTATCACCGTTCAGAAAACAGTGAATAAAATCTGCCTCCCGTTTGTCGTTTCCCTCCCCTCTTGGGTTTTGAATATGCAAGGGTTCTTTTTTGCAAATACTTTTAGCGGTGGCACAATCGCCAAACTGGGCGGAAAGTTGGGAGGTGAATCCCAGCGCAAACAACGTAAAAACGAGCATTTTTTTCATCATCATCCAATCAGGCTTTACTTACAGTGATCATTCAATTTGGAATAGGATATAAACGCAAAAATGCTCTTTTTGATATGAGTAGAAGCTAAAATTATCGGTTGAATTCCAAGCGTTCTCCATTTTTACTCAGATTCAATTGGTCTTCATGCCAAGCCAGGTGCCCATTCACCAGAGTACTCAGGACCTTTCCCTTAAAGCGGTGGCCTTCGAAGGGGGACCAATTGCAGTGATATAGCAGGTTTTCTTTGGAAACTTTCCAGGAATGGTTTGGATCTACGATCACCAAATCGGCCCATGCGCCTTCGTCCGCAAATCCACGGTCTTTGACTTGAAAAGCGATGGCAGGGGCGTGGCACATTTTTTCTACGATCCGCTCAGCCGAGATCAAGCCTTTGTGGTAAAAGCCCAGCATTACATTTAAGGTGTGCTGAATGAGGGGCAATCCGGAGGGTGCCTTGAGGTAGGGTTGGGATTTTTCTTCCCAGGTATGTGGAGCGTGATCGGTTGCAATAACATCCAGCCGGTTATCCAATAAGGCAGGCAACAAGGCGTCGTGGTGGGCTTTGCTTTTTATCGCTGGGTTGCACTTGATGAGGTTGCCGTATTTGGCATAGTCCCGGCTTTGAAAGTGCAAATGATGAACGCAAACTTCGGCCGTGATGCGTTTTTGTTCCAGGGGTGTTTTGTTATCAAACAATTCCAGCTCATCCTTCGTGGTGATGTGCAGGATATGAAGCCGGGTTCCATGTTTCTTTGCCAATTGAACGGCAAGTGTAGAGGAGAGCAAGCAAGCCTCTACATTACGGATTCGAGGGTGGTAGGCGGCGGTCAGGGTATCTCCATAGCGCGCTAAGTAGCGCTCATTATTTGCGCGGACTGTAGCTTCATCTTCGCAATGTGTGGCGATGAGGGTAGGTGCATTGGCATAGATGCGCTCCAGGGTATCCGGATTATCCACCAGCATATTTCCGGTACTGCTACCCATGAAAATTTTTATTCCGCACACGGTTTTGGGATCAGTGCGGACTACCTCTTCATAATTATCATTGGTAGCACCCATATAAAAGGAGTAGTTTGCAGCAGATGTCCGAGCCCCGATGGCATATTTTTCAGCGAGCAAGGCTTGCGTCGTGGTGGTGGGCTGGACATTAGGCATTTCCATAAAGGATGTTACTCCACCCGCAACCCCTGCGCGGCTTTCGGAGGCGATACAGGCCTTGTGGGTCAGACCAGGTTCGCGAAAGTGTACCTGATCATCAATAATGCCGGGGATCACCCAATTTCCACGGGCATCCAGGACCTTGGCATTGGGTTCGGTGATCTGTGGGGCGATACGGTGGATCCTTCCTTTATGAAGGAGAATATCACAGGATTGGGTGGTGCCTCGGTTGATTAGACGCGCATTTGTGATCAGCAGCATGGAGTGGAATTACAAAACGATGGTAAAAATGGTTCCGTTCGGGTGGTTATCAGCTAGTTGGATGCTACCTTGGTGGGCTTGCACCACTTGTTTGACGATGTACAACCCTAAGCCGGTTCCGGTAGCTTTTCGGGTTTCTTCGTTACCGAGTCGGTAAAACTTATCAAAAATGGAATGTCGTTCATCGGGAGGAATGCCTTGGCCTTGGTCGGCCACTTGCAGGGTAAACTTGGTTCCCTGGTAGGCAATTTGGAGTTGGACGGGGGCTCCTTCCGGTGAGTATTTGATGGCATTTTCCAGCAAGTTCATGAGGACCGAGGTCATACCGGATTTATCTGCCTGGAGGAGTGGAAGGTTTTCTTGGAGTTGGCATTGCAGGTTGGCTTTAGGGAATCGAACGCGGAGAACTTCCTTACAGGATTCCACTAACTGTGGGAGCGAAATGGGTTCATGTAGAGGTCGCCAGCTGTCTTCCAGTCGTGCCGCGAGGAGGAGGTCTTGAACCAGGTTTTGCAGACGAGTCGCATTTTGAAGTCCACCTGCCAAAAGCGGTTCTGCTTGTTCTTTGGTAAGGGTTCGTTTCTGGAAGGTTTCGAGCACCAGCCGCAAGGCTGCAATGGGTGATTTGAGTTCGTGGGTGATGGACAGCAAAAAATTGCGGCGTTGCCGCGCCAGGGAAAACTCTTTTTGAGCTGTCCGTCGAATAATATAAAGACCCAGTACAAGGCAGAGGGAAAAAAAGACCCCCTCACCGATGATCATGGCTTTTTTCCGAAGGTTGATTACCTTTAACTGTTGGTATTCTGGCCAAACTTGGAGCTCAGTTGAGGGTACCTTTTGTTGCAACTCCAGGATTTTCACTTCCAACTCAAATTGCTTGTCATACCCTTTCCACAACAGCACTGCCCACCAGCCAATGGCCAGGAGCATGTACCCAACGACGAAGCTAGACCGAAGCCAGAATTTATTCATGAGAAAAAAAACGGCCCATCAGCACCTACCAACTGGTAGGTATGGATGGGCCGACTACAACTTATTTAGCGGATGTAATTTCCAGAAGTTCCACTTCGAAGACCAAAGCAGAATAGGGTTTGATTTTAGCTCCTGCGGCGCGTTCACCGTAGGCCAGGTTGTAAGGAAGGAACAACTTGAATTTGTCGCCCACGTGCATGTACTGTAAACCTTCTGTCCAGCCCTTGATTACCCCGTTCAGAGGGAATTCGGCTGGAGTGCCTCTTTCAACGCTGGAATCGAACACGGAACCATCGATGAGTGTTCCATGGTAATGCACCTTCACGCGATCGGTAGCTTTGGGCATTGGTGCGTTCGGATCGCCTTTTTTCAGCACCTCGTACTGCAATCCAGAAGCGGTGGTGGTTACCTCCTTTCTTTTTTTATTATTGGCCAAAAACGCTTCTCCATCCTTGATGGTGGCTTCGTGCTGCTTGAGGGAAGCTGCCTTTTGGTAATCGGCGTAGATACGCTGAGCGTCTTCTTGTGTAAATGGAAGCGGATCGTTGGCCAGTGCTGCTGTAACCGCTTTGGTTACCAGTTCCTGGTCGATATCGGCGGAATTCATTTGACGTTTTAGGCTGTTACCCAATACGATTCCGTAGGCATAGCTTGCGGTATCTTTTGCCGTTTTGAGGACAGGCATGGTGGGAGTAGTGCTGGAGTTTTTTTGGGCGAATGCGCCAAGAGAGAGCAGGGACCCTGCTACGATGCATGCGATTTTTCTCATTTTACTGATTCTGCGTAGTATTGATAAAAATAAGGAATGGTTGAAATGCCTTTGTAATAATTAAAAAGTCCGTAGTGTTCGTTAGGTGAGTGGATAGCATCCGAGTCTAAGCCAAAGCCCATAAGGATGGACTTCGCTTTTAGTACCTGATCGAACATGGCGATGATTGGAATAGAACCTCCACCACGTTGAGGGACTGGTTTTTTACCGAATGCTTTTTCCATCGCTTTTTCGGCCGCTTTGTATTCAGGAGAGTTGGTGGGTGTGACGACTGGGTGGCCTCCATGGTGGGCTGTCACCTTTACTTGCACGTATTTAGGGGCTATTTTTTGGAAATGTTTAATAAACAGCTTTTCGATTTTTTCGGGATCCTGATTGGGCACCAGCCTCATGGAAATTTTGGCGTAGGCTTTAGAAGGTAGAACGGTTTTTGCTCCTTCTCCGATATAGCCACCCCACATGCCGTTTACATCCAAGGTTGGTCGGATACCGGTATGTTCGATCGGGGTATATCCAGATTCACCGAGTAATTCCTCAACTCCCAAGTCCTTTTTAAATTCCTTTTCGCTAAAAGGCACCTGGTTCATCATTTTTCGTTCTTTTGAACTCACTTTTTCGATGTCATCATAAAAACCCTCCACGGTGATTCGTCTTTTTTTGTCGTGCAAAGAAGAAATCAAATCACACAATACATTAATTGGATTAGCGACGGCGCCCCCATATACCCCGGAGTGTAGATCGCGATTGGGACCTGTTACTTCCACCTCCATATAGCAAAGCCCGCGGAGGCCGACGGTCAGGCTAGGTGTGTCGTTGTTGATGATGCTGGTATCGGAAACCAGCACCACATCGCAGGCGAGTTTTTTCTTATTGGCTTTGCAAAATTCCTCCAGGTGCTTGGAACCGACTTCTTCTTCTCCTTCAATCATAAATTTGATGTTGCAGGGAAGGTAGTTTTCCTTCATCATGGCCTCGAAGGCTTTTACGTGCATAAACATTTGGCCTTTATCGTCGCAGGCGCCTCGAGCGAAGATGGCTCCTTGTGGGTGCAAGGCGGTTTTCTTTACCACGGGTTCAAACGGTGGGCTTTCCCAAAGTTCAAGTGGATCGGCGGGCTGCACATCATAGTGGCCATATACCAGCACCGTCGGTGCTTTAGGGTTCACCATTTTTTCGCCGTACACGATGGGATGTCCGGGGGTATCAAATACTTCTACTTGATCAGCCCCTGCTTTTTTGAGGTGTTCTGCGGTGGCTTCTGCCATTTTGCGCACATCCGCTTTGTACTTTGGATCAGCGCTCACAGAAGGGATACGAAGCAAGTCCAGCAGCTCTTCCAGAAAGCGGTCTTTATTTTCTTGAATATAGTTTTGTACTCCTTGCATGAAACGGGTATGTTTGTCGTTATGAAGTAGAATCTGTGCGGCAAATTTCCATCTTTTTTTTTAGCAATCAACCGCCAGTTCGATAAAGTTCAGCATCTATACGAAAAAAGTCGTTGAATATTGTTTGCGCATCCCATTCTAGGCTGTTCGATTTGTGGGGAATCGTTGGGAATTGCGGCGATTCATTTGAAACGAGTCCTATATTTTATCACCAACCGTCTAACAAGCAGTGACAGAGGAAGCACTTCTATCGGGATTACGGGGACAGGACAGGGCTGTTCAGAAATGGTTGTACGACCGGTACTCGCCTTTGTTTTTTAGTATTTGCCGTCGGTATCTTCGAAATCGCGAGGAAGCGGAGGAGGCTTTGGTCAGTGGATTTTATAAGATCTTTACCAAAGTGGAGGGGTATAGCGGGACGGGGAATTTTGAAGGTTGGATGCGAAAAATCATGGTCAACGAGGCATTGATGCAGCTCCGCCGTCGACAGCCATTGGTCTTTCCGGGGGATGCGATGCCCATTTTGGAGGAGGAGGACGGGTTCAATATTGTATCCGAATTATCGGTGCAGGAGATAATGAGGGTAGTAGAAGAGTTGCCAGTTGGGTATCGAACGGTTTTTAATTTATTCGTTTTGGAGGGTTACAAGCACCATGAGATTGCGGATGCCTTACAGATCAGCATTAATACCAGTAAGTCACAGCTCATTTTGGCAAAGGACAAATTGAGAAAATTACTCCGCTCCAAAGGCTATCTATAGAACTATGAATGATTTATTTGAGTTGATCAAGCAAGGGGAAAAGGGTTTGCAAGAGCTCCCTCCCCCCCATGCCTGGCAAAAATTGGAGGCCAGGTTGGAGCGCAAGCGCCGCAAAAAGCGTAAGGGGATTCGGTTCTTACAAATTAGTGCGGCGGTTGCGCTGGTCTTGCTGCTTTTGGTATTGGCTTTTTTTGCCTTACATACCTTACAACGGTAGTTTTTACAGGTATTTTCCGTTGTAACGCTGTTTTACCAGTGCAGTGAGCTGTTTTATTTCTTGCTCTTTACTTTTTGGATAAATCATGAGCACATCTGACTCGTCCACTACGATGAAATTGCTCAATTCCTGAATCACCAATAATTTATCTGGATTGGAACAGCGAATCAGGTTATTATCCGAATCAATCAGGAGCGCATTTTGAGCGATGATTGCGTTGTCATTTTCATCTTTATCACATTCGGCATGTAAACTAGCCCAGGTTCCGAGGTCTGACCAACCTACCTCCGCAGGGATGGTATAGACATTTTGGGCGTTTTCCATGATCGCAAAATCGACGGAAATGTTCGGGGTGTCCGGGTATCGACGATCAATAAAGGCCTGTTCATCGGGAGTATTGTACACGCCTTTCCCCTCTGACAACATTTGATGGATCTCGGAAGCGTACTGTTCGAAGGCGGACAAGATAGAGCGGGTGCTCCAGATGAAAATACCAGCATTCCAAAGGTATTCCCCTGAATTCAAGAACGACTGTGCTGTTTCGTAGTCGGGTTTTTCGGCAAAACGACGCACTTTGTGGATGCCCGTTTGAGTATCTTTTTTCTCGTATTGGATATAGCCATATCCAGTATCGGGTCGGCTTGGCTGTATGCCGAGGGTAACCAAGGCATCCTTTTCTGCCGCAAACTTCAATCCAGCGCTGACTTTATCCAAGAAAGCGGTTTCTTTCAGGATAAGGTGATCGGAAGGGGCTACCACCATTGTGGCGTCAGGGTCCAAACCTGCCAGTTTGAGCGCTGTGTAAGCAATGCACGGGGCGGTATTGTTTCGGCTTGGTTCGCAGAGAATTTGATTGTCGGTTAGTTCTGGCAATTGTTCTTTCACGAGCGCTTTGTAAGCAGCATTGGTGACGACAAAGATTCGCTCTGCGGGGCAAATAGGTAAAAAGCGTTCAAAGGTTAGCTGGAGCAGGCTTTTTCCTACTCCCATCATATCGAGAAACTGCTTGGGTTTGGCTTCTCGGCTTCCGGGCCAAAAGCGGCTCCCTACCCCACCGGCCATGATGGCCACATATACATTTTTCATTTTGTAAGCAAGCGTAAATTGTTTGATCGCAAAGGTAGTGGTTCTGACTTCAATGCCTCTATGTGCCTTGTTAAATTTCCGGTAAAGCAGAGAAAGCCAGGATGAGAAAAGGCCATTCCGAATGGTTCCGGAATGGCCTTTGTTTGGGTAAGGAACCCTTATTTCTCGAAGGGAATCACCAACACTTGACCGATTTCGATCAGGTCTGGATTGCTCAAAATAGAGCGATTCGCTTCGAAAATCTGCATGTATTTTCCGGCTTCGCCGTAGAAGTGTTTGCTGATTTTTCCGAGTGTATCCCCTTTTACCACCACGTATTTTGCGTAGTAATCGTTGGTTTCAACAGAGATATCGGCAATGATATCGGTTGGGTTTGCCCCTCCGATTTCCTTGATTTTATCCCAAATGGCATTTTTCTCGTACTGGGTGTGTACCAAACCGGTTACTTTAAGTACACCGTTTTCCTCCGTTACGGAGCCATTTTTTGCACCAAAATGTTCACCCAAATCAAGGGCTGCCTGGTATTTTGCTTGTACTGACATAAGGTTGTGCTTTAGATTGTTTATAGAATGAATTTGTGTAATTACTGTACTTTAATGTTGTCCAATCGCCAGTTAGTGGTTCCCACCGTTTTGTCACCGACGAATTTAAAGCCTACATACACTTTACCGCCATTAATAACCGGTAAGGAAATGTTGCCCGAGGGTACCCAATCGCCAAAATTTCCATTTCCGTTGGCCTGGGTTGCGATCGTGCAGTTAAGCTGTTGCCAGTTGGCCGCTGCGGCATCGCGTCCATTAAAGTTTGTGGAATACCAAACGGTAAGTCCCTGGTGTTTGTAGTAGGCCCAAGACGTTTCGAAGCTGAGCGTTTTAGGACTGCTCGCATTAATTGCAGGGGTAACTAACCAAGCTTCGTTGGTAATGTCTTGACTTTGGAAGGCTGTTGCCTGTGCAAAAATATTGCCTGAGAAGGAGGAAGCTCTCCATAGTCGGCAGCCATCTGTTCCAACATTGGCCCAGCCCGGAAGGTTAATGTCTTGGTTGGCCGAGAAGCTACTGAAGTTTTGATCAATGGTTTCCACAGTAGTGGTCCCATCCGCTGGGTAGCCACAAATAATACTGCAGCGGCTGTTTTTCATATCCAAGTCGCCCGTATTCCGGATAAACAATTGAGGGGTGCCTCCAAAAGTTCCCAGCACTGCTGTAATGGAGCCGTTGGTGCCAGGTGTCAGGCTTGCTGCAAAGTCTGAGTAGCCGCTGGTACGCATAATAAAGGTGGTTCCATTGCAATCTTCCAATGTACGGTTCAGACTGTTTCGGGTCACTGGATCTGCAAAGGTCTTTCCTGTATCTGCTTTAATAAATTGTACATTGTCCAATCGGATCAAGGTACTAACGAGGTTGGGATCACTCAGTTGGTTGACCGAAATGACTTTAGGTGCAGGAGGCACCTGACTAACCAAACCCTTCAATATTTGCTCTCTAGCTTGTACCTCTGTGATCCCCACTCCGCTCAACACACCTGCTTCTTCTTTTGTACTTCCGATCAACTGGGTAAGTCCGTTATAATCAGTTAGGATAAGGTCTTTGCATTTAATATACAAGGTCCGTCCAACTGGATACTGGTTGTAAAGGAATCCGTCGTTGAACTTCAATTCGATTCCACCGGTAGAGTCTTGAATCACAATGGATTTATAGTAGTTACCTGAACGATCGTCCATCACCACTACTCCAGCGATGATCAAATCCTCGGTGATCCGATCAAATCCTTCCGGGGTGAGGTGCAATGCTTTTAGGGCTTTAATGGTTGTATTAGGAGTGATATTTACAGGCGTTCCAGTAATTGGAATGTCATCAAATTCAGTTTTTACACACGAAAAAAGAGTGAGACCTGCGACAACAAGCGCAGCAAATACAGTATAAATGGTTGTATGTTTCATAAAAATGTTTTTAAATAGAATCAAAGACGAATTGAGATGCTCGCAAAATAGTTAATACCGGGTGCATACAACAATTCATTGGAGTACAAGCGAAGATCATCCGCATCCTGGAAGGCCCGGAAATAAGCCTCTCTTCCAGAAAGAATAATCGAACGATTGTCCAACAAGTTGTTCACCCCTACATTCAGGTAAAGGAAATACTTCCGTTGGATTCGGATGGATTTACCCGCGAAGAGATCCACTGTGAACGCGGAAGGAGCTTTGGTTTGGTTAAACACCTGGTTCCACACATCGGAGCCTGGTTGAATACCAGCACCTGCAAGTTCGATGGCATAATCACCTGTACGGCGGGCGCGGTCGAATTCAAACCACATATTATCCATAAAACTAAACGTCAGACTAGCGAACCAAAACTTGCGGCCTTCGTATTTAAGGGCCGCAGATGCGGTGGTCTGAGGCGTACGTGGGACCAAGTAATTGTTCTGGTAGGCCGTCACGTTATCGAGTACCACTGCATTGGTATTGTCTTGATAAAAGTAAATAGATGGCCGTGAAGCGTACCGATAATAACCTAGGTTGGTAGCACCTGTGACTACCCATTGGGGGAAGGGTTTTACCTCTAATGCGGCTTCAATACCTGAGTGTATTTGATCTACTCCTGTGCGAATTTCAGTTCCAAAGGTATTGGTGATTTGTCCGAATAGAACCAATGATTCGATTTGGTCATCAAATTTGGTCCAATAACCAGTAGCTCTCGCCCTTAGTTGTGGAGATCGGTGGATAATGCCGATCTCTCCACTGGTAAGTCCATAGGGTTTGGCTGCGGTATAAAAATCGTTTCGGGTGCGAGGAGAAAGGAACAGGTCGCGGAACAATGGGGCCCGCGTACCGTAAAGGGCATTGGTATACAGATAATTCCGGCCGTTTACTTTATAGGTGAGACCTGCCTTTACCGCATAGGTGGTAAATTTTGCCTTTTCAGATTCTCCTAGGGAGCTTTCCGGGAAGCGACCATTTTGCATTTTTCCATCCCGCCAAAAATTGGTCTGGTTGAGGTTAACCCCGACGAAGGTGGTGAGTTTGCGGAGGTTGGTTACCACCTGTGCCCATGCTCCCCCTTTTCGAATGCGTTCGTCGTAATCCCAACCGAAGCGTTCTCCTTCATATACTACATTATTGGGGGTACGGATATCATTATTGAGGGCATCGGTATTGCCAAAGACATCGCGCTGTGCGAAGGTGTTGACATCCAAGTGATAGTCTCCCCCGAGTAGGTCATCCACTAATTTGAAATTATGTCCCCGGTAGTGCATTAGATTGGCACCGGCATTGAGGGTGGTATTTTCACTTAGTTTTTGGCGAAAAATTCCGTTGAACCCAATTTCCTCGCTGTCTTCCCGGAAGTCGGCCAATAACACCGTGGATCGGTTTCCAGTGATGGAATTTCCCGGAATTCCGTCTGCATTTTCCACCGTAAATCGGTTGTTGGAGTTGCTTTCCCAAATTCCGGCCCAATCTACTTGGCGCAGGTTTTGATCATTTCGGAGGGCATCGGCCCAGGCTTTGGACAATTCCGGATTATCGAGGGCAGAAGGCAAGCGACGGTTAAAGTCTGGCGAGGGATTCACCGCATTGTACCAATCAAGTCGCTTGGAACCCCGGACACCCGCCTGTCCATACGCACTGACAGTCAGGCTGGTAGCCAAACTTGGTTTCCAGTCCCAGCGGAGCATTCCGATGGGTTGGTGGGTATGCGAGAGATTGGAGCTTCTCTTTTCACCATTCCAGTAGCCCCAGTTTGGGTTGTATCGGGTAGTACCCGCGAGATCAATCATTTCCTGGAAGGTATCTCCGTTGCGGCCACGAATGGTGGGTGCTCCCAGGAAGGTCAAATTGAAGGTGTGTTTTTTTACTTTTTTATCTACCGACAAGAAGTAGGAATATCCATCGAATGGAGTTCCTTCGTACCAACCCTCTTGTGCCCATCGGCGGCTAAGGGAAAGGCTGACTGCCCAGCCTTTTGGCATCAGACCAGTGTTCATGGTAAGCATAACACGGTTTCGGTACGCGCGGTTACTGCTGGCATAGGAGGCGCGAATTTGTTTGCGCTGTAAGGAGGCACGGGTGTCAATTTGTGTCGCACCTCCCAAGTCACCAAAGGAAAAGTCAGCCGACTCTAAGCCGATGGACGTTTCTCGAGAGCGCATCACATCATTAAGTCCTCCAAATTCACCAAAAAACGCACCGCCGGTTTCTGGGTCGTTGACATTCACTCCATTTAACAAGAGTGGAAAGTTTTCGGATTCATAGCCTCTCTCCCGGAATCGGAATACTGACCAACCGAATCCAGCGATGGATTGGAAGACATCTCGGTTCGCATGCAAAAGGTTGGCCACCTCACTTGCACCCTCTGTTTCAGCATCCGCTTCATCCAAGGTCACTGTGGGAATATCCCCGCTTGTGGCGTCTTTGTTTGGGGCGGTTAGAGGGTTTGTTATTGGATCTTTTACCAACGTCAAGGTGATGGAGAGCTGGTTGCTCACGGTAGGAAGTACCTCTACCGTTTGTTCGAGGGGTTGATACCCGGCATGGGTAACGACAACCGTTTGTTTTCCTTTTGGGACTCCGGCAATGGTAAATTTACCTAGAGCATCGGTGGTAGCAAAGAGCGGTTGACCGTTGATCGAGACGGCTGCATCTGGAAGCACAGTGCCCGTTTCCCGATCGGTAACCACCCCAACGAGGGTCACTTGAGCGAATGCCCATGCACTTGACAGCGCAAAAAGCATTGAAAAAAACAGTTTTTGAAAAGGCATTAAAAAGTCAGGTTGGTGAGTATTTGAGCGCAAAAATAGACAATTAAACTTGCCTTGGTACAGGTCTGGGTTTTAATTTACATGCTGTGTTTTTAACTTGTGCCGGAAATACCGTTCCTTTGTACCCGAAAAAATATTTATTTATTGAAAATGAATCACTTATTACGAGTTATTGGCTTGTTCACCGCTCTTGTGTTCTTTATTCCTAGTCTGAGGGCACAAGACAAGAAACCGACGTACAAAGTTGCAGCGATTGGATTTTACAACCTAGAGAACCTGTTCGACACGCTCGATAACCCCCTTACGAACGACGCGGATTTTTTACCGAATGGCCGCTTGTATTGGAATTCTGATAAATACCGCTCCAAACAGGCTAATATGGCGAAGGTGATCAGTGAATTAGCGATTGAACTGAACCGTGATGGAGTAGCGATTTTGGGTGTTTCGGAAATTGAAAATGCCAAGGTGTTGGAAGATTTGTGTCAAGAGCCTGCCTTGAAGGAGCGTAATTACCAGGTAATTCATTTTGACTCTCCGGATGAGCGTGGGGTGGATTGTGGCTTATTGTACCATCCGAAATATTACAAACCGACCTACTCCAAGGCGTACCCGGTGGCACTAAAGGATCCGACTACTGGAGAGGTTGACTTTACCAGAGATATTCTTTACAGCACTGGGTTACTGGACGGTGAGCCTATTCATATTATGGTGGGGCACTGGCCCTCCCGAAGGGGTGGCGAGGCAGCAAGTGCTCCCTCTCGGGCGGCCGCGGCATTGGTCTGCCGGCAGTTGGCCGATAGCTTACTCTCCATAGATCCAAAGGCAAAAATCGTGATTATGGGTGACTTAAATGATGACCCGGATAGTCCAAGTGTGAAGGATGTTTTAGGAGCTAAATTCACCACCAAGTCGGTAAAAAAAGGGGGATTGTTTAATGCCATGTACAGTCATTTTAAAGAAGGAAACGGCACCCTCGCCTACCGGGATTCCTGGAATTTGTTCGATCAGCTAATTATCTCACAACCATTTTTGGATAAAAATGCGGGCGGTTGGCAGTTTTATAAGTCCATTGTGTTTCGACGTTCTTGGATGTTTCAGTCGGAGGGCGCTTTCAAGGGCTACCCTTTTAGGACGTTTGTTGGCGATCAATTTTTGAACGGTTATTCCGATCACTTACCCGTTTATTTTTTTATGCTAAAGGAACGGAATGTAGAATGAGAGAAGCGTTCAGCACCATAGATAAATACATCGCTCAATGTCCTCCGAGCATTCAGGAGAAGCTGGAGGCCATACGGATGACGATTGAGGCAGTAGCTCCTGAAGCAAAGGAGGCAATCAAATACGGGCTGCCCACCTATGTATTACACGGAAACCTGGTACATTTTGCTGCATTTAAGAAGCATATTGGTTTTTACCCTGGAGCCTCTGGGGTGGCAGCTTTTGCCCGGCAGTTGAGCCCTTATGCTTGTAGTAAAGGGGCCATTCAAATTCCATTGGATCAAGAAATTCCTTTGGAGTTAATCGCAGATATCGTTGCCTTCAGGGTGGAGGAAAACCTGGAAATTAGTCGGGTAAAGAAGCGATAAGCGATTGCATTTGATGCAGCTCTTCATCGATCCAGGTTTGGGTTTTTTCCAGTAATTCCATGGCCTGTTCCCCCCTGATTTCAGGACCATAACTCACCTGAACTGAAATCCGGCGCTGTCCAAAGAACTGTAAAAAGTGGGAAGCGAAAGGAGTATGGTCCAGCCAGTAAAACCGCTTATCTGGGTACTCCAGCGCTACTGGAACTATGGGAATTCCTTCTTTAGCCGCCAACTGAAAGACACCCCTTTGAAAAGGCCCTGTGCCTGAAGTCCCGTGGGTGGTGCCCTCTGGAAAGAGTAAAATGGGGAATCCATTCCGAATTACCGATCGGATATCAGCAAGGGTTTTGCCTCTACTGCTTAGGCTTTCCCGCCGTAGGTACAGAATTCCACTGGCTTTGGCACCATATCCTAATAAAGGCCACTTTTCTACCTCGGCCTTCGAGACTGGAAAAGCCATCACTTCCGTCAATAATAAGATGGGATCAATGTGGCTTCGGTGGTTGCACAGCAATAGGCAGGGAAATCTGGGGGGAACTCCTTTTTTAAGAATACGAATGCCCATCGAGCGGATCAGATGCCTTGCCCAACGCTTTCGGAAAGGCAGGGAAAAATCAGGTGAATATCCTTTCCACCAGGTAACGGTGGCAATCACCAAGACCACCCCTGTTGTCAAGAAGGCAGCATAGAGCAAGCGGAGTGCTGCTCGTAAACGTTGAAGCATCATATCAATACGTTTTCTATTTTTGTGCCCATGAGTACTCACCCACGTGTTATCTGTACGGTCACCAACGACCTGAGTTACGACCAACGTATGCACCGGATTGCCTCGACCCTGGTTGAGTCCGGATGGGAAGTCTGGCTAGTGGGCCGTTACCGACCGCAGTCTATCCCTCTTCAGGACCGACCTTTCCATCAGATACGGCTTCGGTGTTGGACACACAAAGGTTTCTTGTTTTACGCAGAATTCAATCTACGGCTGTTCTTTTTTTTACTAAAAACCCCTTTCAAGGTGGTGAATACCGTAGATTTGGACACGATGCCAGCAGGAGCGCTGGCGGGTTATTTGAAAGGTGCAAAAGGTGTTTTCGATGCACACGAATATTTTACTGAGGTGCCAGAAGTGGTACATCGCCCATTTGTTCGTGGGTTTTGGCGTTGGGTGGAGCGCCTTTTTATCCCTTTTTACGAAAAAGCCTATACGGTGGGGCCTGCATTAGCCCAGCTCTTTACCGAACAGCATCAACTACTTTTTGACGTAATTCGGAATGTGCCGCGCAGGCTTCCCAGTCCTGCACAGCGAACAGACACCGAGATCAGGCGGCTTTTTTACCAAGGTGCCTTAAATGAGGGTCGCGGCCTGGAGGCTATGGTAGATACGATGGCCTGGTTACCCGAAAACTTTCAATTTGTATTGGCAGGAGAAGGAGATTTATCGGTGGCTTTGCGAGAGCGCGCTCGCCCGTACGGAGAGCGAATACGCTTTTTGGGTTTCGTGGAGCCGGAGGCTTTGAAACTACTTACGAAGGAAGCTTGGCTAGGTATTAATTTGTTGGAAAATAAAGGTCTTAGCTATTATTACTCGCTCGCAAATAAATTTTTTGACACCGTTCAGGCGCGAATCCCGCTCTTAACCATGGACTTCCCTGAATACAGGGCACTCTGCAACCAATATCCAGTTGCAATTTTAGTTCAAGAATTAAACCCTGAACAACTTGCGAAGGAAATCCTTGCATTGGACCGAAATCCTTCTCGCTACCGTTGCATGGTGGATGCTTGTGAAACGGCCTCCAACGAGTGGAATTGGGAAATTGAATCAAAAAAGTTGGTAAAAATTTGGCAGGACTTGAAGAAGTAAGCTACATTTGTTTACTCTTTCGTTACCTACCGTATTTATACTATGCCTTCCCATTTTTGGGTTTTTCTCCTTTTTTGGGGAATGCCCTCTATCCTACCCTCCCAAGCACCGGAACTTGAACTCAGCCAATTGCTGGAAAATTACTTCCAGGATCGGGAAAGCGTTGACCCGGAAGCCCTGCAATGGTTGCCGGATCACCTTGAATACCGGCTTTCCCACCCTTTGGACCTAAATGAGGCGGACGATCAAAGCCTTCAAGCACTGGGTATATTAGGTCCGCTACAGATAGAACAGTTAATCGAATATCGACGTCGCCTTGGTCCGCTTTTAAGCTTATACGAACTACAGGCCATCCCGGACTGGACCCTTGAGCAAATCAGAACTATCTGCCCCTTTGTTCAAGTAGGCAACCAAAACCTGGATCAACGGGCGCAACCCATTTGGAAAGGGTTATATCGAGGTAGCAATGAACTTTTGTACCGATTTCAACGACCGCGTATGGCAACTGCTCCGAGTGCTTTCGAAGGCGATCCACTTGGAATTGGTTTGCGTTTCCAACACCGTTTTGATGGTCGTTTACGGATAGGGGCTACCGCAGAGAAAGACCCTGGAGAAGCCCTTTTCCGAAAAAGTAATCCAAAGGGATTCGATTTTTACAGTGCCCATTTTTTTTTGGAGGAAAAAAATCATCCCTGGCTCCGTAAACTTGCCATAGGCGATTACAATGTACAGCTGGGACAAGGCCTATTGATTCAATCCGGTTTCCACCCCGGTAAATCGGCAGAATCAATTCAAATCCTCCGTTCAACCAAGGGCCTTCAACCCTACAAT
>JBKDAM010000099.1:0-16416 GCA_046316495.1 Chitinophagales bacterium
ACATGAATTTCCGACAAGGTTTCTACACTGGGCTTTGGATCACCTTTTTTGTGACCCTTTTAAGTCCAATCACCCAATCAATTACCTCATTGGTCATCACCCCCAATTTCTTTCAAAACGCCATTCAATATGCCGTGGAAAGCAAAACCATGACCCAAGATCAGGCTGAACAATATTTCTCCTTAAAAAATTACCTGATTCAAGGATTATTTGGAGCACCTGTAATGGGTATCCTGACCAGCGCTATTGTCGCGTTCGTACTCGATAAAACAAGTAGAAAAAAGTAGCCGGAAGGAGGATTTTTGGGGAATGCAATCGCTTCGATAAATGATTGGCTGCTGTCAAAAAAAGCCAGCACAGGGCCTAAAAGCTTCTACCACCAACCCCAAAAGACCAATAATAAAAGCGCAAAAAGAAAATAAACTACTCCAAAGGCGAGTTGACTACCCGCTGTAATCAAACCAAAACGGCCCATAGACCGCTGACTGCGGTATTCTGGGCGATTTCGGGTCTTGCGGAGCACCCTGCTTCCATACACCAGTGCCAAAATGGTGCATGGGAGAATAAAAATCCCTACCCAAGGACTAAATGCAAGTGCAAACAACCACAAAAAAAGACTGCCAGCGCCAAACAAGGCCGCCAGTTTGGAGGAATTGTTGAGTTTACGCTCCTCCTCGGCCAACAAGGCGGCATCCTTAACCAAATCTGTTCCTGACTTAGTATCCCTAGCCCGGCGGATCTCCCGGATCTCCCGAAAATCCATCTGCTCCAATCGCTTAGTTGTACCACAATCGTAATACCGAATAGTACCCTGCTTCACTGACTCGATTTGGACCACTAATATGGAACCTGTATGCGTAACCAGGGTATCACAATCCATTCGAACAGAATTTGCCTTCAATACGGTGGTGCCAACTATCAGCACACAAAGGAGAACAAGTAAACGCATAGACTATTTTTTGTAGAGAGATTACTTGAAAAGCCACCTCCCCGTATATAGTGAATTAAAAAAACAGTAGAATCAAGATTAACCAGAACAACAACAACAGAAGATTCAGACCACCAGCAACAATTCCAAAAACTCCGACTCCCCGTTGCCGCCTTAATCCGGGCAAGTCCCGGGATTTCCATACAATCCATATCCCCAAGCCAAAGGCAATTGCCCCCAGCGGAAAAGAGACAATCAGCAATGGAGGAAAAATCAAAGCAATTAACCAAAACAGCATACTAAAAAGCCCCAGAAGAACGGTGGACCCGGTTCTCCGATTGATCTTTTTGATCAATCGCTCCCGTTCCTTATTCTTCTTCGACTTCACGGACTGCTCCGGGGGGATTTTACCTAGCCGGACTTCCTGAATATTTCCCATCCAGCGCTCTTTCAACCGGGTGGAATCTCCGCAATCGTAAAAGCGAATCACCCCATCATCAATCGATTCAACCCGTACCAAAAGCTGCTCTCCCGTGTTCGTAAGCAGCGTATCGCAGGGTGAGGCCAACTCCATGGCCAACAGTGGAAACGGAAGTGCCACTCCAAGGACCCAGAAAAAGAGCCACCTGAACCAAAATTGAAAGAGAACTCTATTAATCATGCTCAAAAGTAGATGTATTTTCACGAATGGAATAAACTCATCCAGTTTTTATAGCCAAAAAGCCTACTTTTGCAGAAAGACAGAATCCACATCGACATGTTGCCAATCCATCGCAAAGAGCCTAAAAGCTTACTCTCCCTTAAGGCGCAGCTGCAAGCACAAAGGATGCCTCGCTACCGTAAAATAATCCGTTGGACCTGGATCCTGCTATATGGTGGGCTGGGCGCTGTTGCCGCCCTTTTTCTTTTGATTAATTTCACCGCCATCCCTTCTTTCCGGGAATTAGAAAACCCTAACAGTGCCCTTGCTAGTGAAGTTTTGGCCAACAACAACGAGGTACTCGGACGCTATTTTATTGAAAACAGGGTGCCTGCTACCTTCGATGAACTTTCTCCTTGGCTGGAAAAAGCCTTGGTCAGCACCGAGGACGAACGCTTCTACGACCATTGCGGAATCGATGTCCGGGCCATCGCTCGGGTAGTTGTACGTACTATTCTCCTGGGAGATGAGAGCGCCGGCGGGGGCTCCACTATCACCCAGCAACTCGCCAAAATGCTTTATTCCGACCGAGATTTCAGTGGAATGAATAAGGTAGAAAAAACAGTCGCCTTGCTCTACCGAAAACTTCGGGAGTGGATCACCGCCGTTAAACTCGAAAAATCCTATACCAAACAGGAGATCATCGCCATGTACCTCAACCAGGTCAATTTCGTCAACAATGCGTACGGAATTCGGGCTGCCTCCGAAATATACTTTGGCTCCGAACCTGGCCAACTCAAACTGGAAGAAGCCGCCTTGCTCATCGGCATGCTCCAAAACCCTTCTCGCTACAACCCCATATCCCGCCCCGAAAGAAGTATTCGCCGCCGAATGGTGGTACTCTCCCAAATGCAAAAAGCAGGTCATATCTCCGAAGCAGAGTACGATAAACTGAAACTGAAGCCACTCGATATGAGCCGCTTCAAAAAAATATCCTTCAGCGAAGACAAAGCCCCTTACCTCTGCTCCGAACTCAAAAAAGACCTGAAAAAAATTCTTAGCTCGCCAGAATGCCTCAAACCCGATGGCACTCCATACGATCTATATAAAGATGGCCTGAAAATATATACCACCATCGATCCAATATACCAGGAGAGCGCCGAACAAGCTATGCGCGAACACATGCGCAGCATTCAATCGCGCCTCTTTGGTGTCTGGCAAGGTCAAGACCCCTGGACCTATAAATCAAAAGAGACCAAAGATGAAGAAATCGAGCTGCGCCAAAACAGCCTGCAAGCTGCCATCCGAAGCGGAGACCGCTACCTTCGCCTCCGGGCAGACTACCTCCAAAATACCCTCGACCAAATCAACAACGAATTGAATGTTGACCTAGAAGATGAGGAAATCCTCCTCCTCCTGGCAGAAGAGAAAAAAAGCGGCATCCTCTCCAAAAAAGTCAGCCAAGGACGCCTTTCCTCCTCCAAAGCCGCCACTTTCCGCAAAATCATTGGAAGTGAATGGTGGCCCTCCCTCAAAAAACAATGGTCAAGCCTCCAAACAGCTACCAAGAAAACCTACAATACCAAACAAAAAATGAAGGTGTTCTCCTGGGCCAACCCCAAACTGGAAAAAGATACCTTCATGAGCCCCCTCGATAGTATCAAATACCACCGGATGTTCCTACAAGCCGGTGTTCTGGCAGTCGACCCTACCTCCGCAGAGGTAAAAGCCTGGGTGGGAGGAATAAACTTCAAATACTTCCAATTCGACCATATCCGATCCCCCAGACAAGTAGGATCCACCTTCAAACCATTTATCTATGGAACGGTAATGGCCCAGCAAAACTACACGCCCTGCTTTGAAGTGTATGATATGCCCGTCACGATTCCAGCCTATTACCAGAATTTCCAACACGGTCAAGATTGGACTCCAGGGAACGCTACCGAGAGCTACTCCAACCAGTTAATGACCCTCAAAGATGCCCTCAAACACTCCGTAAACTCCGTGAGTACATACCTGATGAAACAAATGGGGGGTACCGAACCAGTAATGGAGGTCCTAAACAATATGGGGATCGATTCCACCGCCCGCTTACCCAATTCACCAACCATCTGCTTGGGAGCCGGAGATCTCACTGTCTGGCAAATGACTGGAGCTTATACTACTTTCGCTAACAATGGGGTCTTCGTACGACCCTATGTCATACGAGAAATTAAAGATAAAAATGGTAGAGTCATCTACCGAGCGCTGCCCGAAGAACACCTGGCGCTTCCTCCTATGGCCAATTATATGCTTAACCAAATGCTCCAATACAATGTAAAAGGAGCCCCCGGAATCAATCAACTAAAATCACAAGTCGGCGGAAAAACAGGGACCACGAATAACTTCGCAGATGGCTGGTTTATGGGAATCACCCCTAGCCTCGTGGTCGGAACCTGGGTGGGCGGTGAAGACCGCTGGATTCGCTTTAACTCCCTCGCCGACGGACAGGGAGCCCGAATGGCTCGACCAATCTTTGCCAATTTCCTCAAGAAACTAGAACAAAACAACCAATCAGGGTACGATTATACGGCCCAGTTTAAAGTCCCCGATGGAGAACTGCCAGACTTGAACTGTACCTCCATTCAGGATAGCGCCCCTGAAGGAGATAGCCAAGAGGAGGATTTTGGAGGAGAAGGCCCCTTTGGAGACAGTCCCACACCGCCCACCGGAACAAAACCCAAGAAAAAACCAGACGCTGGCTTTGGAGATGATCAATAAAATATTCCTTTCCGGCTGCTTACTCGTCCTGATGGCCAGCTGCGCCCACGAGCCCGCCCAGCCGAGCCAGCCACCACTGCCAGGCCTTCAAACCTATACAGGCATGATACGCTTCGACCGAGGATTCAGCAATTTCACCGATTGCTCCTCCGGAAAACTATATCTGCTTGCAGATTCAACCAAAACCATCGGACCACTGCATTATCGAGCCTGCCAGCCAGCCCAATGCCCAGAAGAAAAGGTATTCGCTAAAGTGCTGGCACGGTTATTCCCTGGAGCGGGAAATGCCAAAAATGACCCAGGCACCCTGGGTGTCGTAGAGGTATTGGAACTTTCGGCCGCTACCCCAGGCAACACCTGTATTCCATTCGAATACTGGTGCTCCGACGAACAAAACACCTGGTCCTTGCTTCTTTCCCGTGAAAACAACCGGGCTTTTTTTAAGGATTTAACCGAAAATAAAGGCGCCACCTTTCACTGGAAATCCCCTAGTCAAACCAAAGAAGGTAGCATCTACCTTCTCCAAAACACCCTCCAGCCCAACGATCAACTCCGGTTGGTCGTCCAGTCCAAGCCCTGCGCTGGAAAGGATGGCGCCTTAAAAGCCATCGTCTACTACAGGGGAAAGCAGTACTTAGGCTGCGCCCAAAAAAACTAATCCCCTAAGACAGACCACAAGGATGGTGGAAATCCAGAATGTCAAACACAAAATTTCGACATTCGAAAGTTGCCTTCGGACCTGGCTGGCCAACTTTCAGCCTTTCCTTCCCACCAAAATCATCTCTTCTCCTGATACTAATCATCCGGGCGACGATCGCATCCGGACGACCTTCGCATCAACAATTCACCACCAAATTCAACTCTTATGCGTACGATTACTTTATTTTTATTGTTCATCTGCTTAGGAGCGACGCCCCAGCTCTCCGCTCAATCCACTTCCAGCAATCGTTCGAAAGTGGCTGTTTTACATATCGACACCAAAGGGCTCAACCTAGATCCCATCCAAATGGGAGACCTAACTCGAATTGAGCTGGATAAAACAGGCTTGTTTGAAATCCTGGATAAATACGATGTCCAATACCTGGTGGAAAAGGAACAACTAAAACTCGAAAACTGCTATGGCAAGATTTGCCTGGTCGAGGTCGGCAAAAAACTGGGAGTCCAAAAAATGCTCACCGGTGCCGTCGAATTACTGGGAGAAAAAATTGTTGTTTCCTACCGCCTGATCGACGTGAGCACCTCCACCGTTGAAAAAAGCCAAATCATCGAGTTCCTAAACCTTAAGCCTCAGCTGCAATCCATGATCAGCATCACCCTGCGCCAACTGCTGGGGCTAAGCAATGACGCAGACCTGGTATCTAAATTAACCAAACCAGACGCTTACGAAAGCGAAATCAACAACCCTAATAAAGACCGACTCAACCTCTCCGGCCCCCGAATGGGCGTAACATTTATCACCGGACAAACAGCTGACCGTATGAAAGCCCCCACCGCAGAGGGTGGAATCGACGCTATCCCGGTGATGTTCCAGTTTGGTTACCAGTTCGAAACTGCCTACCTCAATCAAGGCGGACTCCAAGCTTTGTTCGAATTTATCCCTATCATCACCGGCTTGGATCAAAGTCAGATCATCCCCAGTGTAAGCATCTTACACGGTATTCGAAGCAATAAAAAAGGATGGGAGTTTGCATTCGGACCTATCCTCTACATCAACCAGGTAGCAGAAGGATTTTACTACAACGGCGTATGGAAGCGCACCTTCGATTGGAATGTTGAAACACAAGGAGCCCCTTACCCTGCGGGAGCAGAAATCGTGAAACGATTCGACAAACGGGGCGACTACCGCCTCACCTCCTCCTTCCTCTTCGCCTTCGGTAAGTCCTTCAAATCTGGAAGAATGAACGTTCCCGTCAACTTTTTCTACATCCCAAGCAATGCCGGCCACCGCTTCGGCATCTCCGTTGGATTTAATGGAAAAGGAGGGTCATACAACTAAAAATTAGCCCTTGGGGCCGCCTCCGGGCGGCCCTTTTTAATACCGAGAACGCCCCCAACGGCGAATCCAGTGTAAAAAAGCACGGATCAATATCCAGGCATGCGCCAACAAGGTGGGAAACAAACCAAAATGGACCCGCATCACCTCAAATCGATCTTTTAAAGACTGCTGGTGCCGCTGCTTCGACATTCCCCCCATCAGATAGTCCGTAATAATCAAGCCGACATTCACATTCTGCCGGCTGTGCTTTAGTATCCGAATACACCAATCGTAATCCGCACAAAGATTATCCATCACGTACTCCGGAGCGATGGTTCTACGAACAATGAACGATTGGTGCACCACTAGCATCCCCTGCAAGTACTGGCTCCAGTGCAATGACACCGGTAAAGACCGGGTACTTAACTCGCTCATAATCCCGGCAGGCTCCCGCTTGGAATTGACCAACAGCGTTTCTCCATAAAGTACGTCCGTCTCCGGTGTAACACGCTCCATCAATTGGGCCACCGTATTTTCCGAGTGCAGCCAGTCCCCACAGTTCAAAAATTGAACAAAATCACCCGTGGCCATGCGTAGCCCCTTGTTCATGGCATCGTACAAGCCTTTGTCCGGCTCCGAAATCCATTTCAAGTAGGGCATCTCCTCAGCGTAGGACCGGATCAAATCTACTGTTCCGTCTTTTGATCCTCCATCCACCAAGATATACTCCAAATGTGGGTATCGCTGCTTTCGCACACTCTCTACCGTACCAGGCAAGAGTTCCCGCCCGTTGTAAACGACCGTAATAATGGTAAATCGAACCATAACAAACTATCAAGCTTCTTCTAAGGCTTGAACCAAAATAGAACAAGCCAAGTGAATTTCAGGCTCCGTAATGGTAAGGGGAGGAGCCAGTCGCAAAGATCGGTCATTAAATAAAAACCAATCCGTAATTAATCCTTTTTCCAAACAAAGGGCAATCACTCTACGAACCAACTCTGCATCATCCAGGTCAACAGCCATCCAAAGACCAAGGTGCCGAAGCTCTTTAATCCTGGGATGTTGCAAGAGTTGTACAAACAACGCTTCTTTCTGCGGTACCTGCGCGATGAGATCGGACGCAACTAACACCTTTAAAGTAGCCAGTGCTGCCGCCGCCGAAACTGGATGCCCCCCAAAGGTGGTAATATGACCCAATACCGGGTTGAAACTCAGCACTTCCATTATTTCCTTCGGCGCTATAAAGGCGCCAATCGGCATCCCCCCACCAAATCCCTTGGCAAGTAGCAAAATATCCGGTACAACTCCATAAGCCTCAAAGGCAAATAAATGCCCCGTCCGACCGTATCCCGCCTGGATTTCATCCAAAATAAGCAGAGCACCTACCTCCGAACAGCGAGTCCGTAGGGCCTGTAACCAAACCGGATCGGGCAACCGAAGTCCGGATTCTGCTTGTACCGTCTCTACGATTACCGCCGCCACCGTCGAATCAATCTTGTTCAAACAATACAGGCAATTGTAATCAATATGCCGAACACCCGGTAACATTGGATAATAAGGCAAGGTAAAATCGGTGGGATTCATGAGGCTGGCAGCCCCAAGAGTACTGCCGTGGTAAGCAAAACGACAAGCTACCAAATTTGGTCTTCCGGTGTACCGCTTCGCCAATTTTAAGGCACCCTCCGTCGCTTCCGTCCCAGAATTAGTATAATAAACCGAATCCAAACCCGGCAACCGGGAAGCCAGCAAGGTGGCTAGCTCCACCTGCGGATTTAATATGTACTCCCCATAGACCAGCGTGTGCCAGTACCGCTGAAGTTGCTCCTCGACCGCCAACTGAACCGCTGGATACCGATGCCCAAGGCAACTTACTCCAATCCCTGCAATCATGTCCAGGTAACCCTTCCCGTCGGTGTCGTAAAGATACAGCCCTTCCGCCCTCGAAATCTCCAGGCCAAGCGGGCCCGGCGAGGTTTGTGCCAGGTGTTGTAAAAAAAGTTGTCGTTGCGATGGCATACAGTTGGCAGGCAGTATTTTAAGATGTATGTTTGCCCACCGCAAAGAAAAAGCAGAATTGCGAACTATCCAGCAGAATGAAACGTTATAGTTCATCATGACCGCAATCAATCTATTAGCACAAGATATTCCAGCGCTTAAGCTGGAGCAAACTGGCAGGGATGCCTTCCACCTGCTAAGCGATTACCATGTCAAACACTTACCCGTAATCGATGGAAAACGCTTGGTTGGAATTATCTCGGAGGAGGATATTTTTAACCATAAATTGTACGATGCTGTCCGAGAATATGACTTCTCGCTCCAACGCCTCTTCTCGGTGCACCCCAATGAACATTTGTTCGAAATCATGCGCTTAATGGGTGAAAACCGCCTGACCATTATGCCCGTCACCGATGAAGAAGGAAATTACCTGGGGATGGTTTCTCAAAACACCCTCGTTAAAGCCTTTTCCAACTTGACAGCCTTCTCCATGCAAGGAGGAGTAATTATAATGGAAATGAGCCAGCGTGATTACGCCTTGTCCACCATTGCCCGCATCGTAGAAGAAGAAAACGCCCGGGTTCTAGCCGTCCTAATCTCCTCCACCCCTGACGCAGAGCTATTGGAAATCACCCTGAAAATTAACCGAACCGACGTCAGCCGTATTGTTGCCAGCCTCGAACGACACCAGTTTACCGTTCGACAAACCCTCGCAACCGATGCCTACCACGATACCCTCAAAGATCGCTACGATGCGTTAATGAGTTATTTGAAGGTGTAGTATTATCTACTTTGATAGTTTGCCACTTAACAAAGGCCAACCGAGCTTCTTTTAGTTTAATAAATACGAACTCCCCGTAACGGACTAATGCCGGGGTCAACAAGAGCGCCTTCCATTCTTGTATTTAGCCCTCCCAACAGGACAATAGAAAGGGCCTAAAGTCAAACCAACTTTCTCCTTCTATTTCCGACGTGGACTGTTCTTCATCCAATATTTGATGGAGAACGGTCCATGTCAAACCTCTTATTCCATTCCAACTAACCTTTTGACCACCTTCCACACCTGCTCATACCCCCAGTTGGGACCGTCCCAAGGAGCACTGTCAATGTATTGGTAGGTTAGACCCAGGTTATAGTACATCAATAAGAGCAAAAGGAGATAGATCCATTTGCTTCTGCTTTGAGCCAGGATTTGTGCCAAGGGTAGTACCAACAACGGTAGAAAATCCACGTAACAACGGTGACCAAATGCGCCACCAAACCACCATGCCCACCAACTGGCAAAAAGATAGGTCGCCAGCATCAGAGTTAGCAAAACTGCCAACTCTCCATGCTTGTTTTTCAGTGCACCGTAAATAAGTCTTCCCAATGGCAGCAATACAATGGGGGAATACAAAATCCAACCATTCCAGGCTCCAAACAACACCTTCACAATTTTAGGGTCTTTCCAGTAGATAAAGGACTCATTTAGGTAGGACCAAATGAAATAGTTTCCTGAAATATAGTACCAATAATAAACTTGAGGCAGCCAGAGTAGGACCACTATCCCGACTCCCATCAAGAGCCATTTGATGCTTTCACGAGTAAACAAAGCACCAAGCTTGTTTTTGAACACCGCCAAAAGCAGAAAATAGAATGCATACACCACATTGGTAGGCCTGATCAACACCATTAGACCCAGTAGAGCAGCAATTATCGGGATCCGATTGTATCTGAGTTGCTTTTGACGAAAAAAATCGTCTCCAAAATAAACAAGTAAAGAAGCCAACCCAAAAGAATACACATGGGACATGGCAGGTTGGAAAAAGGTGTAATAGTACAAATTAGTCCCCAGCGCAATGGAGCCTAGTGCCCACAAAGAGGAAATTTGAATGTATTCTTTGAATGTATTCTTTACTAAAAATTTATATAAATAAAAAATTCCTAACCAAAAATAAAACAATCCGGCTAACATAATGCCGTAGGAATAAGTAAGACTATGGCCATCTGATGCAAACCCGAGTGGTTTACTCAAAAAGTGCGCGACCAAAAAAAAGGGGGCTTCCATTAGTGCTACTCCACAAGTATACTTGGTGTATATTTTAGAGTTGGTCTCGGAAAATGGTTTTAAATATTCTTTGTCAGCCACCTTTACTTTATCGAATCCTCCATAAATAAAGGTGGCTGGCAAATAAATATAATAGCCCTCCATATCAGACCAAAACAACTTGGCGGGGTATTTATTAGCTTTGTAACTAATAAAAATAGATCCTAGTACCAGGGCAACAAATAAGTACTTCATAAAGCGATCAGATAGTTTTTCAATTTTACCCGACAAGGTAAGAAAATACTGGACGCTTAAAAAAGCTTTTCTAACTCCGCTCCACCCTATATTAGAAACAATTTTAGTTATACAAGTACATGCTTCTGTTCCGATCCAATTCTCTGAAATAGGGATCTTTCAGGTTTTTGATAAAGTGAATGGCCTCCCCTGTGGATTTCATCTCCGGCCCTAATCGTTTATCAACTCCAGGAAACTTATCGAAGGAAAAGACAGGAATTTTGATCGCATAACCATCCAATTGATTAACCATTTCAAAATCCTTCAACTTATGGGTGCCCAGCATTACCTTGGTGGCAATGTTCAGGTAAGGCACCCCATACGCTTTTGCAATGAACGGTGTGGTCCTGGATGCCCTTGGATTGGCTTCAATCACGTAAACCTGGTCGTCTTTGACAGCAAATTGTATGTTAATCAATCCTCTAATATTTAAGGCATGGGCAATTTTCTCAGCATAGTCGCACATGGTCTGTACTACAATTGGGCCCAGGCTGTACGGAGGAAGCATAGCGTTCGAATCACCGGAGTGAATACCAGCGGGCTCAATATGTTCCATTACACCCATAATATGAACCTGCTCCCCATCATAAATTGCATCAATCTCTGCTTCCTTGGCGCGCTCCAGGAACTGGTCAATCAATACTCGGTTATCCGGCATGCTTTTGAAAATACTCAGTACCTGCCGCTCCAGCTCTTTATCATTGATCACAATTTTCATTCCTTGTCCACCCAACACATAAGAAGGACGCACCAATAGAGGATAAGGTGTCTGCCGGGCAATTTCAAGTGCTTCGTCCACATCATTTGCGACTCCGTACTTTGGATAGGGTATCTCCAGCTCCTTCAACAAATCGGAAAACCGGCCGCGGTCTTCGGCAATGTCCATGTTGTCATACGAGGTACCAATTATGTTCCAGCCATTGTCGTGGAGTTTTTGAGCCAACTTAAGCGCTGTTTGCCCGCCCAACTGTACAATGATGCCATCGGGTTGCTCATGCTCCAAAATTTCCTCCAAGTGCTCCCAAAAGACCGGTTCAAAATACAATTTGTCCGCCAAATCATAATCCGTAGAAACCGTCTCCGGATTGCAATTGACCATAATCGCCTCATAACCCACCTCTTTAATGGCCAAGATACCGTGCACACAACAGTAATCAAATTCAATCCCCTGTCCAATTCGATTAGGGCCGGAGCCCAACACCACTATTTTTTTCTTGTCAGAGCGGACACTTTCATTTTTATCATCAAATGTGGAATAAAAATAATTGGTTTTGGATTCAAACTCTGCAGCACAGGTATCCACCATTTTATAGACCCTGCGGATTCCTAAAGCTTTACGGCGTCGGGTAACTTCCGACTCTGAAATCCGCAGCACCCAGGCGATTTGTGCATCGGAATACCCATTTTTCTTCAATTCAAGGAAGAAGTCGTAAGGAATATCGTCTGCAACATTGTATTTCAACAAACGATCCTCCAATTTGACCAGCTTCTTGATTTCTCCAATGAACCATGGATCTATTTGTGTAATGTTATGCACTGTTTTGGAGGAAATACCAAGACGCAGGGCGTCCCGTACCCGGTATATGCGATCGTCACTGGCTTTTTCCAACCGCTCCAGGATATCATCTGTTTTAATCCACTCTTTTTTATCAGCGCCCAATCCCATTCGGCCATTTTCCTGGCTTTGGCAAGCCTTTTGCATGGCCTCGTTGAAACTGCGACCAATAGCCATCACCTCTCCAACCGATTTCATCTGCAATCCAAGCTGCACGTCTGCATTGGGGAATTTGTCAAAATTCCACCGTGGCATTTTCACAATTACATAATCAAGGGTAGGCTCGAAAAACGCAGAAGTAGTTTTGGTGATCTGATTATTCAGCTCATCCAGGTTGTATCCGATGGCCAACTTTGCGGCAATTTTTGCAATTGGATAGCCTGTTGCTTTAGACGCCAACGCAGAAGAGCGCGACACCCGCGGATTTACTTCAATAGGAATCAACGCTTCCGTGGCAGGATCTTGGGCAAATTGAACATTACAGCCCCCCGCAAAATTGCCCAGGGAACGCATAATCAAGATGGCATAGTCCCTCATTTGTTGGAAGCTCGTATCTGACAAGGTCATCGCCGGAGCTACAGTGATGGAATCTCCGGTATGAATGCCCATTGGATCCAGGTTTTCAACTGTGCAAATAATGCACACGTTATCCACATTATCACGCAGCAACTCCAATTCAAACTCCCGCCAACCCAGGACGGCTTTTTCAACCAAAACTTCGTGGGTCGGGGATGCATTCAAGCCTCGTTTTAGGGCTTCATCAAACTCCTCTTCTTTCATCACAAAACCTCCACCTGTACCACCAAGGGTGTAAGAGGGGCGAATAACCAATGGAAACCCTATTTTTTGAGCGGCTTCCTTGCCTTCTAAAAAAGAATTGGCAATATAGGAGGGTGCAACGTCCAGGCCCAATTGAACAACCAATTGTTTGAAGGCCTCCCTGTTTTCCGTAATTTCAATCGCACTGGTATCCACTCCAATCATCCGGCAATTGTAATCCTTCCAGATTCCCATCTTTTCACACTCGATCGCCAGGTTAAGGGCAGTTTGTCCACCCATGGTTGGAAGAACAGCATCAATGGTAGGCAAATCGGGGCTTTCCTGATGCTCCCTAAGGATTTGTTCAATACTTTCCGGAGTTAATGGCCTCAAATACACGTAATCAGCCGTCACTGGATCGGTCATGATGGTGGCTGGATTGGAGTTAATCAGCGCCACCTTTATTCCCTCTTCCCTTAGCGAGCGACTGGCCTGACTACCCGAATAGTCAAATTCGCAGGCTTGACCAATTACGATGGGGCCAGAGCCAATAATGAGGATGCTTTTAATGGAGTGATCGCGTGGCATATCCGATTTGCTAAAATGAGAAGCGTTGAAAAATTAAAAAAGCGGACAACGGGAAGATACTTCCCGTTGTCCGCTTACCTGACAATGATGTATGGCTGTTTTGTGCTCTTTTCATGTCAGGGCGCAAAGGTAGCTTAAGCCGAAGCAGACTGCAAAATACAGCCGTGCTTTTTTTAAAAACGACCCAAGCAGTTACCGTGCCAGGGTAACGTCTCCTTCTACTAATAGTTCGCGTCCATCAGGCCCAATCACAATGGCATACCAAACAAATACGGCAGGAGTAAGTGCTTTCCCTGCAAACGTACCGTCCCAGCCGAGTTCCGGAATATTCGGATCAAAATTGGTATTTTCAAACACCATTTCTCCCCACCGGGTAAAGACTTGTAAGGTTTTTATCCGCATTGAAATACCGGTTTCGGTGTAAATCGTAAAGCGATTGTTAGGAGCATCCCCCTCTGGATAGAACACATTGGGCCCATAGATTTTTAACCGCTCATCTACCTCAATCAACACTTCCTCCCGGTCGGTGCAGCCTTGTAAATTCTGTACCACGACTTGGTAGTTCAAGGTTTTGGGAGGAGTAACCTCTGTTACCAAGCAGGTATCGCAAATCAAACCGATAGAGGGTTCCCATTGAACCGACAAAAGTTCGGATAAAGGCAAGTTCACCCCTGCTTCCAACACATAACTTTGACCCAAGCGAAGGTACACAACGGGCGCCAAGCTGATCTCCACCGGCTGAGGCTCTACGATAGTAGCCGATGCAGTAGCTGTGCAGCCTTGGGCATCGGTAATGAAAAGCTCGTAAACACCTGCTGATAAGGGTCCGAAACTGTTGGTAAATACGGGTGCTTGGTCGTTTATCTCATACTGAATTGGAGGAGCTGCACCCTCCACGGAGGAAACCACAATAGAGCCTTTATCTCCATAACAACGTGGCTGCCCCACTTCCAGCTCGATTAGGGGAGCTTTTGGATTCACCACCACTTCATCGGTGGCAGTACAGCCACTGAGTGTATTGGTCACTAGCACGACGTAAGTACCTGGTGCCGTGATCGTGGGAACCAAGCTTGTACTTCCGGATAAAATACTACCGTTAGCAGTAGTCCACAAATAAGCCAACGGGGCACCCACTGCAGTAGCGTTGATTGGAAGCGATTCCCCAAAACACTTGATATCAAAGGTTGGACCTGCATCCACCACCGGCAATACTTGATTGGAGATCACTGTTACCGCTTCGATATTTCTACACCCATTCACTGGGTCAAAACCTAGCAAATAGTAGGTTCCAGGCTGGCTCACCAGCAAGGAAGCTCCGGTGCCTAAAATTAAGGTGTCTGTTCCGTTGATTTGAGCCCAGCGAAGTGCAATCCCAGGAAATGGGGATCCTCCAGAAAGCGTAATCTGTGGTTGAGCACAGGTCAGCGGCTGGGGAGCCGCAATTGTAAGGGGTGGATACGCCAGGTTTTCACCAATTGTAACAACAGCAGTATCCGCGCAGAACGTCAGGGTGTCTAGAATGATTAACTCATAAACACCTGGTTGATTCACTTCAATGGTAGAATTATTGGAAAATACTTGACCACCAACAACCCACACGGCATTCCCATTGGAAGTACCTTCTACAAAGCCAGAAAGTACAATTTCGTTAATTTGACAATCCAAAATATCATCAGGACTCACCAATACCAGCGCCAAAGGTTGGTTGGTGATATCCAGAACCTCCACAGAAGCCGTGTCTTTACAACCATTCGTGGTGGTAATCACCTGATACACTCCGGCTTTACCAGCAATTGCAATGGATTGGTTGCTCGCCCCTACAATTCCGCCAGGAAAAGAGGTACTCCACTGAAAAGAGGCGGGGCTTAAGCTGGAAACCGCTTGCAAGGGAACACTTGAAACAGCGCAAGAAAGGGAGTTCGGTTCTACCACGGAAACAACCGGCTTTGCATAAAACACCACCGGGGTACCCGGAGCAACCGCCGTACAATAATCGTTGGTGGCCACATTCCCCGAACCATCGTTATTCCCAGCAATAGCAGAAATATAATAGGTCACTCCATAAGTCATCGTTGCGGGATTGAAGCAGAAACTGGGTTGATTACTTCTGGCCAATTCATTAACAATCAAATCGGATGATCCGCTGTGCAGCACAAACTGCAAGACATCTTCTGGATCCAGCACCTGACCGGATGCGTTGTAAACGGCTTGTACGCAACCTAGGTCACAAGCACTCAAAGTAGTGGCTGACATAGTACCTACCATCGTAGTGCATGGGATGTATCCTATTTCAAAACTGCAAGCAGCAGTACATCCATTGGCATCGGTCACCACCACTTGATAGATGCCTTCGCCAAGGTTCGGGAAATTCAATGTTCCAACAGAGACGTTATTGGAAACAAATCCTGGATTCAGCGCTACTGTGTACGGTCCGGCTCCACCCGAAAGGGTTACCGCTCCGACTCCATCGGTCGCTCCTGGAATACTCACCACTTGCACCTGGGTGCAAGCGACCACCAAGCCACCAGCTGGCTGAGCTACATTAAACGAGGCTGCCGCCGTACAACCCAAGGCATCGGTCACCGTTACCAGGTAATTCCCGGCCACCAGGTTGTTCAAATTCGCCCCTGCACCTGGCTGAGCAGGCGACCAGTTGTAGCTGTATGGCCCGGTACCGCCCGTAACGGAAGTAGCAATGGATCCGGTATTCGCCCCGAAACAGAGTATATTCACCACATTACCACTTAAAACCGGATTCGCCTGGTTGTTCGCTACCGTAAAGGAGCTGTTAATGGCACAACCAGACAAATCAGTCACTGTAATTCCATACGTACCAGCAGTCAATCCAGAAATATCCTCTGTAATTGCTGTGTTGGACCAAAGATAGGTATAGGTT
>JBKDAM010000100.1:0-6528 GCA_046316495.1 Chitinophagales bacterium
ATTCGCAGTTGTCGCCGTGCCAGTCACCATGGTGGTCCAGCTCACATTCGTCAAATCGTTGTCGATATCATCGTTTACCAAAGCGTCGATTACATCGCTAGGACCGTTGTTGGTAACTGTGATGGTCCATGTAACTCCTTCACCTGCTGTGTACGTGGCTGAAGTAGAACTCTTCACAATTTCCAAATCCGCTTCCGGTGCAGGGGTGTCGGTCTCCGTGTCACTATCGTTTGTCGGATCAGGATCCGTTGTACCAGATGGTGGTGCTACCGTAGCCGTATTCACCAAATTTCCGGTATAGTCGCTCGGTACATCCGCTGTGATGGTGAAAGTAACTGAATTACCAGCTCCAGCAGCGATGCTCACCGGCTCATTCACTAAATCTCCCGTGCCACTTGCGGCAACAGAGGCTGTACCCATTGTTGAACTGGTCCAGCTCACGTTCGTCAAAGCATTGTCAATATCATCGTTCACCAAGGCGCCGATTACATTTTCAGGACCATTATTCGTGACTGTAAGGGTCCAAGTAACACTCTCTCCTGGCACATAGGTAGCAGGTGTTGACGATTTCGAGATGGCTAAATCTGCTAATAAAGGAGTAATAGTTATATACACGGTAGCCGTATCACAGTAAACAGGTATACCGGTATCGCAAATCTTGTAGGTAAACTGATCTGGTCCTTCGTACCCGTTCGCTGGAGTGTAGGTAATACACCCCGTTGTAGAATTAACAGAGACGGTTCCGTGAGAAGGGTTCATCAAAACCATTACACTTGCCAGATCCAAATTATTGTCAGGATCGGTATCATTATTTGGCACACAAATAACCACTGCAGCATTTTCTTTAGTGGTTACTGTATCATTTTTAGCAATTGGAGGCAGGTTACACAATGGAGTATTTAACTGAATAGTAGTGCTCTTTGTACAAGAGTTGAAGTCAGTTACGGTCACCGTATAAGAACCTCCCATTAGGTTCACCAAATTATAAGTAGTGTCGGATCGGCCTTGCCAAGTATATTTAAATGGATAAACACCTCCTTCTACACCCACCTTGATAGACCCACCAGATAAGTTGACACAAGTAGGTTGCACCAAAGTATCTGATATTGAAATTGCAGCGGGCTGAGTTACAACGACAGAACCACTAATGATACAGTTTGCAGCATCCTCAACGGTAACGGTATAAGTACCCGCGGTTAATCCTGTAATTGAAGAAGTGCTTTCTCCGCCAGCCCAACTATATGTGTAGGGTGTAGTTCCACCCAAAACACCTGCAATTACACTTCCATTGCTCAAACCAAAGCAAGATACTTCCTGGTTAATAAGCGTCAATGAAAGGGCTTGGTCAGGCTCAAGCACCTCAGAACTTATAGAATATGTGCAGTTGTTAGCGTCCGTTACAGTTACCACGTAAGTTCCACCATCCAAATTAGAAATTGTATTTGTAGACGCTCCATTGTTCCAAAAATAAACAAACGGCCCAACTCCTCCAGATGGATTCACGGTAATCGATCCATCAGCATCCCCATAACAATCGATGGAAGAGATGGAGGTAGTAGCAGATAATACTATGGGTTCATTAACGGTGAAACTGTACTGCTTACTGCATCCTTCCGCATCGGTTATGGTAACAGCAAATGTACCATCCCCTAAGGAAGAAATATCTTCGGAGGTCTCACCGGATGACCAGAGAAACTGATACGGTAGCGTTCCACCCGTTACAGTTAGATTAATACTTCCATCACCACTGTCCTTACAACGGTTATCCGTGACAACAGCTGTTGCTGCCAATTCCTCAGGCTCCATCAAGCTTACACTCAATCCAATGGTGCAATTATTTTGATCCTGAACCGTAACTTCATAATTACCTGAACCTAATCCAGATAAGTTTTGATCAGTAGCAGCAGTATTCCATAAATAGGTGTAAGGTCCAACTCCCCCGGATACACTCAGCTGAATTGTTCCATCCAAGCCAGCAGCGCAAGAAACATCAGTGTAAGTAACATTCACCTCAAGTCGCGTAGGATCTGTTAAGGTAAATGGTACAACACTGGTGCAAGATTTACTATCAGTCACAGTTACCGTGTAAGTATCAGCCGTTAGCCCTGTAAGCATAGAGGCAGTACTCCCATTTGACCAGCTGTATTGAAAATTTCCATTACCACCTTGCGGACTAAGGGTAATTTCACCCAAGCTTGCTCCCGCGCATAGGTTATTTTGGTAAACGGAGTTGACAATTAGCTCGTCTGGTTCAGCAATTATCTTTGCCGATACCGTGGTACACATATTATTATCCGTTACAGTCAATGTATAGGTTGCAGGAACAAGCCCCATTATGTCATGATTCGAGCTACCATTCGACCAGTTGAGGGTAAAGGGTTGTACTCCACCCGAAATAACAGATACGATACTTCCATTATTAGCGCCTTTACACGATACATCTGTAGATGTGAAGGCCACCGTTAACTCATCCGGTTCTGTAACCTCAAAGGATGCAGTTGTTTGGCAAAGACTTCCGTCTGTTACAGTTAGAGAATAAGTTCCTGAACTAAGTCCTGTAAGGTCCTCAAGTGTTGATCCACTGGCCCATGAATACGTTATTGAGCCAGTTCCACCTGTTACCGATATGTTGATTTCACCTGTCATTTCTCCATTGCATGCTACCGGAGTTATGGCTCCAGCGATGACCAACTCTTCCGGTTCTTGGACCACGTATGGACCCGTTTCTTTGGTACACCCATTATTATCCGTAATAGTCAGAGAATATTCACCGGCCGACAATGTTGTTAAATCCTGGGTAGTCGAACTATTGGACCAATTAAATTGCAGCGGGGCAGTTCCACCAGTAATCGAGAGTGCAATTCCACCGGTTGGAATATTAAAACATACTAGATCAGTGATGTTGTCTGTAATCAAAAGCTCGTCTGGACTGGTAATCGTATAGCTAGCCGACTTTGTACAACCATTTCCATCAGTCACCACCACAGTGTAAGATCCAGCAGCTAAATCAGCTAAATCCTTAGTGGTAACACCATTTGACCATAAATAAGATTTATTGCCCGTTCCTCCTGTCGGTAACAGCTCAATGGAACCTTCCAAGACACCGTAACAATCCAAATCAAGGGTGTTTGCACTCAGCTGTAAATCAGCTGGAGTCGAAAGGGAGGCGCTAGTGGTAGTAGTACAACCGTTTCCGTCAGTAACCGTAACAGTAAATGGAGAGGCACTTGCCGCCATATTGATCAAATCTTGAGTAGTAGCTGTGGTAGACCAGTCATAAGAATAGGGGCTAGTCCCTCCGGTTACACTTAAATCAAGGATTCCTTCCGAATCTCCAAAACATGGATTATTGGTAACTGTAATTGAGGCTGTTAGTTGCTGTGGCTCCGCAATGGTAACACTATATACCAAGGTACAAGACCCTGTACCTGAAACAGTAACTGAATAAACTCCACCATCCAAGCCCGGGCGGTTTTGGGTAGTGGTTCCATCGTTCCACAAAAAACTATATGGGGTGGTTCCTCCACTCACGGTAAGGGTGATGGTTCCGTCATTGGCTCCATGACAGCTTGAATTAGTTGCATTGACACCAAGTTGTAAGGCGTCTGGTTCTGTAATCTCAAGAGACGCCAATGCTTTACAGTTGGCGGCATCTGTTAATGTCAGGTAATAATAACCATCTGACAGCCCGGAAAGATTGGCAGTACTTGCACCGGTTGACCAAGCATAGCTGTACCCGGGGGTTCCGCCAGATGCACTGCTTGTAATTGCACCGGAAATTCCGCCGTTGCAAGTATTGTTCGTGCCACTTAAAGCGAGTGTAGGAGCAGTAGTATTTGAAATGGAGGCAACTTGAACGTCTGTACAACCATTTTGGTCAGTTACTGTGACTGTGTAATTACCAGCGAAAAGTGTAGTTAAGTCTTCCGTGATATGGCCTGAACTCCAATAATAAGTGTATGCAGCCGTTCCTCCATTTACAGTAACATCCACTGTCCCTCCTGGGGCTCCACAAGGGGCTGGTGTGCCTATCGCAGAAGCAGTTGGTGTGGAATAAATTGTCACATTAATTGCCTTTGTCCCTGTACAGCCATCCTTGTCGGTAACAGTAACGGTGTAAGTACCTGAGCTTGCCAAAGTGACATTATAAATAGTTGGAGATTGGAGGTTAGAGGAAAATCCATTGGGTCCAGACCAGGAATAGCTGGAACCATCAACAGCAGTGGCATACAAAGAAACATCATCACCGAGGCAACCTTCTGCATTATTTGCTGCTGGTTCCACCCTTTTCACTTTAACTGGAAAGCATATTGTACTACTCTCTCCGCAAACATTTATAGTTTTAACGCAGATATTCCCGTATGCTGTTTCTGTAACACCTGTCCAATTTATAATAATGGAAGGTGTGTTTTGACCTGAAACAAAAACAGCTCCAATTCCTTCTGGAATCGACCATTCATAAGTGTCGACCATCGGGTCTGGGGTAACACTGTAGGCATCCGAAAAATCAGTGGCACAAACAGGCATATAGAGTGGCGGAGCTATATCTAATGTGAGGTCACCAAAATCACACAAACTTTGATCATCACAAACTTTGTATTGAACCGTAAAAATTCCAACAAAACCAGCCGCCGGAACAAATGTGATATCACCGTCCATTTCCATCGTTAGGGTACCCTGCGAAGAGCTAGGAGAAGTCACTAATGTGTAAACTAAATTAGCTAAAGGGGTGTCAGAATCCGTATCGTTCGTTCGAACAGAACCCGTAGAGGTCATGTCGTTGGTAAACTGAAATAAATCATCGACCGCGACGGGGGCACTCTGGCAGGTTGGAAGTGTGAGTGTAGTAGCTGTTGAGGAGGTACATCCATTCGCATCCGTCACAGTAACCGTGTACGTCCCTGCTACTAGATAATACAAGTCAGGAGCTACCAAGTTATTTGACCAAACATAGGTGTATGGTGTAGTTCCACCAGATGGGCTCAAATCAATGGAACCATCATTCAAGGCACAGGTCGGATCAGTGCTTGTTCTGGGAACCAAAAGTGGATTTGCCGGTTGGGAAATGGTGAAGGATTCGGTAGCGGAACAACCACTCTGGGTCAAGGTGATACTATATGTTCCAGGTGAAAGCCCTGACCGATCCAAGGTAGTGGCTCCATCCGACCAAGTGAAGGTCGGTGATCCACTCGTAACCGTGATATCAATTGCCCCATTCGCGGCATTGTTGCACAAAATTTGGGAAACAGAAGAAGTATATGAGAATGGGATGGTCTGTGTGAGAGTAAAAGAGGTAGTACCCGAACACATATTTGAATTGGACACTGTAATGAGGTAGGTGCCGGCTGCTAATCCACTCAGCGTACTTGGAGAAAGTGTGCCACTTCCCAACGTACTATTGGTTGTATTCACCCAATTGTAGCTGTAGGGACCTACTGCATTTAGTGTTGAAATCTCCACTACCCCACCAGTCGGGGTAGTACAAGAGGGGGACGTAGTTATAGTGCCCGTCACTGTCAATGGACAGATAGCCACAAAAGACGAATCGATATCTGTAACCGTACCCTCTAGCCCTTCTCTTGCAGTTGCAACCATGTTATAATCTCCTCCTACCGTTGGAGTCCATGCATATTCATAGGTTTTAGTACATCCAGAAGCTGCAACTTGCACTCCAGGAACTGTCAAGGTTGAATTTAATTTAAAATCAAGCCCAGTAATATCCTCGTAACCAAATTGTGTTGAAACGGTCGCTCGCGGATAAACAGTTGTCGATAATGGCTCTATTAAAGTGATAGATCCACCGTTGTATGCTGCATCATACACATCGAAGGAGGTCACTTGAATGGATGTGGAAGCTGAAGTTGGAATCGATATAAAGGAGGGCGCATTTTGGCTATCATACAGCAACCGGTATTGAACTGCTGAATTTTCATTGGAAACATCCAACCTAATCGTCTGACCTATTATTAAGTTATGAGCAGCCGTAGTAGTTCCTGTCCAAGTTAAAGTACCTGTGCTACCTACCCCTCCAGAGCCAGTGGTAAAAGTAACAGTGGCAGTCGTACCATTAAATATGGTAGTACCACCCGAGGAAATTACCGCATTTGACCTAACTGTTCCACTGGGCATGGTCCCAGAGGTTACTCGAAATCGTACGCTAGCACTTACAGTCTGTCCAGTTGGTATGGTAAGATTGCTACACAAGGCAGGCGATAACGTGAAGCTGGCAAGGTTACTGGAGCCATCGATGGTGCCTCCAATTGTGGCATATACTTGATTTTGATTCCCTGTCCAGTTCCAAACCATTGTCGTAGTGGCACTCGACGCAGACTGCTGACTCGTGCCTACTTGAATATCATTTGTACCTCCCTGAAATAGTATTTGCTGAGGTGCTTGCACGTTTGAAAAACCCGATGCTGCATTTTTCGAAATTACGTCAATTACCAAATCTCCTGGTAAAGTTTGAAGAACTAAACTACTGGTTGTTCCAGTTCCTGATGCTGTATTTGAACTATTGAACGGATTTAT
>JBKDAM010000101.1:0-4080 GCA_046316495.1 Chitinophagales bacterium
GGTTTATCCCTGGCCTCTGGTTTATCAGCGGGCAGCTACACGGTAACGGTAACGGACGGTGTGGGTTGTACGGCGAGCATCAGTGAGACAGTAACATCAGTAGAAGACGAGACAGCGCCGGTGTTTACGGCTTGTCCGACCGATATTACCCTTTACACAGAAGTTGATCAGTGTTGCGCGAGTGTGGTGTTGACTGCACCTGCAGCGCTTGATGAATGTGGAACGGTTGTAGTTACACAAACCGCAGGATTTACTTCAGGACAGTGTTTTGAATTAGGTGAAAATACAGTTGTATTCACAGCTGTTGACTTGGCAGGAAATTCTACTGAATGTTCGTTTAGTATTACCGTAGTGGACGGACAACTTCCGAATGCGATTTGCCAGGACATTACGATTGACTTGGATGCATCTGGTGCCGCAGTAGTAACGGCTTCTCAATTGGATAGTGGATCAAACGATAACTGTACTTTGGCATCTGATCTCCAGTTCCTACCTGCATCGGTTAATTTTAACTGTGCCGATGTTGGTGACAATAACATTCAATTGATTGTAACAGATCAGCAAGGTAATAGCAGCGCTTGCGTTGCCACAGTAACCGTACGAGATGCAGTTGACCCGGTAATTACTTCTTGTCCACCGACCTTTAATTTGGTGGGTTGTGTTGGAGTGGTACCTTCCTTAGTGAGTCAGGTAGTTGCAACGGATGCTTGTGGTATTGCCTCTATTACTCAAAATCCATCTGCGGGTGTGAATGTTTCTGGTGGTGTAATTACGTTTACAGTAACTGACCTGAGTGGCAATACTAGTACTTGCTCTACACCAATCGTGATTAATGACGCGACAGCACCGGTATTCATTACTTGTCCTACTACGATGGTCATGGTGAGCAATGATCCAGACCAATGTTCTGCCAAGGTAAACTGGTCAATTCCAGCTGCCAATGATTTGTGTAGCCAGGTGATAATAACCCAGCTTTCCGGCCCTGTACCTGGTGAAGTAATCCCATTGACATGTCCTCCAAGCCCTTTAACGGTTGTTTATCAGGCAAGTGATGATAGTGGAAATACGGCAACTTGCTCTTTCCAGGTCACAGTGGTAGATTCACAGAAACCGGAGTTTGATGCAGATATCACAATGCCATCTGATATCACAGTAGAGTGCCAGGATATCCCATCTAATTGTGTGTTCCATGGAAATGGAATTTGCAGTCCGCTGACCGTCAATGACGTCAACGATAATTGTAGCGGAGATTTGACAGTGTCATTCTCCGAAACCAGCACCCAAAATGTTGATCCTACGGTTTGTGCGCACTACGATTATACATTAACAAGGACTTGGACGGTTACCGATTGTGCTGGAAATGCGCGTCAACACACCCAGGTAATTGATGTATATGATACGACTGCACCGATAGCGGTATGTCAAAATCTTACGGTGACACTGAACAATTTCGGATCTGCAGCCATCACTGCCAAGCAGTTGGATGGGGGATCAACCGATAACTGTGCAGTTAATGCAAACCTAGGTTTTACAGCTAGCCAGACTACCTTCTCATGCGCAGATTATGATTTGAGCCCGGTAGCGGTGACCTTGACTGTTACAGACCCTTGTGGAAATACCGGCACTTGTGTTGCTTTTGTCACAATTTTACAGGGCAATGCAAATTGTTCCCCATCCTACGATGTTACAGGTTCCGATCCATGTGTTTGTCTGGATAATGCTACCACGGCCGATAATGGTCAGTTTGGTGAATTTATTCAAATTCACGCGCTTGCTGGTCAGATTTGGACGTTGGTTGGCAACAATGGTTTGTACACTGAAAATAGTCCAGCACCTCCCGCTTCACCAGTTTTGATTGCTGCGGGTATAACCTTAATTGCAGGCAATAACGATGGGGTAGATAATGATGGTGATGGTACTATCGATGAATTAGAGGAAGCTGTATTTTACAGTTTACGAGGTCGTCATGTGGACGCTCTAGGCTACACAGCAACCTTTAGCAATGGAACGGATGAATTCACGATTTCAAATAAATGCTATTATCCAAACGCGTACTTCACAAACTTGAATGACCCATTCTGTTTGTCTACTCCAGAATTTACGATTGAAGTTGGGGAGTACGGTAACGCTTCAGGGGTGATTGAAAATGTGACGGTCAATGGTCAGGCAACTACCGTATTTAATGCAAATCAGCTAGGAGAGGGATTCCATACGGTGATGGCGGTATTTAATGCTGGAGCAGCTCAGCCATTTATCCAAATTAATGGAATTCCAGTAGTTGGAAGTGATTCTGCTGCACAATTGGATCCAGGCTGTAAGCAGTCAGTGACCAAAATTGTTCAAGTGGTTGGAACACCCACTACCGTTGTATGTAATGACACCATCTATGTATCGCTTGATGCAAGCTGCGCTTATAGTTTGACGGGTGACGATGCATTGGAAGGAACTTACGGTTGCTATGATGACTATTCTGTTACGCTGGACAAAACGCTTCCGATGGGTAATGGACCTTGGCTGCCCGCTACTGTAAATGCAGGGGATATTGGTAAGTATTATACCTATCAACTAACCCATTCCATCAGCGGAAATCTATGTATGGGGGTTGTGAAAATTGAAGATAAGTTGGCACCGGCTATTACTTGCCCAGCAGATGTTACGGTAGCTTGTAGTGAGTCAACCGCTGTTTCAACTACCGGCAATGTTCAGATTACAGATTGTTCTGCTACTAGTGTTCAGATCGATGATGAGATCGTTGATAACGGAGAATGTGGTAATCCACGTCGGGTTATCACCCGTACCTTCCTGGTGACGGATGTTTGGGGTAACCAATCGATTTGCACGCAGGTAATTACCATCAAATCGTTCGATATGGCTGAACTTGTTCTGCCGTCCGATATCACGGTAGACTGTGAGGATACTTATGGAAACCCATTGGCTACAGCACCGGTAAATACCGGGGCTCCAAGCATCGACGGAGCACCGATCGGACAGGGTACCATTTGTTCTGCATCCATTAGCTATACAGATGTTGTGCAACAAATCTGCGGGGGATCCTTTGAAATTCTTCGTGAATGGGTGGTGCGCAATACTTGTTTGCCCATTAGTTCCTCCAACCCAGTCAAGCACACTCAGATTATCCGAGTAAAGGATTTTGGGGGCCCTCAGTTCGCATGTCCTGGAAATGTAACGGTAAGCACCGATCCGGCTGCTTGCTGCGCAACAGCAGCACTACCGAATATGTTGCTCACAGAAGGATGTTCTGGTGTGATTAGCCTGAAAGCGAAAATTTCAGGTGCCGATCCCGCCACGGGCAATCAGTTCTCTTACACATTGCCTGGAACGCTTTCTGATTTCCCCGGTAATAACTACTGGGACGCAGATACAATGGCTGTCTTCTCCTATACGCAGTGTTTGCCAAAAGGAAATACCTACACAGTTACTTATACTGCAGAGGATGGATGCAATAACCTTTCTTCTTGTCAGTTCCTTTTGACCATCGAAGACCTGGTTCCTCCTGCTCTGGCTTGCGATGAATTCACCCAAGTGGCTTTAGCTGCAGACGGAACAGCGTTGGTAAATGCAGGCACCTTCGACGATGGCTCAGTAGATAATTGTGGCCCTGTGTTCTTCAAGGCACGTCGGATGAATAGCAACGATTGTCAGACCGATACCCTTTTCCACGATGAAGTGAAGTTCTGCTGCAGTGACCTGAGCGATACGGTATCTGTGATACTCCGTGTGTACGATGCGTCCCCAGCTAGCGGCTCTATTGGATTTGATGCGCACTTGGGTAACTACAACGAGTGTATGGTGAATGTACTTGTAGAAGATAAGATCAAACCGATCTGCACGGCTCCAGCCAATGTCACGGTTTCCTGCGAAGCATTTGATCCAAGCCTGTGGGCATACGAAACCGCTACCGGTCAGGACAATTGCTGTATGGATACCATTACGTACTCAGTTGCCTACAATCAATTCGATACGCTGTGTAACAAAGGGACTATTACCCGTCGTTGGACAGCGGTCGATTGTGGTGGTAACACGGCTTCTTGCTCTCAACGGGTGATTGTTACCTACAAC
>JBKDAM010000102.1:0-20101 GCA_046316495.1 Chitinophagales bacterium
TCTACACGCGCAACAACCGGGTTCTTACCCCATAAACTGCATCCACCACCTGGACCGCATACACGCCAGATGGCCAACCCAGCACCGAAAACAGCACTTGACCACTTGTTTCTCCATGGTATTCGGCAACAAGCCTCCCCTGGGTATCGAAAACACGCACCACAGCACCTTCAGAGACTGGGAACACCCGACAGTCATCAGATGCTGGGTTGGGTTGTAGCGACCAATCCATCAGCTCCACCTCGGGTTGTTTAGAATCGGTAGTGATCTGTTGAAAACCAGCAAAAAAGAGGATCGTCTGGGTAAGGGCAGGAGCCACACAACCTCCATGATCCGCATTGGGATCCAGGTCGGCCGCTGCTAGGCTACTTGCCCCCCTTGCTAGCATACTGTCGCGAGCTACGACACTGTTCTGGAAGGGAACTTGATCATCCGCCATACAATAAAAAATACGGGTGGGTGCCACTGGGGCCCACTGGTACACGTCATTATCCGCCAGGGCGAGGTTGACAGGATGCTGCGGATCCGTTTCAATGGAGGCTACTGCAGCTTCCTGAAACATCCTTCGGGGGACCGAGGCCCCCGTTAACGCGGTGAGGGTATTGATCAAACCCTGGTTCAGCTGAATCAAATCAATGGAACCTTCATAGTATTGTTGGATCAAATTGGCATACTCAGGCTTAAATAAATCGGTCAATTCCGTATAAAGGTTGCCGTAAACGGTCTGATAAGAAAGGGCCGTATTGGGAATGTAAGCCGGGTAGTAGTAAGGAGCCTCACTCAATATTTGCTGCCGCATCACACCTGAAATACTGTATGGCCCAGAAAGGTGAGCTGCTGCAGTCACCGTTCCAACAGGGTTGGCTGCCAATTCAAGGGCTCTGTGAAGCGCCATTCCGGCATGTCCCCCTTGTGAATAACCCGTAATAAACAGCTGATCGTTGCTTTTAGGTACTTGCTGACTGTTCCACTCGGTATGTGCAGCTAAAAAGTCGATCGCAGCACGAGCCTCCGTATCAGCATGTACGTATGGGTGAAAACCTCGTCCATCACCCATGCCAACATAATCCGGTAGCAATGCAATGTAACCCATACCGGCAAACAACAAGCCAATCTCCCCTTCTCCCCCACCCGGAGTTCCATACCGAGAAGGCACACAGGTTTTACAACTGGAAGTTCCATGTTGGTACACCAACCTCGGAAACACTTTATCAGCCTGATCTGGCACTACCAACAAACCGGACAGTGTGTCCGGCAGGCCTTGAGCATCCAGAGAGGTATAGGTGACTTTGTAATATTTGGCTCCGTACTGTATAAAAGGAACCCCCAGCTGATTTATCAGCTGCGCTTTACTACGAACACCCTTGTAAGTGCTGGACACCAATATTTGAGTAAACGCCTCTTTTGCGGGGATAAAACCCAGCAAAATAAATAGGAACAAAGAATACCAATTACCTTTTTTCATCTTTTACAACATTTATTGAATGGATAAATGTAGGGTAAAAGAGCTATACCAAAGAACAGGGTTCGGTAGTTTTTTTCAAAAAAGTATCCTCCAAACAATCGTTCCAGCGGATACAACCAGCCTGGTAGCCCGCTTAATAATCTTGTACCAAGGGATGCAGCATCAACTCATCTACCACTACATGTGCAGGTGCGTTCAGGATATAGGCCACAGCGTCTGCGATATCGTGCGGCTTAAGGTACTCCGCCCGATGTGGTTGACCTGGGGTTCCGTCGTGAAAAAACGTATCTACAAGACCAGGGTACACCACGCTGACCTTTATTCCGGAGGCTCGTACTTCCTTACGAAGACCGGAGAAAAAAGCATCCTGGGCATATTTAGAGGCACAATACAAGGAGCCATTCGCAAAGGTACGCTTGGAGACATCGGAAGCAATAGCGACTACGTGCCCAGCACCTGCCTCTAGCATCGCCGGTAAAACTGCCCTGGTCATCAAAAAGGAACCGCGAACATTCACCTCAAACACCCGGTCCCATTCTTCCGTTGAAATAGTGTACCCCTGCTTGAATACCCCAATCCCAGCATTGTTTACCAAAATATCGATCCGACCAAACTGCGCGCGCAACTCAGCGACCATGGCCTCCACTGCTGCTTCGTCTGAAAGGTCCAAAGGATACCCCCTGGATTTTCCTCCAGCACTGTCAATCTCAAATTCCAGTTCGCGGATTTCTTCCTCATTTCGCGCAACCAAGGCTACAAAATGCCCCTCTTTTGCCAATCGGGTGGCAATTTCCCGACCAATTCCGCGGGAAGCGCCCGTTATAATGCTGATCTTTTTCAAAGTAGTTCTATTTTTGCACAAATATCTCAAAAAATACTTCTGGAAACAACCCCTATCTGGGTAATTTTTACCGCAATCCGTCGTTTAGGGTAAACTCTGTTCAGCAAGGGAATTATATATACCTATTTGATTTAATGATAAAATTACGTATTTTCCTCAGCTTGCTTTTTTTGGTTATTGGTCTATCCACCAGCTCACTGCAAGCACAATCTAAGAAGAAACACACACCCAGCCTCCTACCGGAGCAAATAGAACGATTGAAGGCAGCAGAGGACACCCTGGCTATGATCGCTTTTTTGGTGGTGAACGACTCTATTGAATCCGAGCGCTTTGGTGCCTGCCGACAACTCATTACCCGATTGGTCCAGACCCTCAAAACGCCAAATTCCTTTCAGTATCCATTTGATCGACTGAAAAGCATTTCTATTTTGACTCCACCAGATAGCAGTTTTAGGATATTCACCTGGCAGCTCTATGTCAATGATTCAACTTATCGCTATTACGGTGCCATTCAACGCAACAGCAAAGATCTTCAGCTGTTTCCTTTGATTGACCGAAGCGATTCGTTGGACTATAAACCACTTCGGGAAACACTGACGCCCGATCGCTGGTATGGGGCATTGTATTACACCATTCGTCAATTTGATACCAAGCAAGGAAGAAAATACTTGTTGATTGGTTACGATGCATTCGAGTTTTTTGAAAAACGCAAACTGATTGAGGTACTTTATTTTGACGAAAACGGGCAGCCCAAATTTGGAGCCCCCGTTTTTCAAAAAGAAAACACTCCTCGGGGAGGGCCGGAATACCGTCAGATTTACCAATACGCGGCAGAATCTTCGGTCCGTTGCAACTGGGATGAACTGTACCAGATGGTCCTCGTTGACCACTTGATCCCCATTCCCAGCCCTTATGGCAGGGGCTTTATGGGCGTGCCAGACGGAAGTTATGAAGGATTCAAACTTGAAAAAGGACAGTGGAAATTTATCGAAAAAGTCTTCAATGATTTTCAGGAAGAACCTCCATCTATAGAAAGAACGGTAGAAAAAGACAAAGATATTTTCGGAAAAACAAAAAAGAAAAAACAATAATCCATGCGACCGCTTTTACTCGCCTCTAAAAGCCCAAGAAGAAGTCAGTTACTCCGGGAAGCCGGATTTGAATTCCAAGTGGTCGAACTCGACACCGAGGAGGACTTTGATCCCACGATGCCCATAGAGGAAGTTGCCCCAATGCTCGCTCAGCGAAAAGCGCTGGCAGGTAAGCACTTGTTGAGTGGCAACACCATCCTGCTAGCAGCCGATTCTACGGTTTTGATTGATCAGCAAATTTTGAATAAGCCAGCTGATTACGACGAAGCAGCCCGGATGCTGCGACTGCTTTCTGGACGCCAACATACCGTTGTAACGGGAGTCTGCCTGCTTTCCTTGGAAAAAGAAGTGGTGTTTTCTGGGCATACCAAGGTCTGGTTTGATGAACTCTCAGAGTCAGAAATCGAGTATTACCTACAGACCTACCAGCCTTATGACAAAGCGGGAGCCTATGGCGCACAAGAGTGGATTGGGCATTGTAAAATCAGTAAGATGGAAGGCTCCTATCCCAATGTGATGGGGTTGCCGGTGGACTTGGTTTACAAGGCCTTGCAGGCGCATTTTTGATCAAAATAAAACTGGTTAAAATTAGTTGCCCTGCCAGAAAAACTCCCCCACTTTCCGGACCAATTCGTTCTGTTTGGCCTTTGAGCTCAAAAAGAGGGACGTTCTGCAGCCCATCTCAAAAGGACAATCGTGGATAAGCAAGTCGGGCACTCGATCACAGTCCAAATCTCCGTACCAAAGCAATTGAACCGTTGGTGGGTGCTGGTGCTCACAAATTAACCAAGGACTTAGGTCTTGAATTTGCTGCTCTTCAGCCTGCACTTCGACCATTCTTAGTTTGTAATCGCGGACAGACATGGCATTGTCTACCCAATCCGCACAACCCGTTGCTACCAAAAAATAAGAGCTTACAGGAGCCATAAATTCGTTTTCTCTCCCCGTGACCACGGGTACTTGAATTCCTGGACTCATCTCTCCAGCCGCAAACCAGCCCACTGCATCCATAGAACCCAGGGGGCCAGCGTAGCCCTCCTGCATGGTCTCCAGGGTACCAATTAAAAACTTGGCCGTATCTAATTGATCTGTTCGAAGTACAAACAGCGTATCTTCTTGGGCCTCTGAATACACTGCCTTTTTTCGGACCCGAACCCTTCGAATTTCGTCGGAATGAGCATCTTTTTGGTAAATTCCATACCAGTTTAGGGCGGGAATATTCCCGTCAATCCATGTATCCTCGTATTGGATAACCCATGAGGGACTCAAAAAATCGCCCAAGGCATATCCAATTTGACCGGAATCTGTTCGGAGTTTGTACCAAGGTGACCAGCGTCCATTCAACTCTACCATCGCTCCTTGATCATGTAGTTCTACTACTTCCAAGACCGTGCCCTCTTTTAATCGTGCGATGATATTTCCATTTGTTAGCAAGGGACTGGAACGCAGGTTAATGGTGCTGGCTTTGACAATCACCTTTTCTGGCACAAAGCCTACCTGGCCGGGTAGAGCCTTGCTGTGCGCAACTACCAGAAAAAAACACCAGAGCCACCATCGCTGCATTGGAATCATGTTAAAACTGGTAACGAAGGTTTAACTGAACTGCCTGTGGTCGCAAACTTTCTTGGGTACGCTGCTCTGCCTCCGGGTACTTGAGGCTACAGTTATAACATTTGTCGAACAGCCTGGATACATCAGCAAGCGCTGGAACAGGCCGCATGGTAGAGCGATAAAACAAGCCTACCTCTACTTTTCGGAAAAAAGTGTAACTCAATCCCAACTGCCAATTGCGCTCCCAAGGCGAGAGTTGATTGATCAGTTCATTGCTTAATTTACCCGTTGTAGCGGAACTAGGATTCTGAACTACCCTCAGGTCGTAGGTAAACAAACTGCGATCGGCACTTTCAATCCAGATGTGCCGCATAAACGTGGCCCCTGCATAAAGCCGTGACTTCGATACAGGAGAGAAAAATAGCAGCAAAGGGGTTTCCAACTGATGTGATCTGATCACAGGGACCAGCATACGATTGGCGGTGTTGATCAATAAAGATGAGTTAGGCAGGTTAGTAAGGTCTTGGTCCGTATGACCAGTGGCTGCCTGAAACTGTTGATAAGTGACCGGGATAACGGGACGGCTCTCCCCAGCATACACCTGGGAACGGTACAATAAGCCCGTCTGAACACCCCAGCGCTGATGGGCAGGACCCAAATCGAGCGTGAGCCCACCTACAAATCCAGGAAGTTGTTTCACCTGAAAGAAATTGGCTCCTAATAATAAGCCCGGCCTAAAGACTTTTCCGATGTTGGATCTGTGTGGGCGGACCGGTTGCACTGTCCTCGCGGGGGCAAGAACAGGAGAAGAGAGCGGATGCAAGGATTGCCCCGGCAATCCCTGAAGCACAGCAATCTTCTTTGGAAGGACAGGCAGTTGAATCGTAAAAGCCTCGGATGAAAGCAACGAAACTGGCTGCCCATGGTCCACAACCGGTAGCCCAACTTGTTTTTGCTTCAGCGCTGACTTAGGAAGAGCGCTGGAATGGAGTTGCGGGTTATTGAGCAGGTCCACCGATTCCTTAAGGGAAGGATCTGTGGAGACCGCTAGTTCCTGTTTAGGAGGGCGAAAAGGTACGAGGGGCGTTCGGTAATGCGGAATCGCACTACCCACTACTACCACGAGGGTTGCCAAGGTCGACCACCATCCAAAACGCATAAGTGGGGTACTAGAAGGGGGCAACTCCTCCTCCAATAATACCTTCATGCGTTCCCAGCCTTTATCAACTTGTTCCTTATCGCGGTTCATACAGGACGTGCTTTTCCAAATTATTTATGCTGTTCGAGTCGTAAAACCAATCGCAATGAGTTGTTCTTTTAATTTTTGTCGGGCATTGCTCAAATGCCACTTGGAAGTTCCCTCGCTGATCCCCAAGGCCTCCGATATTTCTGAGTGGTTAAATCCTTCAATGGCGTACATACGAAAGACTTGTTGCGACATCCTGGGTAGTTTTTGAACTTCTGTCAAGATGTCTTCTTCAAAAAACCGGTCATGGCTGCGCTCCGGAATTGGCTGATCCCATTCTTCAAATACCAAAAAATGGGAGTAACGGGCGTTTTCACGAAAGTAGTCGGCAACACAATGATACATCAATCGGCGCACCCAACCTTCCAGGCTCCCTTTGAATCCGTAGGTGTGCAACTTTCTGAACACCCTCAGGAAACCAGTATTAACTATTTCAATAGCTTTATCTTCATCCCGGGTATGCCGAAGACACATACGCATCATTTCAGGAAAGAAACGCCGGTAAAGCGCCTCTTGGGCCCGACGGTCGTTCGAGATACAACCGGCAACCAATTCTTCCTCTGAATACTTATGACTTCCGAAAAATGCCATTGTCCGATAAAATTGGTTGCAATGTAAGACGTTTTTTAAATATTATACTGTTGGGCTCCCGTTTAATATTTTCCAAAATAATTCTTTTAACAGCAGTTCGTCCGGGTTGCTGGTGCTGTCGTTTCCGATTCCTTTGGAGCGTAAATCGTACTCTTTTAAAACCGAAAGGATGTATTGAGTGTGCGCGAGGCTGTACCTCCCAACCGCGGTTTTATACTCTCGCATGGCCCATTCAGATTTCAGTCCAAGTACTTTCAGCTTTTCTGCCTCGCTGCTATTTTTTAGAAAATGCAATAAATAAACTTTGGAAAAAAAGGAAAAAAGACTCGATACAATCATCAATAGGGGATTTTTACGAATATTCCCCTCTAAGTACAGTCGGATTCGAGTGACGCGCTCCAGGTCGCGGGTAGCCAGCGCTTTTTGCAATTCAAAAATATTATACTCCTTGCTGATACCGACATATTCCTCAATATGTCGGGTATTTATGCTGGTCCCTTTTGACAGGTTCAGCGCCAGCTTATCGATTTCATTGGCAACTTTTGATAAATCAGTGCCTAAATATTCCGCCATTAACTGGGAAGCAGCTGCTTCAATGGAGAGGCCGTGGCTTTTGGTATAACTGCCGATCCAATCGGGCACCTGATTGTCGTACAACTTTTTAGCTTCAAATACGACAGCATTTGCTTTTAGGGCACGCCCCACTTTAGTTGTCATATCCAGCTTTTTATGCTTATGACAGAGCACAAATACCGTACTGGACATGGGTTGATTAAAGTAAGGAATCAATTGATCCAACCCTTTTGCGTCCTGTGCCTCCCGTAAAATCACCACTTGCCGTTCGCTCATCATCGGATACCGCCGAAGCACATCCAACAGGCCCATGGGATCCGTATCCTTTCCATAAACGATGGTTTGATTGAAGCTCTTCTCCGCCTCCGACAGCACCTGTTGTTCGATCGCTGCCTCTATTTTATCGATAAAAAAGGACTCTTCCCCGTGTAGCAAGTACAAAGGGGCGAATTTACGGGAAGCAATATCGCGCAGGATTTCTTCCATTAGGTAAAGGATGGGCTCACCACCAGTTCTTTGGAGCCGGGCGTGTACACATAAAAACCCTCTCCTTTTTTAGCCCCTAATTTACCTGCCATCACCATATTCACCAACAATGGACAGGGAGCGTATTTGGGCTGCCCAAAACCATCGTGTAATACCCTCAAAATGGCCAGGCAAACATCCAGTCCAATAAAATCGGCCAGCTGCAGAGGACCCATTGGATGGGCCATCCCCAGTTTCATCACCGTATCAATTTCTTGCACCCCACTCACTCCTTCGTACAAGGTATAAATAGCCTCGTTGATCATAGGCATCAGAATTCGATTCGCCACAAAACCAGGGTAATCGTTTACCTCTACGGGTGTTTTTTCAAGGCGTCGGGAAAGATCCATAATGGTCGCAGTTACCGCATCAGAAGTGGCATAGCCTCGAATTACTTCCACCAACTTCATAACGGGTACTGGGTTCATAAAGTGCATCCCAATCACTTGGGCCGGACGCTTTGTGGCGGCAGCGATTTGAGTGATGCTAATGCTGGACGTATTGGTGGCCAAAATGGCTGCATCGGGAGCGGCAGCATCCATTTCTCGGAAGATTCGAAGCTTTAAATCCACGTTTTCGGTTGCCGCCTCCACTACCAGGTCGGCATTTGCTACTCCTTCCTCCAGTTGGGTAAAAAGTTGTATCCGCTGAAGGGTGGCTGCTTTTTCTGCCTCGGTCAGACTGCCTTTGGCTACCTGCCGGTCCAGGTTTTTAGAAATGGTAGCGATGGCTTTGTCCAACGCTGCTTGTTGAACATCAATCAAGTTTACTTGAAAACCATACTGGGCAAATACGTGGGCAATCCCGTTGCCCATGGTCCCTCCACCAATCACTGAAATGTGTTGCATATTGTTGTTACGTCTTATTTGTTAGTGCCCGCAAAGGTACGAGAAACTTTTTGTCCGAACCAACCGAAAAGGGCCCCAAGCAGGCCACCAAAAAGGACATCCAATGGGTAATGTACTCCTACATACACTTGTGAAAAAGCAATGGAAAAAGCCCAGAATAGAAAGGCAGGTCGAACCCAGCGCCCCATGAAACCAAACCAGCCGCTTAAGTACACAGCGACCGCAAAATGATTCGAAGCGTGCGAGGAGGTAAAACTATATCCGCTTCCACAGTGGTCCAGACGGAGAATGACCTGCTCTTTTAAACTAGGTTCGTTGCAGGGCCGAAGCCGCTGTACGTTCTTTTTGATCAATGTGCTGCTGGTAAAATCCGCTCCACCCGCAAAAAGCGCCAATCCGAGAACCAGCGTCACAGCAGTCTTGCGGTGGAACCGAGAGAATGCCAAATAAAGCAAATAAAGATAAAGCGGAATCCAGAGTGCTCGCTCCCGAACGAAAGGAAGCACCACATTAAACACCGGATTGCTCAATCCCCGATTGATGCCTAAAAAAAGACTGCGGTCCCACTCCATTAGTTGCTCAAGAAATTCAATCATGCTTTTCGGGCAATTAAAATGAGGCGAGGCGAACGATCTGCTTCAAATGGCTCCAATTGGTAATTTCCATAGGTCTGAACGAGCTCTAATCCCGCCTTTTCCAGCAACTGGAGGCAATCGTTCAACTCAAATAAACGCACCCGTTCCTGAAAACAAAACTGCTTGCCTCCCTGTTGGACATTCACTTGCTTATACACCCGCTGATCATCCACCCATTTGCTTACCTTAAAATCCAAACCGTCTATCATTTTGTGCTCTTCAGGAACCAATTGCCGGCGCACCAGGACAGAATTAAAATAGTCCAGCAAGAACAATCCACCAGGCTTGAGCCCTTTTGCAATATTTTGCAGGCTTTTCAAATGATCCCGGTCAGTTTCAAAATAACCAAAAGAAGTGAAAAAATTCACCACCGCGTCGTAGTAATTGATTCGAAACGGCAGACGCATATCGTGCTGGTAAAAATGCAAGCGATCGTGCTCAAATTGCCGAGCAAAGGCAATGCTTTGGTTGGAAATATCCAAGCCGGTTACATCAAAACCCTGGTCTGCTAAATACCGCGCATGCCGACCTTTCCCGCAAGCAAGGTCCAAAACCCGACTTCCCTCCTTCAAATGCAAGGCATGTAATAACTGATCCAACGCCGCCCGCGCATCCGCTTCATCGTGTTTTTGATATAAAATATGGTAATATGGTGAATCAAACCAATCGGCAAACCACTCTTTTTGCATATGTGAAGTCAAATCGGTATTAAAAGCGTCTTAAAACAGAGAATGAACCATTCATTTTCCCAAGCAAATTGTAAATTGAATGGGGCACAATGATTAGCTCAATTTATCCTGTTGGTAATTTTATGCGGCATAAATTTTAACAGGGCAAAGGTAATACGTTCTACCTTTGCACTCCTATTTACATTCAACAATGTCAGAACAGAATTTATCTCCGCACTGGTTGCAGCGAACAGAACTTTTGGTCGGGTCCGAAGGCCTTGAGGCACTCAAAAATACACATATTCTCGTTATCGGGGTGGGAGGCGTGGGAAGCTACGCCGTTGAATTCCTCGCAAGAGCTGGAATTGGCAAACTCACGATCGTCGATGGGGATACCGTTGACCTTACCAATACCAATCGGCAATTACCTGCCCTTCACAGTACGGTGGGACTACCCAAAACAGAGGTAATGGCTACCCGATTGAAGGATATCAATCCTGACCTGGAACTCACCATCCTGCAATCCTTTATCACGCCCGAAACCGTAGATGCCTTGATCGATCAGCGGTACGATTTTGTTTTTGATTGCATTGACTCCATTCAACCCAAGCAATATATCATCGTCACCTGCAAACAAAAAGAGGTGCCGATTGTGAGTAGTATGGGAGCCGGGGGGCGGGTAGATCCCTCCAAGGTAAAAATCGCCGACATCTCAGAAACCTACAACTGCCCTTTTGCTCAGCAAATCCGAAAAGGACTCCGCAGAAAAGGGGTACGCAGAGGGGTAACCGCTGTTTTTTCCTCCGAATTGGTGGATAAAGAAACTTGCATGCTCACCGATGGTAGCCGTTTCAAGCGCTCCTTCTATGGCACTATCTCTTACATTCCAGCCTTATTTGGTCTAAATATGGCGAGCGTGGCAGTCCGAGCAGTGATCAATCGCTAAAAAAACCACTTTTTTAGCCTCCCATTCAGAAAGAGCGGCCTTCACCCGCACTCTTAGCCTCCCAGGATTTCCCTGTTTCACTTGCAAAATATCATTTTGCATCGTATTTTCGCGCCCCTTATGCGGTTAAAAACGTTAGAACTAAAAGGATTCAAATCCTTCGCCAATGAGACCGTCCTTCACTTCAACTCAGACGTGACAGGGGTGGTCGGACCGAATGGTTCCGGCAAAAGCAATGTGGTCGATGCCGTTCGTTGGGTGCTGGGGGAGCAAAAAAGTGGACAACTGCGCTTGGACAAAATGGCTTCCGTGATCTTTAATGGAACCAAGAAAAGAAAGGAAGCACAGGTAGCTCAAGTCACTCTGACCTTCGAAAATACCAAAAATATTCTTCCCACCGAATATGCCAATGTCGCTATTAGCCGAATTCTCTACCGCTCCGGCGAAAGTGAATACCGACTTAATGGTGTCCCCTGCCGTTTAAAAGACATCACCTCCCTCTTCCTGGATACCGGAATCGGACCTGATTCCTATGCAATCATCGCCCTGGGAATGGTGGAAGACCTACTTAGCGATCGCGAGCACTCCCGCCGCCGGATGTTCGAACAAGCCGCCGGAGTAAGTAAATACAAAGCCCGTAAACACGAAACCAAACAAAAACTGGAAGCTACCGCTGCCGACTTGGACCGGGTGGAAGACTTACTCTTCGAAATCGAAGACCAGTTGAAAAAACTGGAAAAACAAGCCAGTAGAACCCAAAAATTCTATGAACTAAAAGACGAATTCAAAAAAATAAGTATAGAACTGGCTGTCCAAAACCTGGCCCGCCACAAAATCTCCTATAAAGAGACCGAATCCAAAATCGCTAAAGAGGAAACCGACTACCGGGCCCTCGAAATCCAAATCCGGCAAACCGAAGCAGAAACCGAAGCCCTTCGAAAAAGCCATCTGGATAAGGAAACTTCCCTTTCCGAGCAACAACAGGAGGTGAACCGCCTCACCGGACGCATCCGAAGCAAAGAAAATGAAAAGGGAATGTTGGAGCAAAAACGCTCCTTCGTAGACCAAGACCTGAAACGGATCGATGACCAAATCCACAAAGCAGTGGAAGCTATCCGCCAACTGGAAATCGAAATTGAAGGCTACCAAACAGACTTGAACTATGAAAAACGAGTGGAAGCTGAATTGGAGGAAAACCTCGAACTCGCAAAAAATAAACTCGAAAAAGTCCGCTCCGACCACCACTTGCTCAAAGGCAACCTGGAAGAATTTGTCAAAGAACAACAACAGCTAGAGCGGCAAATCGTCGAGCTGGAAAAAAAACGGGCCGTCCAACTCAACCAAATCGAAAACCTGCGCCGAGATGTTGAACGTACCCTCGCCGATGTTGCCAGCCGTCGAGAGGAGATGAAACAACTCCAACAAAAAATTGAAGGACTGGATGCCGCCGAAGCAGAGCAAAACAAAAAAATTGACCTGCTGGAAAAAGCAGAGCAACATAGAAGAGAACAACTCGAACGGACAGAAAAAGAGATTGAAAGCCTTTCCAAAAAACTAGCCGACCACAACCGGGTGCTCGATGCACGACGCAATGAGTTCAAGCTGACCAAAAGTATGGTCGAAAGCTTGGAAGGCTTCCCCGAAAGCATCAAATTCTTGAGCCAACAGAAGGACTGGGCCAAAAATGTACCCCTGCTCTCCGACCTTATTTATGTGCGCGAGGAATACCGGGTAGTGATCGAAAATTACCTCGAACAATACCTGAATTACTACGTCGCTCCCAACGCAGATACCGCCGTCCAAGCCATCCAATTGCTTAGCCAAAGCCAAAAAGGTCGCGCTAACTTCTTTCTAATCGATCATTTCCACCATTACGAGCCCGCCCTCGCTCTCGTCCCCGTCGGTACCCGAGCCATCGAACTGATCGAAGTGGACCCTACTTACCGGCCTTTGTTCGAATTTTTATTGGCCAATGTGGTCATTGTGGAAGATGGCTACAATCCACTGGATGCCCCAGAAGGACTTATCATCCTTTCTAAATCCGGTAGCTTCACCCGCCGCAAATTCTCCTTGTCCGGAGGCTCCGTCGGACTTTTTGAAGGCAAAAAAATTGGTCGAAAAAAGAACCTGGAAATCCTCGACCACGATATCAAAAAATTTGAAGCAGAAGAAACCGACCTCAATCAACGACTTTCCGCCCTCAAAACCCAGCTTCAAAGCTTGAAAGCAGCCGATCAAATGGCCGTTTTGACCCGAGCAAGAGGGGACTTGGGTGGACTGCAAACGGAGAAATCAGGATTGCAGGCGCGGATGGACAACACGGCCGCCTTTGTTCAAAATTTTGACGCACAAGCTGCGCAAAACGGAAACCTCATCCAACAGCTGGAAGATAGTAACCAGCAACTGAGCAGTCAACTGGACCAGCTCCAACAAGCGGTTCAAGCAGTTAAAAACCGACTTTCCTCTGCTGATGGCTCCTTCCGTGAAGTCGCTGACCAACTTAGCGGCTTTAGCCAAGAATACAATCAAAAAAATATTGAATTCATCCGTCAACAAAATAAAGTCACAGCCTTCCAACAAGAGCTAACGTTCAGAGAAAAGAGGCTCTCCGAATTGAGCTCCCAAACTACCCAAAATAAGGCCAATCAAAGCCGACTCAGCCTGGAATTAGAGGAGCTTAATGCGGATATTCTACGGCTCACCGAAGAACTCCAGCGGGGCTATGCGGAGAAAAAAACCAAAGAGGCCACCCTCTCCGCTGTGGAACAAACTTATTTTAAAGCTCGGAATGAAATCCATCAGCTGGAAAATGCACAACGCGATTTGTTCCGCAAACAACAAGACTTGCAGTCCGGCATCAACCGACTCAAAGAAAAATTCAGTGATGTCAAATTCGAAATCACCTCCATCGGGGAGCGCCTCCGAGTAGAGTTCGGAATGTCTGTCAACGATATCATCAACGACGAACCCAATCCCTTGTTTCAACGCGAAACACTGGAGAAGGAGGTCAACAACCTCAAACGCAGGTTGGATACCTATGGCGAAATCAATCCGCTGGCAATTGAGGCCTACAACGAAATAAAGGAGCGCTACGATACCATCGCTACCCAGCGCAACGACATCCTCGAGGCCAAAACCAACCTGGAACAAACCATGAAGGAAATTGAAGAAACCGCCACAGCTCGTTTCCTCGAATCCTTCGAACAGGTCCGGACCAACTTTATTGAGGTGTTCAGAACCCTTTTCACAGAGGAAGATACAGCCGACCTGGTGTTAATGCAACCTGACCATCCCTTGGATTCCGATATCAACATTATTGCCAAGCCCAAAGGAAAGCGCCCACAAAGCATCGCCCAACTTTCTGGTGGCGAAAAAACCCTCACGGCTATCGCCCTGCTGTTCGCCCTCTACCTACTCAAACCTGCGCCTTTCTGTATTTTTGATGAGGTGGACGCTCCGCTGGACGACGCCAATGTGGAGAAGTTCAACAACATTATCCGTCGGTTCTCCTCCGAGTCGCAGTTTGTCGTGGTGACCCACAACAAGGCGACCATGGCAGCGGTAGATGCCATTTACGGGGTGTACATGCCAGAACAAGGTGTATCGGCCGTTACTCCTGTCGATTTCAGAAAACTTAACCACGAAGCACTCGTATTCGAAAGCTAATCATGCGTATCATCGGACAAATTAACCATCCCAGCCTCAAAATTTCCGTGTTTAAAAACGAACAGCGTGTTTCCGTGAAGTTCGAAAACCCATTTTACGAAATCACCTGGAAATTGGGAAACGACGAGCGGTTTCAACACCTGGAAAACATTGAGCAGTTGCTAGATGAAACCGCCCTGCAGGAAGTTCAATCCCAATTGCAACAATTGCATTCCAGCCGATTAGCGGCGATGGCTCGCTGTTTTCCAAGCACTGAGGAGCAAGAATTTGAGGTGATTATATAATATTAGCACGGATTCCCAACCAACTTCGGAAACTTATTAAGTATCTGTTGTATTATTGCACCCGCTTAGCATCTACTTTTTAATTTTTCGTCTATATGAAAAAAATTATCCCTATCCTATTGGCCCTCCTACCAATTGCCGGTTTCGCTCAAACCAAAGTAGCTGGAGGACAACGTGCGCTGTACGACCTCAAAAGCATTGGGGAAATCCGCGTTACACTCCCAACCGAAAACTGGACCGACGCACTCGATTCCCTTCGGATTTATGGAGAAGATATGCTCACCTGTGACCTCTCCATCGATGGAGTCAAATACAGCGGAGCGGGTATCCGGTACCGAGGTGACAAATCCTACCAACTGGGCCAGAAGAGAAATCCGTTTAGCATCAAATTAAACCACACGGATGCCAACGCCAACCACCAAGGGTACCAAACCTTAAAAATATCTTCCGCGCTTCGGGACCCTAGCATGGTTCGGGAGGTCCTTTTTCAGGAAATCGCCTCCAAATACTTACCCACCCCCAGCGCCAGCTACACCAAAATGTACGTCAACGAAGAATACATCGGACTGTTCATTAATGTAGAAAGCGTAAGCGGAAAATTCCTCGAGGACCGTTTTCAAACCAACCAAAATGCGCTTTATAAAGCAGGGGTGGACCATAAACAGCCCACAGCTGCCACTTGCAAACAAAATATTAATGGCTCCCTGGAATACGAGGAGGATCTAAATTGCTATCGCCAAAACTTTGAACTGAAAGGCGGAACTAGCTGGATCCCTATTCAAGAATTAACCAAGGTACTCAATAAAGACATTAAAAGTATTCATAAGGTATTGGATGTAGACCGCACACTTTGGATGCTGGCATTGAACAATGTAATGGTCAATCTGAGCAGCTATTCCGGCACAGCCACTGACTACTATTTGTACAAAGACAACCATGACCGTTTTCAGCCTATTCTTTGGGACCTAAACCTTAGTTTTGGTGGCTATAAAAACACCGGTTCCGGTAGCGATAAAGACAACAAAGGGCTACAGCGTCTAGATCCATTGCTCCATGCAGATAACCCTTACCGCCCGCTGATCAGTCAGTTATTGAAAGATCCCCTTCATAAAAAGATCTACTTGAGCCACATCCGGCAGATTGTAGAAGAAAACTTTAAAAACGGCGAATACGAAAAACGAGCGAATGAACTACAAGCGATGATTGTGGTACCTTATTTGGAAGATAAAAACAGAGGCTACTCCCAGGCAGACTTCCAAAATAGCATCAAACAAACCGTTGGAAGGAAAAGTAAAATCCCGGGAATTGCAGAGCTGATGTCTGCTCGCGCCAAGTTCCTGCTTAATCATCCGGAACTAACTTCTCTACCCTCCAAAGTGAGCGATGTAACCCAGCATTCTCGTGCCAAATTTGAAAAAACACCCGTGGATGGCTTCCGATTTACTGCCAAAGCGGACCGTTTCCCTAAGCGTATGTGGTTGTACTACCGCTTAGACCCCAACCAGCCTTTCACAGAAATGGCGATGGATGAGGAGCAAGCCAAGAACCTGGCAACGGGAGAACGGAGGTTTATTGGGAATGTAGAGGCAAAATCCGCGGACGCAGAAATTGAGTACTATATAATGGTGGAAAATGCAGGCGCAGTTGCCTTTTATCCAGCAGCGTATCCTACTAAACCGAATAAAGTAAAGTTGGCGGATTTAAATAAATAAAATCCGTTAACACACACCGGAATCTGCTGATCTAGCAGATTCCGGTGTTTTTTTTTGCCCAATTCCCAACGGTGCTTTCTAGAAAACAATGAAACTACCTCCCCATACGTTATACCGATCTTGGAAACCTTTTTCCGTTGCCTCCTGTTTTTTGCTTATGAAACAACCCATACTTTTTGTTCTATTCAGCTGCCTCTTGGCCTATTCCCTTTCCGCACAAGAAATTTACCAGTCGGGCATTAAAGAAATCCGGTTGGAAATAGGTGGGTCCAATTGGGCAGAACGCCTGGACTCTTTAAAGCGCGATAACCCAGAGGGGAGGTTACCTGGTACTCTTTTTCTAGCAGGAACCCGATACGATAGTGTAGGAATCCGCTTTAAAGGGAATAGTTCCTATTTCAGAACCAGTAAAAAAACCTTGAAAAAACTGCCCTTTAACATTAAGGTAGATTTTAAGAAAAAAAACCAGCGGTTCGGCAAATCGTACACCTCGCTCAAACTTTCGAACGCCTTCTTGGATCCCTCCTTTATCCGGGACCCCTTGTCTTATGAGGTAGTTCGCTCCTACATGCCCGCGCCCTTGTGCAATTTTGCGCAATTGACTGTTAATAAGGAACCTTATGGTCTATACGTAAATACCGAGAGCATCGATGAAGCCTTTATCCAAAAACACTTTGGGTACTCAGGTGGCCACTTAGTTAAATGTGACCCCGACCAATGGCAGCGAGTGCGCAGCCAGGGTGGTTGTCCAAAAGGTGAAAACGCCTCCCTGATGTATTTGAGCGATTCACCGGGATGTTACGAGGCTTTTTATGAGGTAGAATCTCCAGAGGCCTGGCCCTATCTTATTAATTTGACCAAGATCCTTAATAAACAACCAGCTCGGATTGAAGAATTTTTAAATATTGACCAGACGCTTTGGATGCTTGCCTTGAATAACGTGATGGTCAACCTTGATTCCTATAATGGTTCCCTGTCACACAATTATTACCTTTGGTTTGATACCCTTGGAATGGCACACCCTTTAATTTGGGACCTCAACATGAGTTTTGGGGGCTGGCGGCGGAACATGAGCTTTGAAGAGATGAGTGATGAACAACTCATCAAATACCAGCCACTCGCGGAGATCGGCAATTCCCGCCGTCCACTCATTTCTGTTTTGCTAAAAAATCCGTTTTACCGGAAGGTGTATTTGGCACACATCAAAACCATCCAAAAAGACTGGCTCGCATCTGGATGGTTGGAGCAACGCGCCCTGGCAATGAAAAAAGAGATTGATTTGGCCGTTAAACAGGACCAACAAAAGTTATATTCGTATTCCGCTTTCCAAAATAGTCTGGACAGCACGATGACAGACGGCCCAGACCACATTATCGGAATTCGCGAGCTGATGAACCCACGAAACGCCTTCCTGGCAGCCCATCCCCTCCTCAACAAGCCTGCACCCGCTGTAAAGACACCGGTAACCACCGTGAAAGATTCTATTGTTACCTGTAGTATCCAGGCAGAAAATGCTACAAGAGTCGTGTTTTTCTACCGTGCAAAAGGGGAAATTGCCTTCCACCACCAAGATTGTCAATTGGTCAACGACCTCTGGACGATTCAGCTGCCCACTCAAAAAGTGGCTGACTACTACTTGGTCGCAGAAAATGCAGAAGCAGCAACCTGCATTCCTGAAAAAACTTCTTGGGCCCCTATCCAAGTTGGAAAAAAATAAAACAACGTTGGGAGCAGGCCAATATAGGTTTGCCTGCTCCCAACTCCTATTACTCGTGCTGACCTAGTATTTCAAAACCTCCATCTCGTAAGAACCGCTCCCGGTGAAAAAGCTGCAAATCTGCTCGAATCATTTCTTGGACCAAGTCTTGTAAACGGTGTTCCGGCTCCCATCCAAGTAAGGCTTTTGCCTTGCTGGCGTCTCCTACCAATAAATCCACTTCTGCCGGACGAAAATACCGGGGATCAATTCGAATCACCTCCTGCCCCACCGAAAAGGAATACTCAGTAGAATGAACTGCCGCCACAAGGCCGCGTTCTTCTACCCCCTCTCCTTCAAATACAAGTTCCACTCCTAGTGCTTCAAATGTCATCCGACAAAAATCCCGAACAGAGGTGGTCGTTCCTGTCGCTAACACAAAATCATCCGCAACCGTATGCTGTAGGATCCGCCACATACCCTCCACATAATCACGAGCATGCCCCCAGTCACGTTGCGCATCCAGGTTGCCTAACCATAGACAATCTTGAAGCCCCAACGCAATCTTGGCAGCAGCGCGGGTAATCTTTCGAGTCACGAAGGTCTCTCCTCGTAAAGGGGATTCGTGGTTAAATAAGATTCCATTAGAGGCAAAAATACCGTAGGATTCCCGGTAGTTAACCGTAATCCAATAAGCATACAACTTCGCTACCCCATACGGAGAACGTGGATAAAAGGGTGTTTTTTCAGTTTGAGGCACCTCTTGTACCAAACCATACAACTCAGAGGTGGATGCTTGGTAGAACTTTGTCTTTTCAGAAAGCCCTAACAACCGAATTGCCTCCAGCAAGCGGAGCGCCCCGGTAGCATCGGCATTGGCAGTGTATTCTGGGGTCTCGAAGCTGACCTGGACGTGGCTCTGTGCCCCTAAATTGTACACCTCATCCGGCTGCACCTGTTGCATGATCCGAATTAGATTGGTACTATCCGTCAGGTCCCCATAGTGCAGGATAAAGTTTCGAGCCTCTACATGTGGATCTTGATAAAGATGGTCGATCCGATCTGTATTAAACAGAGAAGATCTCCGTTTAATCCCATGGACCTCATACCCCTTTTTTAGTAACAACTCCGCCAGGTAGGCACCGTCTTGTCCGGTACTACCGGTAATTAAGGCCTTTTTCATCCAAAATAATGTTTAGGCCGCAAAGATAACCCTAAAAAAATAGAAAAGTGAAGGGAGCTAGTTACCGATGAGATAGGTACTGATGATCGAAAGGAGCAAGATCGTTGGTGGAAGGATGAGCAGCGGGCACCCTTGCCTCCAATTGCTCTTTTTGATGACAGGTCTGGTACTCCAAGTGCTGATAAGAAATGAGCGCACTGCAGCCCATTGAAAGGTACATCAAATTTTTTTGGTTGAGTACAAAAGAAAACAAACCCAAGCCCAGGCTACCCAAAGCGGCTGAAAGAGCAAAGCCCTCCTTTTGAGCAAGGACCAAAAAGAAAAGTGTTAGCGCTGCCCCCGCACAAAGGAACGCCAGCGAACCTGCACAGCGTCGACTGAACGTAGAACGATTAAAAATAAGCATAATAGAACACAGTAGATAGTGGTAAAATATTTCAATTTCAGTGGTGGTAAAATGGAATTAGCAGGAATTGCTATTCATTCTATTGGATTAAAACTACTTTACAGCAAAATTTACTGCAAAGGTAAACTACTTTCTAAGAAATGTCAAGAATAATGTCATTAAATTGTCAAGAAG
>JBKDAM010000103.1:0-14912 GCA_046316495.1 Chitinophagales bacterium
AAATTAGTGTGTATCCTTTGAATGCCTGATACATAGACGCATTCCAGTCAGAATTAGTTGCAGAGAAGGTTTAAGTTATTTGAACAATTATTCAAATAAACAATTGATTTACAATTAATAAGAGTCTTTTTTAGTTAAAAATAGGCTTTCGGATTAACCTCGGTTTAACGGAAGATTAAAGAGTATTAACAAAAAGAGAAATCCTGTAAAAAGCCGAATCAGTAAAAAGATGTACCTTTGCTCCAACTCTAAAATTCTATCTTTTCACTTTATTGATAGGGGTTCCACCCCTGAACATCACAATGGTAATTGAAAAAAACAAAGCAGTATTTGTTCACTACACGTTGACCGAAGGTACTGCTGAAGGCCCCTTAGTTGAAACCACTGACAACAGCGAACCTCTTGCCTTTATTTTTGGAATTGGAATGATGATTCCTGATTTCGAAACCAATATTGAAGGAAAAAAAGCGGGAGAATCCTTTGAATTTGGCATTGCTGCCGCCCGTGCCTACGGTGAATACGACGATAATATGTTGGTCGATATCCCAAAAGGTGTTTTTGAAGTAGAAGGAAAAATCGAAGATGGATTGCTAGAAATCGGCAATATCCTCCCTCTAATGGACCAAGAGGGCAACCACCTGCAAGGTATGGTAGCCGCTGTAGGTGCTGACACCGTTAAAGTGGACTTTAACCACCCAATGGCAGGTGTTGACCTGTATTTCAAAGGACACGTACACAATGTTCGGGAAGCCGATCCAAGCGAGATTGAACACGGTCATATCCACGGTGAGGGTGGCCACCACCACTAATGAACACAACAACGCCTATTCTTTCCGTTGAAGGTTTATGCGTTTCGTATGGCTCAGCGACAGTTGTACAGGACCTCTCCTTTACACTGGCCAAAGGTCAGACGCTTGGCATTGTAGGAACCTCTGGTTCCGGCAAGAGTACTGTCGCTTTAGCCATTCCTGGTTTGTTGCCCAATCAAGCCATCCTCTCTGGACAATTTTGTTGGGATGCAGATCCACCCATTTCTTTCTCTGAGCTAGCTGCCGTTCAAAAAATCCGGTTACAATCCGGTGTGGTCTTTCAAGATGCCCTGCACGCTTTAAATCCCCTGCATACCTGCGGACAACAACTTGTCGAAGCCCTTTTAGTTAAAAAGAAAATGCCTATTTCTCAGGCGAAAACACTTGCGCTGGAATGGCTTACCAGGGTCGAACTAAAAGATCCAGAACGCATTTTTCAATCCTATCCGTTTCAAGTATCCGGCGGGCAGCTTCAAAGGGTACTGATCGCGCTTGCCCTTTGCCATCAACCCAAATTATTGATTGCGGACGAGCCAACTACCGCTCTGGACGCAGAGGTGCAACTCCAGCTGCTCTACTTACTCAAATCCATTCAGCAAGAACTCGGCTGTAGCCTACTTTTTATTTCCCATGATCTGCAGGTAGTGGAGTATATGGCTGATCAGGTCGCGATCATGGATCAGGGTCGTATAGTTGAAATGGGGCCAACGGAACCAATTATCGCTCGGCCTCAATCAAACATGGGCTTGCAGCTACAAGCCGCTAGCTTGATGACCTCCCGTGCTTTGGCGCTACAAGAACAAAAACCGCTGTTTCAACTACCCCCAATAACCGTTGAATATACCAAGAAAAATAGTTTTTGGAAGAGATCAGAACAGTTCAAAGCCGTCGATCAAGTTCAGGTGAACCTTTGGAGGGGCGCGTGTTTGGGAATTGTGGGAGCCTCCGGGTCTGGGAAAAGTTCCTTGGCCAAAGCAATCTTTCAAAAAGCAGGAGGTGCAACAAGTAAAACCGGATTGATTACACAACATCCCAAAAGTAGCCTGACCCCGCATCAGACAATTGGTAATGCCATCGCAGAAGTAATCTTGCGGCATCGACTGGCAGACTCCAATGCAGCCGCTAAGAAACAAGCGATTCAACTCCTTGAGCTAGTCGAATTGGGAGCGGAGTTTGCAGAGCGATTGCCCCATCAGCTGTCTGGAGGAGAGCTGCAGCGCGCAGTCATCGCTCGAGTGCTGGCACTCCAACCCCAACTACTAATTTGCGATGAAATTACCACCGCACTCGATTCTGTTCACCAGCGGGCTATTTTGGACTTATTGGCAACGCTGAATCAAACAAAACAGCTTTCCATGGTGTTAATAGCGCACGATTTATCTGTGGTTCGCTACCTTTGCCAACATACCATGGTTTTAGACCAGGGAAAAATAGTGGAGGAGGGCCCAACCGAATTGCTGCTCAGCCAGCCTGCTCATCCGGCCACACAACGATTAATTGAATCCAGCTTTTTTGCATGAACTACTGGTTAGTAAAGTCAGAACCCTTTGTATTTAGCTTTGAGGACCTGGTCCGCGATGGGGTTACTCGTTGGGATGGAGTTCGAAATTACCAGGCCCGCAACAACCTTCGGGCAATGAGCCTGGGTGACTTGTGCCTTTTCTACCATAGCAATGAAGGACTGGCAGTGGTTGGAATCGCCCGTGTCAGCAAGACTTTTTACCCGGACCCAACCGCAACCTCGGGAGATTGGTCGGCGGTGGACATGGCGCCGGTGAAAGCATTTACACAGCCGGTTACCTTGGCGGAGATCAAAAAAAATCCAGTTTTATCAGAGGTAGGACTGGTAAAAAACGCCCGTTTGTCGGTAATGCCCCTGCGTTCGGACGAATTTTTCACTATCCTGGACATGGGATTGACCCAACTTTAGGGCACTTATGATTTTTGTATCCAGCAACCGCCCTGGAGGCGGACTCATAGGCAACCTCGGTTGCCTTATCTTTGCAGGCTTGTTTTTGGTTGGCCTGTTCTATGTATTACAGGGCTTGTACAAATTACTGATGTACCTCGCTCCTGGCTTGTTTATCCTTACTCTGATCATTAATTGGAGGGTCATTGCTCAAGCCGGTCAACAATTTATTCAGCTGTTTACCCGCAGGCCCTTGCTTGGTCTGTTAGTAGCAGCACTTTCTGTGGTCTTGTTCCCGGTCCTCACCCTCTATTGGTTACTGGCGGCGCTGGCCACCAAACGATTGGAGAGAATGCGCCAAACTTTCGGTGGCCCTTCGGGAAGTCCATTTGGTTCCTTCCAATCTCCCCCACCGCAGTCTCCCAAAGAAGAATTTGTAGATTTTGAAGAAATTGAGAGCAAGCCGGCCCAATCAGGTGGGAAAGGGGCATCTAAATCCTCTGAAAACCCCTATCAACAATTATTTGAAGATCCCAAATAAGCATCTTAGCTGGCAGCGGCTGTCATTTGACTGGAAAGAAAAACGGATCGCCCTTCCTTTTCTGTTGGCGATTCTATTGCTTCCGACTCAAAATACTGCACAAGGCCTAGTTTTTTCCGAGCTTTCTTGGAAAGAATCGAAGGAACTGGCTCGCCGTACTGGAAAAAACCTGTTTGTTGATGCCTACACGAGCTGGTGTGCCCCCTGCAAAATGTTACAGGAATTCACTTTTCCAGATAGCGCCTTGGGGGCTTATTTCAATGCCCATTTTATCAATGTAAAAGTCGACCTCGAAAAAGGGGAAGGCCCTCTGCTCAACCAGGACTGGGTTATTAATGCCTACCCTACCCTTCTTTTTTTTGATACCAGCGGAACGGAAGTCCATCGATCAGTCGGTTATTTTTCAGCCAATGAATTATTGGAAATTGGTGAACAAGCCAATAACCCGGAGTATCAACTTGCTCGGTTGAAGCAAGCATTTTTGGAGGGGAATTGTCCAACTGATCTACTGACTTTGTTACTTAAAACGCTGGAGCGTGCTGCTGACCCCTTGGCTACTCGGGTTGCCAACTTTTACCTTCTCCAACAGAACAATTACCAACCACTGGAGTTACAAAAATGGATACTTACTTATGCAGATGATCCCGAACAACCCGCCTTTCGATACCTGCTTAAAAATAAAACAGAATTTGCCCGTCGCTTTGGAAAAGATCGGGTAGATGCGCGGATTGAAATTGTAATTCATCAATATCTTCAATTGCATCCAGACCTCCCTCCTGCCCAGGTTAAGCGCCTAAAGAAATACATAAAGCCATAAGAGATCGAACCTGGAAGAGGCTTTTTTTTCACATCCCAGGAAAAATCTGCCTTTCCTTCGAACAATTTATTGCATTCGTTGGCCGTTATCCCAAAAAACAGTGGTAAAAAAAGAAAACTGCACTTATTTTTGTTTCCTCAAACAAACGTTTGTTCCTCATGAAAGACGCGGAGCAAATTTTATTTGAATTCAACCCCTTTATTTAACTAAACTATCTTTTAGTGTATGTTCATTCGCTCCATTTTATTCGTTGCGGCTAGTTTCTTACTCCTCAACACAGCAAGTGCTCAAGGAATTCAATTTGAAACTAGTAGCTGGCAAGAAATTTTAAACAAAGCCAAGACAGAAAAAAAGTTGGTTTTCCTAGATGCTTATGCCTCTTGGTGCGGCCCATGTAAGAAACTGTCGAACTTCACCTTTCCAGACCCAGCAGTAGGCTCCTTTTTCAACCAGCATTTTGTCAATGCAAAAATTGATATGGAAAAAGGAGAAGGGGTGGAACTTTCTGAAAAATACAAAGTAGCCGCTTTCCCAACCCTGATTTTTGTGGATTCAAATGGGGTAGAGGTTCACCGCGCGATGGGTTACCTCAGCCCGGAGCAGCTGATTGAAGTCGGAAAAAAAGCCATTAATCCCGCCACTCAGTCAGGATCCATGAAACGTCGGTACGAAGCGGGAGATCGCGACCCTGGCTTTGTTCGGGAGTACCTTGCTTCTTTGTCCGAGATGGAAGACCCCATGGCGTTTGAGGTTGCAAGCGAGTATTTGGATAGCCAAACGGATTACGCAACGGAGGAAAACCGCCTATTGATTGCTCAGTATGCAATTGAACCTACTAAAGCACCTTTTCAATATTTGTTGGATAACCGGGCAGCTTTTGACGAACAATTTGGAGCGGAAGAGGTCGAAGCCCGTATCGAAAGCGTACTGACCTACCACTTTGTGAATCATCCAGAGCTGGAATGGTCGGAGGCAGAGAAAATGATTCAGAAAGCGCTCCCGGAAAATTCGGCAGCAAAGTCTTCACAAATCCGGATGACCATGTTCTACATGCAGGAAGACATCCCTAATTTCATGAAGGCCGCGGCCAATCATTATGAGGAGTTTTCCAGCCAAGACTCTAAAGAGCTCAATATGATTGCTTGGTATTTTTATCAAAATTCAGACGACAAAGAGCAACTCGGCAAGGCTTTGAAGTGGGCAGAAAAGTCCGTTCAACTGGAAGAACAATACTCGAACACCGATACAGTCGCCCATTTATTGAGCAAACTTGGCAAGAAAAAAGCAGCGCGAAAAATGGCACAAAAAGCCATCGCATTGGCGAAAAAAACAGAGGAAGACTACTCCTCCACGGAAGAATTACTGAATGAATTGAAAAAATCATAAGCAAGCCGGGATTTTTCAAAAAACAATCCCGGTAATCAGGTGTTTTGAACGGAGAAAGTCAGGATCTTTGCCTGACTTTCTCTTTATTTTTGAATTATGTCTAAACACGGAAAAGCATTAGTAGCCATGTCTGGCGGTATTGATTCGACGATGACCGCGGTGCTACTGCACGAAGAAGGTTGGGAAGTGGTTGGAATCACCATGAAAACCTGGGATTATGCCACCTCAGGAGGATCCAAAAAGGAAACAGGTTGCTGCTCATTGGATAGTATTAACGACGCCCGACAAGTGGCAGTTCGGCTCGGATTTCACCATTTTATAGTGGATATCCGAGATGAATTTGGTGATTATGTCATCGATAACTTTGTAGATGAATACATGGCAGGGCGAACACCGAATCCCTGCGTACTCTGCAATACCCACATTAAATGGAACAGTTTGCTCCGCCGAGCAGATATGTTGGATTGTGAATTTATCGCCACCGGCCATTATGGGATTATCAACGAGCTGGAGGGCAGAAAGTACATCACACGAGCAGTTGACCAACAAAAGGACCAATCGTATGTCCTTTGGGGCCTCAGTCAAGAATGTTTGCATAGAACCCGCATGCCTCTAGGCGTTTTCACTAAACCAGAGGTGCGACAGATGGCTGCCGAACGTGGCTACCTGGAGTTGAGTAAAAAGGCGGAGAGCTATGAAATCTGTTTTGTGCCTGATAATGATTACAGAGGCTTCTTGAGGAGGCGAATCGACGGACTTGATGAGCAAGTTGCGGGCGGTCAATTTGTGGACAAGACAGGAAAAGTATTGGGAAAACATGAAGGCTACCCTTTTTACACCGTTGGACAAAGAAAAGGGCTTGGTATTGCACTGGGAGAACCCATGTTTGTCACGGAAATCAGACCTGATACCAACACGGTGGTACTTGGCAAAGAAGAGGAGTTAATAAAAAATGGAATGATGGTAGGCAAGGTAAACCTGATGAAATACGCAGCGATTCCAGAGACTGGCCTTGAAACCGTCACCAAAGTTCGCTATCGAGATGCGGGGACCATGGCTACCTTGTTTCCGATGGGGAAAGATGTTTCTGTTGAGTTCCATGCCAATGTCAAGGGAATCGCACCTGGTCAAAGCGCGGTTTTTTACGAGGGCAACGATGTGGTCGGGGGAGGAATCATTCAGGGAGGTTTTAGTGAAGGCTAATATCCGCTGGATCTATGGTCTAAAAACGGTTTTCAAACGGATATTTAGCGACTGTTGCCGGTGCTTCAACACCTTTTGGCTACTTTTGCACCTGGATCTTCCTGATAACTACAGGATCCCGACTTTATGCCTAGTACAATAGAACTTGCGGTAGCACCCGAGCATCGACACCACCAGGGAATCCTAATTATCGAGGCCGCCCGGCAATTGGGCATTCCAGCCTCCCAGATTACCCACCTCGAAATCCTCAAAGCCTCCTTGGATGCCCGCGGTCGGCAAGCAGTTTACCGGCTGCGAGTACAAGTTTTCGACGCCACCGAAACCTTTCACCCGGAACCTGCGCTTCTAGAACAATTCCAGCCAGTAGATGGAAAAAAAGGAAAAGTGCTGGTTATCGGTGCTGGACCTGCTGGTTATTTTGCTGCTTTAGAATTATTGGAACTGGGCTTCCAGCCGATTGTACTGGATAGAGGAAAGGACGCCCGGGCGAGGAGAAGGGATTTAAAGGCCATACAACAGTTTGGAATTGTACACCCTCATTCCAATTATTGCTTTGGAGAAGGCGGAGCAGGTACTTACTCAGATGGCAAGCTTTACACCCGTTCCTTAAAGCGAGGGGTTGTCCAAAAAGCCCTTCGACTACTCGTGGAACATGGGGCACAATCGGAAATACTGGTTGAAGCGCATCCCCATATTGGATCCAATAAGTTGCCCGGGGTTGTTCAGAATATTCGGGCCACCATTGTCCATTACGGAGGGGAAGTGCATTTTGAGCAGCAGGTAACCGATTTTATACTTCAAGACGGTCAAATTAAAGGCTGTATCACCCACTATACGGGTACCGATTCGTCAATGCCCGGCAGCACGGAGTGGAAGGCCGATGCAGTTATTCTGGCCACCGGCCACTCTGCCCGCGATATTTACCACCTTTGCCACCAAAAAGGCATCAAAATAGAACCAAAACCATTTGCTTTGGGCGTTCGGGTAGAACATCCCCAATCAATGGTGGACCGGGTTCAATACAAACAGCATCCTCGTTCAGAGCATTTACCGGCTGCAAGTTATAGCTTGGTTTGCCAGGTGGGAGGAAGGGGGGTCTTTTCTTTTTGTATGTGCCCGGGTGGATTGGTGGTCCCAGCCGCTACTTCTCCTGGAGAGATTGTAGTGAATGGGATGAGCATGAGCAGAAGGGATTCAGCCTATGCCAACTCCGGGGTCGTAACGGCCATTGAACCAGAAGATTTGAAACCCTGGGCCAAACATGGGGTCTTTGCTCACCTGGAATTTCAGGCAGAAGTGGAGCGGAACATGTTTCAAGCAGGAGATGGCTCCCAAAAAGCCCCTGCCCTCCGTTTAACAGATTTTATTAAAGGAAAATTATCGGCTGATTTGCCCGAGTCCTCCTATATCCCGGGCTTATTCCCGGCCCCCTTGTACGAACTGCTACCAGCATTTGTGTATAAGAGGCTGCGAGAGGGCCTCTCCCAGTTTGATAAGCAAATGAAAGGCTATTACACCGCTGAGGCCAATGTGATTGGAACAGAAAGCCGAACCAGCTCTCCCATTCGGATTCCTCGGGAAAAAGAAACGTTCCAGCATCCAGATTGGAAAGGACTGTTCCCTTGCGGGGAAGGCGCAGGTTATGCAGGAGGTATTATTTCAGCGGCCATGGATGGTCAAAATGTAGCACGGGCAGTAGCCCATTACCTTGAATCGGTATGAAAATAGCGCTCATCAACACCTATCCGCAGGGAGGAGCGGGAATCGCCTGCCGGAGACTTCAAAAAGCACTGCTTGCTCAGGGCCATGAGGTGAACTTGCTCACCCGCGACACTGCTGGTAAAAAGTGGCCTTTTTATGCTGAACGCCTCCATTTTTTACCCTTTGAGAAAGACAAATCCGTTCGGTTTGCCTTCTCCTTAGCCAATTACGGGACCGATTTAAGTAAGCACCCAGTAGTACAAGCCGCTGATGTTATCCATCTCCACTGGGTTAACCAAGGTTTCTTGTCCCTCAAAAACATACAACAACTCGCGGCCTTGGGGAAACCTATTTGCTGGACCTTACACGACATGTGGGCGTTTACGGGCGGATGCCACTACAGCCGGGGATGTCGAAATTTCGAAACGAATTGTGGTCAATGCAACTACCTGCGCCAACCGAGTGCGAACGACCTTTCTTACCAAATATGGAGTAAAAAGAAGACCCTTTTTCCAACTTCCCTACAAATTGTTACCTGCAGCAACTGGTTGGCAGTAGAAGCCAAATCCTCGGGCTTGCTCCAAAACTTCCATATTCAAACCATCCCCAATCCCATTGATACTGCAATTTTCAAACCAATAAGTCCTGAAGAACGGGCAAAAAACCGGTCCAGATTGGGTGTTTCAGACAAAAGTAAACTCCTCTTATTTGCTGCTATGAAGGTCAGCGAAACACGGAAGGGCTTTGCTTATCTGCTGGAAAGTCTGAACTGGCTCAAAGAAAAACGGCCAGATTTACCACTGGAATTAGTAGTCCTTGGAAAAGCAGACCCTGTAGAACTGGCAGCACTCCCCTACCCTGTGCACGCCCTGGGTTTGATCCGGGATGACCAGCAACTGGTGCAAGCCTACGGAATGGCAGATGTATTTGTGATTCCCTCGTTGGAGGACAACCTACCTAATACAGTAATGGAAGCGCTGGCTTGCGGAACCCCGGTGGCCGGATTTGAAACAGGAGGAGTGCCGGAGATGGTAAAAAGTGGCTATAACGGAAAACTAGCCCCACAACGCGACAGCAAGGCCCTGGCCCTGGCGGTGGAGCAGGTAGTCGGATCAGAAGAAAACCTTGAAGAAATGAGAATAAATGCGCGGCAATGGGTGGAAAAGCATTATTGCCCAGAGTTAGTAGCTGAGCAATACCTCAAGGTGTACCAAAACTCCACAAACAGCCACTAAAACGAAAAGCTTCAGAAGGACAAACCTCCTGAAGCTTTTTCATTACCGTACTACAATGTAACTGAATTCTTATCGTGCGATTTGAACATTCACTGCATTGATACCTTTCCGTCCTGGCTGTGTTTGGAAAACAACCACGTCGCCTTCGCGAATATCATCGCGCAAGCCACTAACATGGACAAAAATTTCTTCTCCAGTAGATTCGTCAGTAATGAAGCCGAATCCTTTGGATTCATTGAAGAACTTAACCGTTCCTTTTTGCATTGTATAAAATTTAAAAATTGAAAAAAAGCGACCGAAGTCGACACAAAGATAATGTTATAATTCGACATTACCTAATTTATTTTTAAAACAGGGCAGTCAACCTCGCAGCGGTCAAGTGTAAATCAAATCGATTTTGAGTTAAGGCAAACAAGGCATTCTCCAATGTGAGCTGGGCTTCCCGGATATCGAGGGCGGTAGATTGTCCTTGGCGGAAGCGCTCTAGGGCGATGGTTTGTTGTTGCCGGGCATATTCCACATTCGCTGCCACCAGTCCTTTAGTCTGTTCAAGGGCCTGAAATTGATTGTAAAGGCTAAACAGTTGTTGAATCAGGTTGGCTTGTAATTGCTCTACCCGCAATTCTGCTGCTGCCCGATTGCGCTTGGCTACTGCCTGCTGCCGCTCAATATCACCCCCGGTATAGAGTGGCATGCTAAAATTCAGTCCAACGATGGGCCCATGTTGTTGGTTAAATAGAAAAAAACCGGCATTGTTATCACTTCTAGTGAAATTATAGGCACCATTTAGGGTTACCGTTGGCTTTTGTAGAGCATTGGTCTGTTGTTCCACCAATTCTGAAACCCGAAGGGTCTGCCTAAGCACTTCGAGGTTGTCGTTGGTCTGGAGGAGTTCCTGCACCATGGTATCTAAAGCTGGAAAACGGTTGGCCTCTTCCATGGGCGTGGTTTGAAAAGCGATGCCTGGATCCCGCCCAATGAGTGTATTGAGGGCAAACTTTGCAGCATTCAGGTTATTTTGGGTCAAAATCAGGGCTTGATTGCGTTGATTGAGGTCAATTTGTGCTTGCAGTACGTCTGCTTGATTTCCAAAACCAAATTCGAGTCGATTTTTTGCCAGCTCAAAACGTTCCGTCACCGCCTGTTGTACTTCTTGCAGGTTATTTACGGTAGCGGAAAGGATGGCAACTTGAAACCAAGCTAGGCTTACTTCCAAGGTAGTTTGTTTGATTTGCGCTTGCAATTGTTTTTTACCCAACTCATCTAAGGCTTCCAGCCGGCCTTTTTCCAAGTAAAGTCTCCCCCCACTATAAAGGGTGTAACTGGCATTAATGCTGGCATTTAAGGCATTGTTGATCCCTAAGGGCCGGCTAATCTCCGTCCCATTGGAGAGCCGTTGCTGAAAATTCACGGCGGAAAGGTTATCACTGGCATTTAGGCTTACCAACGGAAGCAGTCCCGCATTGGCACGGGTGTTATTTAATCGGGCAATCGCGGACTCATTGCTGCTCAGCCGAATATCATAGTTGCGCTCCAAAGCAATCGTAATTGCCTTTACAAGGGAAAGACTATCCTGAGCAACCAGGGAGACAGGGAAAAAAAGGAGAATAAGGACAGCGCGCATACAGCAAATTTAATTCAACGTTAATTCAAGCAATGAAGGGGAATAGACACATTAGCTAAGAAATTGAAGCCACTCGCTCCAGGTCCTCCGGGGTATCAATCCCGATGGTCTCGAGTTCAGTCAACCCAACCTGAATGGAATATCCGTTGTCCAGCCAGCGCAGCTGTTCGAGGGATTCAGCAGTTTCAAGTCGAGAAGTGGGTAATTGGGTAATGTCAAGCAGAGCCGAACGCCGAAAGCCATATAAACCGATGTGTTTGTAATGGAGGCCCGATTCCAACCAATCGGCCGGTTCGCTACCTCGGACAAATGGAATCGGATGGCGACTGAAATAAAGAGCATGACCCGATTGGTTAAAAACTACTTTTACAGTGTTGGGATTGGACAGCAGGTTGAAATCGGTGATTTTTTTGGCCAAGGTTGCAATCCCCGCAGAGCTGGATTGAATAGTTTGGAGCAATCGCTGGACTTGCTCAGGCTGCACAAAGGGTTCGTCTCCTTGGATATTCAAGACCCATTCCGCTTCTGGAAACAATCGGCAAACCTCAGCGCATCGATCTGTACCACTGGGGTGATCGGTTCGGGTAAGTACAGCCTTCCCACCAAACCCTTGCACATGTTCCAGAATACGAGCATCGTCTGTAGCGACCCATACTTCCTGAATATTCGGCACTTGAAGCACCTGCTCGTACACCCGTTGCACCATACTTTTTCCCTGAATCATCACCAAAGGTTTACCCGGAAATCGGGTAGAAGCAAATCGAGCGGGAATAACAGCCAGAACCATATTTTTTTACCTTGATAAAATTTAACCTAATTTTGCGTCGTTCTTTCTAAGCATTCAAACATACCCATGATGAAACACCTGTTAAGCCTTCTTCTGGCGGTCTTAAGTACGGCCTTGATGGCGCAATCCAGCAAAACCAAACCAACCAGTGGTCCAACCGTGGTCCTGAGCAGCAAAGATACCTTATATCTAACCATTGAGGAGGGTAAAAAAATAATTCATCACCGAGCCAAACCCAAACAAACCCTTTTCTCCTTAGCGCGTTTCTACTGCCTTGGTCTGGACGAATTATATGAATACAATCCAAGGTATCGCACCGATCCTACCCTGAAAGTAGGACAACTCGTGTCGATTCCCACCCCAAATATTGCGATTAAGCGGTACAAACGAAAAGGATTTAAAAGCGCCCAACACACGCCTGTCTATTATGTAGTACAACCAGGGGACAATCTATACCAGATTTCCAAAAGGAGTTTTGATATGCCGGTAGATTCGGTCAGGGTAAGAAACAAACTAAAATCAGATAACCTGGTGCCAGGACAACTGCTGCATATAGGTTGGATCAGTACAGAGGGATTTCAACCCTCTTGGCGAACCGAAAAAAAATCGGATCCAGTAGAAGTCCTGGCGGGAAACTTTGAGGAACAAAAGAATCAATACAAGGAAATGATCAGCCAGGGCATCTGTACTTGGACCAATGACCAAACCGACGAACACGATTTTTATGCCCTTCACCGGGAGGCTGCAATTGGCAGTATCCTCGCGGTTACAAATCCTGCCAATCGAAAAACGGTACATGCCAAAGTAATTGGTCGAATTCCACCTAATTTTAGTAAACGAATTGAAGTGGTGCTTTCTTTAGGGGCTGCGCAGAAGATTAGTGCCACGGAAGCCGAATTCTTGACCAAATTGAAGTATTTCTATTAGTTTTTGCCCAGAAAGCTGGTCAAAAAAAAGAGGCGAATGGAAAGCTACACCGATTCCATTCACCTCTTTTATTTTTTTGAAAGGGTGTTCTAATTACCCAAGCAAGTTAGCCATATCCGTCCTTTCTCGAACGATTCGAACGACTTCACTTACTGGAATGCGCTCTTGCCGCATAGAATCCCGTTCGCGAATTGTGACGGTATCATCCTCGATGGTATCGAAGTCGATGGTCACGCAATAAGGAGTGCCAATCGCGTCTTGACGACGGTACCGACGCCCAATTGCGTCTTTCTCATCATATTGACAGAGGAAATGCAGTTTCAATCGGTCATAAATCTCGCGGGCTTTCCCAACTAGCTCCTCTTTGTTACGAACGATCGGTAACACGGCACACTTTACCGGAGAGAGCGCTGGATGGATTTTAAGCACCGTTCGCTTGGCATCTTCTCCTTGTGCATCCGGGACGGTCTCCTCAATCAGGGCATTGCTAAGGACGGAAAGGAACATCCGATCGCAGCCCACCGAGGTTTCTACTACATAAGGAATGTAATGTTCTTCCAATTCCGGGTCGTAATAAGTCATTTTTTTACCGGAAAGGTCAGAGTGGCTTTTTAGATCAAAATCAGTGCGAGAGTGGATGCCCTCTAATTCTTTGAATCCAAAAGGGAATTCAAATTGAATATCCACGGCAGCATTCGCATAGTGTGCCAGGTTATCGTGATCCTTAAATTTTAGCTTTTCGGCAGGTGTGATGGCCTTATGCCAGGCCATGCGTTTTTCTTTCCAATAGTGGTACCACTCCATTTCGGTACCGGGGCGGACAAAATATTGCATTTCCATCTGTTCAAATTCCCGCATTCGGAAAATGAACTGACGAGCAACGATCTCATTCCGAAACGCTTTTCCGATCTGGGCGATTCCAAACGGGATTTTTTGACGGGTAGTTTTCTGAACGTTCAGGAAATTCACAAAAATCCCTTGAGCGGTCTCTGGACGCAAGTACAATTTTCCTTCCTCTCCCGCGATGTTGCTCATCTGTGTGGAGAACATCAAGTTAAACTGACGCACATCGGTCCAATTTTTGGAACCAGTATCCGGTTCTGTAATCTCTAACTCTTCGATAATGGCTTTGATATCGGCCATATCACCTGACTGAAGGGAGGCAGCGAGTCGCTTTTCGACCGCTTCGGCCCGTTGAAGGTAGTCGACCACCCGAGGATTGGTTTCTCGGTATAGTTTTTCATCAAAAGACTCGCCGAACCGTTTGGCGGCTTTTTCGACCTCCTTGTCCGCCTTTGCGCGGAGCTTGTCTATTTCGGTTTCGATGAGTACATCCGCGCGGAAACGTTTTTTTGAATCCTTGTTATCTACCAGTGGGTCATTGAACGCATCTACGTGGCCAGAAGCTTTCCAGATAAGAGGGTGCATAAAAATGGCGCTGTCAAGACCCACGATATTTTCGTGAACTTTGACCATCGCATTCCACCAGTAACTCTTAATATTATTTTTCAGTTCTACGCCGAGTGGACCATAATCGTACACTCCACCTAAACCATCATAAACCTCTGAACTGGGATACACAAATCCGTATTCTTTGCAGTGCGCTACCAAGCGCTTAAATAAATCTTCTTGCATGTTTTAATATCCAATTATGCCCGCAAAGGTCGTTAAAATTTCCTTTACCTTTGCCAAGAGATATGAAATATCCGTTTAAAGATCTGAAAGTGGTGGAATTGGCCTCGGTTTTGGCTGGGCCGGCTGTCGGAATGTTTTTCGCTGAACTAGGTGCGCAGGTGATCAAAATCGAAAATCCCCGCACTGGCGGGGATGTCACCCGACGATGGAAATTGCCGATGGAACCGGAAGAACGGTCTTGGTCAGCTTATTTTTGCAGCGTTAATTGGAACAAAAAATCCCTTTTCCTCGATTTATTAGAGGAAAAGGATCGAGCTGTTGCGAAGGAGTTGATCTGC
>JBKDAM010000104.1:0-68344 GCA_046316495.1 Chitinophagales bacterium
TCCGATTCAGCTGATAAATACTACTACTCAGGCAACTGATTATCTTTGGGACTTTGGAGACGGCACCACTTCAACGGAGATCTCTCCTACCCATCAATACAGCCAAGCAGGCACATACACCATTACTCTTTATGCTAGTAAGAATAACCTGGATAGCTCTGGTTATGCACTCTGTACTTGCTTCGACACAATATCCCATCAAATCATTATTGACCCACTTCCCGGAGTTGACTTGAACTGTGTTTCCACGCTTTGTGCGCAGAATGGAGTTGAATACTGGACTACTGCCAGCAATTGCCAGCTGTACAAGTGGACAGTTGTGGATGCTCAAGGTCAACAGATGCCTTTTACAGGACAAGGAACAGACCGTATATTCGTTCAATGGGGTGAGGGGCCCACGGGCATTGTGAGCCTTGAAGTACAATCCTGCGACGAATCATATTGTTCCCAACCCACTCGTGTGGAAATTGATATCATCACCGATAGTGTTATGGTAGATGGGGAAGTGCGGGTCTGTGAGAAATCTGTGGAGGTTTATCGGGCCCCAAAGTGGGCGACTGTTGATTATCACTGGGAAGTTACGGGAGGCGAAATCCTTTCCGGTCAAGGAAGTCCTGTGCTAACTGTGCGCTGGGATAGTGCAAGTACTACTGCGCAGTTAAGGTTAGCGTACAGCAGCCCGTTCATAGGCGGTGTTTACGAGCAAGATCCAGCAGATTGCAGTGGCACAAGTGTATTGGATATTGAGGTGTTAAATCAATTCCGTGTCAATCTTCCCTTTTTCTCAAACAGTTGTACAGGGGGGAACTCTATCGTGACTGCTACTTCAGAACCTTGGGATGCTTATTATTGGACTATTACTCCACCGGTCCCTTTTAGTGGTCAGGGGACCGATAGTATTTTAGTACAATGGGGTCCAACAGAAACCAATTATGTGATCACCGTAGTCCCAACAGATACTACTCAATACTGTAACCTTAAGCAAGCCAGATTTATTAGTACATTAGATCTGTTAGCGCCACAAGCCATTTTGGGTCCTTCTAAAATCTGCCCGGGTTCAACCTATTCCTATAGTGCAGTTGCTAGTAATACCGGTGTTGGATTTACCTGGCAGGTAACTGGAGGGGTGATTATTGAGTATATCAATAATCAGGTGATAGTCACTTGGAATCCGGAGGGTCCTTATGCTTTGAGTGTGCAACAATATTTTCAGAGCGCTCCTGATTGTATTTCAAATGCCACCTCTTTACCTGTCCAGAATGTTTTATCCGATACCTCATGGGAGATTGATGGCCCTCCTGCTTGCTTAAACACCACAAAAAATTATCAGATCAGTTCTGAGCTGGAGCCCAATGACAGTTACAATTGGGGTATTGAGCCTTCAACGATGGGAACGATCACCCAAGGGCAAGGTACTTCAGCAGTTACGGTTCAATGGGGGGCGCTGACTGGTCCCGCAATTTTGCGAGTGACGGTTGAACTTTGTGGAGTTTCCTACACCAAAGACAAGATTATTGATATTGCATCGGTACCAGTGCCGGTTATACAGCAACTGGGGGATTTATGTCCTGGTAGTTCTGTCGAGTTGGACGCAGGCGGCGGCTATTCAAGCTATGGTTGGTCGAATCTTGACAGTACACAGGTTACGTCTGTTTTTACTGCTGGAAATTATGGGGTTACGGTATCGGATGCTAACGGATGCACAGCTACCGGCCAATTTAACGTCATTGCGCTTCCTTCCCCTCTTGCAAATATTACGCGAAGGCAGTTGGTATATTGTGTTGGAGCACTCGATTCCTTTGTTATCCGTGCTGCCAATGGGGACGGGTATCAATTTCGCTGGCATCTAGGAGCTAGTTATTTACCAACCCCTGCTGATCAGGATACATTTGTACATTATTTTACCAATTTGCCCGGCCAGTATCCTTATTGGGTGGAGGTCACCAATGAATTTGGTTGCTCTGCAAAGTCAGATACTTTTTATATTCTGCAAAATAATTGTGGTGGTGGAGCTCCAGGGGGTATATGTCAGCCTCAATCCTATCAATTTTCATTAGCTGTTAGCGATCAGCATCCAGATTGCAGTACCATTGATTTTGATGTAACCAAGTCGGATAATGTTATAATAAGTGCCTGGCGATTTCAGGATGATCCGGATACTACTAATACAGGTGTTTATCCGGATGCCCAACATCGCTATACCAAGACGGGATGTTATTTGGTGGAGATGGATTATATAGTCCCCACCTTGGATTCCAGTTCTTTGTGTGGTTTTTATGAGCAAAGAGAAGTTCGAATACCTCTTACTGCAGACTACTATTTTAAACGTAGCTGTCGAGATTTCGAATTCTATGATTACAGTACTTATTTAAGAAATAAACACCCTATTTCCTGGTTTTGGGATTTTGGAGACGGCTCCAGCTCCACCTTGAAAGACCCGGTTCACAGTTATTCTACGGGAGGAACTTATCAAGTTTCGCTAACTGTAATGAACATGGATAGCTGTATTTCTACTATTACCCGGGAGATTCAGGTATCCTTTGATCTGTCTAGTCAAATAATTGCTACTCCTTCTCCTGCTTGTGAAGGACAGCCAGTGCAGTTTAGCACCGAGCCAAGTGCAATTCAACAGGTATTCTGGAGTTTTGGGAATGGACTAACCAGCACAGAACCCGATCCAGAAACTACCTTCACACCGGCAGGGCTTTATTCGATTAGCGCTTTTGTTGAAGACACATTTGGGTGTATCGATACAGCCTTTCTTGAGCTTACTGTAAATGCACTTATTCCCTTGCAAGTTGATACAATCGCCTGGAGTCCGAGGCTTGGGGTTTGTATCGGAGACAGTGTTTTACTTTCGGCACCTTTGGGATCAGGCTATCAATATAGCTGGTCCAATCACTCTACTGCCCCCGAAGTTTTTGTTAATCAATCGGGGCAGTATGGATTGACTGTTCACGATTCTAACGGTTGCAAACATGCATTGGATCCGGTTTCAGTAACGGTATCGGCCTATCCTGTTGCCTCTATATCTGGTCGACCCTATGTTTGTGGAGACGGTTGCACCACCCTTTCAACCCCTGCGTCGGTTGGATATAGTTATGCATGGTTTGCCAACGGTGTTCCGGTGCCGGTCTCTAACAAGCCTGATATTTATGTATGTGATCATACCTTATCTTCCCCCTACACCGTAGAAGTGACCAACGCCTACGGTTGCTCTACGACTTCCAGTCCTTTTACGGTGGAAGCGGTTAGTCCACCAGAATTTGCGATTCAGGTGACTCCAGCACCTTGTGAAGGCGATACAGTTCAATTATCTGTGATGCCTGTGCAGCCTGGGGTGGTATATACTTGGAGCACGGGTGCGGTAGATACCTCTATTCAGGTACGTCAAAAGGGTATTTATGTGGTGACTGGAGTAGATTCAGTGACGGGTTGTAGTGCTTATGCGGCACAGGAAGTGTACCCACTACCCGATCTTTGTTATATGCCGTTCGGCTGTTATGAAACCTGTAATCCGGATACCTTGTTTTTGCCTGATATTCCGGATCAGGCCACTGTTTCCTGGTATTATAATGGAAGTGTGGTGTCCAATCATCCTTCTTTTCTAGAGGTGACGCAGGATGGGACTTACTCGGTTGAAGTAACTACGATACATGGTTGTAGTGACCGAAGTAAAGAAGTTTCAATTGAAATTGTGCCCGGTTTTGGCAACTTAACGGCCAATCTTTGGTCGGATGTGAATGATAACGGTGTGGTGGATGCAGTAGATACCCTTTTAACGGGGATACCGTTGCAGTTGCAGTTGAACGGGGTTTTCATCGATACGGTAGCCTCGCTGGGGCAGGTAGCCATTTCCTGGCTGAAGTTGCCGGAGTCGGTGTATTCTGTGTTGGTCGATACCGCTCAGTTGCCGGTGGATTGGGTAGCGCTTATTGGGCAGGACAGTGTATCGATCATTGGTTGCGATCAGTCTTTTGAAGTGAATTTATTGGTAGATTATGTCTGTCCGAATCTACAGACCACGGTTGAATTAAGTGCTTGTGAAGGCACTAGTGCTGATTACCTGGGCACTGCGATTCCTGCGGGGAGCACCCAGCAGTTCAACTATTTAACGCAGTTGGGTTGTGACTCGGTGGTGCAAGTACAAGTGTTGGCCCTCCCGAATACTTCCGCTACCCTATCTAACTTTATTTGTCCCGGGGATACGCTTTTTTATCAGGGAGTTGCATTTACAGGCGTAGCAACTCAGACCTTCCAGTTAACCACCCAGCAGGGTTGTGATTCCACCGTTTTGCTACAGGTGGGGGTCTATCCGACTTATTCTGATACCCTTGAGGTAGCAGTCTGCAATGGAGCGCAGTTTGTTTTCCAAAATACGGCCTTATCTCCCGGCCAAAGCCAGCAGTTTACCCTGCAAAGCGTCCATGGTTGTGATTCTATTATTACGGTCATAGTCGGTACCCTGCCTGCGAGTTTGGAGACGTTGAATGTTAGTACCTGCCCTGGGGAGCCTTACTTGTACGAAGGGGTATCGCTTCAGGCAGGTCAATCTCAGACATTTCAGTACACCAACGCCGCCGGTTGTGACTCGCTGGTGTTGGTTCAGGTTGCGGCTCTTCCAAGTTCAGCGGATAGTCTGGAAGTATCGGTTTGTCCTGGCAGTACGTACACCTATCAAAGTGTTGCATTGTCAGTTGGGCAATCGCAGTTGTTCTCCTTCACCAATACGGCAGGTTGTGATTCTACTGTCATGGTACAAGTAGCGGCTTATCCCAGCTATGCACAAACCCAGGAAGTATTTATTTGTCCAGGCGAAACCTATACTTATCAAGGGCAATCGTTGGCCGTTGGGCAGACACAAGCCTTCACATTCAACACTGTGAACGGTTGTGATTCTACCTTGACGGTGCAGGTGATGGCTTCTCCGATTAGCAGCGATACCTTGGAGGTGAGTGTATGTAAGGACGACGCGTATTCCTACGGAAATCAGTTGATCAACGCAGGCACTTCCCAGTTATTCGAATATTCCAATGTTTGGGGTTGTGACTCTTCTGTTTTGGTGCAGGTGATGGCTTATCCAGAATTAGAGTACCAATACAACAGTAAGCCAACTTGTCCGAACATCCAGACAGGTGGGATTGAGGTTTCGGTTATTGGAGGGCCGGTTTCAGGCTTGAGTTATTCTTTGAACGGTTCGGTATTCGATACACTTGCCCGTTTTAGGTTGTTGGAAGAGGGTGACTACACGGTTTCGGTAAAAGACTTCAACGGATGTATCCAGGAAGAGGAGGTAACTATCACTACATATCCACCCTTGGAAATTGTACTGCCGGAAGAGTTGGTGATCCCATGCGACAGCAATCAAATTGAGATCAGGCCGGGAATTGTGGGAGATACGACCGACTTGGAGTTTATCTGGTCGAATGGAAGTCGGAGTCCCTCTTATTTTGCGTCGGATATTGGTCCTGTGACTGTTCGGGCGAAGAATGCATGCCGGGAAACTGCCTATAAGACTACTCAAATTCAATGGGTAGATGAGCTTCGTGCCCCGGTTCCATTATACGTTCCGAATATTTTTAGTCCTGCAGGTCAGAGTCCAGAGAACAGCGTATTTAGGACCTTTTTTGGGACTAATTTTGCGGTTGAGTCCTACCGATTAGAGGTTTATGATCGATTTGGCAGTTTGGTATTTGTTACGGAAGACGTGGAAGGCAGTTGGGGTGGTGAATTTAACAACCGGCCGTTAGGAGATGGAGTGTATGTATGGAAGTTGGAGGCTAGCGTTCGGATTTGTGGAAAAGTAAGAAAAGTAGAGCGGAGTGGGGATGTGATGATTGCTCGATAGAGGTTTATAGGGGTTGGGGTAGCTTCGATCTATTGATTGGCTACCCCCTTTTTGTTCAATAATTATACATTCAAACAATATTATTTATGACAGGAAAAAAGAATATTGGTTTTGGCTTTTTGTTTTTAGGCTTCTTTCTTGTGCACAGCTTTTTTGTAACCTATCTATTTACCGAGACTCAATCGACCGATGGGAAATTTTTCAATAAACTGGCACCTGCTCTTTTGGGAGATCTATTTGGATTGCTTTTCAGTGTGATAAATATACTTATTGGGAGTATTCTATCAAAAACAGGAGCTAATCAAACTGGTAGGAAGGTTGTGTCTTGGCTGGCCATTGTAGGATTGTTCTCACCTTTAAACGCGATAGTCCATTTTCATTTTGGAGTTCCCGGTCTTTTAATCATTATTGGTGCTATTTCGCTATTATTATCAATTTTTTGGTTAGCTTTTAGATCTTTCTTCAGCGATGATGTGCAGGGTGAATAAGTTGAAATTCAGTAGTTGGTAGGGATCGGAGATGTAAATTTAGTAGATTGAAATTGGAGGGTTACGAGCACTTAAGGCCTATTTATGACGAGGAATGGCTGCCACTTGTCTCTGAATACCCAGGTTCAGGTTAAGTAAATCAGTCTGGCAAAAAAAGAAGAGGTAGGAGTTGTCAATCAAGCAACACCTACCTCTTTTCATTTCCCTACCCCCCTAATCTATCTTATTGCCCGCTTTTCACCACTTTTTTCCGCAGTGTGCCCATTGGGGTATCCAATTGGAGCTGGTAGACGCCGGGCTGTAGGGTGGAGAGGTCTAGCAGGGTTTGGTCTTTTCCGGAGGGGTCTTGGGTGTGGACGGTTTGGCCAAGGTGGTTGAGCAGTCGGATTTGCTGTACGGAGAGTTGGCCAGTTTCCAGGAGGGTGTGATGCTGGGTGGGGTTGGGCGAGAGGCGAATGGTTTGTTCCGCCTCGAGTGCAGCGGAGGTGCTGCTGGTATTGTCTTTTACTTTTATCCAGAGGGTATCGAGGATGATCGGGGTGCTGATAGGAAGTAGTTGTCCGGCGGTATCGAGGGCTTTAATGCTTTCGACTGGGATGACGAACGGGAGGATATGAGCGGCTTCGCGATCGATGATATCGATGATGATGATATAGTCTGCGCGGAAGGCGATTTCGGCCAGTTTACCGTAGCCGCTGGCTCCGGTGCTATTTTTTTGGCTGACCGCCAGGTCAAACTGGTGTTGGGCGTGGTAGTCGCGGCCCATGTGCAGTACGTTGTTGTAAGCGCCCAAGAAGGAGGAATCGTAGTGCATGGTGGGGTCGTGCGCGACAAATTCCGGGTATTTCAAGGCGCAGGCAATGCCACGGAGGTTTTCTACAGGTTGGTTGGGGGTGCCCAGGTAGACTTGAGCGCTGACCTGTAGGGAGAGCGGGTCCATGGGATCGATGAAGAGGGTATCTTGATCAAACTGGACGTATATCTGGGGTGTATTGGTTTGAGGGGGCACACTGTTGGCACCACTCAGGGGCTGGTAGTGCATCTCGAGTGGCTGTTGGTCATTGTCGTTCACTGCACCGTCTCCATTTCCATCAAAGTGTTTGTAGTTAATGCCGTCTGGTGTTTGGAGTAGCCAATTGGGGGCATATTGAGGGGCCCAGTCACTGCTGGCCTCTGGTCTGGGTGAGCCACTTTGGCCATATCCTTTACTGAGGTAGAGTAGGTCATAGGCATTTGCTTTTCCATCGCCGTTAGCATCTCCCGGGAGAACGTAGTCGGTAGTGGCGGGTAAGCTGGCGGTTGCCAGGCTAAGAGCATCGGTGACGAATGTTTTGGTGACGGAGGATACGCAGCCGGGTTGGTTTACATTCCAAGCGGTGAGGGTAGCGCGGTATATGCCTCCTTTTGGATAATGGTGCACCCGGCTATTCCAATCGGAGGCCAGGAAAATCTGGCTGCTATCGCCAAAGTCAAGTTGGATATGTGTGAAATCGCCTGCTGCCTGGTTTTTGAAGCGCACCCAGTAGCCGACGGAGGGACTACCATAAAGGACTTGGTAATTAAAATCGGTGGTGCCACAATTGGCAGGTGGAGTTGCGCATTCTCCCGCCCACCAGGTGAATACGCCGGCAGCGCTGGCTTCACATTCGTTGGTATAGGTTACACCATTACAGCCGCAGACAGGTGCAAACACCGTTGGACAAAGTGTGTTGCCAATGCCTGGAAAGTCCTGAAAGCAACCGGGCTCGAGAACGACCAGTTCTTGTTGCATTTCGGCCTGGCAACCCAGCCCTCCAGATGGGAGGATGGTTTGGTAGGTCACTTTAAACGTGTACGTGCCTGCTTCGGGCAGTTGGTAGCTCAGATCGGGGTCGGTACCAAGTAGTTCGCCGGTTTTGGCGTTGGTCCAGGTGATTTGTGTCAAGTGGCTATGCGTTCCTTCCTGCTGAAGAAGTTTTCCTTTAACTTTTTTATCGATAGCAGTGATTTCCAATCGGTAGCCACAATCGATAACGGAAGGAGCCTGGGCGTGGAGGTTGGTGGACACGAATGCCAGGGCAAAAACGAGTAGAGTAAGGAATTGGCGCATAATTATTCTGTGAAAAAGGAGTAAAGCCTTTCTTTCAGTAACAAATGTAGTGGTTTTTTTGTTGGTCCTTTTAACTAATTTTATAATTTGTCGGAGAAAAATTTTACAAAAAAAATAATTAAAACTATTATAATCAACACTTTAAAATAAAAACAGGCTCTTTTTTTACACTTATTTTTATGAATATTTGGAAGGGGGCTGAGTTAGAAAAGAAAATGCTCAAGTTAGGTAGAGGTTGATAAAAGGTGCGGATGGGTCCTTGAGCTACCCTGTTGCCATAAAATGATTGGGTGGGGAGGCTGTATTATTGGTTTGTGGAGGGGGCAGGGAGCAGGGGCTTACTTTTAGATAAATAAAGTACCTTTGCTGTCCATTCCACGATTTTTACACACTTCGACACTAAACATCAACCGCCCGGTGAATTTAACGGAAATTTCGATTCGACGCCCTTCGCTGATTATTGTACTTTTTGCGGTACTGTCCTTTATGGGTGTAGCGTCTTATTTTAACCTGCCCATTGAGTTAGTTCCCAAGTTTAGCCCACCGGTTGTGACGATAATTACGACATATCCTGGAGCTTCTCCGAGTGAGGTAGAAAATACAGTAGCAAAGCCGATTGAGGATGCGATCTCATCGTTGGAAGGGATTGATCAGATACAGGTTTCATCCAATGAAAATGTTTGTTTTATTGCGGTGGAGTTTGATCAGAAGATGGATTTAGACAAGGCGGTGCAGGAGTTGCAGCGGAAAGTGAATCAGGTCGTTTCGGGCTTTCCGAAGGAGGTGAGAGCACCGGTGATCAATAAATTTGCGTTGGATGAGTTGCCGGTATTACGCTTGGCGGTGAGTGGCAATTGGACGGGAACGGATTTTTACGATTTAATAAAGAACCGATTGGTGTCGGAGTTGGGTCAGGTAAAAGGGGTGGCGCAGGTTGGGATTTTGGGAGGAGAGCAACGGGAGGTGAAGATCAACATCAACTCCTATCAATTAGAGCAGTACGGTTTGTCGTTGTTGCAGGTTGCGCAAGCGATTCAGATGGCGAATCTGGACTTTCCGACGGGGAAAGTGAGTGGGGAAGAGAGTCAGATGCGGATTCGTTTGGCGGGCAAGTTCAATTCAATGGAAGAGATCCGGGCTTTGGTGGTTGGGAAAAGTCGGTTTGGGGGTACCGTGTACCTTCGAGACATAGCGGATATTCAGGATGGGGTGCGGGATGCGGAGGTGGTTTGTCGGGCAGATGGGCAGCCGGCGGTAGGTTTGATTTTGCGAAAGCAGGGGGACGCCAACGCGGTGGAGATGTCGGAGTTGGTGTTGGAGAAAATAAAGGTTTTGGAGCAGAGCTATGCTGCGCAGGGCTTAAAATTTCAGGTGATTGCAAACAGCAGTGTATTTACCAAGAAAGCGACCAATGCGGTAATTGAGGATTTGGTTATTGCGGTGTTGTTGGTGAGTGTGGTGATGTTGTTGTTTTTGCACAGTATTCGGAATGCTTTAATTGTATTGGTGAGTATTCCCACCTCTATTGTTTCCACGTTTGTGATGATGAAGCTGTTTGGGTATTCTTTGAATATGTTGAGTCTTTTGGGTTTGTCATTGTCGATTGGAATTTTGGTGGATGATGCGATTGTGGTGATTGAAAATATTTACCGGCATCTAGAGATGGGGAAGAACCGGGTACAGGCGAGTTATGATGGACGGATGGAGATTGGTTTTACGGCGATTAGTATTACCTTGGTAGACGTAGTGGTTTTTTTACCGATTGTATTTACGGTGGGTTTGGTTCCCAATTTACTCCGTCAGTTTTGCATGACGGTATTGACTTCTACGCTAATGTCCTTGTTGGTCTCGTTTACGCTGGTGCCTTGGTTGACTTCGCGGTTGAGTAAACTACATGTATTGGAAGGGAAGAAGTGGAGTGACCGGGTCATTCAGCGGTTTGAGGTATTGATTAACTGGTTGTCGGAAGGGTTCGTGACCGCGGTACGTTGGGCCTTGCACAGTGCTCGTAACCAGGTGACGGTTATTTTAGTGGCGTTGGGGTTGACGGGTGGCTCTGTTTTGTTGCTTACAAGTGGAATGATTGGCAATGCTTTTATGGATCCCGGGGAGCGTGGGGAGTTTTTGATTGATATCGAAATGCCGAAGGATGCTTCTCTATCTCAGACGAATTCGACCGTACGAGAAGTGGAGCAGTGGTTGTCGCAGCAGCCAGATGTGGTACACACCTTTGCTACGGTTGGCACTAACAACAAATCATTTGGGCTAAATGCACCGTATACGGGGGAAATTCACGTGTTTTTGACTCCTTTTGGAAAGGAGCGCAGGGTTCCCACCGATGTTTTTGCACGTAAGTTAAAGGTTCAGTTAGAGGAGCGCATCACCGGTGCACGGATTCGAACGGCGCCGATTGATATTATGGGGCTTTCGTTTTTACCGATTGAGGTAATGTTGAATGGACCGAGTTTGGATTCCTTGTTGCAGGTAGCCGATCAGATTAAGCAAGCAATGGCTAGTGTTCCGGGCTGTGTAGAAGTGACTCCTTCGGTAGAGCCCGGCAATCCGGAGGTTCGGGTGGAGGTAGATCGCAGCCGGTTATCGGATTATGGTTTGACCATGGCTCAGGTTGGATTGACGTTACAGACGGCCTTCAATGGGAACACAGATGCCCGGTTTAGGGATGGTGAGTACGAGTATCCGATCCGGATTGCCTTGGATGCGTTTGATCGTCGCAATGCGGATAATATTCGCAATTTGACCATTGTGAATCCATTGAACAACACGGTCGCCATTAAGCAGTTTGCGGATGTCAAGGAGGGGGCTGCTCCTACTCGGCTGGAGCGTCGTGACCGATTGCCCTCCATTATGTTTACGGCGCAGGTAATTGGAAGGCCGAATGGTTCAGTGAGTCGCGATATACAGGAGCAGTTAAAGCAGGTGCCCCTTCCGAAGGGAGCCTATATTAAGTATGGGGGGGATTTGAAGCGGCAGCAGCAGGGTTTGGGTACGATGAGTTTTGCTTTATGGACTTCCTTATTGTTGGTGTATCTGATTATGGTAGCTCTGTATGACAATTGGGTGTATCCGATGGTGGTTTTGATTACGATTCCTTTGTGTGTGATTGGTGCGTTTTTAGCCTTGGCCCTAGCACAAGAAAACCTGACGGTTTTTACGGGATTGGGTTTATTAATGTTGATTGGATTGGTTGGGAAAAATGCGATTTTGGTAGTAGATTTTGCCAATCAGTTACGAGACGAGGGAGTTGAGTTAAAAGAAGCGTTATTAACTTCCACTAAACTTCGTTTCCGTCCGGTATTAATGACGAATATTGCTATGATCATTGGTTTATTGCCGATTGCGTTAACGGGTGGAGCGGGCTCTGCTTGGAAGAATGGGTTAGCATGGGCGATTATTGGAGGTTTGAGTTCTTCTATGTTTTTGTCCTTGATTGTCGCCCCGGTGGTATATGGATTATTTGACCGGGGGATGGAGCGTTTGGGCTGGAATAAGCGGCAGAAGATTGAGTTAGAGCCATAGGGTTTGTGTTGAAGTTTACGATGTAATTTACAATGATTCCACGATCGCTGCGTTATGTTATTCAGTATGGAATTCAGAACGGTATTGATGGTTGGCTTGCTCTTTTCGGGAGAATGCTTGTTGGCTCAGGGGCTTCGGTCTTCCAGGCCCGATACGCTGTCTTCGCAGGGGGGCTGGGTTCGCAGGGAGATCATAGAGGGGGATACTTTTTATCTTTCTACGCTCCGGACCATTAAGATAGCGGCTCCAAGGACGTACAAAGATCGTTCTGAGCGGGACCTTTTGGCTCGCTATCGCCGGTATGCAGCCCATGTATATCCGTATGCAATGCAAGCGATTGAATTGTACGAAGAAGTGGAGGCTTCAAAGGCTAGTCAAAGTAAGCGAGCGCACCGCCGTTTTGTACGAAGTCAAAAGAAGATCATGAAGGAAGATTTTGAGGACAAGCTCAAGAGTTTGTACAAGACGGAAGGAATGATTTTGATAAAAATGATTGAGCGACAGACCAGTTCGTCTTGTTATGATATCATTAGAGAGACTCGGGGGAGTCTGGTAGCTACTTATTGGCAAAATTTGGCAAAAATTTGGGGTTTTGATTTAAAGGAGGGCTATCGTTTGGGTATGGATCCACTATTGGACGAGGTTTTGCTGGATTACGATTTTGGGGAGGCAATTTGGAAGTACTAAGGCTTGTATTGCTCATGTGCTGATTTACCTCCTGCTAAGAGGGCGGTAGGAAGCAGGTTTCCAATTCAAATACCGTGCAATGGGGAACGTCCATTCATTTAATGGATTAAAGTTGCATTATAAATTCGTTTAAATTGGTTTCGTTGGGTAATTCCAGGCGTTTTCGAAGGCGGTACCGGCTTGCTTCGACACCTCTGACGGAGATATTCATTAGGCTGGCGATTTCCTTGGTACTGAGGTTCATGCGCAGGTAAGCGCAGAGTTTATAGTCGTTTTGACTTAGTTTAGGGAATTTTTCGCGGACTCTACCGAGGAAGTTAACGTGTACCTGATCGAAGTATTGAGCGAATTGTTCCCAGTCTTCATCGAGTTTTTGGTCGAAATTAAGTAAGTTAAGTACTTGACGCAGGTCTTTTTTGACGGCTGCGCTGGTACTTTGTTCTAGCACCTGTCGGAGGGTTTCGCTGATGGTGACCAGCATTTCATTTTTTTGGACCAGGTGCATGGTGGTAGCGGCCAGTTTTTGGTTTTTGAACTGGATTTCTGCTTCTAGTTTTTCATTTCGGATGGTGCTGAGTTCGGCTTGTGTTTGTTGAACCTCCAGCCGTTGTTGGGCTTCCGTTTGTTGGTGTCTTTTTTGGAGGAGTGCTTTCTCAGTTTCAAATTTACGTCGCTGGCGGATTTGGAGTCCTGCGATCAGGGCAATTAGGGCTAGTACATACGTTGTGAGGGCGGCTTTACCGGCGTACCACGGTGGTTGAATTCGGAATTGGTAGGAGACGATGGTGCTTTCTAGGCCATCCAGCCGGCGTGCGCGCACTTGGAAGGTATATTTTCCTGGTGGGAGGTTGTTGATACTTCGTTGGGTGAGGGTGTTCCACTCAGACCATTTTGTTTCCAGCCCGAGGATTCGGGTGCTGTATTGGAGGATATCCGGGTCGTTGTAGTGGATGGCTGCGAATTGGAAGCGCAGGTTGTTTTGCCAGGAAGCAAGTTCTGGAATTTGATCGGAGGGTTGTTGTTGGCTGAGTTGTTGGTTTTGGACGAATTGTCCGCCGAAGAGTACAGAATCTTTTTCGGTGTGGAGGACCACGCTGTGGATGCTCAGTGGGAGGCTGGTATCGCTGGGGTTCTGGGTGGAGGGGTCAAACAGGTAGAAACCTTCTTCGGCTCCTAGGAGTACATTGTGTTCGTCAAAAGGGTAAATATGTTCGAAGCCACCCACCAATTTTCCATGTAGCTGAGGGAATTGTTTTTTTTGGATGGTTTTTTTAAGGCCATCATCCTGGACTTGGAGCATACCGGTTTCTTGATCGGTCACGTACCAAATATTTCCTTTGGGATCCTGGCAAAGGTGTTTTACCCATTGGATACCCCCTAGCTGAAGGTTAAAAAGGCTATCTGGGTGGAACCGTTGGGTGGTGGGATCAAAACGATAGACCCCTTGGGTGGTTCCGACGACCATTTTCCCGGAGATGGGGAAGACGTAGTTATTTAGGAGGGAGGGGAGCCCGTTGGATTCGTTGAAATAATCTACTTGCAGGTTGGTTCGATGTTTGGGGCTCCATTTTACTCGAAAGATCCCTCTATAGGGGTGGGAGATCCAGATCGCCCCTGTTTCGTCGGGGACCATAATTCTACAGGATTCGTTTATCCCTTGCAGTTCTTGTTCTAGGACCCAGTTTTCTGCCTCTTTTCGGAAGAGTGAAAGGCCATTGTATCCTCCAGCGAGGAGGGAATTTTCATCTAGTGGAACAAAGGTCCAAATGCCTTGACCACTGCTTATTTTTTGGGCATTGGGACCTTTTAGCGCAAAAGCTCCCTCGTGGTGACCTAGGAGTAATTGGCCTCCAAGTGTTTTTAGTCCCCATGTTTGACCTTCTGTTTGATTAATTTTTCGAAAATTTTTCTTCTCTCCGGGCAGATAATAAGGTTTCCAATCGGTGCAGTACAGGCCATTGGACACCCCGAGGTAGAGTTTTCCGGCCTGGATGGCGGCGGTATAGCCAGCGCCTTGGAGGTTTCCATCGGGTTTGATGAGGGTGAAGGGGGAGCGAAGGTTGATGCAATCGATCCCATTATCGAGGCCCAGCCAAAGGTTTCCGTTATGGTCATTAAAAAGGCTTAGGACGGTGGAGTTTTGGAGTCCATTTGATTTGTCGAGCTGTACGGTGATTCGGTCGTAGGCATCTTGGACGAGCAGTCCATATTGGGTGCTCCCTAGTGCCAATTGTTGGTTGGGAAGAAGAGTGGCTGCATAGATTCGTTTATTTTGGAAGAGGGCTTGGTGTTGGGAGATTTTGGGTTGAAGGCGATTTTGAGTAAAAATAAATAGGCCATCTTTTAAGGTTGCAATGAACAGAGTGTCCTTCGATCCTTGGGCGGTGCCGGTTATTTCACTTTGGAGGGAAGCATTTTCGAGTAGGGGGACAAACTGTTGGTTTTCGAGGCGAAGTAGTTGGGACAAGCGGCTTTGGATGAATAGGCCGTCGTTGGTGGCAAATAGGGCTTGGACTGGCGCATCAGCGTAGACCCGTTGGATGGTGGTGCCATCGTATCGATAGACGGCCTGGTTGGTTCGAAACCAGATCTGCCCTTGGTAGCCGATCATTTCCCATACATCAGCCAGGGGCTGTTCGGTAGCGGGAAGCAGGTGGTAGAGGGAATGGTAGGTCAGGATGCCATTGGCGGAAGGGAAGAAATAGCCCAGTTCATTTTGGGCGCCCGCGAAGATGCGCCCATCGGGGTGGGCGTAGAGGGAACGGACGATGGTATGGTTCTTAACGGGAAATAAATCCCAGTGAACGCCATCGAAACGAAGTAACCCTTCGTTGTTGGCAAAATACAGAAGTCCGTTTTGGTCTTGGGTAATATCCCAGTTTTGGGTGCCGGCATGGTAGTCACGTCTGGAAAAATGCCGTACTGGATAATCCCCCAAATTGGAGGCTTGTGGGGTGGCCTCCCAGCTAATAAAACAAAGAAAAATGGCAACTAAAGTATATTTTATACGGTGCATAGTACCCACAAATGTAGTAAAATATTGAAACTTTGAAAGGGGTTGTAGTAGGACTGTAGTAGGTATTTTTTAATGGGTGTTGTAGTAAACTCGTACTGTAGTATGCATGAACTGCGGTTTAAATGCAGCACATTTGCCCATTCATCTTTGAATTGTTAATACTTTACTGTTCACTCTATACCATTTGGTTGCAGTATTTGGACGGTTGGAAAGAAACGGTTGGTTCTGGAAGACCCTGCGCTGGTGGTAGATCAACTACTTTTATGTTTATGAAAAATTGGTACGTGTTTTTGTTGCTGATGTGGTCCGCTATTCCTTCGTTGAGCGGTCAGGTGACGATTTTGGATTTTGAGGCTCCTGGTACGAGCACCAACTTCCAGTATTTTGGTAGCTCCTTGGATGGTTCTCTCACTGAAGTAATTACGAATCCGAATCCCAGCGGAATCAACACCAGTTCTAAGGTCACTAAGTTTATCAAGCCAGCGGGTGCGCAGGTATGGGCAGGTGCGTTTTCCAACCCTGTCCCGGCGGTTGCCATTGATTTGACCAATGGTGGGCCTATTTGTGTGAAGGTGCACATGGACCACATTGGTAATTTAGCGCTGAAGTTGGAAGGTTCTACTTCCGGTCAGCCCAATTGGATTCAGGTGGTATCAAACACCAAAATCAATGAGTGGGAAGAATTATGTTTTGACATCAACCTTCCTTCTCTCGAGGCTCCAAATACTCCAGCTTCCGGAGTTTATGGGGTGGCAGTGCTTTTCTTTGATTTCGGTACTCCCGGCGGAGCGACCGATGTGACGTCCTATGTGGATGATATCGTGGTTAAAGGAGGTGGCGGTGGTCCAGCCATTCGTACGGTAAATTTCCAGGTGGACATGAATAGCTACACTGCCAACTTCAATCAGGTATACTTAAGTGGTAACTTCAACGGTTGGTCGGGCGAATCCAATCCGTTGGCGGATCCTGATTTTGACGGTATCTGGACGGGTAGCTTGGAGTTGCCGGTGGGCTCTTATGAGTATAAAGTCTCTTTGGACAATTGGTCGGCGCAAGAGCAATTTGGTGGAGCGGAAGAATGCACTGTCACAGATCCTTCCGGGCAATTTACTAATCGCAAGTTAGTCGTGAGTTCCAACATGGATGTTCCGCGTTTTTGTTTCAACTCTTGTTACGCTTGTGGGGAAGAGGTGACTATTCAGTTCCGTTTGGGAATGGGAGGAGTGGTGCCCAATGCGGATGGAGTTTGGCTTTCCGGCGGTGGTAACTTTGATGTGCCGGGAGGAAAGTACCGTATGAGCGATGATGATTTGGATGGGGTGTATGAAATTTCAGTTCCTCGCAAGCGTGGATTTAGTTCCTACTATGCCTTTGCTAATGGCCCTTGTTTTGATTTTAGTTGCAAGGAAAACCTGGCAGGACAGCCTTGTGGAGATCCAGCCAATTTCAATGACCGCTGGTTGCCTGCTGTACAAAACGATACGATTGTCGCCACTTGCTATGGGGCTTGCTTTACAAACACAACTTGTACCTCTGGCTCAAGAGAGGAGCAGTTGGATGCCTCTATTTTTAGCTTGTTGTCTAATCCATCTGTAAACGGATATTCGGTTTTGCATTTTGGAACAGAGGTAGCGGAGGCAGAGAAGCGAGTAATATTAACCAATCTATTGGGTGCGACCGTTCGGGAATGGGAGGTGGCTGTCGGTACAGCAGATTTTCAGCTTCCGACCGCTGAGTTGCAGTCGGGTGCTTATTTTGTAACGGTTCAGGTGGGGGCTAAGTCCTTTACTCGTACATTGTTGAAGTAGGGTAAGAACAGCGAGGGTACAAAAGCTGTACCTCAAGCGGATCTGAGTTTGCCCGTGCACTCAACAAAAACACCGTGCACGGGCTAGCTCAAAAACCGCTTCGCTATTAGCAGCGATTGAAAGCATCGATTGGAATCGGGCGTTTTTCTACATTAACTATCCTAAACAGATTATTTTTGGCAATGCGGTTATTCTGTAGTGTATTATTAGCGTTCATGGCCCTTCCTTTGCTAGCACAGCAGCGGATTAGTGGGCGGGTAACCCTTGCGCCAACCGGTGAGGAGGCAGTAGGGGCTACAATCCAAGTCAAAGGCATGAACAAGGGCACTTCCACCGATTTGGAGGGGCGGTTTTCAATTGAGCTAGGAGAGCCTGGTGCTATCCTAGTAATTGCATATACTGGATTTACTACCCAAGAGGTGGCTCCTGGCACACAAAATTTCCTTGAAATTCGCTTGGAAGAAAGCGCTACCCAGCTCAATGAAGTGGTAGTAACGGGATATGGTGTTCAGAAGCGGTCTTCCATTTCGGGAAGTGTATCAACCATTAAATCGGAGGAGCTTGCGGACAAGCCAATTCTTCGGGTCGAACAGGCACTACAAGGCCGAATTGCCGGTGTGCAAGTAGCACAGGTATCTGGTTCGCCAGGTGCAGGACTAACTGTCCGAATCCGTGGAACTGGAACCATCAACGACAGTGATCCGCTGTACATCGTAGACGGGATTCCGGTAAATGGGCTTGATTTTTTGAATCCGAATGATATTGAGACCATTAATATCCTCAAAGATGCTGCTTCTGCGGCCATTTATGGTTCTAGGGGTGCGAATGGGGTGGTCTTAATTACCACTAAAGGCGGAAAAAAGGAGGCCACCGGATCGGTTACATACGATGCCTATTATGGAATTCAACGTCCATGGCGTTTGTTGGACTTGTTGAACGCTACGGAATATGCCACTCTCCAGAACGAGGCTTACGTGGCTGCAGGCAAAACTCCGCTTCCAGAGTTTGCCAATCCAGCTGCCTTAGGGCGTGGAACGGACTGGCAGGAGGCTATTTTCCAGAAAGCTCCTATTGCCAGCCATCAGATAACCATGAAAGGGGGATCGAATACTTCTTCCTATTCTTTAACAGGCAATTATTTCGCTCAAGACGGCATCGTTGGAGGAGATAAATCCAGCTTTGAGCGGGCTACAATCCGATTAAACGGAAACAATGAGTTAAAAAAATGGCTAACCGTTGGGAGCAATATTGGCTTTACCTGGTTAGAACGCCGTGCCTTAATTGAAAATAACCAATTCACCTCTCCCCTCTTGCGGGCATTAAATATGGATCCAGTTACCCCTGTTTACAAGCAGGATGGTACCTATGCCTATTCAAAGTACTCAGATACCGATATTGCAAACCCAGTGAACAGCATTGCGCAGACGCACAACCGTTGGAGGACGAACCGATTGGTGGGCGGTATTTTTGCAGAACTCAAATTGGGATCGCATCTCACCTTCAGAAGCACTGGGAGTACCGATATTACCTTTGCAACCGAACGTACGTTCGTCCCACGATTTGATTTGAGCAGTGTCGCATTTTTAAGCGAAGCTCCAGCAGCAGAGAAAAACCTGGTCAACAGTGTAGGCGTCGGGAATTTTAACTGGCGCAACTGGCAACTGGAGAATGTATTGACCTACCAAAATACCTTTGCAGAAGAGCATCAACTTAGCCTGATCGCAGGCACAACGGCTTTGAACAATCGGACCGACGCTAGTGGTGGCGCCAACACCAACTTGCCTTCGAACGACCCAAAAGATGCCTATATTTCCAATACCATCGATCCGATAGGGTCGCAAAGCGCCTGGCAATGGGCTTCTGAGTCCTCCTTGTTATCGGTATTTGGAAAAGTAAATTATCAGTTTAGGGAAACCTACCTTTTTTCTGCAACCCTCCGGGCGGATGGCTCCTCTCGTTTTGGTCGCAACAATCGATATGGTTATTTCCCCTCCTTTTCAGCTGGCTGGATTGTCAGCCATGAAGCTTTCTGGCAAGTTCCGACCATCAACTATTTTAAACTCAGGGCAAGTTGGGGCCAAAATGGTAATGACCGAATTGGTGACTACAGTTTCACGACCGTGGTTAACAATGGTCAAAACTACAGCTTCGGTCCGGAGGAGATCATTACCAATGGAAGTGTTGCGCTTAGTGCAGCCAACCCCGATTTGAAATGGGAAACCAGTACTCAAACGAATGTCGGAGTGGATATGGAGCTGCTTCAGGGCCGCTTCCAGTTTACGGGCGATTACTACATCAAAAAAACGTCGGACATGTTGTATGCTGCTCCGATTCCATTGGTGGCCGGTACAGCGCCCCCAATTCAAAATATTGCCACGGCTGAAAACCGAGGTTTAGAGTTGGCCTTGGAATACCGTAATTATGATCACCCGGTGAAGTTCAGCCTCGGTGGAAATATAGCATTTATTAAAAGTGAGGTAACTGGTTTAGGAAGAGGAGGCGATCCAGTTCAATCTGGGTTGATTTTCTCTGCCAATGCCTTCGCGGCAAGAACCGATGTGGGACACCCTATCGCGGCTTTTTATGGCTTTGTAACGGATGGTATCTTTCAAAACCAGTCAGAAGTAGAGGCCCATGCGTTTCAAAGTGAAGGGACTGCTCCGGGGGATATTCGGTTTAAAGACCTGGATGGTAACGGGGTCATCAATTCGGATGACCGTACTTACATTGGCAATCCAACTCCAGAATTGGTTTATGGATTTAATTCCACCTGGCAATGGGAGGGATTGGAGTTGAGTTTGTTTGTGCAAGGAACGCAGGGCAATGATATTTACAATGGTACCACCCGCTATGATTTTGCGTACGTCAACCGCCCCTCTTCAGCGTTAAACCGCTGGACGGGTCCCGGTACCTCCAATTCTGAGCCAAGGGTGAACCTGAGTGATCCGAACCAGAATGCGCGGATTTCGGATCGGTTTATTGAAGACGGTTCTTATATTCGTTTGAAAAACCTCCAATTGGCCTATTTCCTTCCTTCTACCCTGCTGAAGAAAGCGCAGGTTACTCGGGCAAAAGTGTACCTGGCAGGGCAGAACCTGCTTACGTTTACCCGATACAGTGGACTGGATCCAGAAATAGGGGCAGTAGGGGGTAGTTTGGAACTTGGAATTGACCGCGGTTTTTATCCACAGGCCCGTACGGTGACGGCGGGTATCAGCATCACTTTTTAATATTTGATTATAGATGACGAACCATACACCTAATAAGAGCGGCTGGATACTTCTTTTCCTGTTTATGGGTCTTTTTTCGGCTTGTACAAAGGAGTTCTTGGAAAAAAAGCCTATTGTTGGCATCACAGAAGATAATTTTTATCGAACGGAAGAGGATGCTTTGGCGGCGGTGAATGCTGCTTATGCCACCCTGCAATTTCAGTTGTCACCAGCGGGCCACTTCCGTTGGTTTTGGGGCGATATCATGTCAGACGATGCCATTAAAGGCGGATCTGGTGATAACGATGCCAATAATTTACTACAGTTGGAGACCTTTCGTGGGCCTACCAATACGGATTTATTAGAATCAGAATGGGGAGCGAATTACGAAGGAATTTACCGGGCCAATGTGGTGTTGGAAAAGGTGCCATCCATTGAGATGGACGCTTCGCTGAAAGAGCGAATTTTGGGAGAGGCCCGGTTTATTCGCGCCTGGAATTTTTACAATCTAGTCACGATGTTTGGAGGGGTTCCTAAGGCGGATCATGTATTGGCGCCTTCTGAGTACAACATGCCCCGCAGTTCGGCGGAGGAGATTTGGGATTTGATTGAATCTGATTTGGTTTTAGCGACTGCTGGGTTATGGAAGCGAAGTGCTTATCCGGCAGCGGATCTTGGACGGATTACGCAGGGTTCGGCGCAGGCCTTATTGGTAAAAACGTATTTATGGCGGAAAAAATGGGCGGAAGCTCGGTTGGTGGCAGAGGCTTTGATTGGGTCCAACGAATACCAGTTAACACCGGACTATGCTGATATTTTCACGTTGGCAGGTGAAAATAACGAGGAGTCGGTGTTTGAGATTCAATACATGAATGCATCTGGGGGCAACTGGGGCAAGAACAACGCCAATGAGGGTAGTTTTACCAATGTTTTCCAGCGGGCCCGCGGGCAATTTGGTGGTTATGGCTTCAATATTCCAACACAGGATTTTGTGGATGCTTTTTATGCGGAAGGCTTTGAAGATCCCCGACTTAAATCGACGGTCTTTCGGCTAGGAGATGCAATGGGTGACCGGGGGATTTTCACGATTGAGGCAACTGGTGGATTTCCTTACTTGTATTATCCGAAAAAATATTTCACTAATAAAAGTGAGGATGCTCCGTTTGGGGATCCCAATCCTAATGGAGGTTCAAATGATCGGGTGATTCGCTTTGCAGATGTCTTGTTAATGCACGCAGAGGCATGTTATTGGACGGGGGATGAGGCGAGTGCGAAGGTTTCTTTAAATCGGGTTCGGGCTCGCGTTGGTATTCCTCCGATCTCTTTCAGTGGAGAGGCTCTGTTGGAGGCCATTTACCGGGAGCGCAGAATTGAGCTTGGTTTGGAGTCGCACCGTTTCTTTGATTTGGTTCGCACGGGTAGGGCTGCCCAGGAGTTGGCACCATTAGGCTTTGTTCAAGGTGTGCATGAACTTTTTCCGATTCCGAATTCACAGATTTTGGCGACGAATGGAGCTTTGACTCAAAATCCCGGGTATTAATCAAACGAACAGAACAATGAATAAGACACTTTATAGTATAACATTGCTTATAGCCGTAATGGTAGCAGCTTGTCGCCCTGAGCGGGATGACTTGTACCAACTCGGCACCCCACCTGCTGCACCGGAATGGTCGGTGGAAGCGTTGCCTGGCGACCCCAACCGCTTTGTGGTGAAGGATTTATCTGAAGGTAATTTCCAGCGTTTGTGGGATTTCCCCGGAGGTGCGCCCAAGGCCTCTTCCGATCTGGTGGATACGGTGTATTTTGCAAAAGCGGGCAGTTACACCCTTACACTTTACGTTTCCTCTGCGGAAGGAAACGGGACGGTATTTAGTCAAAAGACCATAGAAGTGCTTAATGACGCCATTCCTGATTGCACGACTCCGATGGGTTTATTGACAGGAAGTTGCGAAGCGGATGGTAAGAGCTGGACGTTAAGTACAGCTGCCGGAGCCGTCAAGGTTGGTCCAACGTACGATGATTACTCTTGGTACACCTCTCCGGAAAACGGATTGCAGCCAGCCCAATACGACGACCGGTTTTGGTTTAAGTTTGACGGTGGTCTCTTTGAGAACCGCAATAATGGCGCATCGGTGAATCCTTGGTTGGGATATGCCGTGGTGCCCTACGAAGGGGGACTCAGCTCCTTTGTTTTACAGGAGGGAACCGGCATTAACGGCAGGAATCAGCTTATTTTGCCGGACGACCAGTTTATGGGAGTGATGGATGCGGACAATGTAATGGACATCGTTCAGTTCACCGAGACTGACTTAGGCGGGAGGACCCGTTTGCGTCCGCACGATGGCACCCCTGCCGCGCAAGGGTGGTTTGAGCTCCATTTTGTTGCACAATAGTTGATTAAAACAGGAAAATTATGCGAAAAACAATCGTTTGTATTTTTTGTGTCCTAGCACTTTTATCTGCCTGCACCAGCTCTAGGCAACTTAAGCATGCTGCATTGCCAGGATATGAGCTGGTTTGGGCAGATGAATTTGAGCAAGTGGGGCGTCCAGATACGGCTCGCTGGGGGTATGATTTGGGAGATGGTTGTCCAAGGATTTGTGGATGGGGAAACAACGAGCTGCAGTATTACACGGCCGACCGGAATGCCTGGGTAGCGGATGGGCGGCTGGTGCTGGAAGCCCGTCAAGAAACGGTGCAGGGGCGATCGTACACCTCTGCGAGATTGGTTAGCAAGCATAAAGGTGACTGGAAGTACGGGCGACTGGAGATACGGGCGAAACTACCTCAGGGGCGCGGTATTTGGCCAGCTATCTGGATGTTACCGACGGACTGGAAGTATGGCGATTGGCCGGCCAGTGGGGAAATAGATATTATGGAGTTTGTTGGATACGCACCGGATAGTTTGTTTGGCACTGTGCATACACAGCGGTTCAACCATGGGATAGGTACTCAGGTGACCAAAGGAATTCAGCACCCTACTCTTTCGAGTGCTTTTCATACCTATGCGATAGATTGGGATAGCCAGAAAATTGATTTTTATGTAGATGAACTACTTTATCATACTTTCCGAAATAATGGAGAGGGAATTGCTGCCTGGCCATTTGACGAACGGTTCCACCTGTTGTTAAATGTTGCGGTGGGGGGCAATTGGGGTGGAAAAATGGGTGTAGATGACCGTATTTTTCCCCAACGAATGGAAGTAGAGTATGTTCGAGTTTACCAAAAGAAAGATCGTTAGGTGCATTCATGCGCGTAACTGTAGATTCCAACAAGTGCCCTGTTGGGCGCGAAATCAAAACTAAAAAAAATAACACAATGAATTTTTCACAAAAAATATACCTCGGGACCTTTCTTTTGGCGATGATGTTTGGAATCAATGCCTGTCTTCCGGAAGATGATGGTATTCCGGAAGATTTAAACCTCCCTGTCCTCGAGATTCAGGATGTGGTGGTGGAAGAAGAAGATGTGGATCAGGTCTTACAGGTAACCATTCGCTTGAGCGAAGTGAGTCCGACGAATGTGGTAGTGAACTGGGTAGCCTTAGCGGGCACTGCCACAGCAGAACTAGATTATCAAGTATTGAGTTCGGGCAACAGACTGCTTTTTGAACAGGGAGAAACAGAGAAAAAGCTGGAGATCAGAATTAAAGGAGACGAAGTCAAAGAGATTGATGAGACTTTCCAAATTCAATTTTACAGTCCTAGCAACGCCACCTTGTCGCAGGAGTACTGTACCATCACCATCAAGGATGATGATGATAATTCTGCAGGGCTCACCATTCCGAGTTCGGGCTATTCGACACCTTTAACCTATGCTGGTTATAACCTGGTCTGGGCGGATGAATTTGATGGAACTACCCTAAACACCAATGATTGGACGTATGAAATTGGGGATGGTTGTCCGGTGAATTGCGGATGGGGTAATAATGAGTTGGAGTACTACCGGGCTGAAAACACTTCCCTTGTGGAGGGGAATTTGGTCATTACGGCCCGCGCACAAAAGTTTGGCAACCGCGACTACACTTCTTCCAGGCTCATAACGAAGGGGAAGAGACAATTTAAGTTTGGCCGGATTGATATTCGGGCGGCATTACCGAAAGGTAAGGGGCTATGGCCAGCACTTTGGATGTTAGGTTCTAACATTGATGCGGTGGGTTGGCCTGCTTGTGGGGAAATTGATATCATGGAGCTCGCTGGGGATATCCCAAACCGTGTGGTAGGAACGGTTCATTACGGTCCCAACGTGGCGGGGCACCAATACATCAGTCAGTCCACTTATTTGAGCGGAAATGCGAATTTCAATGACGCTTTTCACGTGTTTTCAATCCTTTGGGAGGCAGATAAGATTCAATTTTTGGTGGACGATGTCGTTTATCACACCATTACTCCTGCTTCCTTAAACGGGGTTGCTTATCCATTCAATAAAAACTTTTTCTTTGTTTTCAATGTAGCGGTAGGTGGAACCTTCCCTGGTAATCCAGATGCTAGCACTGCTTTCCCACAATGGATGGTAGTGGATTATGTACGGGTATTTCAACCACAATAAATAACCTCCATTTCACGCAAAAAAGGCTGCTTATCGGGTTGATGAATCTGGTAAGCAGCTTTTTTATTACTTGGTTTTGGTTGGATTGTCTTTTACAAATGCGGCCCAGCCGGAGTAGGTTTTGGTTGCTTTTAAGGGATTGGAAGATTGAAAATGGTGGCAGACAGCGGCTGCAAGTGCGTCGGTTGCATCGAGGTATTTTTCTTGAAATTTACGTTTAAGGATATTTTCCAACATACCGGCCACTTGTTCTTTTGAAGCGTTGCCATTGCCGGTCACTGCTTTTTTTATTTTTTTTGGTAAATATTCAGTGATGCTCAATCCGTTGACCATTCCCGCCGCCATTGCGACCCCTTGGGCACGGCCCAGTTTGAGCATGGCTTGTACATTTTTACCGAAAAAAGGCGCTTCAATCGCCATCTGAGAAGGGCGGTATTGATGAACCAAATCCTGTACTTGCTCGAAGATGTACTTGAGCTTATCTACGTGCTCTTCGTCAATATGGGTAAATGTAAGTACCCCGATTTCAACTACGGATAACTGACGTTGTTTGACTTCCAGAATGGCAAAGCCAAGAACATTGGTTCCGGGGTCAATACCGAGGATACGGACAGGTTTGTCTTGTTCGATCATGGGGCGAAGATACCTTGTTTGATTAAATTTGACGGGGATTGTCTTAATTCGGATAGGTTAATACAGATATGTGTCCGGTTGTTTACCTTCGCGGTGTTCTAATCACTGTAGACTTATCATTTACATCCTTTTTTTATGCTACAACGTTTGCTCCAACCCATCGTACTCCTGCTGTTGAGTACGACCCTAGTGATTGCACAGTCTTCTACAACGGCTTTCTGGACCGATCTTCCGGAGAACACCATCTCTAATGCCAGTGGCTTGGAGCGGTATATTGTTCCGGAGCATTACCGGACTGTATCTATTCAATTCAATGTTTTGCGCAATTTGCTAAGTGGTGCGGAGGCAACGGCGGTGGAACTAACCCTACCGATGCCCGACGGAAGTCAGGAACGCTTTTTAGTTCGCGAGACGTCTTTAATGGCTCCTGATTTACAGGCGCGTTACCCTGAAATTCGCTGTTACACAGGTCAAGGAGTGGATGATCCAGCGGCTATCTTGAAGTGCGATGTGACCCCTTGGGGTTTCCATGCAATGACACTTTCTTCGAAAAAAGGGCAGCTCTTCATCGATCCCTATTTTCATGGCGATGGGCAATATGCGGTGGTGTATTTGAAGAAAGATTACAAACGAAACAAGCACAATACGTTTGAATGTTTGACGACTTCAGAGGGGCCTGAACCAGGGGACTTGTTGGAAGCGCCCTCCATGCCGAGCACACAAAGTACGGCAGCTGGTGATTGCCAGCACCGCCGGTACCGGCTTGCATTGGCTTGTACCGGTGAGTATGCTAGTTTCCATGGTGGAACGAAGCCCTTGGTACTCGCTGCTATGAATACGTCTATGAATCGGGTAAACGGGGTGTATGAGCGTGATTTTGCAATTACGATGCAGCTTATTCCCAACAACGACACCCTGATCTTTTTAAATGCCAGCTCAGATCCTTACACCAATAATAATGGTGGAACTATGTTGGGACAGAACCAAACAACTATTACTCAACGGATTGGGGCGGCAAACTACGATATTGGACACGTATTTAGTACTGGCGGTGGCGGAATTGCAGGTTTAGGTGTGGTATGTAGCAACAGCAACAAAGCCAGGGGTGTGACAGGCAGTGGTGCTCCTGTTGGAGATCCATTTGATATTGATTATGTTGCGCACGAGATGGGCCACCAGTTTGGCGGAAACCACTGCTACAATAATTCCTGTGGTGGAAATATCAATTCGTCCACCGCGATGGAACCTGGTTCTGGTTCTACCATTATGGCGTACGCTGGTATTTGTTCACCCAATGTACAGAACAACAGCGATGATTATTTTCACGCGATTAATATTCAGGAAATTGCAGCCTACACCACTGTTGGTGGAGGTAACTCTTGTCCAACGAAAACGGTAACGGGCAACTCTGCTCCTGTTGTGAATGATGTTCCCAATTATGTAATTCCAAAATCAACGCCATTTGCTTTAACTGCAGTGGCAACAGATGCTGACCCTACCGACCAGCTGACGTATTGTTGGGAGCAGATGGACCCACAGAGTGCAACGATGCCGCCGGTATCTACCAGCACGGGTGGCCCTCTTTTCCGTTCGTATGATCCTGTTCCTTCCCCTACTCGCTTTTTCCCGAGGTTGCCGGATTTGGTTACCAATACCAATTCTACTTGGGAGGAGTTACCGGGAGTTGCAAGAACTATGAATTTCCGGGTGGTGGTGCGCGATAACCATCCTGCTGGAGGCTGTACAGATGAAGATAATTCAGCGATTACGGTGGCGGGCACTGCGGGTCCTTTCCTAGTGACTGCTCCAAACACCAATACTGTTTGGTATGTTGGAGAGCAAAAAACGGTAACTTGGGACATGGCGAACACAACGGCTGCGCCCGTGAATTGCAGTGAAGTAAAAATTTCCTTGTCAACTGATGGTGGTTTTACTTATCCTATAGTCTTGGCAGCGAGCGTTCCTAACTCCGGATCTGCCGTCGTTACAGTTCCAGATAACCTTTCCAACACCTGCCGGGTGAAAGTGGAAGCGGTGGGGAACATATTCTTTGACATTTCCAATGCCAATTTTAGTATCCAATTACCTCCTACCCCCACCTTTGTTTTTTCTAGCAATACTACCAATGTGACGGTTTGTGCGGGAGAGACAGCAACAGTTAACTTGAATGTAACTGGTTTGGTTGGTTTTAATACACCGGTAGAATTGGTGGTGACGGGTGCGCCTGCTCCTGAAACGGTCAGCTGGAGCTCTAATCCAGTGGTTCCAACGGGGATCAGTACCTTAAGCATCTCGAATTTGACCCCTGCCATGGCGGGCACCTACACACTTCAATTGACCGGGACTGCCGCTAGTATAACACAAAATTTATCGGTGCAGCTGACTGTTTTGCCGGGAGCACCTAGTGCGGCACCTGCTCCTCAAGTGCCAACGGATGGTGCTACAGGGGTTTCTACCCTTGCTGGATTAAGTTGGGAGACGGTAGGGTTTGCGAGTGGTTATGTAGTGGAGGTGTCTTCTAATCCAGCTTTTCCAGCTGGCTCTATTATTACCCTAAATTCGGCTACTAACAGCGCTGTGACACCCTTACTTAGTGCCGCAACTCCTTATTATTGGCGCGTAAAAGCCTTGAATAGTTGCGATGAAACCTCCTTCGGACCAGTTTTTGCTTTTCAGACTGGGGGTGAGTCCTGCAATCAGACTTTTTCTAGTACGAATGTACCGGTAGCTATTGATGTGAATGGAGCGGTAAATGTATCCTCTACATTGACGGTTCCTGCGACGGTGGCAGTGACCGATGTGAATGTATCGGTAACGATTGCGCACAGCTGGTTGGGTGACATAGATGCCAAGTTGGTGAGTCCAACGGGTACTTCTTTGGTACTATTTGATCGTCCAGGTTACCCGGCATCGGATTTTGGATGTAACGGGGATAATATTGAGGTGAATTTCGATGATGAGGCAGCTCAGACAGCGGCTACGCTGGAAGCAGCTTGTAACGCCACGGCTCCTGCTATTTCCGGAAATTATCAAGCGGTTCAGTCGCTGAGTGCCTTAGATGGTCAATTGGCTGCTGGAACATGGACGCTGCAAGTCAATGACAGCTATCCTGGGGAGGATGAAGGAGCCATCAATGCTTGGAGCATTTCACTATGCTTGATTGAAGAGGTGGGAGAAGGGCAACTTTTGGTCAATTTACCATTGATCGTTGCTCAAAGCGGAACTGGAACCCTTTTAAATAGCCTTCTGGAAGGACAAGCATCCGGTACAGCGGCTGAAGTTCAGTTTGTGTTGCTTTCTGTTCCACAAAGTGGGCAGCTCTTCTTAAATGGGGCAGCTCTTGGAGTGGGCTCCAGCTTTACCCAAGCGGATATTAATGCTGGATTAATTACCTACGTACACAATGGAAATAGTGCGACATCAGATTCGTTCCGGTTTGATTTGTTGGACAACAATAATGGGGGCTGGGTGTATAATCAGACTTTCCAGATTCAGGTTGTGGAGAATACGCTTCTAGCAAGCGCTACCGTTTCAGCTGAAATTCAGTGTTATAACGATAGCAACGGTGCAATTATGGTGTCTGTGAGTGGTGGTTCAGCGCCTTATTCCTTCAGTTTAAATGGTGGCGCCGCACAGACTACAGGCCTATTTGGCGGGTTGACAGCGGGTATTTATGAGGTGGTGGTAACGGATAATGTAGGCTTTGTTCAAACCATTAGTGGACTTGAACTCATCAATCCCGAGCTTTTGGCGCTACAGACCACAGTGAGTGGCAATGAGGTTACCTTAAACGCCACGGGAGGAACACCAGGATTGGAGTATAGCTTGGATGGCAGCGTTTACCAAACAGATCCAGTATTTACCGATGTGGCAGATGGAATCTACATGGTCAGCGTTCGGGATGCCAACGGATGTATTGTTTCCGAACAAGTGTTGGTCTCCTCAGCGACTTTATTGGCAGTAGCTACTTCTGGCGGGCAAATTTCTTGCTTCGGTGCCAGTACGGGTAGCTTGACGGTGACCTCTGTCGGTGGAACCGCTCCTTATGAGTTCAGTATTAATGGAACTGATTTCCAACTGTCCAATACCTTTACAGGATTGACGGCTGGCACTTATGTGGTCACGGTGAAAGACGCCATAGGTGTTACCACTACTACTGCGCCTATTACTTTGACGCAAGCCGATGAGCTATTGGCTTCCGTAGCGGTTAACTTAAACGTACTTACCGTAACGGTTTCGGGCGGTACAGGGTCCTACCTTTATAGCTTGGATGGTGCATCTGCCCAGAATAGCCCAATTTTTGGTGGTTTATCAAATGGAACCTATGTGGTAACCATTATAGATGGCAATGGTTGTAGTATTTCGGTGGAGGCGACTGTGGCAGTGGAAGCATTGGCGATTTTGGAGTTAATTTCGGAAGGAGCTAACCCCTGCACCGGAGTGGTAGAGCAAGTAACAGTGCTCATAACTGGTGGTGTTCCTCCGTTTCAATACCGATTGAACGGAGGGGCTTGGCAAAGCACCGCGGTCTTTACGAACGTTGCCCCAGGTTCAACTTTATATGAAGTTTTGGATGCTCAAGGTACCTTAGCAGCTGCACAAGCGGTAGTGACCCAGCCATCTCAGGTTACTGGCACTGGGGTGTTAACAGGTAACAACCTAGAGGTGACGCCTTCAGGTGGGACTTCTCCATATACTTTTTCTCTAAATGGAGGACCTCAAGTGAGCTCAGGCAACTGGGAGAACCTGTCTGTGGGTAATTACACGGTGGTGATTACAGATGCCAACGGATGCACTGGTTCTGCCACTTTTTCGGTGAGTTATGTGCCAATGAACCTCACGGTTTCTTTTGAAGATGTGTCTTGTTTTGGGGCCTCCGATGGAAGTATCAGCTGGATCCTGTCCGGTGGGCAAGCTCCATACACGTATCAAACTACCCCTTCTACCCCTTGGTTGGATTTATCGCCTGGTATTTATACCTTGGTAGTCACCGACGCAGTTGGATTAAGTGTAATGGCTACTGTGGAAATCAATCAGCCAGATCAGCTTTCTGCTAGTGCCATTGCGGAAGGAAACGGGACCGTCACGATTGGGGCGATTGGGGGTATTGCTCCTTATCAGTACAGTATTGACAACGGATTAACGTTCCAAAACAGCCCTGTTTTTACGGGGGTAGTAACGGGAACTTATCAGTTGGTTGTTCGGGATCAAAACGGTTGTGAGGTACTGCTTCCCAATTTTGGAGTGGTGGGTGCTGCTGAAGTGGCTACCGCTTGGGGGGTAAGAGTAGCTCCTAACCCAAGTTCTGGCGTCTTTTACCTGGAGATGGGCGTAGCGCCAACAGGTACCTTACTGACAGAGGTGTTAGATGCTGCGGGCAGGCTCCTTCAGAGCAGGGTGTACGAACCTGTAGGGGGTGTATTCCAGACAGCTATTGATTTGCAAGCTGCTCCAGAAGGCATTTATTTCTTAAGGATTGCTACGGATACCGAGCGGACAGTTGTTCGATTGGTTCGCCAATAAAGTTGATTATTTTTTAGACGAACGAAAAAGGTCGGCTGTAGCACAGTCGGCCTTTTTTGTTTGCGGTAGTTTGTTTTGAGTCGGGGATTCCTTTATACTAGAGGATTTTATGCCGTTTTCGGAGGTAATTTTCTTATCGTCCGATGTTAGTTGGTTTACCAGGCGTTGCTCTTAAAATTTTGAGAGGTTATTACTCCAGCGCGTATTCGGTAATACCAAACATAGGAAGAGGGCGTTTTTAGAAAAAATAAAAGCCCGCGGGGCCATTGTTCCGCGGGCTTTTATTTATGTTGCGTTTGGTTAAACGCTTTTAATCAAACAAAGAATCGTATTGATTACCGCCGCGTTCTGCTTTTCCGGGCACCTGTATCGGTGCGTTCAGGTCGAGGGTACTTGCTGCATTTTTGGATTGGTTGATGATGGACTGTTTTTCACCGCCAAGGAGCATGGATACCCCTTCTTTTTCCCATTTTTCCAGCAATTCGAGGCCTTCTTCTTCAAAGACCCCATTTTGCAGGTCGATGGAGTCCATCACGTTACGGCTCATGTCCATGAATCGCTCCATTTCACCTACTTTTTGGCCCACATCATTCGCCATTGCTTCCAGGGCCATATCGTACATATATTTTTTATCGGAGTTGCCGCTCAGGATAGCCTGAGCGGAGCGCATTGCGGAGTGGCTTGCCTTGATGGCTTTGTACTCCTGTTCTTTTACAGATACCTGATCCTTCAGGTCTTCCAGCATGATCTCGGAGTTTTCATACATTTTGACGAGCACCCGGTAGAGGACCTCCATTCGTTTGTAGAGATCATCCAGTTTCATATTGGACTCTTGAAGTCTTCCTGCTTTCCGAGCTTTCAAGACCATGATAGAATCTCGGCCAACTTCTTTTGCTTTACTGGCAAGGCCGAGGTTGTTTTGGATGTCCCGTTGGTTTTGTTTGATCATTTCAGACAGCTTATACATTTGGCCTTTAAGATTGGCGATTTGGGTACTCATTTTACCCAAGCTGCTTTTTAGGTCATCAATATAGCTTTTCAGGATACCGATGGGGTCAATCTGTACAAAAATGCCCGTAATCCACCGCATAATTGACTTGTACATGTACCAGACCAGGTTGCGCACTTTGGGATCAAGGAGGATATAGACCAAACCACCCAAGACTCCGAGACCAATGGCCAAATTGACGCCTTCCCAGACTATTTTAGTTAGGATGGGCAATAAATAATAGGCAGCTGCTGCAATTCCTGCTACTAAAAACAGGCCTCCTGTTACTCCTTCGGGGCGTTGCCAGAACGATTTGGGTTTAACCGGTTGAAAATCAGTATTCATTTTTAAACAAAATTAAGCAATCTATCGCTGGATATCCTTAATCGGACGGAGTGGGCGATTACATTGCGTTGGTTGGTTATGATTGAATTGTTAAGTGTCGAGTCTGATTGGAAACTTTGGGGGGCTAATTTTGATGGAATTGGGAGGGTTATAGGTATTGCTTCATTTTTTCAATATCCCCATTAAGTTGGTCGATGACGGAATGGAAGGTGGCCTCGAAATCGGCTTTGGTGGTTTCGATTTTGAGGGTGCTTTCGTTAATTTCGGACTGTAGTTGTTGGATTCGCTGACGATTGCTTTCCATCTGTTGGGTAAGAGCCTCTATTTGTCGGGATTTTTCTTGAATATCCTGTTGGAGTTGTTCTGCTTCTTGTTCTCGGTTGCCGATTAGTTTTGCTCGTTGTTGAGCATGCGCTTCTTCGAATTTAGCTTGTTCGCCTTGAAGCACTTGGACATACTGTTGAGCGGATTCGAGCAGTTTTGCCTGATTAACCCCCATGGTTTGGGCTACTGCGAAGGCAGATTTAAAACGGGTTGATTCATCCATCGCCATTTGACCGAGGCCAGCGAGGGATTGTCGGAACTCAAAATAGTCGAAGCCTGGTTGGTTGTTTTGCTCGAGGGCACTGGCTAGGATTTCCAGGAAACGATTGCTGACAGCTCCAGGTTGCGCGGAGGGTGTCTGGTTGGCAGTGTTAGGGGCGGTTGGTTGCTCAGCGGGGGCGGCGTTTTCTTCAACGATGAAGATTGACTTGAATTTTTTAATTAAATCACTCATAATAGCAGCTGAACGATTTTCCTGAAAATGGGTTAATAGAGGATTGGTCGGTCAAAATTGCCCGATAGCTTTCGGAATATTCGTTGAAGAGCAATATTCGGGCAAATTAGGTGGAGATCCACTTAATTTGTCGTCCATTGACGGATATTATCCGACAAAGGAAAGGAATTTGAGATGATTCGTACTATTTCGCAAATGATTTTTTCCTTTGCAGTCTGATATGACATTTGAGATTACTATTCCTGTATTAAATGAAGCCGAGACCCTGGTGCGGCAAGTTCGGATCCTTCATGATTTTCTTTTAGAACGTTTTCCGGATAGTTCTAAATGGCGCATTGTGATAGCAGACAATGGCAGTACGGACGACACCCCGCACTTAGCTGCTGCCTTGGGCGATGAGTTGCCGGAAGTTTGTTTGGTCCGAGTTCCGGAGAAAGGTGTTGGCTTGGCATTGAAGACCTCCTGGGAGCAAAGTAAGGCGGACATGGTAGGCTACATGGACCTGGATTTGGCCACCGATTTGCGTCATTTTGTTCAGGCCTACAACGCCATTGCGACGGAGGGTTATGATTTGGTTTACGGTACTCGTCTCCACCGACGGTCGAAGGTAGTTGGCCGCACACTGAAGCGGGAAATTACCTCTCGAATCTTTAATCTGATTGTACGTTGGTATTTAGGCACACGATTTTCGGATGGCATGTGTGGCTTTAAGTGGTTGAAGCGGGAGCATGTGGCTTCCTTGAGGGCTGGTGGAGCGGTGAGTAACGGCTGGTTTTTTAGCACAGAGTTGTTGGCCATTGCAGAGTGGAAAGGATTAAAATGTTGTGAGTTGCCGGTTAACTGGACGGACGATGCGGCAAACAGCAAGGTGAATATACCGAGATTAGCTAAGCAATACCTGCAGGCGATGGCGGTTTTGCGCAAAAATAAACCATCGAAAAGATGAAAACAAGTCAGTTCAATTTTGGGAAATGGAGTCTTTCCCGCGTGGTACGCTGGACGGTGTTACTAGTGGTTGGGGGCTGGGTTCTACTGAATTGGCACGGGGATAGAACCGTTAACGAATTGGCTATTCGGTACACCTATCCAGAATCAAAGTGGGTGACCATCGAAAACCAGGCCATCCATTATCGTGATAAAGGGAAAGGACCTGTTCTACTCTTACTCCATGATGAGGGGAGTTCAATGCATACCTGGGCGCGCTGGACCGACACGCTTTCGCAGAAATACCGGGTGATCAGCGTTGATTTGCCGGGTTTTGGCTTGACGGGCCCCAATCTTCGCGGGAGTTATAGTTCATTCATGTACGCCAGCTTTATACAACAGTTGACCGACAGTTTGCGCCTTAGTACCTTTTCGTTGGCTGGAGTTGGAATGGGTGCACAGATTGCCTGGTTTTATGCCGCTGAGCACCCTGGCAGGGTTGAAAAGCTGGTATTAATTGGTTCGAAGGGTTTTGAGAAGAGCAGTGCATCCTGGGTGACCCTTTTTGCTCAAACCCCGGTATTGAATAGGGTGATGTGGGTTATTACGCCCAAGGAGTTTTTTCGTCTTCTATTGGAGGAAGTATATGCAGATGATCGAATGGTAACAGACTCCTTGGTAATCCGTCATTTTGAATTGACCTTACGGCCTGGAAATCGGAAGGCCTTTACGAGCCGAGCGTCGGTTCGGGACAATCGCCCGCCAGTTGATTTTATAGAAAAAATTCGGGTACCGACCTTAATTATGTGGGGAGCGGAGGATGCTTTAATTTCCACACAGCATGCGTACGATTTTCATAGGCAAATCCGAGGTTCCTTCATTAAAATATACCAGAACAGCGGACATTGGCCCCAGGAAGAGCGGCCAGTTGAATCGGCAATGGATGTGCAGGCATTTTTGGAGGACCGGTTTTAGAATAGGTGGCGCGGGAGTACTTTTTTGTGCTAAAAAAAGACAAGCTACTGCAAATATTTAATTGGGTTCGGTTGTTTGATTTTGTTGTTATACATTTGAGCGGACAAAGTGGGAGGAGGAGCTGGTCGTCGACTTGGCTAACATTCACTCGGGGTGGCTTCAGTTGAAAGCAGGTTAAATTTTTAACGAAAGAAATAGCTTGGCTGATTGTTCGTTTTGAAACTAGAAGAGCAAAAAATGATTCGTTATTTTCGCAAGAGCAGCTGGTTGCTGGGTTTAGTGCTGGTTGGGTCCCTGCAGGCGCAGGATCCGATTTTTTCGCAGTATTACGCAACGCCCTTGCAGATCAATCCTGCTTTTGCGGGCAGTGCTTTTGCACCCCGGTTTGGTATCGGGTATAGGCACCAATGGCAGGGTTTTGACCGGGCGTATACCACTTACGCAGGGTTTTATGAGCAGAGTTTAGATCACCTAAATAGCGGGATAGGATTTCATATAGAAGGAGATGATGCAGGAAATGGCATCCTGAAAACTACCCGAGTTTCTGGGCACTATGCTTATCGGCTGATGATTAATAAGACCACCGGGATAAAAATCGGGGTAGAGGCAGGTGCCTACCAGTCTAGATTAGATTGGGACAAGTTAATTTTTCCGGATCAGATTGACCCAGTGAATGGGGTAGGTAATTTGACCGCGGAGCAGCGACCTGACCGCTTGACTCGGACACGGTTGGACCTATCAAGCGGTTTATTGTTGTTTAGTGAGCGTTTGTGGTTAGGGGTGTCCTTGAAGCACCTCAATACACCTTCAGAAACCTTTTTATTGGTCAATGATAACTTGGCGAGGGGGCTACCGATTCGATACACCTTGCATGGGGGGATTGATATTATGCTACAGCCAGATACTAAAAAGGAAAGTGCTGCGTTTTTATCACCTAATTTCCTTTTTGTATCGCAGGGGCCTTACCAGCAGTTGAATATAGGGTCTTATGCAGGGTTGGGTTCTTTTTTTGCAGGAGCTTGGTGGCGGCACACGGTTGATCAGAATGCGGATGCAGCGATTTTTTTGGTGGGATTTAGGCAGGGAATTTACAAGATTGGGTTGACTTATGATGCGACGACGTCGAGGTTATCGGGGGTGTCTGGAGGTGCCTATGAGATGACGATGAGTTTTTTCCTCGATAAAGATGAAAATTTGAAAAAAAAGAAAAAGCGGAAAGAGAACGCGGAATGCCCGCAGTTTTTTCGATAAAGCCACCTTTTTGCCAATATAAAACTGCTTTCACCTAATTATTTGGAATTAACGTTCTGCAAGATTATTTTTTTATTCGTTAAATAATGCTACCAGGCATTTTGAATGCGTTGAATTAATTACTTTTGCGGTTCGTTTTCTCAAACCTGATTCTTTAATACAATGAAAAAAACGCTCATTCACGGGTTTAGCTTTGTTTTGTTGGGACTTTTAGTAGCCAGCTGCGGTAGCAAAAAAGAGCAATCTTCTACTACTGGTTGGAACTTAAACGACCAAAAATGGGGTGGTTTTGAAAAAGTGGACTATGAAGGCCAATCCACCGGCCCCAACCTCGTATTGGTCGAGGGTGGCACTTTTACTATGGGTCTCACCGAGCAGGATGTGACCTATGAATGGAACAATGTAGCTCGTAGGGTTACGGTTAGTTCCTTTTACATGGATGAAACTGAAATTTCAAACCTTGAATACCGCGAGTACCTATTTTGGTTGCAGCGTGTTTATGGGGAGACTTACCCAGAGGTTCCACGTCGAGCTCTTCCTGATACGCTGGTTTGGCGCGAGGAACTGTCTTACAATGAGCCTCTAGTAGAAACTTATTTCCGTCACCCTGCTTTCATGGATTATCCAGTAGTGGGTGTTAACTGGAATCAGGCGGTGGAGTACTGCAAATGGCGTACAGACCGTGTGAACGAAGCTATTCTTATCAAGAAAGGCATCTTAAATGTAAATCCTGATCAGAAGGACGCTGATAATTTCGTAACAGATGCGTACTTGGTTGGTCAGTATGAGGGTAGTGTTCGCAAGAACCTTCCAGATGTTCGTTCAGGTGGAGAGCGTCGCGTGCGCTTAGAAGATGGCATTGTGCTTCCTGAATACCGCCTTCCAACAGAGGCTGAATGGGAGTTCGCAGCGCTTTCTCTAATCGGAACGCAAGCGGCGAGCAAAGACGAGTTAATTACAGATCGTCGCATCTACACTTGGGATGGCAATACCACTCGCTACCAAAAGCGCAACAAATACCAAGGTAAAATGTTAGCCAACTTCCGTCGCAGCTCTGGTGACTACGGTGGTATGTCTGGTGCATTGAACGATAAAGCATTCACTCCATCTCCTGTTCGTTCCAATTGGCCAAACGACAATGGTTTGTACAACATGGCGGGCAACGTAAATGAGTGGACTGCCGACATGTACCGTCCAATGACTTCCTCCGATCTTCGCGAGGTGGAAACACAGGATTTGAACCCTTACCGCGGTAATAAGTTCATGACCAAAGTAATTGACCCTGAAACGAATGCTCCAATCGAGAAAGACAGCTTGGGTCGTTTGGTGTTCCAGTTAGTAGATACTACTTCTACTGCGCTGCGCGACAACTACAAGCGTCCTGAAGTGTACAATTATTTGGACGGTGATAAAGAGTCCAACGTGGAGTACCGCTATGGCTTGAGCACATTGATTAGCGACAAGGCGCGGGTGATCAAAGGTGGTTCTTGGGCTGACCGTGCTTTCTGGCTTTCTCCAGGCACTCGTCGTTTCCTAGAGGAAGACAAGTCTGCTAGCACGCTTGGTTTCCGTTGTGCAATGGCTCGTTTGGGTGGGCCGGTTGGCAACAACGACAATGCGGGGAACTCTTTTAAAACAGGTAAGAAAAAACGCAGATATTAATTAATTGATATTCAATTAATTAAAAAAGCCTTTCACGCTCACGCCTGAAAGGCTTTTTTAATTAGGGGTTTCTATTTTTTTAAAAAGTGCTACCTTTCAGCCTTTAACGACCTAATTCCCTTCTATGTCTCCTCTTGCGCACCGATTGTACATCGGTACCCTCGTTTCCATAATCGTGGTGGCTACTGTATTTTTGGCCTATTATGGTATTCCGTATTACCGAACCCCGATTGAAGAGCGATTTTATCACCCGGACCATGATTGGTTTAAGCCAAGTGGAATCTTTGGCCATGGTCTTGGAATTGTCGGTACTTTACTGATTTTAATTGGGGTATTTGGCTACATGGCCAAGAAAAAGTATCGTTTTTTGGATCGGCTTGGACGGTTGAAGTATTGGTTGGAATTTCATATTTTCCTGTGTACACTGGGGCCGATCATGATTCTATTTCACACGGCATTTAAATTTGGGGGGATAGTATCTGTTAGCTTTTGGAGTATGGTAGCAGTTGTCGCTAGTGGAGTAATTGGCCGATTTATTTACATCCGGATACCAAGGACAATTGAAGGCCGTGCGTTGAGTCTGCATGAAATAAAGGATATAAAATCGGAAGTAGAGCGCACCCTTGCTGACTCGTATCAGTTGGATATGGCGGCTTACCGTTCGTTGGTAGAGGCTATGGAACGAGTGCCAGCTGGAGGAGCTGGATGGATTAAGCGTTTCCTGGAGCGTCGGAAGATATTAACCACCCTGGGAGGCCAATTAAAAGAGCGTGGGCTTTCTCAAGCGGACAGGAAATCGGTGTTACGGCTGGTGAACAATGAAATGACTTTGAGTAGTCGGATAGAGGGCTTGCACACGATGCAGCGATTGTTCAAATACTGGCACGTTGCGCACTTGCCATTTGCTCTTATTATGCTGATTATCATGGTTATACACGTAGGTGTTACCTTGGCATTTGGTTATCGTTGGATTTTTTAAAAGGAAGCTGTTATGTTGTTAGAAGAGGTTATCATTTATGGGGTCGTCTTCCTTTTTTGTGGGTTAGTGATCTGGTTTTACCTGCGCAAAGAAGCCCGGCAGTCAAAATTGACGGAAGCTAAAATTGAAAAGGCTGTTCAGGATGGAACCTTTGAGCCTGTTTCGCTTCATCCGGTTATTGATTTAACGACTTGTATTAAAAGTGGGGCTTGTGTTGAAGCTTGTCCTGAAAAAGATATTCTTGGGATTGTTAATGGGCGCGCGACGCTTGTAAATGCTTCTCAATGCATCGGCCATGGCGCCTGTTTCCAGGCCTGCCCAGTAGAAGCCATCTCCCTTGTGATTGGAACAGAGCGCCGGGGTGTTGATTTGCCTCACGTTAGTCAAAATTTCGAGACCAATGTACCAGGTATTTTTATTGCAGGGGAATTAGGGGGAATGGGACTTATTAAAAACAGTGTTGAACAGGGAGAAGCTGCTGTATTGAGCATTGTTCAGTCGAAATATCGCTCGGAGCCTGATCATTATGATTTGGTGATTGTGGGCGCAGGTCCGGCAGGGATTTCTGCCTCTTTGACGGCAAAAAAGCATCAGCTGAATTTTTTGACACTTGAGCAAGACTCTCTCGGTGGAACAGTTTTTAATTTTCCTCGCTCGAAAGTGGTGATGACTGCCCCGATGCATTTACCCTTGCATGGAAAAGTGAAATTATATAACACAAGTAAATCCGAACTTTTGGATTTATGGCACAGTGTAATTGGAAAAAATCAAATTAAGGTGCAGGAGCACACCAAAGTGGAAGAAATTCAGGTGATTCCAACTGGTTTTGCAGTGATAACACAGGGGGGAGAATCCATTAAGGCAAAAAATGTGTTACTTGCTATCGGTAGAAGAGGGAGTCCTCGCAAGCTGGGAATTCCTGGAGAGCAACTTGAAAAGGTGGCATATCGGTTATTGGAGCCCGAAAATATCTCAGGTAAAAGGGTTGTGGTGGTAGGTGGAGGTGATTCTGCAATTGAGGCGGCTCTTTCCTTGATTGAGGAAAATGAGGTGGTATTAAGCTATCGAAGTGAAGCCTTTAGCAGGTTAAAGCCGCAAAATAGAGCTAATCTGGAAAAGGCCATCCTACAAAACAAGTTATCGGTCCGGTTAAAAAGCAATTTGGTTAGTATTCAAGAAGATACTGTTTTGCTAGCGGACGATCAGTTGCCCGAACCTGTTGAACTTCCAAATGACTTGGTTTATATTTTTGCTGGTGGGGAATTACCTACCCAATTTTTACAGAAAGCTGGCGTACAAATAACCAAGCGTTTCGGGTATACTGTCAAGTCATACCGATAATTTACCGGTTCGGTAAAATAGTTTAAACAATCTGCCATTTTTTTGTCAGAAAGCCCTACCTTGTCGGAGATGTACAAATGAGAGCTGTGATTTCTCATGGTACAACCTTGCTGTTTTTATTTATTTGCTGTTTTGAAGACGTCCATTCTAATTATTGCTGTGTTTCTTGTAGGGTTTTCCGTACAAGGGTTGGCCCAATTGTCGCCTGGCGACCTGGCCAATTCGCACAAGCATCTAGAGGGAATGTCCAATTGTACGCAGTGCCATGATCTAGGTAATAAAGTTACCAATCAAAAGTGTTTAGCCTGCCACCAAGAGATTGACTACCGGATCTCTCGAAACATGGGTTATCATGCTTCTTCAGAGGTTAAGACAAAGGAATGTGCCGACTGCCACAGTGATCATCATGGTCGTAACTTTGATATGGTTCGGTTTGATGAAAAAAAATTTAATCATCAACTGACTGGGTACGACTTAACGGGCAAGCACCAGCAAATTGATTGTAGAGCCTGTCATAAGCCAGATTATGTCCAAGATGGAGGATTAAAAAAGCGCTCGGAGACGTTTTTGGGGCTGTCTCAGGCTTGTGTGTCCTGTCATGCGGATTACCACCAAAAAACCTTGGGCAGCGATTGTGCGAAATGCCATTCAACCGATCAGTTTGCTCCTGCCAACAGGTTTAATCACGATCGGGCTGATTTTCCATTATTGGGTAAACACAAGTCTGTCGACTGTATTGAGTGTCACCAAAAAGAGTTAAAGAATGGTACTGAATTTCAGCGTTTTTCAGGGGTGCCTTTTACGAATTGTAACAGTTGCCACGACGATCCGCATCAAAACCAATTAGGTTCCAACTGCAAGTCTTGTCATACAGAACAATCGTTTACAGCGCATTCGGCTTTGGTAAAATTCAATCATACCAACACTGCATTCCCACTAAAAGGAAAGCATAAGCAAACTGCTTGTTTTGACTGTCATAAGCCCAACCAGACGGCACTGCTTGTGTTCCAGGATCGATTAGGGATTCGGCCGAACGACTGCAAAACTTGTCATGAGGACGTTCACAAGGGTCGTTTTGGTGAAAGCTGTGTGGATTGTCATAATGAAAGTACGTTTAAGACCAGTTTAGGGCTGGATAAATTTGATCATAATCGAACGGATTATCCTCTCACGGGAAAGCATGTTCAAGTAGATTGTAAGAAATGTCATACCAGTGAAAAAATGACGGATCCTCTTCCGTTCAATACTTGTGCGTCTTGCCACAACGATTACCACGAAGGACAATTTGTGACGCCTGTCAAGACCCAGGATTGTTCGGAATGCCACTCAACGGATGGATTTGATATTCCAATGTACACGGTGGAGAGCCATGCGAAAACGGCTTTTCCATTGGATGGAGCCCACTTGGCGGTTCCTTGTTTTTCTTGTCATGTAAAAAACGAGAAATGGCAGTTTAGAGAACTTGGGACTCGTTGCATTGATTGTCATCAGGACGTTCACAATGGACAGATTGCCGAGAAATGGTATCCTGCGAAAGCGTGTGAACAGTGCCATGTAAGTAGTTCTTGGAAGGAGAGTCGTTTTAAACACGAGTTGACCGGTTTTGAATTACTTGGTGCGCATGCTGAACAATCCTGTAGTGCTTGCCACTTTCCAGAAGGGCTGTTAGCTGACGCGGTATTTGAGAATTTACCTAAGCGATGCGAGGATTGCCACTCCGACCAGCATTTTGGACAATTTAAAGAAAAAGAAGGTACAGATTGCTCGAAGTGTCATTCCTCTAATTCATGGGCTATTCCGCAATTTAACCATGATAAAACCCGCTTTAAGTTAGAAGGAAAGCATGCCGAAGTAGCTTGCGAAAAGTGCCACTTAACAGTTGTTGTAAATAACAATAGCTATATCCAGTATAAATTTGAACGATTTGAATGCGTAGTCTGCCACCAATGATTCTTCTATTGGCCTTTGTGAGTAGTTTATATTCGCAAAATCCACATGGGCAATCCCTCAAAATGGATTGTGTTGCCTGTCATCAGGCGGCCTCCTGGGAGATTTCTGTGCAGGATTGGCAGGATCGGAGTACAGAGCAGCAACGTACTAAGTGGAAAGTTGATAGTAGTATGCCCTATTTTACCCATGACTTAACTGGATTTTCTTTAGAAGGGCGCCATGCTTTAATTGATTGCAGAGATTGTCATTCCGATCTCGTTTTTGAGAATGCCCAGGTAAATTGCGTGGATTGTCATACTGATATACACCAGCAAACGGTCGGATCTGATTGCGCTCGTTGTCATACTCCTGCACATTGGTTAGTAGATCAAATTACGGAGTTGCATCAGCAGAACGGGTTCCCACTTTTAGGAAGGCATTTAGTTGCAGATTGTATTGCTTGCCACCGATCTGAGAGCCATTTGCGCTTTGATCGCATTGGGAATGATTGTGTGAATTGCCACCTAAAAGATTACCAGGAGACCAGCACTCCAAACCATACTTCGGCCGGTTATTCTACGGATTGTGTGCTTTGTCATGATATGCAGGGTAGTGGCTGGTTGTGGACCAGTGGGGGGGCGAATCACTTATTTTTCCCTTTGACGCAAGGTCATCAAATCAACGATTGTTCCAAATGTCATCTGAACGGAAACTTCATCAATACTCCAACGGATTGTTTTGCTTGTCACGAGACTGATTTTCGGGCCACCGCTCAACCAGACCATGAAGCTGGAGGATTTCCAACAGACTGTGCTGTTTGCCACACAACAGCGGTGGGCTGGCCTGCTAATGATTTCACACAACACGATAACCTTTATTTTCCAATATATAGTGGAAAGCATCAGGGAGAGTGGAATCAATGCTCAGAATGCCATACCACTCCTGGTAATTACAAGGTTTTTAGCTGTATAGATTGCCATGAACACAATAATGCTGGGGATTTAGCGGATGACCATAACGACGTAAATGGGTATACCTATGCTAGTACAGCTTGTTATAGTTGTCACCCCAAAGGAGATGAATAATAATAAATTAAGACAAGATTGATAAACGATAACAATTGATTAGAGTAGCGTCCATATTAGCACTTCTTTGTTGGACTTCGGTGCTTTTTGCACAAAGTCCACATGGTACAGACATGAAAATGAACTGTGCCTCCTGCCACTCTGCGGCGGGATGGGAAATTAGTGCTACTTACTGGTCAAACCTGGAGCGGCAGCATGATCAGAACAGCCGTCAAAAACCAGTAGAAACTACTGACACCCTTTCTTTTCACCATAGTAGTACAGGATTTGAGTTAGAAGGTCGACATGCAAAAATTGATTGTAGGGCATGCCACGAATCACTAGTATTTTCAGAAGCAGAAACCGGTTGCATATCTTGTCACGTTGACATCCACCAGCAGACACTTGGCAACGATTGCGCGCGCTGTCATAGCTCTAATAACTGGCTGATTGACAATATTAACGAACTCCATCAGCAGAATGGTTTTCCGCTTATTGGTGTGCATACCGCCTTAGACTGTGCTAGCTGCCATACCTCCAGCTCAGTGATGCAGTATAATCGGATTGGGAATGACTGTATTAGCTGCCACAAGGCAGATTTTAATGCAACTACTAATCCAGATCACGAAGCAGGCGGATTTTCGACCGATTGTTTAGAGTGCCATGATTTATTCTCACCAGATTGGAATACAGATCAAGTCAACCATGACTTCTTCCCCTTAACAAAAGGCCATGAGATAAGCGATTGTGCTCGGTGCCACGTTGGAGGGGATTTTGCGAATACGCCAACGAACTGTTTTGCCTGTCACCAAGCGGATTATAACGGAGCATTAAGTCCAAACCACCACCTTGCGGGATTTTCAAATGATTGTGCTCAATGCCATACAACCGATCCTGAGTGGATGCCGGCTCAATATGTGGCCCATGATTTGAATCATTTCCCGATTTACAGCGGTAAACACAATGGTCAATGGACTAGCTGTGCAGAGTGCCATACCGATCCTGCTAATTATTCGGTCTATTCGTGTACTATCTGCCATACGAATCCGGAGACAGATGATGGGCATGGAGGAGTTAACGGTTATGTGTACGAAAATACAGCTTGTCTGGCATGTCACCCTACTGGTGATGCGGGAACATCGTTTGATCACAATAGTACTAATTTCCCTTTGACTGGTGCGCATTTACAGGCGAGTTGTACAGAGTGCCATGCCAACGGTTATGCCGGCACACCGACGGATTGCGTATCTTGTCACAATACGGATTTTACACAAGCCTATAATCCAAATCACGTCAGTTTAAATTTGCCAACCGATTGTGCCAGTTGTCATACGACGGAACCTGGATGGGCGCCTGCTTCGTTTGCCATTCACGACACGTATTATCCATTAAATGGTGCACATAGTGTTATTGCTTTGGATTGTGCAACTTGTCATAATGGCGATTATAACAACACGCCAACTACTTGTAATGGTTGCCACAATCCAGATTACCTTCAAGCGAATGTACCTAACCACGTTCAGAATCAGTTCCCTACAGATTGTGCGACGTGTCACTCCGAGTCCGCTTGGGCACCCTCAACATTTGATCACAATATTGTTTTCCCATTAACGGGTGCGCACAGTGCCATTGCCAATGATTGTGCTGTTTGCCATATCAATGGGAACTACACCAATACTCCAAACACCTGTGCGGAGTGCCACAATGCAGACTACAATAGTAGTACGAATCCGAACCACGTTTCATTAGGGCTTCCAACAGACTGTGAGACTTGCCATACTACGGCCCCTGGCTGGGAGCCTGCCTTGTTCCCAATTCACAACAACTATTATCCGCTAAATGGTGCGCATGCAGTGATTGCTAATGATTGTGCAACATGTCATAATGGCAATTATAATAGCACTCCGAATACTTGCGTAGCCTGTCACGAAACCGATTACGCTAATACAACTGCCCCGAATCATGCCGCTGCGCAATTTCCGCAAGAGTGTGCTTCCTGCCATACGGAAAGTGCTTGGGAGCCCGCTACCTTCGACCACGATCTTCAATATTTTCCAATCTATAGTGGGGAGCATAATGGAGAGTGGAGTCAATGTACTGATTGCCACCTCAACCCATCCAATTATGCAGAATTTACTTGCATAACCTGTCATACAAATCCTCAGACAGATGAGGAGCACACTGGGGTTGGTGGATATGTATATAACAGCGCAGCGTGTCTTGCTTGCCACCCTACTGGGGATGCGGATCTTATTTTTGATCACAACACTACGAACTTCCCTCTGACAGGCGCGCACCTGTCCACCGATTGTATTTCTTGTCACGCAGGTGGATTTGAGGGGACATCAACTGATTGTGCAACTTGCCATACGATTGATTTTAACCAGGCTATGAACCCTAATCACGTGGCCTTAAATATTCCGATGGATTGTGCCAGTTGTCACTCCACAGCCCCTGGCTGGGCGCCTGCTTCCTTTGCAATCCACAATAATTATTATGCTTTGAATGGAGCGCATGCGGCCATTGCAATGGATTGTGCTGCTTGTCATAATGGCAATTACAACAGCACGCCAAATACTTGTAATGGATGTCATACTGGTGATTACAATGCTGCAACTGCGCCGAACCACTTATTGAATCAATTTCCGACAGATTGTGCAAGCTGTCATAGTGAATCAGCTTGGACTCCTTCTACTTTTGATCACAATACCTTCTATCCATTTACAGGTGCACACCTTGCAGTCGCAACTGACTGTATTGCTTGTCACCAAAATGGAAATTATTCAGCAACTCCCAATACCTGTAACGGTTGTCACGCTGCCGAGTATACCGGAAGTGCCAATCCCAACCACCAGGCACTTGGTATACCCACAGATTGTGAAAGCTGTCACTCCACAGCCCCTGGCTGGGCGCCTGCCTCTTTCGCAATCCACAATGACTATTATCCTTTGAACGGTGCTCATGCTGCTATTGCTAATGACTGTGCGACCTGTCATAATGGGGATTATAATAATACACCGGCTACTTGTTTTGCTTGTCATAGCTCGGAGTTTACAAACACTACCAACCCCAACCATACCGCTGCTCAGTTCCCGACGGATTGTGCGTCTTGCCACACAGAGACGGCTTGGGATCCGGCTATTTTTGATCATGACGGTCAGTATTTTCCAATTTATAGCGGTGCGCATGATGGGGAATGGAGCCAGTGTATTGAGTGTCACTTCAACCCAAATAACTATGCAGAAGTAAGCTGTATTGGTTGCCACACAAATCCGGAAACGGACGATCAGCATACCGGGGTGAATGGTTATGTTTATAACAGTTCTGCTTGCCTAGCTTGTCATCCAACCGGTGATGCAACGTCTGTTTTTGATCATAATTCTACTGGATTTCCGCTAACTGGAGCACATATAAGTGTGAACTGTATGGATTGCCATACTTCAGGCTTCCAAACACCCCTTTCCACTGAGTGTGTAGCCTGCCACCAAGTACAGTTCAATCAGGCTGCCAATCCAAATCACCAGGCATTAAATCTTTCAACGGATTGCGTTACTTGTCATACAACTGCGCCTAGCTGGGAACCTGCGTTGTTCCCGATCCACAACAATTATTACCAGCTCAATGGAGCGCACGCAGCGATTGCGAATGATTGTGCGGTGTGCCACAACGGTAACTATAACAACACCCCGAATACTTGTAACGGTTGCCACAATTCAGAATACTCGGGTACTACAAATCCGAACCACGCGGTAGCGCAGTTTCCGACTGACTGTGCGTTGTGTCATACAGAGACGGCCTGGACTCCTTCTACCTTTGACCACAATGTGATTTACCCATTGACCGGTGCGCATGCTGGTATTGCGAATGATTGCGCACTTTGCCACGTAAACGGCAATTACAACAATACTCCGAATACCTGCAACGGCTGTCACAGTTCGGACTATAGCGGTAGTACGAATCCGAACCACGTTTCGTTAGGAATTCCGACGGATTGTGAGAGTTGTCATACGACTGCGCCTGATTGGGAGCCAGCCTTGTTCCCAATTCATAATAATTATTACCAATTGAACGGAGCACATGCCCTTATTTCTACGGATTGTGCTGCTTGCCACAACGGCAACTACAACAATACCCCGAATACTTGTGTAGGGTGCCATTTACCGGAGTATACTGCAACCTCGAGTCCAAACCATTCTGCAGCGCAGTTCCCAACGGATTGTATTCAATGCCACAGTGAGACGGCTTGGGTTCCATCCACATTTGACCATAATGTGTACTATCCATTAACCGGCGCGCATGCCTCGATCGCGAACGATTGTGCGTTGTGCCACGTGAATGGTAATTACAACAACACCCCGAATACCTGCAACGGCTGTCACAGTTCGGATTATAGTGGCAGTACGAATCCGAACCACGTTTCTTTAGGGCTTCCGACGGATTGTGAGAGTTGCCATACCACTGAACCTGGCTGGGCCCCTGCGTTGTTCCCGATCCACAACAATTATTATCAATTGAATGGTGCTCATGCGGTGATAGCAAACGATTGTGTTGCTTGTCATAATGGCAATTACAACAACACCCCGAACACTTGTTTTGGATGTCATGCTGCGGAGTACAATTCGGCCAATAATCCTAACCATTTATCAGCGCAGTTTCCCACTGCGTGCGCTAACTGTCATACCGAGACGGCTTGGACCCCTTCCACTTTTGATCACGATCAGTTATATTTTCCAATATATAGTGGGAAACATGAGGGAGAGTGGAATCAGTGTAATGAATGCCATACCAATCCGAATAATTACAGCATATTCAGTTGCATTGATTGCCACGAACACGATGATCCTGCGGACATGGCTGATAAGCATCAGGGCGTTTCTGGATATAGTTACAACAGTGCTGCTTGTTATTCTTGTCACCCTACTGGTGAAGATTAACCCGTTTATTAACTTATGAGGAGCACATTATTAACTACTGTTTGTTTCCTTTTAGCTTTGGTACACTTATCAGGCCAAAACGCGGACACAATGGAAAGAGGGGAAGTTACCTTCGTTTCTTCTCAACATATTTACGTAAAATTTACCTCTACGAAGCATATCGAAAGAGGAGATACCTTAATGTTCAGCGTGGAGGGTAAATTTATTCCTGGAGTGGTGGTAAAAGATAAATCATCTACCTCAGCGGTATGTACTCCAATTGCAAAATTACAGATTGTAAAGGGGAGCCTTTTATGGCACCCTAAAAAGGCGTTGGAAGAGGTAGTGCCACCTAAAAAGAGTAAGGAGCCGAAGGTTGTTAGTGTGCCAGATACCTTGATTTCAGCCACCCCGCCCTTGGTAGTAATACCAGCGCTTGAGGAAAAGGAGGTGGAGCCAGCGGTTCGGCAAAAAGTTAAGGGGAGGCTTTCAGCTGCATCTTATAGTAATTTACAAGGTGCTGAGCAGCAGCACCGGATGCGGTATGCTTTTGTTTTTCAAGGAAATAATATTGGGAAATCTAAATTTTCCATAGACAATTACATCACTTTTAGACATACAATTGGGGAATGGATATCGGTCAAGGAGAATTTTAATGACGCGCTAAAAGTATATTCTCTCTTTGTTAACTATGACTTGGACAAGACAACCCGATTTTCATTAGGCCGAAAAATCAACCACCGAATTTCCAGTATGGGAGCAATTGATGGATTGCAGGCAGAGAAAAGGTTTGGCAAGTTTTTGGCGGGGGCGATTGTTGGTACAAGGCCGGATTATATTGACTATCGTTTTAATACCCAACTTTTTCAAGTAGGTGCTTATGCAGGAATTACCGCTCCAAACCGGCAAGCGGAGACAACGTTCGCTTTTATTGAGCAGCGAAACCAGGGGAATACGGATCGTCGTTTTGCGTATTTTCAGCACAGCAGTAACCTGTTAAAAGACGTGAGCCTTTTTAGCTCTTTTGAAGTAGATTTATACCAAAATTTCAATAATGTCATCTCCAATACACCCAGCCTGACAAATCTTTTGGTTAATCTGCGCTACAGGGCGTCTAAAAAACTTCAGATGAACGTGGGCTACGATAATCGGAAAAATATCATTTTTTATGAGTCATATAAAAACTATATTGATCAGTTAATTGACAATGAAACAAGGCAGGGTGTTCGAGCCGGAATAAACTATCGATTAGCTAAGCGGATTACTTGGGGAGGGAATGGAAGCTGGCGTTTTCAGAAAAGTAATATTAATATCTCAAACAATATAAACTCCTATCTGAACTTTAGTCGGGTCCCTGGAATCCATGCTAATATTTCCCTTTCTGTGAACTTTTTGGAAACGGGGTATTTGAAAAGTCAGATTTATGGGATTCGGATGGATAAAGAGTTGATTCAAGGAAAGTTGTTCGGTCAACTTTATTACCGGCAAGTGAATTATGTATTTACCACTTACGAGAACAAGCAGCACCAAGAAATTTTTGGGATGGATTATACTTGGAACCTCAGCCGAACACTTGCATTGCATTTATACTATGAGGGTACATTTGACAAGCAAAGTCAGACATTTAATCGCTTAAATTTTAAACTTATTCAGCGATTTTAGAGATTGTTTCCCTTGTTTAAGCCTCCTTCTGCGGTTGATTCCATTTGTATCGGAAGGGAAGTCCGCTTACCTTTGTCTAAAATTTTCTATCTTGTGATGAAATCAATAATTAATGCGTTGCTATTAGCTACCACCGTTACTTGGACAGCCTGCGAAAGTGGACCCAAGGTAATTGAGGCAGAGAACACTGCCTCCCAAAATGAAACACCGATTTTTCAAGAGGCTGGTACCAGTGCTGATGGGCATAATCATGGTCCTGCGATGGACAGCGAAGAGCATGAGGTTCTCGTTGAGGAGGTGCTCCCAACAGAGCGTTATACCTATCTTCGGGTAACTGAAAATGGAGAGGAGTATTGGCTGGCCATTTCGAAACGAGAGGTAAAAAAAGGTAGTAAGGGATATTATCGTGGGGGGCTGGTGAAACGCAATTTCCAGAGCAAAGAATACAACCGAATCTTTGAAACCTTATACTTGGTCGCCGATTACCGTGATGGCAGTACAACCACGGGTAATGCTACTCTCCCAAGTGCTTCCGAGGCACTGGATGCGCCTAAAAGCGTGTTGACTGCTCCCGGAGCCATTAAGATAGCTGATTTGGTAGCAAATCTTCAGAAGTATAATGGGAAAACGGTTAAGGTGACGGGCAAGTGCGTTAAAATTAATCCAATGATCATGGGGCGGAATTGGTTGCACTTGCAGGACGGATCGGGTAAGAATCTTGATTTAACAGTAACCACCAACGCCAATGTGCCCTTGGGGGCAGTAGTAACCATGGAGGGCGTTTTAGCAACTGGGAAAGACTTTGGAGCAGGGTATAAATATGATTATATTGTAGAGAATGCGGTAGTCGTACAGTAAAAATTGCTTTTTACTCTAAATAAATAAGCCTCTTAACAGGAAAGTGCCCAAGTATGGGTCAACGTTCTGTTAAGAGGCTTTTCTTATTCCTTATGGATCAGGCAGTGCGTTTTTGGTGGTATTGTCTAAACTTCCACCAGGCAACTAAACTAATGATAATGAGTGAGAATACTATGTAGTAAACAAACGATGGGACTGGAACCGGATCACCAGCTGCGTAAGAGTGTAGGCCAGATAGGTAGTAGTTAACCCCAAAATAAGTCATCGCTACGGAAGCCCATCCAAACAAAGTAGCCACATTAAAGGCAAGTAAACCGCGTAGACCTGGAATAAATCGCATGTGTAAGATAAATGAATAGACCAAGATAGTGACTAAGGCCCAGGTTTCTTTTGCATCCCAGCCCCAGTACCTTCCCCAAGATTCATTTGCCCAGACACCCCCGAGGTAGGTTCCTATACTAATCATGAAAAGCCCGCCAATTAGAGTCATTTCGCTGATATAAGACATCTCTTTAATGATCCGGTAGCTATTTTCTCCATTTTTTTGGTTGGCAGTGATCATTAGGATCAAGTTCAATACTCCAATGATGGCGCCCAACACTAAAAAACCGTAGCTGCCTGCTTCCAGCGAGACGTGGATGGTGAGCCAGTAGGATTTTAGAACGGGTACTAGTGGGGTGATTTCTGGATCCAACCAGCTTAATCCGGCAACCATCATGATGGTTGCGGCCAATACGGAGGTTGCAGCTAGTCCTCCCGGTGATTTTCTCGCGAAAAGCAGGCCCGCCAATACGGTAGTCCAGCCGATATAAATCATCGACTCGTATCCATTACTCCAAGGTGCTCTTCCGGAAATGTACCAACGTAGGCCGAGGCCGATGGTGTGCATAACAAAGCCAAATACTAAGAGTCCAAGTGCTGCCAAGGCAGGCTTTTTTAAGGATACCTTTGGTTTGAAAACTCCTGTAAATAACAAGGCTAAAAAGAGTAATCCATTTATTCCATATAGTTTACCTAATCGATTGAACACATCCATTTTGTTCAGCAGGAGCTCTGCTTTTACAGTATTAGAAGATGGAAGGATAGTTCCTCCATTTTTTTGCTGGTACTGCTTGAGTTCATTCACCATTTTATCTGGCAAAGACCAATCGTTGTTTTGGGTCGCGGCTTGAAGTGCTGGGATGTACAGTCGATAAAAATTTGCAACTATACCGGTACCGACAGATGTTGTATGGGAATGTCCCTCAGGAGGGGTTTGCCATGTATTGGTTGAGTCGCCTGGAATAGGGAATACCTTCATAAAACGACCGGAAAAGATCATGCTGCAGATGTTTATTTTTTCATCTATTTTAATCAGTTCTTTTTCAAAAACACCTCTATCTCTGGGGGCGGTATTGAATGCCTTTCTGATGACCTCTTTTAGCTTATAGGATCCATCTGGTAGAAAAAAGTCATTATAAGAGGCCATTTTACCGCTTATTTGAAGAATGTTTCTTATTTCTTCATGGTTTCCAATTTTGATAATAGGTGCATTGTACCAGGCTTTTGGATTGGAGGCCATCCCGAGTAGCACTTGTTCTCCTGTAAGCCCCTCAAATGTTTCTTTCCTTGATAATTTTCGAAGTACTTCATTAGCAAAGGTATTCATTGGTTTTAGGCGTCCGTGGTGGTCTTGCGTCAGGACGGTGCCAAATAATTGTGCGTGAGAAGACTTGATGGATGGTTGGCCATAGGTTGGACCTGCACGTACAAAGCTTGGTAATCCAATACAAACAAACAAGAGCAAGAACAGATTCCCATTTGTTTTTTGCCGGATTTTGCTGATGTTTTGGGCCAATTGTTGGAACCTACTGCTTCGGTCAAAAAGCGTTAGAACCATGCCCAGTGTCAGTAAAAAATAGCCAATATAGGAAATAAGCGTTCCTGGGGCATCGTGGTTGACACTTAGGTACGTACCAAGTTCATCTTGGTCAAAGGAGGATTGGAAAAAGCGATATCCACCGTAGTTAAGGATATTGTTCATGTAGATTCGCTGGTTTTCACGAAGGTTTTTTCGTTCATCGATCAACGTTACCTCACTCGCATAGGAAGAGGCATTATCAGTGCCAGGATAGCGTTCTAAAATGAAATCTCGGAGTTTAATGGAAAACGGAAGTTCTACTTTTCTCGCACCATATGCCACGGCGATCTTTGTTTGTCCCCAGTCTAGCACAGCAGGTCGGCCTTCTACACCTTGTTTGCCGGCTATGAAAACACTTTTTTCTTGTCCTCCAACGGCTACTTTTAATTTTAGTCCTCCTAGGCTCGTACTGGTCATTTTTTGATCAGAAGAAACCAAATTGGCGGTAGCGCTGGTAGAGAAATCACCAAACACGAAGCTGTGTTCCCCATCTGAGTACAGGCTTCTGAGCAGCAGAGGGTGATAAATGCCCGGAGCCAGGGTATCCCGTTTCTGGGTCGCCATTACCATTTGAACAAACGGTTTGGAAGTGAGGAAAGAAATCCCTTCATCCTCATATTTTATATTAAATGCTGCTGGGTCTTCTTGATTTCCGAAGTTAAAAAGAGTTCCATAAATATCGACTTTATCTCCATATCGAACTAGAAACTCTTCTCTCCCATTCGCTGCTCCTATGACCACTTTGAGTGTTGGAATGCCATTTTCGGATTCTTCCATTACTTCTTTTGGATTTGGAATAAATTGATCTAGATTGACTCTAATTTCTTGGTTTCCAATTAGATAAGATTCATTAAAAGTATTATCGCCAAGCGAGGCAAATAGAACAGCTTCCTCGAAGCTATACTTTTTTTCTCCATTAAGCACTTGAAACTGTAGGTACATATCGGAAGAAAGAAAGTGGTTAGAGGCACCGCCCTCCCGGATTCCCATCATACCCTCGCTTCCAAAATATCGAGTTACTCCAGCGCCTAATAGGATAATTATAATGGAGGCGTGAAAGGTTAGTACTGCCCATTTTTTTTGCTGAACCATTCTAAATCGGGCAATATTAACTAACAGTGAAATCCCAAATAGGATCAGAAGCAGTTCAAACCAGCGAGCTTTGAAGATAACCTTTTGAGCAGAGGAGGTTCCAAAATCATTTTCGATAAAGGTGGCAATCCCTATAGCCGCCGCAAATAACAGCATATACAGACCGGCCGCGGATGTAGAGAACAATCGGTCTAGTATTTTTTTAATTACATTCATAAGTGAATAAGGTTGTACTAATTGGACAAGCTTGACCGTTTCGGAAAGCGTTGCTCGATAGATGCAAGAAAGCAATAGAATGCTGTAAAGGTCGGGAATTAATTAGAGAATAGGGAGAAGAAAAGGAAATTATGGTAATAAACGATGGTGTTTGGGTATGTGTGAGACGGCTGGAATTTGTCTTTATAGTGGCGGATAATTAGGGGTGCACAATTGATTTGTCCCTCTTACCTTTGGCTTTTAATTCAAAAAACGCATGACTTGGTCCAACGCCCTCCTCAGCTTCCGTGCCTATTTATTGTTGGAGCGCGCTATGAGCACGCACACCGTGGAGGCGTATTTATCGGATGTGGGTAAATTTGCTCAGTACTTGGAGCTAAAGGGGTTGGTTGTAGGCCCGTTGGAAATCGAGGCCTCTCATTTGCAAGCGTTTATCCTTTGGATAGGTGATTTTGGCTTGGAAGCCAGCTCTCAGGCTCGGCTCCTCTCTGGCTTGAAAGCCTTCTATAAGTTTTTGATGGTTGAGGATTTAATTGATCGGAACCCCACTACCCTGTTAGATAGTCCTTCTTTGCGAAGAAAAATTCCGGAGGTGTTATCGTATGAAGAGATCCGGCTGATGTTGGATGGTATTGATTTATCGGATCCACTGGGGGTTCGTAACCGTGCAATTTTGGAAACACTGTATGCCTGTGGGTTGAGGGTTAGTGAGCTTACAGAACTAAAAATCCGACAAATACATGCAGAGCAGGGTTTTTTACAGGTGATTGGAAAAAACAATAAGGAGCGATTGGTCCCTATTGGAGGGGATGCCCTGAGGCAGCTTCAATTGTATCTTCAGCATGTTCGAACCCAATTGGAAATTAAACGGGGGCAGGAGCAGTATGTTTTTTTAAATAGAAGGGGTTCTAAAATGACTAGGGTGATGGTCTTTTATGTGGTGAAAGAGTGTGCCGCTGCTGCCGGAATTCAGAAGTCAATCAGCCCACATAGCTTTCGCCACTCGTTTGCTACCCATTTAGTGGAGGGTGGGGCAGATTTGAAAGCTGTTCAAGATATGCTAGGGCACGAAAGCATTACGACTACAGAAATTTACACCCACATGAATGCAGAGTATCTAAAAGAGACCATTCAATTATTTCACCCACGGGTACAGTGGGGCAAACGGGTAGAAGATTAAATCCGCAGTTCGTAACATCCAATATCGGGTCGAATGGGATCCCGATCTTGTTCATCCAAGTCTTTTAGGATTCCTGGAAGCGGAACTCCGTAACCATTCGCCTTAGAATGGAGCGTGTCCAGGTAGTAGTTATCTTCATTTGGGTTAACAAAGATGGTGTCTCGGAAGTCAAGATTGAGGCAAGGCTGGCAATGGTCCAGAAAGTCAGGCCAGGCGTTGGGCTTAATCAAATCTTTTACCCGAACGATGCAGTTTTCAAACCGGTAATTAAAGTTGGCGGGGTTATCTTCCCGGTCTACTAATGAGAATTGGTCCGCTCGGCTTCCAAAGAGGATACAATTTTTAAAGAGGGCATTCAGTCGGTAGAGGGAGTAGTTTTCGCAGGCTGCATCTAGGCAAATCGTGTTGCCGAGTTTTACGGCTTCTCCATCGACTCCATAGCTGGCGGCTGTGCAATAATTGAAGGAATAATCGCCGCCGTATTCTAGTTGGATAGAGAATCCGGTATTATCGTAGAAGAGGCAATTTTCTGCATTAATTTCAGCGTGTACTCCCACTAGCCCACTGCTAGCGGTGTTGTAGATCCGGCTATTTTTGATTGAAAGGTTGGCAGCCGAGTCTACCCTAATCCCGACAATGCTATTTCGAATAATGCAATGCTCTATTTGGTGGTTGCGTGTTCCGGCTTGAAGCCAGATCCCTGTCCACTGTCCGGGTTCTTCCTTAAATTCTGGTTCAATTCGATCCCCTTCAAAAACCACAGGGTTTTCTTTGGTGCCTTCTACGATTAGGCGGCCATTCCCAGTGAATGCGAGGATGCCATCGTTATAAAATCCGATTTCGCCAGTTGTATTGACAAAGCGGGTGAGGCCACCATGCACATAGATTCGGGTTCCAGCAGGGATACGGAGGGTGCAGTCGTCGAATGCGACCACTCCATAGATGACATAAGGTTTGGGGTCGTTCCAGACTACCTCCCCGCCATTGCATCCGAATAGGGTGATACTATCGGCATAAAACCGAGAGGGGATGTAGTTGGCATTTTGTCCCCAGGCTTCTAAAATGACGGATTGAGCGACCCCATTGGTTTCAAATTCAATGGATTCGTTGAGGACAAAGGGGCTAGAAGAGAGGGGTTCATCTGGGTTGATCGTCACTTCCGCGAAAATATATAAGCTATCGTTGGGAGCGATGACTACATTTTCATGGGAGTTTCCGGGAATTCCATCCACATTTAAGCGGAATTTGGATTGACTTCCTTTTTCCAGGTTGATTTTAGAGATTCGGATGCTTTGGCTGTGGGGATTGTACACTTTTAAAATCCTGGTAGCAGATCCAAGTTCGGTGAAGACGGTGTCAAAGCGCAGGGTATCGGTTGAAAAGGAAAGGACCTCTTCAGGGGAGGTAGTGAAGCGTTCTTTTTGGCAGGCTCCTAGTAAGATAAGGAGTAATAGAACCGATAAGTGATGCTGTGATTTCAAGGTATTAAATTAGGATATGCCGATGCTAGGCGGATTTCTGAATAGTGCGAGGATGCTTACGTTGAGTAAACAAGCGAGGCAAAAATACTTGAAAATTATGGTTCCCGATAGGGAGAAAGGCTGCTTTGTTATGGATACACAAAAGTACGGAGATAACACAGCAGAACAAAGGAAGCGTTGTTCTGCTGCATCGGTATTGGATATTGGATATTTTTATTTCAATTCTTTCGATTTAAGTAACTTTTGTCCGGTCCATTTGTAAAGGGTAATTTTATACTCCTGTTTGGTTAGATTCAATCCGCCCTGTTCAGATTCTTCCATTTCTGCCATATCTTTTACGACTATCAAGTGTTCTGCGATGCCCCCCTTGTCGGTAGGGAAAAGGCATTCTTCGGAGTCGTAAAAGACGCCTCCATCGCTGATAGAGGTGGTTTCAAGCACTTTCATCAGGCTATTATCCTCGAGCCAAAACAGCAGGTTATTGCCGGAAGGGTAACCGCAGGCTGGAAAGGAATAATCTACGTTTAAAATGGCTTTTACATTTTTGAGGGGTTCGAATCGCAGGCTAAAATTTGGATAGTAGAATAGGTCCCCATGGGTAGTAAATTCTGTTTTTGCCAATTCAACTCCCTCTTTGGCTAGTCGAACTTGGAGGGTAATTTGTTGTTGTTTGGGGTCATATGCGGCGATTCCGGTCATAAACAGCACTCCATCTGTGATTAGGTAGGGGTCATTAGGGGTTTGAATGCTTGCTAATGCCAGAAATCCTCCCCATAGATAACCTTGAACGGTACCAGTACTCTTGGTGTAGGTCTGTACTTTCAACCAGGGCATTTTTACACCGCGTAAGGTTAGGGAGTCTGTACTAATTGCTTCAACAGTGACCGTTGTGCCGATAGGCAGTTTACTGATGACCCTGGCCTGGGTAGTGGCTTGCTCCCGCAAGTTGGCATCTGTCACCAATGTATGATAAGTCATTCCCACTTCAAAAGCACCACCGGTTCCGTACGATTGCATCCAGTCTTCCAGTACATCCTGTGCTGGTAGTTGAGATGACAGTAGTAAAAGGGCTAGTATTTTTCGTAAGGTATTCATAAATAACATAATTTAATGTAGGGGCAAGATAGGGTATATTTAAACGTTTCTGCGGTTTCTTGATTGGTATTCCCTTAAATTTTGGTTAAACTTGAATTGTTGGGTCTGGAAAATCAAGTTCAAGTTGGATGTAGTGTTTTCTTGGAAAAAGACTGATTCTACTTTCCTGTCGCAGGATTGTTTGGTGTACTGTGTTTTATGGCGGCTTTGTTTGAACATAGGACCCTTGGTTATGGGTTTCCACAAAAGTTATCTAGTATACCGCATATTACAACGTTGGTAGTTCCAGGTGCTGCATTGGAGGGCACACATGCTTGAAAATTACTTTGATTACCGGGTACATTGAATACCACTTGAAGTGGAGTTATCACATTGGTACCTTGTTGGACTTGCCAAGAATAGGCAAAAGGGGGTGTACCTGTTAATTCTATAGAAAGGGTGGCACAGGCCCCTGGACAGAGTTCACCGGCGGTGGTGGTCAACGCTGATAAAGTTGGTTTTGGTCTCCAGGTGAGAAGAGTTGGATCAGACAGGGCAATACAAGGGTCTGCAGGATCCACATTTCCATTTAGGGAGTTCCCGATGACTTGCGCTACATAATAAGGAGTATTGGTTTGGATCGGAGGAGAAAAGCTAAAATTGGGGCTGGTATTTTGTTGGAGGATACTTCCCATGGGGTTGTTCGGATTGGTGTAAAGAATGTAGCGGACGATATCGTTAAAATCGGGCTGGGCGTTGTTCCCGAATGGCACCAACGCTTCATTGGGTTCGCAAACATTCAGGCTTTGGTTGAGGGGTTCTGCGGTTAGCGCCAGGCAAAGGCAAGGTAACTCAACACTGCTTTGGGTGGGTGGGCTGACCGTGAGGGCCCTCACAGATCCGATACCAAAAAAATAAGGAGGTGGAACAGGGGGAACACAGATTGGAGTTAGGGTCCCACTGGGTGCAGAAAGTTGGTAGAACCCAAAAGGGGGGGTGCCGGTCAAACCAACATAGCCGTAGGTAAGACCATTGGAGGCGGTAGTTGGGTGGTAGAATCCGGGGTTCGTGAGCCCTACCTGAGTGGACAGGGATGGATTGGAGGGGTTAATTTGAAAAATTGCGGCGCTTGAGCCCGTGTAATTGCCCAAACCATACATGGTGCCGTTTTGGAAAAAAATATAGATTACGGAGAGGGCGGCTGGGTAATTTCCGACGGTTGTGACCGTGTTATTCGTTGGATCAAAGGTATATAAGGTGGTTTCTGTGCTTAAGTAGATAGTTCCGCTTGGGGAGCTGCAAACACCCTGATAGGTGACGGGGCCATATTGGGTTAGTATTCTGGTAGGAGATGGGGGATTGTAGCGAAGGAAACCACCCGCTGGATCATTGACGGAGCCTACCCCCCTGAGGGTCACAAGGTCTCCATCAGGCAGTAAAACAGCTCCTCTTAATTGATCATTTGTTTGTCCACCGGCATACGCAATATCGGGGGAGAAGGCGGGGCATATTTCACAATTATCCAGTTCAATTCTCCAAAATCCAGGAGGATAGGGTGGTCCATCGGTATAGAAGTAGAGCGTTTGTGCAGGGCTCTTGTAGAAAAGGAAAAAGAGCAGGATAAACAGGGAATACCTCATAAAAACGGAAAAAATGGATGAAAGACAGAGAGAAACAGCAAGAAGCATCTTGCAGGTATGAGGAAATGTATGGCCACGAAGGGTCTGCGTGGCAAGGGCCTATATGCGAAAGGTGTTATCTTTGGGAAGTGCGATCGGAGCAGTTTTATCAAAACAGTTGGAAAGCATTAAAGTTATATAGAGGGTGTGAGTTTAGTGGGTTTGATTTTTGGGGTCTTGGGTATCTCAAGCTTTGTTAATGGTATTGGCTTCTTTTCCCATTTATATTATCTTGGTTGGTACTGTTCAACTTTCAAAATAATTTATTATCCAGCACGCTGAATTCTGAAAAGAGTTCATTTTAAGGAGTTGTTTGGTGTTTTCTTTCTTCTGACAATATAAAAAGAATCTTATTTGGGTAGGAAGAGCCAACTGTTCAGTTATAAATCTACGCTGTACAAAAACCACCCTCTAATCCGAAGGCGTAATCAAAGCGTACGATAAGCAAGGTTAAAAGGTCTTACTTTTACAGTGTTTAGTTTTAATTTAATATTATAATCAATCGAGTTTGAGTTAACCACGTTTCAAGATGATGCGGAAGTCGAGTTTTGTTGTTTTTCTAGTCGCAGTTGTTGTAGATATTTTAGCCCAAAATACGCATTCAAGTAAGCGCTTGGAGTGGTCGCATTTTGGTATATCGGACGGCATCTCTCATACTCAGGTAAACCACAGTTTTCAGGATAGTAGAGGTGTACTATGGTTAGCTGCGCAGGATGGGTTAAATGTGTTAGATGGTCATAGGGTTTATGGGGTGGCAAGCTGGCCCTCGCTTATTTCTCACCGAGTTATTCAGTTTCGAATGGAAGATCACAAAGGCCTAATCTGGTTAAGGTACTTTGATGATAGGCGGTTGTTTTTTCGGGTATTCGATATTAGGACAAGAATGGAAGTAGAAATGGTGAGCAGGGTTGATACCATTAAGACAGGAATGCCTGTAGATATTGCTTGTGATGAAGAAGGGTTCCTTTTGTTAATTAATTCAAAGTCTGAAGTCTGGAAAGAGGAACGGGATGGAACTTGGATACTTTTTGCAGATGGTTTAGGGCCTTTTCGGACCTTTTGCTCAGGAAGGCAGTTTCAGAAAAGGATTTGGTTATCCACGGAGAATCCTTACCTCGAACCAGATGATATTCGGATTACAACGTTAGATGGAAATGGTAACAGAGGGGTTGAGATTAAGCAAGATGGGGTAGTTTACATGTCCTGTCTTGAGCCAGATAGGGTGTGGATACAGTGTTTAGCAAGGATAGGTTTTATCTCTCATGATGGAACTGAGCATTGGGTGCCATTGCTTAAGGATCTTGGGATAAGTACTTTTTCAGAACGGCTCTACACGGAGTATGATTATAAACGGGGCACCCTTTGGATTTGGCATAAAGACCAGTTGGTTGCGGTTGATTGCACCAATTTCGATGCTGGAGAAAAGTTAACTCCAATTGCATCCGTTGACTTGAAAGTTATTCCTTTCAGCATGGTAATGGGTCGTAATGGGCATTTGTTTTTGAGTTCGAACGACGGAGTGTATATATCGAGGCTGGTGGATACACGTTTCCAGAAGATTTTATGGAAGGATGACGCAAAGCTTTCTCGGCTTCAATTGAGGGAGGCTAGAGGAATGCTTGAGACGAGTCAGGGTGCTGTTTTTCTATTAGTAGGTAATTTGCTTCATCAATACAATCGTAAAACAGGCTTAGCACAACAGGTACACGGTAAGGAAGTGGGCATTTCGCCGTTGATAGAAGATCCGGGAAATGGGTCACTTTGGTTTGGGATAATTAATAATTTCATGCCGGGTACGAACTCTTTCTTACACTATCCCTTTGCACTGGCTGGAGATTGGGGGGTGACTTGGTCTTCTGCTTTTATAGACAAGGATCAGCTATTCTTAGGAACATCGGAGGGCTTAGTGGTTTATGATACGAAACGGCAGGTAGCATCAGAGTTTTCACAATATAACGGATTTGAAGAATTTCGAAGGGCGAGTGTTTACTTTATGAAGCAGGAAGATGCAGGAGAGTGGTGGTTTTTAACGGATAAAGGTCTTTTTCGTTATGGTATTGGAAAAGGAATTATTGAAAAGCAATGTGCAAGTAGCACTGGGAATAATTGGCTTCCGGGAGATAACTTTAGGCATTACCATAAAGATTCAACGGGCAACTATTGGTTTGCTACGTCTCAAGGGCTTATTAAATGGAATCGCAAGTCAGGTGCCGCTCAAAAGATAACTCGAGAGCAAGGACTTCCAAACGATAATTTATACGCGGTATATGGAGATAAAAATGGTTTTTTATGGTTGAACAGTGACTATGGTATTGTTCAGTATCATCCTGAAACGGGTAGTATTCGTATTTATTTGCAAGAGGATGGAATATCCAATAATGAGTTCAACCGTATTTCTCATTTACAGCTGAGAGATGGCACCTTGCTCTTTGGTGGAATAAATGGCGTAACCCTTTTTAATCCAGATCATTTTAAGTTTGATGTAGGAGAAAGGGGAGGTGTAGGAGTGGTTGTTATGTCCATAAAATCTATGAGTGCCAAACAATCTACCGATCAAGAGTTGGTAGATGACTTTTACCAGAATAACAAAATAACCTTGCAGCCTGGTAACAATCTATTGAATATTGAATTTTCATTGCCTAATTACTTCAAGGAGAAGGCTGTCTCCTATAGCTATAAGGTGGAGGGCTTGAGTTCTGAATGGGTATTCACTAAATCCCCAGTTGTACAATTATTAGGTTTAGCTCCGGGTAGATATACGTTGCTTATAAGGGGAAATTCGGGATCTGGGGAGGTGTCTGGTGACCCTTGTGAGCTCATCATTGAAGTCCTTCCCTATTATTATCAAGAAAGCTGGTTTTGGTTTATTATTTTGACAATAATTGGGTTATTGGTCTGGTTGTTATTAAGGTTTCGAGAGCGTGTTTTGGTAAGATATCAGAGGGAGTTGGAGCATAAAGTAGCAGAGAGTACGAACCGGATTCGGGGAGACAAAGAGTTAATTGAGCGTCAGGCTCAATTATTAGCAACTCAAAATGAAGCACAACGTCGTTTTTTTGCAAATATAACGCATGAGTTCAGGACGCCGTTGTCCTTGGTAATGGGGCCGGTTGATGTAGTTCGGAAGCAATCCAATTTAAGCCGACGGTACAAGAGTTTACTAGATATTTCGCATCAAAATTCCAGAAGGTTACTTGATTTAGTTGATGGAGTACTAGTCATGTCCAGCCTTGATGTTCAACAATGGCGTCGGAGGGAGGAGATAGTTTCCGTTCCAATTTTAATTTCTTCTATCGCTGAAGAGTATTCGGTACTTGGTGATCAAAAGCAGATTAGTTTTAATATCGACTGTAAGAGGGTTGAGCACTCTCATATTCTAACTGACCCAAGGGCAGTTCGAATCATTCTGAATAACCTTCTTTCTAATGCGATTAAGTTTACTCCTAACGGTGGTAAAGTAGAGGTAATTGTTTCTGAGGTAAACAGTGAGCTAACAATATCCGTGAAAGATTCTGGACGTGGTATCCCGCTGGAAGATTTGAACAAGATTTTTGATCGTTATTTTCAAACAAGTCGAACGGATGTTCCCTTAGAAGGTGGAACGGGAATCGGGTTGTCAGTAGCAAAAGAGTTGATAGAATTAATGGGTGGTAGAATTAAGGTGGAGAGTTCGATTGGTAAGGGTGCATTATTCACAGCTGTTTTTCCGGTTAAATTCCCAAAAGAAACCGTGTCTGGGGGGAGGGTTCCTGCAGTTTCGAAAGAAACAAAAGGTAAGACATTCAATAATTTTAAAAAATCAGAAAGGGTTATACTCCTTGTGGAGGATAATCCAGATTTTCAGCACTACATTGATTTTTTACTAAACGAGTATTACACCATTTTAGTTACAAGCAATGGTATTGAAGCATTGCACCTACTTCATGAAGGCCACCTACCTGATTTAATGATTTCGGATTGGATGATGCCAGAGATGGATGGCTTTCAGTTGGCAGAAAAAATAAAATTGGAGCCTAAGTTTTCATCGATTCCGATTGTTTTTCTGACAGCTCGGTCCATGGAGAGTGATATGGAGAAGGCAGTTCGACTGGGTATTGATGATTATTTGGTAAAACCATTTGAGGAGGAAGCACTGTTTGCCATTGTTAACCAATTACTTAAACGGACAAAAAGCAGGGCGGATGCATCCCTGCAACAGGGATTATCCGATCGTATTGAGCTAAATCTTACAGATGAACAGGCGTGGTTGGAAACCCTTCAAAAAGAGACACTTGATCGGATTAGCAATGATCTTTTTTCAGTTGATCAGTTGGCATCCGTGATGTTTATGGGGCGCACCAAGTTTTACAAGGAGGTCCGGCGCCTTACTGGATTAACGCCAAATGAGTATATTTTAGAGGCCAGGCTTGTGCGTGCCAGAATGCTTATGGAGACGCACAATGATTTGACTTTGAAGAAGGTCGTACAGATGGTAGGCCTGAAAGATGAGGGGAATTTTTCACGGGCTTTTAAGAAACGGTTTGGCAATTCACCCTCCTGGTACCTCTAGTACGAGCAGCTGTACAATTCCCTCGTAAGCCCTATTGGGCTGTCTTCCTTTCTGTACAATAAGCAGCGTGCTTGGTTGGACTTTTGTGGTGTAAAAGATAATTCTGTCCTACGGACTGGATTGTCCCTTTTCTCATTTAATAACTGTTTACATTCATGCAAAGTTCAAAACATCTGCAATCGGATAGTCTGTATGATTATTCGAGACAAGGCAGAAAAAGCGCCTTGTTTATGGTTGTCATGTGCCTCTTCCTGAGTAGAGGATTTGCACAGGTCACTGACACCATCAACGTCCCTTCGGGTACGTTTGATTACACAACTAACTACCCAGCACTGGGCAACCCTGTTAACATGGTCAAACTAGGTGCGGGTACAGCCAACATGGTGTATACCCCAGGTGGCTTCATCAATCCGGTCCGTCAGGGAGTAACCACTGTCTTTGGCGGCACTTTAAACTTAAACAGGGCAGCAGGTCCAGGGAATACAAGTCGGAGTTTGCCTAACCAGCGAATAGAGATGAAGCCTGGTACTAACCTGATTGTTACATTAGCAAACCAAATTGGCGATGCTACAACTCTTGAGTTGGACAATGCTACATTTACCTTAAATCAAGGAGAGTACTTGTCGTTTTTGACGATGAAGAACAATTCCACCATTAATGGTCCTGGACGGTTTGTATTAAATGGCAACATTAATGCTAAGCTAATTGCTTTGGGTGGTGGAACAGAGACGATTTCAGCGAGTTTCGCGATGGCTTCTGCTTTCACCGACCTTACTACGACTTCTAGTGCGAGGGCAGGAAATGGGACGACAGAAATTGAAGTTCAAGAGAATACAATTTTGAATATTGCAACTGAGCTTGCCGATTTTCATGAGGGCAATTCAATTGGAAGTATGCGAAAAACAGGTTCTGGCAAACTGGTTTTGGCTAGTGCCGCTTTCTCCAATTATCGAGGCACTACTTCTATTCAAGCAGGTGAGTACCAGGTTAATGGCACACTCCGTTCTTTCTTTTGGAATGGATCCATGATGCAGGAAGGTTTATCCGGCAATTTGACTGTAAATGCGGCAGGAAAACTATCGGGTACTGGTACTATTAAGGCTGTCAACACGTTAATCAGCGGTACCCACGCACCCGGAACCTCACCTGGTATTCAAACATTTACCTCTGATTTAACGTATAATAATGGTGCTGTTGTAGAATTGGAGTTTATCAGCAATTCTACGACTGGGCGTGGTACGAATTTCGATGGGATTAACTTAACGACCGGGGCAGATCTAAATTTTGCTGGAGCTACGACGTTTGACTTACAGTTTAACGGAGCCGGCAGCATGGTTGACTGGTCTTCTTCCTTTTGGGATTCCAATAAACTGGGTACTAATGGATGGTTATTGTACTCGGGTGTTGATACCTTAAGTGGGATTGAGAATGTAACGATTTCATCAGAGGCTTTATTAGATGGTATGGGTGTATCCTTGTTGGATGCTCGTGGTCCACGTTATGGCTTTGTCCTGTATGTTGACCCTACTACTAACAATGTCTATTTGAATTTCCGGACAGATATTTGCAATGTTTCTCCAATATTTGGTACTGGATACCTGACTGGAGGTATTGGTAGGGATAACAACTGGTCGTTGGTTAAGTTACCAGCGGGTTATGATCCTGGGCAGCCTGTTCCTTATGATCCATATGTGATTAGCTCAGGGTTGCCTTTTATTTTTGCGGCAGCGACTGGTTACACGGATAGTACGGGTACTTATTATTGGGTTGCGCCGAGGTCAGATGCAGGGTCCTTATTTTCCAATGTTAATGAGTACAACTGGATTTTAGAGCAGACCTTCACAGTAGAAAACGCGGGTTTTTATGATTTTACGTTTTCTGGTGCTGGTGATAATGCGATTGAGTTTTGGATTAATGGAGTAATTGATAGCACGACGGATCCTGTGAAGCCTACCATACTAGGCGGTACTCAAATCGGATCTCGCTGGAACACCTTTACATCCATTGGCTCCTTTGCCGGCCGGGCCTATTTGACAGCTGGTGTGAATAAGGCATATATGGTGATGTTTGATTTTGGTGGTTTAACGACTGTATTGATCTCGAATGCATCCTTCACTTGTTCAGATTACGCGGATTCGGATGGAGATGGTGTGGAAGATGAGTTGGATCCTGAACCATCCAATCCCTGTGTGCCTGTTCAGCTGGCAGGATACACGGGCTACCATCCAAACCATCCAGTATGGGGTCCTGCGGACTGCGATGGAGATGGATTGACGAATGTAAATGAGAACAATATTGGTACGGATCCTTACAACCAAGACACAGACGGAGATGGTGTGAAAGATGGTACGGAAGTAACAGATGGAACGGATCCGGGTGATGGTTGCTCCTTGGTAGTAGCTAGTCAATCTGTTGAGCCAGTTTCAGCTTGGTTGAGTGGGGATTGCGATGAAGATGGTTTGCCAAACGGTAGTGAAGTTGAAACGGGTACAGATCCAAACAATTCAGATACCGATGGCGATGGCTTAAGCGATTCGGAGGAAGTAGAAGGTGGTTCTGATCCACTTGATCCATGTGACCCTGCACAAGTAACGGGCTATATCGGGTACGATCCTGCCAATACTGCATGGGGCGAAGCGGATTGTGATGGTGATGGGCTAACCAATGCTACGGAGGTAGAAATTGGCACGGATCCATACAATGCAGACACCGATGGCGATGGGCTGAATGACGCAGAGGAGACGAGTGGTAATACAGATCCACTCGATCCTTGCGATCCAGGACAGGGTCCTGGTTACACTGGGTATGTTGCAAGTAATAGTATTTGGGCTGCAGCAGATTGTGATGGTGACGGTTTTGCAAACGGCGAAGAGGTAGAGGCAGGTACGGACCCTTACTGTGGTACTCCTGTATTTACAAACTGTCCATCAAATGTTGTTTTGACGAGTAGTTCTGATGGCAGCGGTGATTGCATTGCGCAGTATTTATTGGTTCATCCTGGTTCAGATATCTCTTGTTTTTCATTCATGGATATTACGTTTACAGGGGCGGCAATTTTGCCAGCTGGTGGTAATGTGACCCCTGGCTTTTCTCATACCTACAGTTTTGGCGTTGGGTTTACACAGGTACAGTACACGGTAACGGCACTGGATGGCAACACAGCTACTTGTACCTTTAACGTGGATGTTACGGATGATGAGGCACCTGTATTGTCTAATTGTCCTAGTAATATGACAGTGAGTACGGATTCAGATCAGTGCTGTGCAACAGTATCTTGGGCAACTCCTATTGCCACAGATAATTGTGATTTGGTAACGGTTACACAGACGGAAGGATTATCCTCTGGAAGTTGTTTCCCATTAGGCATTACTACAGTGACATACACGGCTACGGACGGTCCTGTTTTTATACCAAAATCAGGTATGGCAGACAATGGTACTAATTCGGCTACCTGTAGCTTCTCGGTCAATGTGACCGATGAAGTAGCACCTGCTGCGGTTTGTCAAGATATCACGGTTGATCTGTCCAGTGCTGGCACTGTGACGGTTGCTGCTACCCAAGTAAATGGTGGTTCAAGCGATAACTGCACACTTCCAGGTGCTCTGGTATTGGCACCCGCATTTACCACTTACGGATGTGCGAATGTGGGAGATAACTTAATTACGTTGATGGTAACGGATGAAGCTAATAATGTGAACAGCTGTGTTGCGACGGTAACCGTACGCGATGTTACAGCACCTGTAATTACGACTTGTCCTGCACCAGTAATAGTTGACGGTTGTGCTACAGTTGTGCCAGATGTTACAGGTTCAGTGGTAGCAACAGACGCGTGTGGAATTGCCTCAGTTACCCAAAATCCTGCTCCCGGATTGGAATTTGGTCTGGTGAGTGGAAGCAGCATAAATATTACGGTATCAGTAACGGATGTTAATGGTAACGCTACCGCTTGTGTAGTACCCGTAACAATTCAAGATGTTACTAATCCTACGTACATTAACTGTCCGACAGTGATGACGATGATTGGAAACGATGCGGATCAGTGTACTGGTAAGATCAACTGGGCAGTGCCTGCTGCGGCTGATGATTGTCAGTTGGTGAGCAATGTACAGATATCCGGT
>JBKDAM010000105.1:0-38400 GCA_046316495.1 Chitinophagales bacterium
ATTTAGTAGTAAATTGAAGTGAATTAGGTAGTCGGCCGAGCGCTGTTCTACCCGGTATACCCCTGCTGGTACCGCAATCTTGGGCTTACCCAATGCTTTTGCCATCCATCGTGGAACCTCAAATGCTTCTTCCACCCGGAAAAAGCCCTTGCTGAAGTGCTGTTGATAAAGAGGGTCTGTGATTTCCTCCACAGGAATCCGAAATACAAAATGCCCTTCCTCCCAAACGGAAAAAAAGGCAACTACAAAGGCGCATGGAATACTCCAGCGCTCCAATACCGGCACACGCGAAATGACACAAACTCCAGAACCATCACAATGGCGGCTCGGAGTACCGAAAACCACCCCAAAGCGGAGCTCATCACTTGCAGGCTGTCCTGTCACTTTTGAGGCACTACCTGAATAAATCTTAGGCATATAAAATTGAAAACAAATGACTTATAAATAAGCTACTAAACCAGATACCACTTGTTCATCCTTTTTCAAGATGTTGTAAATAGCTCAGCACGCTTTGATTACGGCAACAAAAGTCGAACGGGTAGCAAGAAAGACTGGCAACAAAAAACAGGGTTTTGTGAGCTTGTAAATTTTGTTTTTTAATTTTTAAAAATCCTATTAAATAATTGATTTTCAATACAATAAAAAATACACAGAAGATTATTTTGTGAGTTTTCTCCCCTAAAATACTTCTGATCTTCCTCCCAATAGAGGTCCTTTTCAACTCCGATTAATAGGTAGCTGGAACCTTAATTTGCGACTGGTTCCTTCGCTGCTCAGCATCCATTCATACCCTTTCGTGATGAAAGTCACCTTACATTCCAACCTAATTGAGCAATTTTGTAAGATAAAAACACCTGTTATGCGACTATTCAACCGTTTCCTTCTCTTACTTCTTGTCTGCACTGCCTGGATAAATACCGGAACAAGCCAGTCCGCCCCCTTCTCTGTTCAGTTAAGCCCCCTGACTATTCCCGGACTGGGAGGACTTCAATCGTATGCCTTCGGACAATGGGAAGGAAAATGGCTCTTGATTGGCGGCAGATTAGATGGTTTGCACCGCAGACAACCCTTTGCTTCTTTTGACCTCGCTGGCCACAATAACCAGCTGATCGTAGTAGATCCCGTACAACTTCAAACCTGGACTAGTAGCCTGACCGCGCTTCCCGCAGCCCTCCAGGAACCGTTGCAATCTACCAATATGCAGTATTACCAATCTGGCAATACCCTTTACCTGACGGGAGGATACGGATATAGCGCGACTGCTGGTGACCATGTTACCTTCGATAAATTGACCGCTGTTGACCTGCCCGGGCTCATCCAAGCCATTCAAAACAATGCTCCTGTATTGCCCTATTTCCGACAAATAAGCGACGAGCGCTTCCGGGTAACCGGTGGTAAACTGCTCCAGATTAACTCCGTTTATTACTTGATTGGTGGGCAAAAATTTATGGGACGCTACAACCCGATGGGGCCCACCCACGGCCCTGGCTTTATCCAGGAATATACCAACCAGGCACGTCGATTTACGATAGAAGACGATGGAACAAACCTGATTATCAACCATTTGACACCTTTTACGGATGTGCAACTACTGCACCGCCGTGACTACAACGCGGTGAGTCAAATCATGCCGGATGGACAAGAAGGGATTACCGCTTTTTCGGGTGTATTCCAAACGACCGTTGATTTGCCCTACCTGAATGCCGTCAATCTATGGGCAGACACCTACGCTGAGCAGCCTAATTTCCAACAGTATTACAACCATTACCACTGCGCCTACTTACCCGCCTACGAAGCCAGCAAAAATCAAATGCACACGCTGTTTTTTGGCGGAATCGCCCAGTTTTACGACAGCCTGGGCGTATTGGTGCAGGATAACAATGTACCTTTTGTAAAAACCATCGCGCGGGTAACCCGACTGGCAGATGGGTCTATGGCGGAATATAAGCTTCCGGTGGAGCTACCCGGGCTTTTAGGCGCTGGAGCGGAATGGATCCCGAACGAAAACCTCCCATTTTACCCCAACGGGGTGCTTCGACTGGATGAGCTGAGCGAAGACACCACCTTTGTAGGCTACCTGTTTGGAGGCATTGCCAGCACTGCACCCAATATCTTTTTTACCAATACCGGTACCCAAAGCAGCGCCAGCAACAGCCTTTTTAAAGTGAATTTGGTAAAAGGGGGAAGCGTGGGATCCAACGATTTGCTCAATCCGCACAGCACCAGTTCCTTGAACCTCAAGGTTTTTCCAAACCCGAGCCGGGGTGTATTTTACCTTCGATTTTTCCAGAAAAAGGCGGGAAAAACGGATATTTGGATCCGTGACCTACAGGGGAATCTGATCTGGGAACAACACCGGGAATACCCGGAAGGAGAACATACGGTGGAAAGTAAACTGCCAGTACTGGCTTCCGGGCGGGCCTACCTGATTACAGTGGCCAATGCCAGTGAACAGGCCACGATCAAAGGCCTGGTGGAAGACTAGTCGGCCCAAAAAACGAAAGGGTTGGAACGCCCGCAAGCATTCCAACCCTTTCCTACCTAAATTTAATGAAAAGTACTATGCCTTGGCAGCCGTACCCGTGTCGCCAATTTTGCAAGTACCGTTGTAGCGCGCACCTTCTTCCACCACCATCGTACGGGCCGTAATATTGCCTTCAATAACTGCAGATTCCATCAAGTGCAACGCTTCCTTCACCACTACATCTCCTTTTATTTTTCCTTGAATGGCCGCATCGCGCGCAAATATATTGCCGGTCACCTGACTGCCCTCGCCCATCACCAGGCGTTTATCCACTTTCACCTCACCAGTCACCGCACCATCCAATCGAACATTTTCAGAACAGTTAAATTTACCTTCAATGAGGGTGCCTTTGGCAATGACAGTAGTAAGTGCATCCTTGTCGGAGCCAGCAGCGTATGAAGTAGCCGGAGCAGCCGGTTTTTTATCTTTAGAACTAGAGAACATAATTAAATGGTTGGGAAATGAAAGGTAAACAATGCCCGATACCTGTCTGACAAAACAAATACCGGCTCTAAAATGCAGTAAAAACCATGCCAAAGATCTGTTATTTAATCAAATATACAAAAATAATTATTCGACAAAATAAAGGCACAGCGGCTGGTAAGGTGGGAGATTAACACCAGGGCCACCAATAAAAGAAAGGATTCCAATAAAAAAAAGCGAATACCGCGCATTAAATTCCTGTTCTTTTCCGTTTCCCTTCTTAAGGTTGCTTTTTCTACAGCCTTCCGGCTGCTCCTAAAGGCGTTTCCCTTTCTTTTTGACTTAACCCGTTTCCTATGCCTTTTCCATCCAGTCCTCCAGCTGCTTTTCAATCCGGCGATTCCCCACCGCTTCCTGCGCCCCTGGAAGCAGCTCTCCGCCCGCTGACCAACTTGGTCTCTTTTTCCGCTTTCCACCAAAAGGAACTGCCAGAAGGGCCCGCCCCAGAACGTTTTTTGAAGCTGTCGGGCAGCCTTTCGCCCTTCAATGGCCCCTGGGGATACGCCCAAGTAGCCCATCTGCTGCGCCGGACCGGCTTCGGGCTCCGTAAAACCGAACTGAATCAACTGCTGGCCATGGACCGCGAATCGGCTGTTCAATTGCTGCTTCAAAACACCGGTCCTTTGCCTTCCCCTCCGGTCAATAATTACAACAACCCCGATTTTACAGACCCTGTTATTCCTTCAGGGCAAGTTTGGACAACCGCCCCTTTCCTCCTAGAAGCAGAGCCCTATCGAGTGGAAAGCTGGCGCTGTTGGTGGACCGATTTGATGCTCCAACAGCAAACCAGCGTGCTGGAGCGCATGACCCTCTTTTGGCACAACCACTTTGCCACCCAAACCAGCGTAGTGCTTTGGGGACGGGCAGCTTATGAGTACAACCAGCAGCTAAGAGCAAATGCCCTCGGTAACTTCAAGAGTATGACCAAAGCGGTAACTTTGGAGGGAATGATGCTCCTTTACCTCAACGGGCACCTCAATACCCAAGATGCCCCGGATGAAAATTATGCCCGGGAATTACAAGAACTTTTTACTATCGGAAAAGATAACCCAGACCATTACACCGAGGAAGATGTCCAAGCAGCCGCAAGGGTGCTGACAGGCTGGAGACTAAATTTTACCAATAACAGCGCTTTTCAGTCGGTACTGGAGCACGATTTCGGTCCCAAACAATTTTCGGCGTTTTACAACAATACCCTTATTCCTGGCAATGTAGACGCAGAAGTGGAACTGGATGCCCTTCTGGAGATGATTTTCAACCGACCCGAGGTGGCGGAATTTATCTGTAGAAAACTGTACCGCTGGTTCGTCTACTACCAAATTGACGAGCAAACAGAGCAGCAAATCATCCAGCCATTGGCCCAACTTTTCCGAGATGAAAACTATGAAATAAAACCCGTTCTGGAGGCCTTGCTCCAAAGCGAACACTTCTTTGAAGCAGCGCAAACAGGTTGTTTTATCAAAACCCCAGTGGATATCGTAATTGGTGTCTTGCGCACCTTTAATGTTACCGTCCCGGCAAGCACCCCCTGGGATGGTCTGGTGATGCGGTTTTACCTATCTTCCTTCATGGGTTCCATGAGCATGTTGCCGGGCGATCCACCCAATGTGGCGGGTTGGCAAGCCTTCCGACAATTTCCTCAATACTACCGGATCTGGATCAATGGCGATACCCTGCGCAACCGAAATGTATTTACCGATGTACTCGCAGCCAGTTATTTAGCCACAGATAATGATGTAATGCGGATCGACCTGATCGAGTTTGTAAGTCAGTTCGACGACCCTGGTGACCCAGTAGCATTAATCGAAGAGGTGACCCTGCAGCTACTGCCACAACCGCTTTCCGCCACCAAAAAAATACTGCTGAAATCTGTCCTATTATCGGGACTCCCCTCCGATTATTACTGGACTTCCGCCTGGAATGCCTATCTGGACAACCCAACCAATCCTATGCTAAAAGAGGTGGTCAATAACCGCCTGATCCTGTTACACTACTACCTCATGCGGCTCCCAGAGTTTCAATTAGGATAACCTCCACCCAACCTTTTATTTGGATATGAGCAAACACCATCATCACCAGGCAGCCCACCACCCAGGGCGGAGATCTTTCCTAAAAACAGCCGGTATGGCCGCTGCCATCGCCCCCTTTATCCACCATGGACTGGCCATAAATCCGCTGTCGCAAAAGACCTTGTTCCGCAAACTCGGCGGCAATGTGCAGTTAAGCGATAAGATCATGGTCTTCATCGAGTTGAATGGAGGCAATGACGGCCTCAATACTGTGATTCCCTTGGATCAATACAGTCCGCTGTCCCAGCACCGACCCAGGGTGCTCATCCCGGAAAACAAGGTTTTGCCGCTTTCCGGGATTTCTCACACGGGATTACATCCTTCCCTGAATGCTATCCAGGCACTTTTTGATGAGGGAAAAGTCTCCATCGTTCAAAATGTAGGATACCCGGAACAAGATTATTCCCACTTTCGATCCATGGATATCTGGATGACGGGAGCCAACAGCCAGGAAACCCTCAGCAGTGGCTGGCTAGGGCGAATGCTCGATCAAGAATACCCAGGTTATCCAGACGGCTACCCCAATACCAGCGCCCCTGATCCACTGGCCATCAACATCGGAACCGTATCGCCCATTTCCCTGATGGGCAATTCCTTTCCAATGGGCATTTCGGTCGGCAATGTTGGGGAGGTGTACGATTTAATCAATGACTACATTGAACCTGCCCCCAACAGCCCCTATGGCGATGAACTTAGCTTCATACGGGCCATCATGCAGAACACCAAACTGTATTTTGACGTCATCAAAGAGGCCGCCACCCTTGGACAAAACCTCAGTGCACAATACCCAGACCCCGGGCAAAACAGCTTGGCTGATCAACTGAAAATCGTCGCCAGGCTTATCAATGGAGGACTGGAAACACCGGTTTACCTGGTATCTATCAACGGATTTGACACCCATGCCGAACAAGTGGAGGCAGGCGAGCCCACTCTCGGCAACCACGCAACCCTGCTTGGCAGGATTGGAGAAGCAGTTGCCGCTTTCCTCGACGACATCCAATTAATGGGCAAATCGGATGCCGTCTGCGCCATGACCTACTCAGAATTTGGCAGAACCATCGGTGATAACTTTAGCCGAGGCACCGACCACGGAGCAGCCGCCCCACTGTTTGTATTCGGGAAAAAAGTCGTTCCAGGCATCATTGGCGCCAATCCAGTAATCCCACCAACGCTGAATGGATCGGCGGATATACCCATGCAACACGACTTCCGGCAAGTGTATGCCTCTGTCCTGCAAGACTGGTTCCAAGTCAACAACTCCGACGATCTCCTACAAGGCAGCTATTCCACCCTGCCCATTTTCAAAACTACCAGTTCGGTCCAGGAAAGCCCCGGACGAACACCTTGGCAAACCAGCAGCCATCCCAACCCCGTTCGTAACACCGCTACCATCACCTTCACTATTCCGGCGGCCATAATCCGGCTTGAGCTGATGGATGCACAGGGCCGCCTACTCCACACGATTGCGGAAGGCAACTATACGGCCGGGACCCACCAGGTAGTTCTGGAGCGACGAGGACTACCAGCTGGCACCTATTTTTACACTTTATTCGTCAACGGAATGCGGGTTACGAGAAAGCTTCTATTGTTATAGGGGGGTTAAGGTTTTTTTTTAAAAAAAGGTCTTGTCGGGAGAAAATGCTGCTTCAAATACAGCACACCTTTTTTCTTCCAGGCGCATTATTTATCATTTGTTAAAGGCCAGCCTGGCCCCGGGCCTGAACTTTGCAGCAGTAAAACACAACTGCTATGGCACCTTCAGAAACAAGGCTTGGATTAAGAGAGAACCTAGGACAATTTGCCCTGCTAGTATTGATCAACGCCTTTGTGGGAGGCATGGTTGGAATGGAGAGAAGCATCTTTCCCGCCTTTGCCTCCCAGCAATTTGGACTGAGCTCCCATACCGCCCTGCTTTCTTTTATCGTGGCCTTCGGACTAACCAAGGCCATCGCCAATTATTTCACAGGAAAATTAGCCAACCGAATTGGACGGAGAAACACCCTGTTAATGGGTTGGGCACTCGCCCTCCCCATTCCATTTATGTTACTGGCGGCACCCAGCTGGAATTGGGTCATTTTTGCCAATATCCTGCTGGGCATTTCCCAAGGATTGACCTGGAGCAGCACCGTAGTCATGAAAATTGACCTGGTGGGGGAGAAAGACCGAGGATTTGCCATGGGCTTAAACGAATTTGCTGGTTACCTGGCCGTGGGGTTGGTGGCTTTTCTGACCGGCTACCTCGCCTCCCACTACGGGGTCACTCCCTATCCCTTCTACCTGGGCATCGCTATCGCATTTCTGGGCTTTTTTCTAACCTTATTTTGGGTAAAAGATACCCTCGCTTTTGTCAAAAAAGAAAGCCAAACCAATACCAAGCCCCCCCTGAAAAACGTCTTTTGGGATACCACCCTCCGCGACAAAACCCTTAGCGCTGTCACCCAAGCAGGCATGGTCAACAATCTGAACGACGGAATGATTTGGGGGCTTTTCCCGGTATTACTCGGTTCCTTGCAGTTTGGTTCCGATAAAATCGGGATTTTGACCGCTACCTATCCCATGGTTTGGGGCATCAGTCAGTTGCTCACAGGAAAAATGGCCGATTGGTACTCCAAAAAGCGATTACTGTTTGGGGGAATGTTGTTGCAAGCGCTGGCCATTCTGATCCTCCCTTTTACCACTAGTTTCGGGGCTTTGTTGGGACTGGCGGTTTTGCTTGGACTAGGGACCGCCTTGGTGTACCCCACCTTTTTAACCACCCTGGCAGCGCACACCTCGGCCGAGCAGCGGGCCGAAAGTATAGGCGTTTTCAGGTGGTGGAGGGACCTTGGCTACGCCCTTGGTGCCCTCCTTTCGGGCATCACTGCTGATTATTTTGGCATTCATTGGGCCATTCTGCTCATTGGAGGTCTGACACTGCTTTCCGCCTTGGTGATAAAGATTCGGATGCCAGGGTCAGAAAGAGCTGCCAAAACCTGTATCAGCCAGGAAGAAGCCCAACATTGGCTTCAAGATGGGCAGCCCGTCCTGCTCCTAGATGTTCGGGGATCGGCTGAGTATGAGCAAGGCCATATCCCACATGCCATCCACCTCTCCTTGAACGAGTTGCCTGGCCAGTTAGACCGGCTCGACAAGCAGCAACGCATCATCACCATCTGCGGGAAAGGAGGTGGCCGATCCTCCAAGGCCGCCCAGCTCCTCCAATCCATGGGCTTCCGGGCCTATTGGCTCTGCGGAGGCACCACACAATGGTTAGCACCCATGGAAAGTTTTAGGACGGTCTGTTGTTGAGGAGGAGTATTGGAAGAGTAGGGGGACAAACATGTTTTGAAAATGTATCCTGGCACTGGCAAAACACAACTCAAGCATCCATTATTGAGATTTTTTTCGTTAAAATAATAAAACCCCTCTCGCGAGGGGTTTCAGATGTTTCCAAATAAGTTGGAGAGAATCACTCTTGGTTATCCTGCATAACCACTAACAGTTAGGTTGAAGGATTGCCTAAGCCTCCTCGGCTACCCTATTTCTAGGTATTTGGTTCATCACCGCTTTTTCAGCCTATTTAAGTCTCGAAGAAAAGCATTGTTTTTGATATACCGGTTGTGAATTGCTTTCAAATTGTATCTTAGCCACTTCAAAACACAGAAATTTTCCTGCCGCCGTCAATTTATGGAGATCATTTGCCTAATGTTGCCTGAGTTTAGTAGGATATTGCCGGATACCTTGATTAAGATTAAAGGGTTAAAGTCCACCGCCATTAAGTCAATTCTCCTACCCTCCAACCAGCGATTGCCCCGGAATTAAACCCACCCAAAAAAGGAACATTGGAAAAGACAGGCCAAGAGCCTAATTGAACAACTCATTTAATTAAATTAACCTTGGTCGCCCTTACCCATCTATACCTGTAAGCCTGCGGACTTCCCACCCAAAAGCCCAATTTTAGGAACGACAAACCTCCACGCGTTAAGCAAGCATTGACCATCAAAAAAGGGTCCAACACCCAACAATAAGTCCTAAAAATCTGCTCCCCGCCGATCAGTTCTCCCCTCCCAAACAACAAGCCCCTACTCCATTGCTGAAGAAGGGGCTTCTGAATATTTTCCAATAAAATTACCAACAGGCAGTAGGGCTCTGCTCAGAGCGGCCCGGTTGCACCTGCCAGAATCGGTCGACTATTCCTCTCCGAGGAATGGATAGCGGAAATCAACGGGTGGAACGGCATTTTCCTTCATGGTCCGTGGCGACAACCAGCGGTACAGGTTAATCATAGAGCCTGCCTTATCGTTGGTTCCGGAAGCACGACCTCCTCCGAAGGGTTGCTGTCCAACTACAGCTCCGGTGGGTTTGTCGTTGATGTAATAATTGCCTGCAGCATGGCGTAATTTTCGGTTGACGCGTTCAATGACCATCCGATCTCGTGCGAAAATAGCGCCGGTCAGGGCGTAGGGAGAGGTGCGGTCCACCAAGTCGAGGGTAGCATCGAAGTCGGCGTCTTCGTAAACGTAGATGGTCAATACGGGTCCAAAGATCTCTTCACACATAGTGGTGTAGTTAGGATCGGTCGTCAACAAGACCGTAGGTTCAATGAAATAGCCCTTGGATTTATCGTATTGGCCTCCGGCGATGACTTGCACGGAAGAGGATTGCTTGGCGGCGTCGATGTAAGCGGCAATTTTATTAAATGCCTTTTCATCGATCACGGCATTTACAAAGTTCGTAAAATCTTCTGTGCTGCCCATTTTCATGTGCTGGAGGTCTTCCAGCAGGTGTTTCTGCACAGCTGGCCACAGGCTTTGGGGGATATAGGCTCGGGAAGCTGCGGAACATTTTTGTCCTTGGTACTCGAAGGCACCCCGGCCGAGGGCTACCGCCACTGCTTTAGGATCGGCAGAAGCATGGGCCACAACAAAGTCTTTACCGCCGGTTTCTCCCACGATGCGTGGATACGATTTGTAGCGGGCAATGTTATTGCCGATGGTCGTCCACAGTCTTTGAAAAACGCCGGTACTACCCGTAAAGTGAATGCCCGCAAATTCGGGGTGGCTCAGCACGATATCGCCCACGGTAGGTCCGTCCACATACACCAGGTTAATCACCCCGGCGGGCAGGCCTGCTTCGATCAGGATTTCCATGATGAGGGAGGCGGAGTAAATTTGGGATTCAGCGGGTTTCCAGACCACCACATTGCCGAGCATAGCAGGGGCAGTAGGCAGGTTTCCGGCAATGGCTGTGAAGTTGAAAGGGGTCAAGGCAAATACGAAGCCCTCCAGGGGTCTCCAATCGGTGCGGTTCCAGGTAGTCTTGGTACTGATGGGTTGCTGACGGTAGATTTCCTGCGCAAAATGCACATTATACCTCCAGAAGTCTGCCAATTCACAGATACAGTCAATCTCTTGCTGGTAGGCGTTTTTGCTTTGGCAAAGCATGGTCGCGGCGCTCATGCGCGCGCGGTAAGGGCCTGTCAGCAGATCCGCGGCACGCAGAAAAATAGCAGCGCGTTCTTCCCAGGGAAGCTCTTCCCAGCTTGCTTTAGCGGCTAAAGCAGCTTCAATGGCCTGCTGTACATGAGCAGCATTGCCTTTGGAGTAATGACCCAGGGTATGGGCCAACTCATGCGGTGGACGAAGCGCAACCTTCTGATCGGTAAACACTTCTTTTCCACCAATATACATGGGGATGTCTTTCTGTGTGGACTTTGCCTCTGCGAGCGCCTTTTTCAGGGCGATCTTCTCAGGTGAGCCGGGTGCATAATTGTAAATAGGCTCATTGTAAGGCTGTGGAACGGTGTACATAGCTAGAATAGATATGAATTATGAGGAATAGGACAAAAAAGGAGGACTTTCAATCTGCCAAGCCCTTTCGGGTAATTGGGTTACAAAGATGGGGAAAAACAAGTGCAATTATCGAGATACAAATCACACTAACCCTGTTGGAGGGCAGGAATATGGATCTCTGGCGGCAAAAAAGGACTGGCATCCGCCCCACCGGTGATAATTTCCCGCACAATGGTGCTGCTAATATGTGAAAATTCGGGTTGGGAAATCAAAAAGACCGTCTCTATCCCATCCCCAACAATGTGGTTCAGTTGAGAGATGGTCTTTTCATAGTCGAAGTCAGAGGAATTGCGCAACCCTCGCAACAAATACCGAGCACCAACGCGCTGGCAATAATGCGCGGTAAGCCGCTCAAAATAGTCTACTTTGACTTGCGGATATTTACCAAACACATCCTTCAGCCACTGAAGCCGTTGCTCCAGGGGGAACAAGGTCTTTTTGGTCGAATTTACCCCAACAGCGACAATGATCTGGTCAAAAAGCGGTAGGGCTCGGCTGACCAGATCCGCATGTCCTGCGGTAATTGGATCGAATGAGCCCGGAAAAACAGCTATTTTCATACCCTTCGTTTAACGGCGGAAACCGCCTTTGGGCATTCCCATACCGGGCATTCCCATTTTACCCATCGGTGAATTCATCATCGTATGCATCATTTTACGCATATCATTGAAGTTTTTCACAAATAAGTTGATTTGATCCAATGTTTGTCCGCAACCTCGAGCGATGCGCTTTTTACGGCCCAGGTTCAGGGAATCAGGATTGGATCGTTCGTAGGGGGTCATACTTTGAATAATCGCTTCCACGCGCACCAAAGCCCGGTCGTCAATATCGATATCTTTTATGGCTTTGCTCATCCCCGGAATCATGGACATCAGCGATTTCAGGTCGCCCATACGTTTGATCTGTTGCATCTGACCCAGGAAGTCATTGAAGTCAAATTTGTTTTGTTTGATGCGCTTTTCAACCCGTTTTGCTTCCTCCTCATCAAATTCCATCTGGGCCTTTTCGACCAGCGACACGATATCACCCATTCCAAGGATTCGCTGCGCCATACGGTCGGGGTAAAAGACATCCAGGGCTTCCATTTTTTCGCCGGTGGAGACAAACTTGATGGGTTTTCCAACCGTGTACTTCACAGTCAATGCTGCACCACCACGGGTATCACCGTCGAGCTTGGTCAACACTACCCCATCAAAATTCAGGTAGTTATTGAAAGCTTCCGCCGTATTGACGGCATCTTGACCGGTCATAGAATCCACTACAAACAAGGTCTCGGTAGGTTGAATGGTGCGGTGGACAGCCGCTACCTCTTCCATCATTTCCTTATCCACCGCCAGTCGACCGGCAGTATCCACAATCACTACATTATGGCCGTTGGATTTGGCGAATGCGATGGCATTTTTGGCAATTTCTACCGGATTCTTGTTTTCTACTTCTTTGTAAATAGCTACTCCCACTGCCTCGGCAAGTACGGTAAGCTGATCAATAGCCGCTGGGCGGTACACGTCGCAAGCCACCAGGAGTGGCGACAATTTGCGTTGTTCTTTGAGGTGTTTGGCTAGTTTACCGGAAAAGGTAGTTTTTCCCGAACCTTGTAAGCCCGCGATGAGGACTACGCCTGGATTCCCTTTGACATTGATGCCGGCGGATTGACCACCCATCAGTTCAGTGAGTTCATCCTGAACGATTTTGACCATCAACTGGCCGGGATTAACGTTTTTAAGGACGTTTTCGACTCCCAGCGCCTTTGTTTTGATTTTATCGGTGAATTCTTTCGCAATTTTGTAATTCACGTCGGCCGCAACCAGGGCCTTCCGAATTTCTTTGATGCTTTCCGCAACATTGAGTTCGGTGATTTTATGGGAACCCTTCAGGACTTTGAAGGCGGAATCTAGTCGTTCACTTAAACTTTCAAACATAGAACAAGAGCATGCTTATTTTGGAGGGGCAAAGGTAATTAAAACTAGCCATTCCACTTTCGGATTTGCTGCAGGAGTGCGGAAAAATCTTTTGGAAGTTCGCTCTTAAACTCCATTCGCTCACCGCTCACGGGATGATCCAGCCTTAGTCGGGATGCGTGCAAGGTAGTTCGAGCCATCAGGGGGCGTTCTTCTTCGCTGTGTTTCCCCATTTTGAACTTTTTCCCTTTAATTTCGGATAAATAAATAGCGGAGCGGCGGCCATAAAGGGCGTCTATGGCCAATGGGTAGCCGATGCTTTGCAGGTGCACTCGAATTTGGTGGGTTCTACCTGTTTTAATCAAGTTTTCGAGTAAGGTGTAGCGTTGAAAGCGCTCCAACACCCGGTACAGGGTCAGAGAGGGTTTACCCGAGTTACTGATGGCCATTTTTCCCGGAATTACTGGGTGCTCCCCAATGGGCTTGTCCACTTCTCCTTCTTCGTGGTGCACCTGTCCATCCACCAGAGCGTGGTAGAACTTATCGGTGGTATGGTGCTCAAATTGCATGGACAAATGCCGGTGTGCCGCTTCGTTTCGGGCGAAACAGAGCAAACCGCTGGTCTCCCGGTCGAGGCGGTGCACGACCATCACTTTCCCGAATTGCCGCTGCAGCTGCGCTACCAAATTATCCTTATCACTGTCAAATCGATCTGGAATTGTCAGCAGGCCTGCGGGCTTCTGCACCACCAGAAGGTGTTCATCTTCAAAAAGAAGGGAGACTTGTTGTGCCATAATCCTGCAAAGATACGGCGCCTGCTACCCGGCTTCCAAACTTTCCACTAAATAAGCCGGGGAAGGAAACGCAGCCCATCCGAAGGCGGAGGAGGGATTCGATGTAAACCATTTAACACCGCCTCCCATTGCCTGGAGTACGGAATCCAGGGCTCAAGCGCTTCAAAAGGTCGTTCGTCAACCTTTAATTGCTCTAATAGTGTATGCGCCGCTTGATGAAAGGCAGCGGTGTTCAGCCAATATTTGCTCACGATTAACCATAGCTGAACAAAAAGTATAGCTGGAGAAGGGAGTCCCGTTGGCTGAAGGTGCCGAGATCGGTACTTGCGCAAGGCCTCCAGTTTATTGAGCAATTGCTCCTCTCTGGGGGCTCCCATTCGGTACTCCAATACTAAGAAGTGAAGGGATAAAAACCAAAGGGTTAGGTTGCCACGGGCTTTATCCTGGCTGTGCAGGGGCAAGTCATTGAGCAAGCCCTGCAGTCGAAACCCCTCCCAATGATCTTTGGAGGGCGACCACCAGCCCCAACGGGAAGCGAGCTCCAGGTAAGCGGCCAGCAAGCGCCACCGCTCTTGATCCCAGGCGGGCAGCTCCTCCCTCCACGAAAAGCCACGGGCCTCCCACCAAATCCGATGTGCAGCTGGGTAATCCCCTTCCAGCATCCAGATTTGAGCTAACAGGAGCCGGTTCTGTAACCACCACCGCTTTCCGGTTCTTAATTGCCTGCCTGCCACTTCCAGACATTCAATGGCAGCCAAACATTGGCCAGCTCTATACAAGCATTTTGCTTTTTCTTCTGAAAAAAGACTCCAGGTAGTTGCCCAAAAGGGCGCTCCCTGCAAGGCCTGATCACAGACCTCTACCGCCGATTTCCACTGCTGTCTTGCCAGCAGCACTTGTACCCGCAACAGGTACTCCCAGGGCAGGCGCTGAACGGGCAGCAGCCCGTATGGAGGAGGAGCCTCCATCGCTAGGGCCTGTTGCGGCTCAGATGTAGTGCCTCCCAAGGCCTTCACCAATTGATGGCTGCGCTGCAACTGCTCCCAGCAGTACCTTAATCGATCTTCGGTCCAGGCTAATAAATCCCCCGAGCTATGCGAATGAAGTTGGACCGCAATTTGCCAAGCCAGCGCAAATTGTTGTTGTACAATGGCCATTTCAAGCGCCCTTTGTGCTGCTTTTTGAAACATCTTTACTTCCTCCAGTTGCCAGAGCACTTGCGCAAATGCCCATTGCCGATGTAATTGCAACCAAAGCGATAATGCTTCACAAGCAAGAGAACCGTCTACTGAATACAACAAAGCGGTGATTAATCGCTCCTTTAGTCCTGCTTTCAACCGCCTAAAACCTTTGTCGGTGGGAGCGGCGTACTGGAAAAAAACAGCAGCTTCCAACTCGTCTCTCCACCTATTCTTGCGTAAACCCTGGTAAAACACCCAGTAGCGGTTGTTGGAGATGGGTATAGATTCTTGATTCCTTGCTTTTGGAAAAGAAGCAGCAGGCACTAGCAATGCCAGTTTTTGTAGATACAACATCGGTAGGAATACAATTAAATGGTACGGTATAGAAGAAGGGCAAATGTAGGAAAAGAGTGAACAGGATGAGGGCGTCCAATCAACTTTGCCTCCATTTTTAAGGTGTCTTTGAAAAAACACAAAGAAGGGGGCTGCGCTTGGGGGAACCCTACTTTTACGTTAGCCTCCCACTTTTTTCACCAAAAGCAGCCCAAAACACGCCCAGGCTTTACCCTTCCGCGTATTTTCCCTTATTTTTGCAAAAAAGTGTTGCAATGCCAAAAAAATTAGTTCGGTTCGACTGGGCAATGAAGGGGTTGCTTCGGAACAAAGCCAATTTTGATATCCTGGAAGGATTCCTTTCCGAATTGTTGTACCAGGACATCAAAATTAAGCAAATCCTTGAAAGTGAAAGCAATAAGGAATCCGCTGACAACAAGTTCAACCGGGTAGATATCCTGGTTGAAAACCAAAACGGGGACTTGGTAATCGTTGAAATCCAAAATACCCGGGAGGCCGACTACTTCCAGCGCATGCTTTTCGGAACCTCCAAAGTGATTGTTGAACACATCGCGGAGGGACAACCCTATTCCAAAGTTAAAAAAGTCTATTCCATCAACATTGTTTATTTTGACCTCGGACAAGGGGACGATTATGTGTACCATGGAACCACTCATTTTATCGGGATACACAGCCACCACGAACTCGAGCTCTCCGACAAACAAAAAGCACTCTTTCAACAACCCTCTGTCTCTAGTCTCTACCCAGAGTACTATGTCATCAAAACCAACCGATTCAACGAAATAGCGCGGGACACCCTCGATGAGTGGATTTATTTCCTTAAAACTGCCGAAATTAAAGAGGAGTTCACCGCAAAAGGACTAAAAGCTGCCCGACAAAAACTGGACATCCTGCAGCTGCCCGCAGCCGACCGAAAGGAATACGATCGGTACCTGGAAGCCCAAAGAAGCGACGCCAGTTTCGTAGAAACCGTTCAATTGGAAATTGATTCAGCTGTCGAAGAAGCCGTAAAATTAGCAGTCCAGGAAGCTGTAAAAGAAATGGCAATCACCTTACTTCGAAAAGGCTCGAGCCTTGATTTTATTGCCGAAATCACAGGTCTTTCCATAGATGAGGTGCAAGAAATTGCTCGCAACCTCGACCCAACTTCTTAATTACAATGGCCTTTCGACCATAGCATCAAGGCAAATCCACTTCCAAGGATTCCTCCTCCGACAAGATCAAGGCAGCTAGGCGGCGGGCTTCCAAGCGAGGGCTTTTCCACCATTGCGCCGATAAAACGGGAATAGAGCGGATTCCGTGTCGATCAAAATACCGTTTGACCGTTTGCTCCCATTCATAGGAGGGAAGTTCTGTCGGAGCAAACACCCCATCAAACAACGGCACAAACATTCGTCCATTGTATTGTATGGCAAGCGGGAGCGTCACTCCAGCTATCTTGGTATTCCTTTGAAGACAACCTGGTTCAAAATAAGGGCGCAAAGCAAGCTCCACTTCTTCCATAAAGACCGTCGGGGTAATCAATTGCTCAGGATACTGCAGCAATTTCTTCAAGACCTGCAATTGACCACGAGCAGCCACCTGGTCTCCGCGCTGCAGGTACTCTCCAAATGTGACCAAATGGGATAAAATACAGGTGCCTCGGTGCGCTGGGTCCGCAGCAAGGGCCTGGTAAAGTCCAGGAGGGATCGAATGCGCAATAAATACCCGCTGGCGAGCTCTGGTGAGGGCCACATGCAACTGGTTTAATCCTGCTGTTGTATTCCAAAAAGCAAGCTCTTTCGTCAATTGGCCGTTCGCACCCACTGCCCCATGGCACAATGAAATCAACAGCACATCTACATGTAAGCCTTGTAGCTCCGAAAACTGATAAACCCCTAGTCCATTCAACTGCATTTGCTGTATTTTTTCATAACCAGGAGCCTTTTGTTGTCGCACGCGCAGCAATTGTGCCGCAATCAGATCGCGTTGTTCATAGGTTGCACAGGCGATGCCCACTACCGGATAGGTTTTAGCGGGTGTTTGCTCTACCAGGTTTAACCAGTCAATGATCTGCCTCGCTTCTGCTTCGTTGGTCTTCAGTTGTTCGTCGTACCGCCCTTCCACATTTTCTACCTTGGTAACCCCGATGGCCGACCGACCGGAAGGAAGTCGCTTAAACGGAGTATTAAAAGCGATTTGATTGAATTCGATCCATTCTTCCGGGGCTTCTTGATGCTGGTATTCCAGGGTATACGTGGGCACCCCGAGGGATTTGCAAAATTCCATTAAGTCATCTTCAGCATCTGGCGTCATATCCTGTTTCGTATCCCCCATAACTACCAGGTGCTTGGCCATTTCAAACAAGGGGTATCCCTGCTGTTTGGAAATATGATGGGCTTCATCCACTAAAATCAAATCGAACGACTGGTTGGCATGCTGCACCACATCATTCGCCACCTGAGGGCTCACCAGTAAGACCGGAAGGGTTTCCGTGAGGGGCTCCAAATACTCCTTAAACAAGACCGCAATGTCCAGTTCTGCGGATAGTTTTCGGTTGTCTTTCCCAAACCAGGTTTTGTAGCCCTTCGAGTCATTGGATTTTAATTTTTTCAGAGAAGCTATTTTCCGCTGCTGCCAGGCATAGTTAAGGTAATCCGGGATCAAACTGCGTAGGGTGGCACCACTCTGTTCGAGGGAGTGGAGGGTTTCCTCCTCCCAGAGCAGGGAGGGGCTATACCGTGCTTGCAAAAAATGATATAAGTACCAACTATCAAAAGCAGCCATCCAATTCGAGGGTTTTATCTTGCAAAGTGCCCGTACTACTTTTTGTTCGGGTTCCGACAAGGACAACCAATGCTTTTGCCAAGTGTAAAAATCAGTAAAATCGCGCAGACTAAACTGGGTTTCCTCGAGTTGGGCAATTAGCTCTTCCAAATATTCCTGCCGCTTGGGAATGGTGAGCATTTCATGACGTGCCACTTGCCCATACAGCGCAACCTCGTTGAAATAATCTAAAAAAGTATCTAGGTGATGCTCTAATTCCTCCACGGGTTGCTTGTACTCTAAACCGCTATGGATGGTGCGGGCATTGAGACGCCGAACTTCCTCCCGAACCACCGAGGGAATCCGCTTTTGCCAACCTTTCAAGGCCTCCTCAAATTCAGCTGTAAGCTCAGCGATCTTTGGCAAATCACGCCGATCGTACTGCTCCGGAAAGGAGAAATCAAAATAACGATGTTCTTGAAACTGCTTCCTGAGCTGCTCAAAAGCTGCACCCACCTCCTCTTTTTTGATCACCATCTGTTTGTACCGATCAGAAAGAGTACCGTAGAGTTTTTCAACCGTTGATAACGGCTTGCCAAATTCAGCGCCAAATCGGTTGGTGCCATCGTCGATCGCCTCCCGGACTTTTTGCGTCTGCTGCGCCCAACGGGCGTAATGTTGTTCAAAATGCGCACTAAGGAGTTCCGCATATTCATTGGTGCGGGTAATATACTGATGGTGCAAGGCAGTAGCTTGTTCCAACAACTGACGCACGGTCTGAATAGTCCATTGGAAACCATCCGAAACGTTTTTTTCCGTAAAAATGGAAGGGTTCAGCTTCGCAAGTGGATGTGACAGGGTTGGGAATCGAGTAAAAAGTGGTTCGCTCGTCTGGATCGCTTCTGCAAGGCGCTGGTACTCTCCCCGGACAAAGTCAAAATCACCGGGATTCAGCTGGGTCAATAGAAGGTCCTTCGCTTCCGTCCGATGGGCCCGCAAAAACCAACCAACCGTCTGGGTAAAGGTAAAATTCCCCAAAACCGGCGCATGAAGCCGCTCCCAAGCTTGATCCAACTTGTTTCGCTCCCGCTTTGACTGTGCCAATACCATCTGCAACAAATTCGCATCGGCCTCTGGTTTACTCTTCGCCTCGGCCGCCGCCCGCAGCATATCGGCCAACATGAGTCGGTCGGAGGACAAATCGCGTAAAATAAAGGAAAGATCACCGAAGCCTCCGTCAAGCACCAATTTTTGGGCTCTTCTCAAGGACTGGATACTTTTAGAAACCACCAGGCATTTTTTACCTTCCATAAGGGCACTCATCATAAGTGCCGAGATCAGGTAGGTCTTGCCCGTCCCACTGGCTCCCTCTACCACCGTTACGGCCGATTGTTGCTGGGCCTCAAATACCTTGCGCTGGGACGGATCCAACGGCAACAAACTAAACTGATTGTGCCACTCACTTCCCGCCACCGGCCCGGCCGTCACCATCGGAGGGGTAGTCCGGGTGTATTTCGGTAGCGTTGGAAACAAGCCAATGACGGCTGACCAAATCAGGCGACCCTTGGAAAGGGCATAATCGGCATCCAACCCTTTTAATCCTGGTTTAATACTAAAAGGGAAACCATCTTCCTCTACTTTCAGCATTAATAGAAGATTTTCACAAAAATCGCCTAATTGCTGCGCAGAATACTGCCAATTTTCTACCATTCGCGCAGCCTTCTGTGATAAATCCAGGCCATAAACCTGGTCCAAAAGATGAAAAAGTGGGTAATTTGGCAAAATGGTATGCTGCTCCTGCCGCTGTAGTATCCACTTATCCGGATTGCTGGCATGGGGTTCTACCTGACACTGCCATAAAAACAAAGGCGCCTGTATCGGGATGCCCTTGTGTGTACTTAAGAGCATTGGGTATCCAACGGCCAGATTGCGGGTTCCAAATACCCGTTCCAAATTGCGTGACTCGAAAAAGAAATGATGAAAACGAGCACCTGCCTCCATCCGCTCCACCTGAAAAGGTAGCTCGAAAGAAGGATGCTCCAGAACCCGGCTAATAAATTTGACCGCTACATCGTCCTCATTTAACTCAAATAAATCAGAGATGTCCGCAGAGCCCGGTACGGATTGCAACCAGGCAAGGGGCGCTCCTTTAAAATCCGGCAACACAGGGATTGTTTTTTCCATCATAATAACGAATCGTAAGAGATTTCCCGCAAATTACGGAAGATTATCGGACATTCAGCTAAATCAAGAGCTCCATAAATACGTGCTTCTCTCTTTTGGCACCGACCCTCCCTCAATCGCCTGCTCTCCTTTTACCCTCTATTCCACACTCTGAACTACCTTCGCCTTTTTCTGTTTCACTACCTAAACATAATGTGCATGGAATCCATCGATCAAGTGCTCGATACCGTAAGTGACCCTGAAATCCCAGTGCTCTCTATCCGAGACCTGGGAATTCTGCGCCAAGTCCAGCAGCTGCCGGATGGAACAGTGGAGGTCACTATTACTCCTACCTACAGCGGCTGCCCAGCCATGGGTATGATTGAGGTAAATGTAAGAGCGGCCTTGCAAGAAGCCGGATACGATAAAGTAGTAGTGAAAACGGTGCTCCACCCCGCCTGGACCACCGATTGGCTAACGGAAGAAGGGAGGTCGAAATTGGAGGCGTTTGGAATCGCCCCCCCCGCCAGCGCATCCCTGGATAAAAAGGCCCTGCTCGGGGAAACCCGTATCCTCCGATGCCCGAACTGTGGATCTGATCATACGCAAATGATTGCCCAATTCGCGTCCACTTCTTGCAAGGCGCTTTTTAGGTGTCTTGACTGCCTCGAACCGTTTGATTACTTCAAATGCCATTAATTAAAAGGCTTCTCCTATCGTTAAATAAGTCCCCCTGGAGCGGTAACCATAGCCAAAATCCAACCGAACGTTTATTTTTTGCACCCGATCCATACTGAATCGGAGCCCAAACCCGTAGTTGTAACGGGTATGTTCCAGGGCAAACTGGTGTACATCTTCCGCAACCCAGCCCAACCCGCCAAAGACGGCAGCTCCTATCCGCCAAAACAGAGGACGGCGTAGTTCCGTTTGTAGCAAAAGCATTTGTCTGTCGCGGTATTTCCCATCCAAATACCCCCGCATGCGTTTAATCCCACCCATTCTTGGCATTTGAAAAAAAGGAATATCTCCTGCGGAAAAGGTAGCAAGACCGTTCACCGCCCATACCATCCGCTGGCCAAGTAACTGATACCGAGAGACATCCAAGGTCCACCGCTGGTAGCGGAAATCACTTCCGGTCCAACGAGACTCGGTCAGCCAGACTGCATCTACCCACCAACCGCTGGATGGGAAAAAAATGCTGTTTCGAGTATCAAAATTTAAACCTGGCCCCAGTCCAGATACTCGCCCCCCATTGGATCCCGTCACTGCAGCCCGGTCAAGTAGCCCACCTGGTTGCCGATTTGAAAAAGCGTAATCGTCCAACGCATACCTAAGTCCGACAAATAAGCCTTTTTTTATCTGTCGGCTAATATTTAGTTGTACCCGAGGATACAAGGCGTCATACTGCTCCAAATAGTCAACCGGCTGCTCATTTCCCAATCCAAAAAAATTGTAGGTGTATTTGTAAAAAGCTAGTTCACCACTAATCCAGTACCGGTTATTATTGGGAAATAACTGAAAAGGAAAATACAGCAGTACCTGGTTCAACTGAGTGTACACAGCCCCAAATGTAACGCTGGAACGGCGGGCACCCAGGGTGTCCGAAGGAAAATTAAAGGTAGATAGCCCACCTCCCCCCAAGGCCCATTTAGTCTCGGGAGTAAAATAGGCAATCGGTAAGGCAATGATTTTGAAGCGATTACTCGAAGGTAGGGAGTCCAAATCTGAACTGGCCAATGCAAACTTCCACCCTAAAAGGAAGACCAGAAAAAATAGTACTTGAATGGTGCGCATGCAATCGAAGTTTTTTTCGCCATTTCTTAACAGCAAATAACAGATGCTGAAAATGGAAGTCATCGTCCCGATTGGCTAAAAGTACAAAATAACTGCAATACAAGATGGTTGTAATCCAATGCTAGCCACTCAGAATCCTTCATTGGCTACGCATTGCCAACTGCATAATCCCAATCAAATCGTTCACATGTTCATAAAAAATACGACCTTTGCGCCCTTAATGTAAATCTATGCGCACGAAGTCCCATAAAAAAGATAAAGTTAATGTTATTACCCTTGGTTGTTCCAAAAACCTGGTAGACAGCGAAAACCTGATTACCCAACTTCGGGGAAATGATTTTGAAGTCACCCACGAGGACGAAACTGACCATGCCAATATTGTCATCATTAATACCTGTGGTTTTATTGATCTTGCCAAACAGGAAAGCATCGAGACCATTGTCAACCATGCTGAGCTTAAAAAGGCAGGACTGATCGAAAAACTGTACGTTACAGGCTGTTTATCCCAGCGGTACAAGGATGACTTGGAAACAGAAATTCCGGAGGTAGATGCTTTTTTTGGCACCCTGGAAATGCCCGCGCTGCTGGCTAAACTGGATGCCGACTACAAAGTAGAGCTGCTCGGCGAACGCCAGATCACTACCCTGCCCCACTACGCATACCTGAAAATCTCAGAGGGCTGTAACCGAACCTGCTCATTCTGCGCCATTCCCCTTATGCGCGGCCAACACGTTAGCAGGCCCATCGAAGAACTGGTGACAGAAGCCCGCAACCTCGCTCGTCGGGGCGTAAAAGAACTGATGTTGATTGCCCAGGAACTCACCTATTATGGTCTGGACCTGTACAAAAACCGGGCGCTTCCTCAGCTATTGAATGCCTTGGCTGACGTGGAAGGGATTGAATGGATTCGCCTCCACTACGCTTATCCCTCCAAATTCCCGCTGGAAATCCTGGACGTTGTACGCGAGCGCACCGAAATCTGCAACTACCTGGATATCCCTTTGCAACATGCCAGCGACCGGGTATTGAGCCTCATGCACCGCCAAATTACCCGAAAAGAAACCGAACAACTGCTCGATCAAATTCGAAGCAAGGTACCCGGGATCGCCCTGCGCACTACCTTTTTGGTGGGCCACCCTGGCGAAACTGAAGAAGATTTTGAGGAATTGCTGGACTTTGTCCGGACCCAGCGCTTTGAGCGAGTAGGGGTTTTCCAATACTCGCACGAAGAAAGTACCAGCGCCTACGATATGATAGATGATGTCCCTGCTGAACTAAAAGCCGAACGCGCTTCCCGCTTGATGGAAGTTCAAGCCGAGATTTCACTAGAGAAAAATCAGGAAAAAATTGGGAAGATTTACCGGGTACTCTTTGACCGAAAAGAAGGAAAATACTTCGTAGGCCGAACAGAATCCGACTCTCCAGAGGTGGATAATGAAGTACTGGTGGAGGCAAAAAAGAACCAGTATATCCGAATCGGCGATTTTGCCAACATAAAAATTGTGGACGCCGAAGAACACGATCTATTCGGTGAATTAGTGCTGGACTAATCTTTCTCTCCACAGAGAGTGGTGTATCTAACGTGCTCTCACCCACCCAAAAAAGCCCCTTGTTGCACCATCCATGAAGGTGGAAACAACAAGGGGCTTTTTAGTAAACCGGCCTCAACGCTCCAGTAAGATCAGTTTCAGCACGGCAAAACCCGTTGAATGACGCAGGCGAAGGTAATAAACGCCGGCAGGTAAGGTCGAATAGTTCAACCCATACCGATCCGACCCCTCCGTTTCGATTATATCCTCCCGGACAAACTGCCCCATGGAACTATAAAGAGCTACTTGCATTTCCCCTCCCGGGACCGCAGAAAACACCAGCGAAAACGCCCCTTGGTTGGGATTGGGCGCAACCTGAATTGCCAGGGGAGCACCGGATAAATCGGTGATAGAGCCTACTAAAATCAAAAGAGTATCTGAATAGCTAGCCGTCCCACAGGCATTCGCCGCCGTTAACTGAACCGAGTACCATCCATCTGTAGGATACGTGTAGGAAGGATTTTCTGCAGTGCTACTCGACCCATTTCCAAAATCCCAAAGATAACTATCCGCATTCGTCGATAAATTGACAAACTCCACAAGCCCACCAAGCACGTCAACCTCAAATGCCACTGAAGGAATTGTATTTACCGAAATATAATCTACTCGCTCCAACTCGTGTACGCCGGCTGCGTTGATCGCTTTTAGACGGACAGCATAGGTGCCTGGAGCGGAATAAACTACCACAGGAGCAGCCTCGGTGGAAGTAGTAGGTATCCCTCCGGGAAACTGCCATTCAAACTGGCTGGCATTCGGAGTAGAGTTGTTTTGAAAAACGACTTGGTAAGGAGCACAACCCTCATTTTGAAGCACACTGAAGTCCGCTAACGGAGGTGTCACCAGGGTAATCGTCTGAACAAAAGTATCCACCCCACCGCAATTGCTGGTCACAACTAAACGGACCTCGTAACTACCCTCGCTTCCGTACGTGTGAACCGGATGGACCGCCTGACTGGATGCGCCATCTCCAAAAACCCACTGATACGTTACGCCTTGCTGAGAGGAGTTGGTAAACAGGACCTCCAGTCCATTTACTTGGGCAGAAAATGCAGCGACTGGCAAAGCCCCGACACGAATGCTATCCGCCAATTCCACCACCACTGTGCCAGCACTGTTAAATACCTCCAAGGAAGCTGCATAGTTGCCCGGCTGTGCATATACCACTGTTGGATTGGCCTCTGTAGAATTGGCTGGGCTGCCTCCTGGAAAATGCCAGATGAAACCGGCGGCATTGGCAGAAACATTGCTCTCAAAAAGCACCTCTAAAGGGACACAGCCCTCCGTTCCCACCGCCGTGATGCTGGCTGAGGGGGGAGTAAAAACCACAATCCACTGTCCCGCCGTATCGGATCCACAATTATTACTGGAAATTAGCTGTATCCAATAGCTGCCATCCTGAGTGTAGGTATGGGTTGGATTGGGCTGTGTGCTGCCACTTCCATCCCCAAAATCCCAGGCATAGCTCAAAGCACCTGTACTTTGTTGGTTGAGCACCACGGAAGCACCTGCCTGCTGCAAAGAAAAGCCGGCACTCGGCCCAACTTCTACTTGAAGGAGACCCAAGCGCTCTTTGGTGCTGGATCCGGCTGTATTGGAAGCCACCAGACTTGCATTGTAAACACCTGCGTTCGCATATACAACAGTTGGTGAAACAGCCGTAGAAGTAGCCGGTATGCCCCCCGGAAACGACCAAACGAAACCCGTTGCGTTTGCAGAAGAGAGGTTTTGGTATTGAACCGTAAAGGGAGCACAACCCACCGCTGTGCTCACCTGAAAATCAGCCACAGGAGGGGTCTGTATGGTAATTATCTGCTGAAACGTATCCGCCCCACAAGTATTACTGGCAATTAATCGAACAGTGAATGTCCCGTTCTGCGTGTAAGTATGAACCGGGCTCGATAAATTCGTCGTCGCACCATCGCCAAAAAGCCAGGTAAACTGGGTAGCACCTGTACTCAAGTTAGTGAAGGCTACTTGCATTCCATTTACCTGGGCCGTAAACTCTGCCTGGGCAGATGCTGCCACTTGTACCAGGTTTTGCATCTGAAGGGTGTCAGAACCCACCGCGTTGGAGGCGATTAATCGCGCAGAATAAGTCCCAGGAGCAGCATATACCACCACCGGGTTGGGCAAACTGGAACTGGAGGGATTGCCCCCCGGAAAAAGCCAATGGTACTGACTGGCATTCAAGGACGTACTTTGGTAACTCACCGTAAAGGGAGTACATCCATTGGTTCCAGAGCTGGTAAAATCCGCCACCGGTAACGCAACCAGCTGCAGCACCTGCACGAACTGGTCAGAACCACATGCATTGGTGGCGGTCAACTGCACCGTGTAAGTTCCGTTTTGTGCGTAGGTATGCACAGGATTGGGCTGTGTGCTAGTCTGACCATCCCCAAAATCCCATAAAAAAGAGGTCGCAGCGAGGCTCTGATTGCTGAAAGTAGCTGTCCAGCCTGACAACTGAGCGCTAAAACCCGCATCAGGCAAGCCACTCACCGTAATTAAATTGTTTTTTTGCTCGGTGTCCGTACCGGCTGCATTCGACACCTGTAGGGTGGCAGGATACACACCTGGACTCGAGTAAACCACCACCGGAGCAACTGCGGTGGAGCTCGAAGGGGACCCTCCAGGAAAGGACCAACTTAAACCACTGGCATTGCTGGAGGAGGTATTTGTATAAACGACGGTGAAAGGACTGCAACCGCTGGTGGCTGACACTGCAAAATCAGCGTTTGGAGGGGTCACAATTACCACCTGCTGCTGCGAGGTGTCGGCGCCACAAGCATTCTGGGCAATTAACCGAACCAGGTAGCTGCCATCTTGCGCGTAGGTATGTGAAGGTGCTTGGAGGCTGCTATTGCTCCCATCGCCAAACTCCCAACTATAACTGATTGAATTGGTAGAGTTATTCTGAAATTGTATAGTTGCACCGTTGATTTGCACTGCAAAACCAGCTATTGGACCTGTATTTACCTGAACGAGGTCAGTCTGCGTCTGGGTATCGTTCCCAAAGGAATTGGAGACCGTTAGACTAGCGCTGTAAATGCCTGGATTGGTATAGGTAACGGTTGGGTTGGAAGCGGTAGAGCTAGAAGGAGTCCCTCCCGGAAAAGACCACAACAAGGATTGGGCACCAGTGGAAGTACTTTGGTAATTGACCAACATTGGCGCACATCCTGTAGTGGCCGAGGCCGTAAAGGAAGCGTTGGGAGGAACCTGATCCGTAATCCGGATATTATCCAGGTAAGTATTATTACCGTACCCATTTATCGAAGTAAATCGAAGAAATACCGTTGAACCGACATAGTTGGCCAACGAAACAGACTCTTTACGCCATTGATTGGCAGCCGTAGGAATATAGGGATCCGTTTGCGTCAGGACCGCTAATTGGGGATCAAACTTCTGCCACAGCACCACAGGAGGATTGGCAAAATTACAATCGTCAAAAAGCTCCACGCGCAATCCGTCTGAATACTCACTGCTGTAAGCGGCATGTGTATAATCAAATTCCAACAAGGGTTGGGTAAATCCAGATAAATCCAACGGAATAACGGTTAGATAGTCTTGCTGATTGGAAGGGTTGGAGTAGGTATAGTGGGTTACTCGAAGGCTCCTGGTCGGTAAACCATCGCTTCCAACTACGCCAAAAAAGGACCAGGTTACCTCGTTGTCGGGGTTGACAATGGACCAGCCAACTGGAAGTTGGGCGGAGGCATCAAAGTCTTCATTTACTTCCTGGTTAGAGGGCGTGGCCACTACTGCTATTTCTTTTTGGAGGGTGTTATTTCCAATCAAAAGATCGCCCGCGAGCAGAACCTCGATCTGAAGCTGTACCAAGCCATTTTGGGTAAATGTATAGGGGCTTGAAAACGTATAATCTAGAGCAGCGCCGGGCAAAATGGTGGGCAATGGCTCGGTAGCGATGACGGACCCGTCTATTTTATATCGAATGCTACCACCTTGAGCCGCTAGTTGACCATTGTTTTGCACGCGAGCAGCGATGGGACGACTGATTCCCTCGCAGGCCAAGAGGTTGTTTTCCAGTGGAGATTGAAGCAAGATCAAGGCCAAATCGTGGTCTTGTGGACAGCCAAGCAGTCCTCCTTGCCATCGGATAGCATTTGCCCGAAGGCCCTCCAAGCCATTCGCGCCTTTTGCCCGTACACTAAACCAATTATCTACCAATGGATCCGACAAGGGGAAGGTAGCAGAGCCTTGGCCATTGGCCGTAGTAGTCTGAAGTTCCATGTATTTTTCCCCTAATAGAAATACATCGTACGCAAGGCTGGGGTTATTGATCGGGTTCCAAGAAAGGGTAACCGAATCCGGGCACACACGGGTCACCGCCAACCCGGTGGGTACCGCCGCAATGGTTAAGGGGAAATCGGTGGTGTCCCGCTGTGTTCCGCGAACAATCAGAAGTCGGACATTACCACTGGTTACATTAGGCACCGTCCAGTTAAGAGAGCGGGCCGAATTAACCGCGGTGCCAATGGTGGTGAACGATTGCCCACCATTGGTAGAATAGCTCAGGGTGAACGGATCGGTGTTTCCATGCGCATCCCAGCGGATCCACTCTGTTTTACCGGGCACAAATGCCTCCCCCCCGGCGGGATACGTCATTTTTATCTCTTGGCCAATCCATTCCCAAGCCAGGTAATAGGCTTGTGGTCCTTGGGGCACTTCAAACCCTTTAATAGTAACCGTGTAAGCACCGCTTGCTGGATTGGTAAGGACCACTTGTTCCGCATTGTTGAGGGAGTCCCGACCGGTACCTGCGGGTTGATTCAGGAGGGTTGCATTGGGGGCAGTATTTAGCTTCCAAGGACGATAAACCGTACCATTTGGCCCAGTGACCGTGATATCCAGATCGTTCACCAAGGCCTTTGCTGCGTTGACTGCTGCCTCGGGATCGGCCCAATAGAGCATCAAGCGTGCTTGTTGAAGGCCAGAGGGTACGTTCACCGTGTGGGTTTGGGTAGCGGCATGGGCAATGTTACCTGATAAATACCTACCCTCCTCCAAAAGGGTTAAGGCCCTGTAATTATTCACATGGCCCCATCCAAACCGGTAATCGGGTCCCACATTTCCGAGATCCGTAGCAGTATTAAGTAAGGCAATTTTAAGCAAGGCACTGGGTGCATCGCTGGTGTTGTGTAGGGTCCGATAGGCTTGCGTTAGCTGAGCAAGGCAACCCGCAATTCCGGGCGCGGCAGCCGAGGTCCCTCCAAACACCTGGTAGGCATGGTTGGGATTGGTAGAATTCTGATTGGCCCCGTGCGCAGCAATATCCGGCTTAAGTCGTCCGTCCGTGGCCGGTCCCCGACTAGAAGAGGTCGCCAGACTACCATCTGCATTCAAATTAGCGGTTGCAATCGAGTTCTTTGACATCTTATGTCCTCCGGTGATGTTGCCCCACTGGTTTCCAGCGCCATAGCCACAATCAGAACCATTGGAATTCCCTGCGGAGAACACGTGCATCAGGGTAGGATGGTCAAAAAGCTGTTGATCAACCGTTTGGGCAGCCAGGGTATACCCATCATTGCATCCATCGGAGTAAGACGTATTGGTTACGGTGACTTGCTCATTCAAGAACAAGGGCAAGGTTTCATCTTGAAAGGAAGCGCTGTAATCAATTACATACACATCTGCACCGGCCGCCATTCCTTTTTTGGTAGGATCAATATTGCCTGCACCTCCAATAATGCCTGCCACCCCATCTCCGTGGGTACCTGAAAGCTCGGGGCTGGTACTTTCTTGGTTAAACAAACGCCCCTTAAAATCGACGTGCGGACCTACTGCTCCGTCGTCTCTAACCAAGGTATTGACGCCGGCCCCGTTGTATTTTTTTCCCAGAGGATGATCGCTGTCCAAAAGGTTCGCCCGGTGCAATGAACGCCCATTGAAATCCTCTGCCTGTCCGGGAGGAGGTAGCAATTCGATCCAACTAATAAATGACCATTGGGCCACTTCTTCCAATCGATCTTGCTCGATCTGGAAGCGGAAGTATCCATTTTGATTGCCCGTTTCGAGGAGGATAGCTCCCTTTGAAGCGGCCAGTTGAGCGGCTATTCGGATAGGGATAAATGCGTAGGTTTTTGCCACCACTTCTACCTTTGTTCCCTGCACTGCCCAGGCGCCAAAAGGGCGTTCCCGAAGATTGTGGTGCATTTTCCACTCCACTCGCGGTACGACCATACTGCGAGGCTGTAAGGGCTCCAACCGATGAAGGTCCAGTCCAGCAGGTAGTGCGAGCAAATAAGTAGCATAAGTGACATAGTCCAGCACCTCAATTTCTAGTTCTTGAAGTTGTGCAAGCTGAGCAGCAGTCAGTACTTCAGAAAATTGCAGGTAACGAACCGCCCTGCCAAATCCCTCCTCCACCACTGGACTAGAACGCTGCGTGTCAAAATTGGAAGGGAAAACAACGGGACCACTTTTAAAATGAACCCGGTAATCCCGCTGTGCAGGAAGGGTGGTAGAGACAAAGAGGAGTAGAAACACTCCTATTCCTTGTATGAAAGCGCGCATAACAGTACGATTAGATGTAACGATTAGAGTGCACAAAATAAGGAGTTACCCGCATCAGCAGATAACTCCTCATTTAAAAGCTTCGATAAAAAATGGTAAAAGCCGAAATCAGACGAAGCAACTAGGTATCGGTACTCAATTTTAAAGCTTAGGAGCCCAGGTAATTCTTTAATAGTTTGCTACGGTTGGTGGCACGCAACTTATTGATGGCTTTGTCTTTGATTTGGCGAACCCGCTCGCGAGTCAATCCAAATTTTTCACCAATATCCTCCAGGGACATCGGATGTTCGATGCCAAGGCCAAAATACAATTTGATCACATCTGCCTGTCGGTCAGTGAGGGTACCTAAGGAACGCTCAATTTCCCGGCGAAGGGAATCTGCATATTCCAAATGTTGGTCAGTACCCGGCATAGCCGTATTTTCCAATACATCTAACAGCGAATTGTCTTCCCCTTCTACAAATGGGGCATCCATGGAAACGTGGCGAGCTGCCACCCCAAGCGTTGTTTCTACCTCATCCGTGGTGATTTCCAATAAATCCGCTAATTCCTCCGCAGAAGGCTCCCGCTCGTATTGCTGCTCCAACTCCGAAAAGGCTTTATTGATTTTATTCAAAGAGCCTACTTTGTTCAATGGCAGACGAACAATACGACTCTGCTCCGCCAAGGCCTGAAGAATGCTCTGACGAATCCACCAAACGGCATAAGAGATAAATTTAAAACCCCTGGTTTCATCAAAACGCTGGGCCGCCTTGATCAACCCTAAATTGCCTTCATTAATTAAGTCGGACAAACTAAGACCCTGATTTTGGTATTGTTTAGCAACCGAGACGACGAAACGAAGATTGGCCTTGGTCAATTTCTCCAATGCGGCCTGATCACCCTGCTTTATTCGTTTCGCTAAATCTACCTCTTCCTCCGGGGTCAGAAGATCCACTTTACCAATCTCTTGTAAGTACTTTTCCAGCGACTGGCTCTCGCGATTGGTAATGGACTTCGTTATTTTTAGTTGCCTCATGCTGTGCTTAAAAAAATTTTAGGCGCAAAGATACGATTATAAAAGCGCGTTTGTCAAGTTTTTTTCTAAATACTTGGGGAATCCTCGAAGTGCTCAACTTCTAAGGAAACCTTTTTTTGAAACAGATTTCCTGTCTTATAAGTTCATAACTGCCTTTTCTACCTCGTAAATCGAGTTTACTTTTCCTGCAAACAAGCAATAAAATGCAGGCTCCTTCCGCAAACACGCAATTTCGGTTGGCCTACTATCATCAATGTGACTCGACTTTAATTTGGACTTGATGGTGAAATACGACATCCAATAATCAAAAACGACCTGTTCACTCAGGTATTGTCGCATTTGGCTGAGCATCTTTTGAGCGTTGGAAACTGGCCTTCGAGCACAATCGGTGCAAATACCCGGTCGTTCCGGCCGACAAGAAGCATCCTCCTCCAACTGACAATCAAACCTTGGCAGGTTTTCATAACTGATCTTGTGGTGGGTGTAGGCTACTGAAGATAAAGATAATAAACCACTTTTACCGTAGGGCATAATGGAACCAAAAGGGCCATCCATTACCGTTAGCCCCCGTTCGCCAAAGGTGGGAGAATGTATAAACGCTATTTCCGAAATTTCATGCGTCAAACTAAGTTCTGGGAGCTTAAACAGCCGATTGAGGGAATTGATCGCAGCATACGTCGCGTTAATAACCAGGGGTGTACGCAGTAATTGAACACCCTCCTGTCCCTGGGTTTGGTATTCCAACTCCCACTCTCTCCCCACGGTGCCCGTTTTTTCCAAAGTGGTATTCAACATTACCGTAATATGAGGATTCGAACTGACCTGGTTGGTGTAGTATGCCCTCAACAAAACAGGATCAAAGGAGTGTTCCTCGGTTAAGTACAAGGCTTCTAATCGATGGTAATTAAAAAGTGGATGATGCTCTATTCGCTCACAAGGGAGGTTGAGTCGAGCGCAAAAACGCTCAAATTGACCTGGATCCGTAAACGATCCAAAACGGTCAATCGCGTAGTATTTTTCGAAACGAGCATGAATAAACGCCCGGTGTTCCCGCGTAAATCGCTCCTTGTGCTCATCACTCATCAAGGCAGTGGCCATGCTTCTTGGGTAGTGGTATCCCCCATGCAAACGAGCCTGATTCACCAAAGAGGCTTTTTTAAATAAAGCAAATTCCCGCTCCATCAATGCCACTCGCCTGCCCTGACGCGCAAGGTAAAGTGCCGCATAGCACCCAAAAATCCCCCCTCCTACCACCAGAGCATCGTACGTTTGCATGGCTAAAATCGGCGTACAGATTCGATTATATATAAGGGCCGATTCTTGATCTCCGCATAGATATTGGAGAGGTAAATCGACATAATGTACAGGTTCAGACAGGTAATCGTAAAAAACGAAGAAATCATGACGACCAAAAACGACCAGCCAGAAAGAACCGGTTGACGCTCCCCAAATACATCTATATTGGTCAATTTAACCTTCACTGCGTTGAAAATAGCCGCAAAAGCAATCATTCCAGAAAGAATAAAAATCCAAAACAACAAGCTGCGAAGAAAATCCGTGAAAGAAGTAATCACCAGCAAAGCGTTCCGAAACTGCTGACCAGCCGACAAATCCAAGTCAGGCTGCAAGGGAACCTCCACAGGGATAAATCCAGTACTATATCCTACCAAGGCATAGTTGGCTTTCAAATAACGACTGTTCTCCCTCAATCGAAGTAAGGAATTTAGAGCCCTCCGACTAATAATCCGAGAATGATGCGCCTTCGGATCAATGCGCAACCCCGAGTATTTTCTCACAATAAAATAAAAAATCCCATATAACCAACGCGACATCCAAGGCAAACGCCGCTCACCCGCACGCAAATACACCACATCATAGGATTCATTTCGACTTTTGTCCCACATCTGGGTCACCAACTCCGGCTGCGCTGCAAAATCAAACTCAAAAACTACCGTGTAATCGCCATTCGCTCGATCAAGGGCCGCCAACAACGCATTGTTTCGATCCACTGGTGCACTCAAGTTCAGCAGAAAAACCTGCTGACGCAAAGCCTCTGGCAAGGGGCGAATCGCTTCCTCTATATCCGGCGTAAAAGCCCCATTGTTCACAAGCACAAACTCAAAGTCCGAAAAATGGGTGCTTAACTCTGCATATAAACCGGTGAGCCAACCCGAAAGGGCCTGCGTATCGCGCCGACTCTGCAGCACATTGACCACTGAAATAAAAACTTGTCGCATAATTACCCCGCAAAAATGAGAAGATCAGTCAACACCACGTACTACATTTGCAGTTGAATTGTAAAAATGATCAAAAATATGAGACAACAAATCGTTGCGGGCAACTGGAAAATGAATACCACCCTGCAAGAAGGGGCCGAACTCGCCCGGGAAATCGTAGAACGCCTGGACCAGCCTAAAGGTTTAGTCGTCTTCGCCGCTCCATTTACCCACCTCACCACCGTGCAAACTACGGTAAAAGGACATAAAAACGTACACCTGGCAGCTCAAAACTGCCATCACGAAACCAAAGGGGCCTACACGGGTGAAATTTCGGTCGATATGCTGGCCTCCCTGGGAGTTGAATTTGTTCTGATCGGGCACTCCGAACGCCGGGAATACTTCAAGGAAACCAACGCTCTCCTCGCCCAAAAAGTGGACCATGCACTCTCCAAAGGAATCCGCCCCATTTTCTGCTGCGGTGAGCCGCTCAAAATCCGGGAAAAAGAAACCCATGTCAATTTTGTCAAAAAACAACTTCGAGAAAGCCTCTTCCACCTGACACCCGAACAATTCAAATCGGTCGTCATCGCTTATGAACCCATCTGGGCAATCGGAACCGGCAAAACCGCCTCCAGCCAACAAGCCCAAGATATGCACCAAGCCATCCGGAAAGCCATCGCCTCCAAATACGGTAAGCGGATTGCCAACGCCACCTCCATCCTGTACGGTGGCTCCTGCAATGCCGCAAATGCAGCCGAACTGTTCAGCCAGCCCGATGTAGACGGCGGATTGATCGGAGGCGCCTCCCTGAAAGCAGCCGATTTTCTTCAAATTATTCAAGCGCTGAAATAAACGCTCCACCACACCTAACTAGTTGATCAACGTATGTTCTCAAACGTTCAAAGTGCGTTCCAAAGTGAACTGGACGCTATCCGGGCTGCCGGACTTTACAAGGAAGAGCGAATTATTACCTCTCCCCAAGGCCCCGTAATTGACACCACTGCGCAAGACCACCTGCTCAATTTTTGTGCAAATAATTACTTGGGACTTTCCAGCCACCCACAAGTAATCGAGGCCGCCATCGAAGCCATCCGAACCCATGGCTACGGCATGTCTTCCGTTCGCTTTATTTGTGGCACTCAAGACCTGCACAAACAGCTAGAACGCAAAATAGCAGATTTTCTGGGAATGGAGGACACCATTCTATATGCTGCTGCTTTTGATGCCAACGGTGGACTTTTTGAACCGATACTAGGAGAAGAAGATGCCATCATTAGCGATGAACTGAACCATGCCTCCATTATCGACGGCATCCGCCTGTGCAAAGCCCGCCGGTTTCGATACAAACACAACGATATGAACTCCCTGGAGGAGTGTCTGAAAGAAGCCCGTACCGGTGGAGCAAGAAGAATCCTTATTTTCACAGATGGCGCCTTCTCCATGGATGGTACCATCGCCCAATTAGACAAGATCTGCGACCTGGCAGACCAGTACGAAGCAATGGTGGGTATTGATGAATGCCACGCCTCCGGCTTTTTGGGAAAAACCGGTAGAGGTACCCATGAATACCGTGGCGTAATGGATCGGGTGGATATCGTCACCGGCACCCTGGGAAAAGCCTTGGGAGGAGCCCTTGGCGGCTTCACTTCCGCAAGAAAAGAAATCGTGGAACTGCTAAGACAACGCTCCCGCCCTTACCTCTTTTCAAATACCTTGGCTCCTTCTATCGTAGGAGCAAGTATCAAAGTGTTGGATCTACTCAGTTCAAGCACCCACTTGCGCGACAAACTGGAACACAACACCCAGTGGTTCAGAAACGCCATGACAGCGGCTGGCTTTGATATTCTACCCGGAGAACACCCCATCGTTCCTATTATGCTGTACGATGCGCCCCTTGCACAACAATTTGCCAAAGCCCTGCTAGCAGAGGGTATTTATGTTATTGGATTCTTCTATCCAGTGGTTCCGCAAGGAAAAGCCCGTATCCGGGTTCAACTCTCCGCTGCGCACGAACAAGAGCACTTGGAAAAAGCAGTGGCAGCTTTTACCAAAGTAGGCCGCGAACTGGGTGTTATTCGGTAACGGTATCCAAAGAAATGGGTTGTCCCTCGTCGAGGCGAAGGACAACCCGCTTCTGTCCCAACAGTCTATTGACAAGGAATTAAAGGGTAGATTTTTTTCGGGAAAAAACAAACCGCTGCGAGATGGCTGCTTACTCGTAGCATATTAAACCGATTGAAAACAATCGCAGTGCGTTCTTGCCATTCCAACTGAAGGGTATGGAGAAAGAAAATGCTGCCCCAAAACACCCTCTTCCAAATCGCCATTACATAGGTCCTTTTGAGAATTAGCGACCTCTCTGTCGAAAGCAATCCAAAGCAGCGCATTTGCAAAAGCCAAGTAAAGTGGATGCATCTAATTTTATGCCTCCCCTTCCTATTTTTTTCACCCTTTCTAGAAAATGTGAAAAATTGGTCCCAGATTTGCATGAGGGTAAATGTGGACCCCTTCCCCCTTTCCACACCCTCGTAAAATCGCTGGGGGAGGCACGGGTATTCGCTCTAAAAGAGACGCCCACCCACTGTAAACCGTGTCAACCAACCTGCATGATGATCAAACTCAATTGTATAATCGTAGAAGATGAACCACTTGCCGCCGAAATAGTGGCGGATTATGTGGAACGAACTCCCTTTTTACGGCTCATTAAAGTCTGCCCGGACGCACTCGCTGCCCGCGACGCACTTAAAGAATACCCAATTGATGTGATGTTTTTGGACATCAATATGCCCAAACTTACAGGACTGGAGCTGCTAAGAACCCTACCCAAACCCCCGCGGGTTATCATCACTTCGGCCTATCACGAGTACGGAATTGATGGTTTTGAACTTCAAGTGGTAGATTACCTACTTAAACCCATTGAACAAGAGCGATTTACGGTGGCTGTTAATAAGCTACTGCTGCCGGTCAACCTGGAAAATACCTACGCGGGGGCCCGCCAAAACAAGCCAGCTAGTATCCGACCCTATTATTTCTTTACTGTGAATAAACGGGCGGTCAAGATCTACCTGGATGAAATCCAGTACTTTGAAAGCCTGAAAGACTGCGTTACTATTTACACGCTGAACCAAAAATATACCACCCACTACCAGTTGGGCGAGCTAGAACAGATGATGCGCACCCAGAATTTCTTGCGCATACACCGCTCCTTTCTTATTTCCATTGATAAAATCGACTCCTACTCGGCTGCTGAGGTCGAGATAGGTACCCGCACCATTCCTATTGGACGCAGCCACAAGGAGATCGTAATGGAGCGACTCAGTCAAAACGCCCGCTAATCTACTCTTTATCGATCTTGGCCTCCTCGCGACGCTCCATGTAGTCTTCCCAAATCGGAAGGTATTCATAGGAAAGAAAGACCTCGCTGTTGAAGGCTCCCCAAGCCCCGTTAGAAATGGCTAAGTACAGGTTGCGTACCGCCTCTGACGGTAATTTTAGCGTAATTAAGTGCCCAAGACCGAGCGCTACATTCCATGAAACAACCCTAGACTCCTTCGGTGGAAATACTTCCCAAAATCCCTGTGCTTCCAATCGCCGGCGCAATTCAGCAAAGGATTTATCTTGCTGATACTTTAACACCACCGTCACCAACACACTGTCTGTAGTGGTATCTGGCACTCCCGTCAGAGTACTCGGGCCAGGGGCATTGCGCTCCACCTGAGCGTGGAGGCTAAAGGCAGTGCAGCAAAACGCAAGGATGAAGCTGTATAAAATTCGCATAGGGAATACATTATAAGAACAAAAAAGAATTACTAAGGCTAGAATCGGTACCGGCTAAACGGCTTATGGATGAAGCCCCTCCTGACTGGCCGCAGCAGCCAGATCGGTCCAAGTCAAAAAGATATCCGCATCGCCTAGCGCATAAGGAGCAATCTCATACGTATTGTAGTGGAACAGCACCCCAGCAGGAGTGGGCGCACATTGAGTAGGAAAGGGAATCTGGTCGGTCTCACCGTCGTATTGGAAACCCGCTTCGAACGCCTCTTGCTTCTCCGCCCGGTAGGCCATATCCAACATCGGCAAAATAGCTCCCTGATCTTTGATATAAGCAGAGAAGGGAATCATTTTCCCAGTTTTCACCTCAAACACCCCAAGCTCCGAAGCGGAATTGGGATGTGCCCCACCCGCATATTGATAGATATCCAGCCGAAGACTAATGTACCGGTCGGTTACCGCTAAAACGGTATCGGTCATCTCAAATGCATACGACATAGCCATTTCCTCCATTTTCCAGAGCTGAATAAAACTGTTCGCTGCTTCCTCCAACGAGAGCACCTTCGTGGGCTCCTCTTCCGTGCTTACACTGTAATTGCGCACCACATTCTCTACCCAGCGACGAACGGAGTCTTGCAAGGCCGGACTTCCTCCTTGAACCTCCGGATACCGAAGTTTGAATTCTACACAAGCCTGGTTACAATCGCCCTCTGTGCGACTAAAATCCCTGTTAGCAAGTACAGGAGGCTCGGATTGACAGGCCAAAAAGAAAAAAGGTAAAATAAAAACAACGTATTTTAGCGGCATGAGTAAAAATTGGTCTATAATTTGCCGCTAAGGTAGAACGAACAACGCATTTTTAATGTTGATTACTCGTTCTTCTTTTAATTTTCGATTTGTGCATGTACCCTCTCCGATTTATTTTCTTTTTATCTCTATTGTTCACAGCCGCCTGTCAACGTTCTGCAGTGCCAACCTTAGAGGACAGCCTAAACCGAAAAAGTGCTCCTTACGACCACTTCACCTTCCAAAGAACGTATCCTGATACAGCGTTCGATTGGAATGCCTATCGAAAAGTCCTTTCCAGGGCAAAAGAACAACCCTTACTCCAAGAACGCAACAGCAATCCTTGTGATCCAGCACCAGTATCCAATACCCCCTGGACCTTACAAGGCCCCGCCAACTACGCTGGAAGAATCAACTCCATTGCCGTAAAACCCGACGACGAAAATACTGTGCTGGTGGGCTTCGCCGGCGGAGGTATATTTAAAACAACCGATGCGGGGGCTACCTGGACCCCCGTCTTTGATGATCAAGCAGAACTTTCCATCGGAGCACTCGCCTTCGATCCCTCTAATCCCACCATCGCGTATGCCGGCACCGGTGATGTAAACATGCCTTCCGTGCTTTATAACGGAGATGGGGTGTACAAG
>JBKDAM010000106.1:0-30675 GCA_046316495.1 Chitinophagales bacterium
GGGTGTAGAAGATGCGAACATTGCGTTGAATGGTTCTTCTAACGGAACTCCAGTTTCTAGCGCAGTATTCTCTAACGTATCTGGTTCTTACTTGTTCTCAAATGCAATCCCAGTTGCTGCTAACGCGACTGTAACTCCATCTTTGGACATTGATCCATTGAACGGTGTTAACACTTGGGACTTGGTTATCATCAGCCGTCACATCCTTGGCTTGGCTCCATTGTCAACTCCATACAAGTTGATCGCTGCTGACGCGAACAAGTCTGGTACTGTTACTACACTTGATATCGTTGAATTGCGTAAGTTGATCCTTGGCACATACTCTAGCTTGCCAAATAACAACAGCTGGCGCTTTGTTGACGCTACACAACAGTTTAGCGACAATGCAAACCCATTTGCTGATGTTATCCGCGAGAACCTACAGTATGCTAACATCCAGAACAACTTGATGAACGGTAACTTCGTAGGTGTGAAAGTAGGTGACGTTGACGGAACTGCTACACCAAACACTTTGGTAGCTTCTGACGATCGTACTGCTGGAACATTGTTCTTTGACGTTGCTGATCGCAAAGTTGCTGCTGGTGAAGAAGTAGTAGTAACATTCAACCCAGCTGAGAAGAATGGTGGCTACCAGTTCACTATGAACTTCAACAACCTTGAGGTAATGGACATCGTTCCAGGAGCTAACACGACTACTGAAAACTTCGGTGTATTCGCAAATGCAATCACTACTTCTGTAGATGCAAACGCTGGTGCATTCGCTGTTAAGTTCCGTGCTACTGCAGCTGGTCAGTTGAGCCAGATGATCAACGCTACAAGCCAGATCACTAAGGCTGAGGCTTACACTGTAGAAGGTGCTCGTCAAGATGTTGCTATCCGCTTCAACGGTGAAAACGGTGTAGTTGCTGGTGCTGGTTTCGAGTTGTTCCAGAACACTCCAAACCCAGTTAAGGCTGCTACAACTGTAGCATTCAACCTGCCAACTGCAGGTGAGGCAGTAGTTACTATCTCTAACGTAGAGGGTCGCATTATCAAAACGGTTAAGGGCGAATTCGCTAAAGGATTGAACACTGTTCAGTTCAACCGTGGTGATCTTGAGGCTGGTATCCTGTTCTATCAGGTTACTGCTGGTGACTTCAGCGCTGTTAAGAAAATGATCGTAATCGAGTAATCGAATTGATTATTTAAATATCAGTTTCCGGGAGGGGCAGCACTTTAGGTGTTGCCCCTTCTTTATTTATTGGCGTTGTTGGATAAAACTTTTGAGAAAAAATTGGTTACCAAGTTGTTTTCAAATGTTTTATAAAATTTTTATATGATCCTGCTATCTTTGCAGGGCAGAAAAAAAGGTGAAACTTTAATCTCTATTTTGGGTTTTTGGCCTGCTTTTTGCTTAGTGTTTAATCTTTAATCCACAGCTGTTGAAAAATAGCTGCGATGTCTTCGCGTAGTAATCTCATGAAAGGACATTGCACAACAACAATATCTAGTTAAGATATACCAACCAATTGTTTATATGTTTAAACGTTCACACGTTCTAGTAGCCATTGTATGGCTGCTCCCCTTGGCGTCTTCATTTGGCCAAGTCGGCTTTACGTTACCGAGTTATTCTAACACGAATACTGGTGATGTTCTTGATTTTCCTGTTAAGGTTGTCAATTTTGATAGCGTATTTTCCATGCAGTATGTTATGCGCTGGGATCCACAGGTATTGGAGTTTCAGTCGTTGGATCATGTTCCCAATCCTTTAGCGATTGTGGATAGTTTGTGTTTTAATTTAACACAAGCTGGTCAAGGGATTATTCGTTTTCGGTGGTTTTCTACTTTGTACAAGACCTTGCCCAATGAGACTGCTATTTATTCGCTTAAGATGAAAGTAGTAGGTGCAAATGGAAGTAGTTCCAGTTTGTATTTTACTGAGCTCCCACCGGTTACGTATTTTGAAGTGGTTCGAGGGGCTTCCAATCAAATTTTCAATTTGAATTTGCCGCCGCAAGCATTACTTACAAATGGTCAGGTTACGGTTGGTATGGTAGATGGTTTTGAGCCTGGATTGGCTTCTTCATCTCTTTTAGTCTACCCAAATCCTTTTTCTACTTCTTTTTCTGTTACTTATGAAAACGTTTCCGTGGAGGAGGCGAGGGTTTACATTACCGATTTGTTAGGAAAAATAATTTTCGAAGAAAAAAAATACCCTAATTTGGGTAGAGTTGGCATGGAAATTGCCAATGTACAATTACCTGGGAAGGGGACGTATTTTCTACACGTTGTGCAGGGAGACGTTCATGCGGTACGACCAATTGTTTATCAGTAACCACATCCCTTGGTACTATCATCTCATTTTATTCATCATCCCGTTTTCCGCATTTTATTACGATGAAACCGATATTCAACGTATTGCTGGGGCTCTTGCTCTCTTTTTCCACTTTTACGCTTGGTGCGCAGGTACTTAATCTTTCTTTTTCTCCAGCTCAGCCAGGAGGTTCTGTTGGTTCTGTAATTACGGTTGATGTAATTGCGAATAAGTTTGAGGGCATTGCTGGTGCTCAATTTCCGATCTTGTACAATGCTTCAAAGTTGCAGTTCAAGACGATTAAGAATTTGACGCCTGATTTGCCTAATTTCAATTATCAGCAGGCTACGGGTACCCCTCCGCTTTGTCCTAATGGAACTCCACCACCTTGCAATACGAATATTGATAATCCAGTTCCTGGGAAGATTTCCTTGGTTTGGTTTGACCCATCTGGTGCGGGTGCGTATTTGAATGATAACACTGTTTTATTTAGTATAGAATTTACCGTTTTAGCGACGGGTAATACTCCAATCTACATAGGGGCGGCAGCTCCTCCTTCGATCAATGTGTTTGGCGAGGGTAATGTTCCTGCTACCTTTACTTATCCTGTTGGCCCTCCGGTGATTAACGGATTTGCGTTGATTGTACCGAACGATTCAGTTCGTGTAGGTGAAACAGTTTGCTTCCCCGTTCAAGTAAATGATTTTAATAATATTATTACCATGCAGTTCATGGTAAACTGGAACTCTAATGTTTATTCCTTCAGCCATGTTCAGAATTATGGATTAGCTGGGATGTCTTGTGGTTCCTTCAACTCCAATACTGCTGGACGTTTGTCGGTGCAATGGGAAGACCAATCTGCTGCGGGCGTTACGTTGCCTAATTTCACCTCTATTTTTGAGGTGTGTTTAATTGCCAATGGTCCGGGTGCTACGAACAACAGCTCCAGCACCATTGCTTGTAACGGAGTTGGTATGCCCGCTTCTTCTCCTATTGAGATTGGGAATACGTCTAATCAGAATGTTTGGTCTAATTCTACTTCCAGCATACCAGGTACTTTTGTTGTCAGCAATACAGCACAAATAGAAGATGAGATTGTACGGTTCATAGCTGATACATTGACAGTTGCCTCTGTGGGCACGCCTGCGGTGGTTAATATCAAGGCTACCAAGTTTAAGAATTTGAATCAGTTCCAGTTTGTCTTATCCTATGATACGGATGTACTGGGAACGGCGCTTCCTACCTGGGTTCCGTCTCCTTCTTTGCCGAATGGTACTGCATCTCCTGTTTGTGGAGGTGGTACACAGTTCCAGGTTGAATTGATTCCTGGACAAGCTGGCAAGTTAAAAGTATCTTGGCGTCAATGTTCTGCCTCTAGTGGGGTTACGTTGCCTGATGGATCGAATGTTGTGACGCTTACTTTCCCAACTTCAACAGCAGCTCCCGGGGCATTTACTGCCTTGACGATTGGTTCTCTAGAGTCGGTCACTCCTCCAGCCTTACTACAAGCGCAGGAAAGGCCAAATACCTTTGTTGCAAACAGCAGAACACCGAACTGTGCATATCGTCCCAAGACGAAAGAAGGGTTTGTCAAAATTAGTAATGCTACAACGGTACCAACTGTTACCTTGGTTTCTAAAACGGATGTGAACTGTTTTGGCGTAAATACGGGAAGTATTGATATCAATGTTAGTGGGGGAACAACTACTCAGTACACTTATAATTGGAGTGGGCCTGGCATAACCCCGTCTAATCAGACTGTTCAGGATCCGACTAACTTGTCTCCTGGCACCTATCAGGTGACGGTGACTGCCGGTACAGCTACTTCAAGTTTAGCAGTACCAGTAGTGATTGCTGGTCCTAGTGCTGCGATTGCTGCGACGAGTGCTATCACAGGGGTTAAATGTTTTGGAGGACAGGATGGAATTATTAACCTGACTGTTACCGGCGGAACTGCTCCTTACACTTATCTATGGACGGGTGGAGCTACTACGGAGGACCGAAATGGCCTAGCTGGAGGCAGCTACTCTGTTACAATCACGGATAGTAAAGGTTGCACGCATGTTCCTTCTTCGTTTTCTGTGAGTACCCCCTCTGCTGCAATGGCCATAACGGCATCCAATATCAAGAATGTACGCTGTTTTGGAGAGTCAAATGGTGGATGTAATACTTCTACAGCAAATGCTACGGGTGCATTGACCTACGTTTGGAAAAATTCTTCTGGCGTTCAAGTTTCTGTTGCTCAGAACCCGAACAACTTGCCTGCAGGTACTTATACGGTTACGGTTACGGATGCGAATGGTTGTACTGATTTATTGCCACAGCCTGTAACGATTTCAAACCCATCCTCTCCATTAGTGGTTGAATCTCCGATTATTACGCAGCCAGCATGTGCTGGACAAGCTAGTGGCGAGATAATTATCATTGCCTCTGGGGGCTGGAATGGGTATAGCATTGAGTGGTCAATGGCACCTGGTACAGGAGGATTTAATCCAATGAATGTACTTGCTGGAACGTACACTGCTACGGTTACGGATGCCAACGGATGCTCTGCTACACGCACAGCTTCCTTGACTGCTCCGCCTGCAATCTCTGTTTCTAATTCTACGTCAACGAACGTAACTTGTAATAATCAGGCGAATGGTTCGATTTCGATTTCATTGAGTGGAGCATATACAAGTATCAACTGGACAGGCCCTAATGGCCCTGCCGGTTCTGGTCCAATGATTACTGGATTAGCTGGAGGTGCGTATACTGCAACGGTTAATTATGGCAGTGGTTGTACCATTCAACATGGTCCTGTAAACATTGTTAATCCGCCTGTTATTTCAATAAGTGTTGTGAATACAACGCAGCAGAATGGAGCAACGGGTGGTTCAATTGATATTTCAGCGATGGGGGGTACCGGCAACTTGAATTATCAGTGGTCTGGTCCAAATAGTTTTGCTGCTGCGACACAAGATATTTCTGGATTGAGCGCGGGAGCGTACGTTGTTACTGTTACAGATGCAAATATGTGTTCAAGCACTCAAACGGTGACTGTTACTAGTGCTTGTATTGTGTGCGGTGCCACTGCTCAGGTCACCACGGAAGCCTGCGAAGAAGATGGATGTTTGGTTGTAACAGCGCCTGCTGCTGCAACGGGTCCGTTCAGTTTGTCTTGGGCGGGTGCCTCAACAGGAACTAAAACCTTTGCTTCCGGTGAGTTTTCTCTTGAGCTGTGTCAGTTGAAAGCGGGAGCTTATTCAATCACAATTACAGATGGAACAGGTCAGACGCACACGCTTCCACAGTTGGTAGTGAGCCAGCGTCCTCCTGTTCAGCTTTCTTCTCAGTTGCAGCAACCATTACAGGCTAATGCGAACGGATCTATTACGCTTTCGCCTGGTCCTGGACTATTGCTCAGCTATGAGTGGATTTCTGGTAATGTTCCAGCTGGCTTAATTAACTCACCTGTTTTGTTTGGCCTTGACTCTGGTACGTACTGTGTACGAGTGAAGAACCAACTTCCAAATGGTTGTACGAAGGAATATTGCTTTACCTTATTCCGTCAATATGCTCCTCTTGCGGCCTGTGCTGGAACTGTGGTTACTAATCCGACCTGCTTAAGTACTGCTAACGGCTCTATTGTGTTAAATCCACAGGGTGGTAACAGTGTATTTAGTTATGCTTGGTCAAATCAATCAACAGCCCAATCTCTCACAGGAGTTTTGGCAGGGGGATATACGGTTACGGTTTCTTCTGGTGATGGTCAAACGCAGGTTTGCGGTCCATACAACCTTGAGGCACAATCTAACCTTGCGGTAAGCAATGTGAATGAGACATCCAACTATAATGGATATCAGGTAGCTGGAGTAGGGGTATGTAATGGAGTAGCCAGTGCGGTAGTGACAGGTGCTAGTGGTACTGTGAGTTATTGGTGGAGCAGCGGGGAGACTACTGCAATTGCAACGGCTTTATGCGGTGGAAGCTACAGCTTGGTTGTTACAGATGCATCTGGATGTACCTCTGAGTGGACGCAGGAGCTCACTTCACCAGCTGCGATTGCACCTAGTTTTGTGACGGTTGGTAATTACAATGGATTTGATGTGAGCTGTGCTGATGCTTGTGATGCCATTGGTCGTATTACAGTTACGGGGGGTATTCCACCTTACATTATTAGTTGGCCGACAGGCAAGACGGAAATTTTGAATAGTTCAGTCGCGGTCGCTACGGAAGATGATTTGTGCTCAGGCGATATGTTGGTGGTAGTGACGGATGCTAACGGAGTAATTAATAATTTCACTTATACATTGACGGCTCCGGATCCAATTAGCATTACATTTACCGGAACTGCTCCGACCAATTTAGCGACTTGTGATGCGGTTATTGTTCCCGAAGTGATGGGAGGTGTTGGGGATGTGGAATATGAGTGGCGCAGTCAGTATAGTCAAGGGGTAACCCCGACTGCTGAAGAGCTATGTGCTGGGGAAGTGGTGACCTTTATTATTACCGATGAAAATGGATGCCGGGAAATGGCGGAGTTTACGGCTCCTTATCCAGCTGACGGATGTTTCATGCCCTCGCCTGTATTAACGCCTAATGGCGATGGGGATAATGATGTATTTGTAATTACTTGTGTAGAGTCTGTTGAAAACACATTGGAAATTTACAATCGTTGGAACCAAGCTGTTACTACACGGATAACGAATTATACGAACAATTGGGATGGTAAGCGTGCCGGTGTTGCTTTGCCGGAAGGTGTTTACTATTACGTGTTAACCTTTAAAGACGATATGGGGGTTTCCCGTTCATTGAAGGGCTATTTTAATATCATACATTAATTTTATTTAATATCATTCACCGATTTTTTTAATATTCCAAAACTGATTTAACCATGACTAAAGCACTTTTAACGCTTGTTATTGGCCTTGCCGCTTCGGTTCAACTTTTTTCACAAGAGGCAGCATCCTTTTCGCAATATCAACTTTATCCAATATTTTACAATCCTGGGGTTACTGGGTTTAGCGGTGATCATGAATTCATTGTGAATGCGCGCAAAGGGCAGGCCAATTTTCCTGGCACACCTGTTACATATAGTGCCTTATATCATGGTACGGTGGGTGACAAACTGGGTTTGGGTGGATCCGTTTTTTCTGAGAAGATTGGTGATATGACGACAACGAAAATTCAAGGTAACTATGCATTTCGGTTTCGTCTACAAAAGGCACAGATTGGGATTGGTTTATCAACGGAGTTTATTAACTCTAGGGTGAATCCATCGGTTTTATCCAACGTTTTGGTTAATCCTGGGGATGAGTTATTGGAAGATCGAGTGGATGGTCATCAGATTTTCGATGCTACTGCTGGTTTTCACATGTTATACGATGAGAAGTTATTTGTTGCCTTGGCGATTCCGAATACGATTCGCACTCGGTTGGATCAAAGTCCTGTGGATGCGGCTCCTGTAGCGACTGCTGCTAAGGAAGGTGCGAATTATGTTTTCCACTTTGGATATATTATGGATCGTCCGGCGAATGGATTTTCTTTAATTCCTTCTATTGCGATTCGCAATTATGCGAACGTCCCATTTCAAGTGGATTTGAATGTTCAGGGTCGATTTATTGAGGACAAGTTGATTGCTGCTCTTACCATGCGTCCTGGTACCAATGGAATTGCGGGCTTTATGATTGGGTCTCAGTTTACAAAAAATACACGAGTAATTTACTCTTACGATATCGCTTTTGGTCCATTTCAGCAGTACCATGCTGGCTCACACGAAATTACTGTTTCGTACGCTCTTAAGTCGAAGAAGCCAGTAGCTGAGGCTGCGAATTAATCTCCTTGAAGAATCTGCTCGAAGTCTTTTATGGCTCGAGTCGATTTTAAGGAATCGAGTGATCATTAGTAAAGAAAAACAATTGGTTTTTGGGATGGCCTCTCCGCGAAAAGTCGCTGGGGGGGCCCTTTTTTTTGTAGCGCTGAAGGTACAAAGGAATAGGACCTTCAGCGCTCGTAAGTATTAAAGACTATCAAGTAAGAAAATGAGTGCAGTGATGCTTGCTGCGCCAAGTTCCAATTCGCGTTTATTCACATTTTCGAAGGTGTCAGCTGCTGTGTGGTGGAAGTCAAAGTACCGTTGGGAGTCGGGATAATAGCCACATAGAAGGCCCCCTTGTGGTTTAAGTGGGCTGATATCAGCTCCTGATCCACCTGGATTCAGGGACAAGTGATAAGGTTCGAAGTAAGGGCGTAAGGGCTTTATTTTTTCAAATTGAGATTCAAAAACGTCATTTGCAGCGTCGAAGGTGAATCCGCGTGGAGTAAAGCCTCCAGCGTCTGTTTCGATAGCGCAAAAATGTGTTTCGCCTTTTCGTTCCGCCTCTAAAGCGTACATTTTACCTCCTCTTAATCCGTTTTCTTCATTCATGAACAGCACGCAACGGATTGTTTTATTGGGTTGATAGTTCAGTTTTTTAAGTAGGCGAAGTACTTCCATACTTTGCACGCAACCTGCGCCATCATCATGGGCTCCTTCTCCTACATCCCAGCTATCTAGATGTCCACCGGCTAGGATTATTTCGTTAGGTTGTTTTCTGCCTCTAAGTTCTCCGATCACATTAAAGGAGGGGGCATCTGGCAGGCGTTTACAGTTTAATTGGAGGGAGACGGTGAGTTTTTCCTCTTTTTTGATCAGGTTGGATAGCCGCTCTGCGTCTTCTGTGCTTATTGACACGGCAGGAATTTGTGCGTACGCAGAGTCGTATTGTAAGGATCCTGTGTGTGGCCAGGGGTCTATGTTTTGGGTCATTGATCGGACTAAAACTGCTATTGCTCCATATTTTGCTGCGCGGGAAGCTCCGCTTACTCTTTGATCGACGGCTCCTCCATAGGCTTCAAAAGAGCGAATGCGAGTGGGGTCCATTGGTCTATTGAAAAGAACAATTTTACCTTTTATGCCTTGTTCGCCCAATCGTTCGAGGTCGCTCCAGCTTTTGGCTTCTACTATGTTACCTTCTATTTTTTGGCCGTTGGTGCCAACGGATCCCCCTAACGCCAACACATTAAGTTCATAGCTGTTTTTGCGGCTAGAACCATTTACGAATGCGCGCTCCTTTGCGCCACGTTCCCAATGGGGGACCCAAACAGGTTGTAGCCAGACAGAGTCTAGACCAAGGGTATCCAGTACGCTTTTTGTCCAGGCTACTGCTTTTTCTGCGCCCGTACTTCCGCTTAGGCGGTGCCCGATATCTTTACAGAGGGTTCTTAGCCAATCGTGGCATTGGCCATCTCCAAGGGCATTTTGGTAGATTTCTTTAATGAATTGCTCTTTGAGAGGGTCTTTAGGTTGTGCTTGAACTACATTTGATGTTAGTGTAATTGTAAAAAATACACTAAATGTCGCTTTTTTAACCAGGTTAACCAAGTTGATTGGTTGTTGATTTTTTATGTGTGCCATTTGCAAAAAATTAAATATTGTATTAGTTGTTCATTTCAAAATGATGCGGTGTTGATGGGAATGCTAAAAATCAAAAATATAGGCGTTTTTTTGTTAAATATGGATGAATAAAGAGGGTAATTGAGTGTTTTTATTATTGATTTGTTAATAATACAGTATTCAACTAAAAAAAATGATCATGTTGTTGTTGTTGCTACACAAAGTGTAGTACCTTTGTACCTGTTATTAGTCACGTCGTAGTAAATACGCGAGAATAATTTGGTTTTATTTGGTTAGGGCTGAGGTAGTGCTGTGGTGGCGCTACCTCAATTTTTTTGCGCTTTTTGTACTTTTATTTAGGTTGTCCGATTCGTTTTTGCACGGCTTCTAGGTTCATTTTCATTTTATGTAAGTCGGCTGGATTTATTTCTGGGAATTCTGATTTCCAGGTTTCCAGTAGTCGGAACGGTAGCACATAAAATTTTGGTTTTTGGCTAGCTCTTTTATGGATGTATCTCCACGTAGGAATTGTTTGGTAGTTGTACAGTTCTGCTTTAATGTCCTGAGCTGTTTTGACCAAGTCGACCTGTAGCATCAGCCCTACGTCAGTATTGGGTTGTTGCTGATTGCTAATGAAATTTCCAAGTGAGTAAGCAACTAAATTATGCTTGCCGTTGATGTATTCTTTTCTTACTGGTTGTACCACATGAGGGTGCATTCCGACCACTAGGTCGACACCGTTTTTGAGTAAGAAAATGGCTAATGCTCGTTGGTCTTTGTTTTCTGTTAATTGGTATTCCAATCCCCAATGCATTACCGCAATAATAAAATGCGGTTTTCGTGCTTTTGCTTCTTGAATATCTTGAGCAATCAGGGTTGTATCGATCAGGTTAACGATGGTTGGGGTATCGGTTGGAACCCCATTTGTTCCATAGGTATAGTTAAGAAAAGCTAGTTTGAAATCATTTTTATAAATGATCAGGGGGTAGAATAAATCTCTGTCCAATTTGTTTAGGAATGTGCCAGTTTGTGCGAATCCAATCTTTCGAACGGTTTCAATTGTATTAATTACGCCTTTTTTTCGTCCATCGTTGGAGTGGTTATTGGCTGTTACTAGAACGTCAAACCCAGTATTCCAAAGCGCTTCAGCTAGGGCGTCTGGGCTTTTGAACATTGGATAGCCGGAGTAAGGAGGTTTGCCTGGGAGGGTTAATTCTAGGTTAGCTATGGCTATGTCGGCTTCGCTTACTTCTTTTTTTATAAACTGGAAGCAATGATTATAGTCGTAAAGTCCGGGAGATATTTCAGCACTGGATATCTGTGGGGCATGGCCCATTACATCACCTACAAAAAGGAGGCGAAGGGAATCGGACTGTCCGTATGCTAAAGATGGAACTAGTAGCAAAAAAAGCAAGCGGAGGTATTTTTGGTTCTGTTTAAGTGTTTTTGTTTGAAAGCGGCAGGTGATGGGGGGTAAAAGTGCTATTTTAGTTGTACTAAAGGAGCTTAGCATTTTTGAAAATTTTAACGATGTTTAACCAATAAATTTTGCCAAAAATAGGTTTAGTATCTCAGATTGTAGTAAAAGAGATGAAATAAGAAAGGTCTATTATCTTTGAATTATGTCATTTTATTCCAAAAGATACCATTATTATGATTATTCTCGCTTTATTTTTGGTGATTAGCCTTGCCTTTGGCGGTAAGGTTCTGAAGGATAGTTAGAACGGGAAGGATACGATTTCGGATGTATCTTTGTTGAGAAAAGCAAAGTGATGGATACTTCTGAGCGTATAATTGGCATTTTTGAGGGGGGCAATCCTGGCCCGTTATTAATAGCGGTTGGTGCGGTTCATGGTAATGAGCCTGCTGGGGTGCTGGCCATTGAAGCGTTTTTAGAGATGGTGAAGGTTCAGACGGTAAGTCCAGAGTTGTGTTTTAAGGGGAATTTAATTGGAGTTGTGGGGAATTTAGCGGCCTACAAGGCCAATCGTAGGTTTTTCGATCACGACTTAAACCGTAAATGGTCGGTTCCTTTAATTGAGGAAATGGTAAGTTACTCGAATGGAGAAGAGAATGCCTTACAAGGGGAGGAAAAAGAAATGTACGCTCTTATTCGGTTAATGTTAGAGGCTGTGGCGTTATATAAACCATCTGAGGTAATTATTTTGGATTTGCATACTACTTCGGCTTCAGGTGGGGTGTTTTCTATTCCGATTGAATCAGACCAAGGAAGTGTTGCATTGGCCTCTTTATTGCCTGCGCCAGTTGTGTTAGGATTGACAAATGGATTTACCGGTACATTTTTACAGGGTATTTCTGAGGTTCTATCAAGTTACAGCCTTCATCCTTGTCCTGTAAGGGGTATAGCTTTTGAGTCAGGTCAGCATCTGGAGGAGGCATCAGTGCAAAGGGCAATATTTGCTTTATCGGTAGTTGCTCATGCGGTAGGCTGTATGGATTCAATGGAGTTAGCTGAGATGGAGAAGGCGTATTTTCGTTCTGTATTACCTCGTATGGTTCGAATTTTTCATAAACATTCGATTGATACGGGCACTACTTTTTCGATGTTTCCAGGGTATGTTAATTTTCAGTATATTGAGAAAGGCGAGCAGTTAGCCCGAGGTTCTAATGGGCTGATTTGTGCTCCATCCAGTGGCTATCTTTTAATGCCTTTATACCAGTCTCAGGGATCGGAGGGTTTTTTTTTAGCGGAGGAAGTTGATAGATTCGACTAATTTCGGATAAAAAAAATCCCGTTTCTTCGGATTGAGGGAAGAAACGGGATGAGACGGAAAGAGTCGAACAAATGGTTTATTTGGGTGTTCTCCAAATTACCGCTGCCATTACCTGTCCGGTTGCTTTTAAAACTTGCTTATCGATAATGGAGATATTATCCTGGTGGGTGTGGTGGTAATCACCGAACAGCTTTTCTCCATCGTTGGGGATACTAATAACATCAATCATTGGAATCCTAGCATTTCGGATTACGAATACGTGATCATCCGTAATTCCAGGGCCATTTGTGTTAACAAAATATTGGCCATATCCGAGGGATGCTGCCAGTGTCCATATTTTATCGACCACAGCTGGTGCAACCTGCATGGATACACCTTCCTTCATAAAGCGGGCGCCTTTAGCGCCTACCATATCTAGCAGAATTGCGTAATAGGGTTGATAGCTGGGACGGTGTACATTTTTTGACCAGTGTTGGGATCCAAGGCACCAAGTCTCTGCTTCTCCACCGTCGTCACCGGAGTCTTCTGCATCGAAGCAGATAAGATCTACGCCTACATCGGGTGGGGTTTGAGCGAGTAAGCGTGCAATTTCTAGTAGAACGGATACACCGCTTGCTCCGTCATCCGCGCCGTCGATGGGCTGATTGATATTTTTGGTATCCTTATCTGCCATGAATCGGCTATCCCAGTGGGCGGCGAGTAGAATCCGCTTAGTTGCCTCTGGTTTATATTGTGCGATGATGTTGGTGCAATTAAAGATTTCTCCTTTGAAATGTTTTGCTGTGAATTTTTGTTCTATTACAGAGAGTCCATACCGTTGGAATTCACTAGATAGCCAGGCAGCACATTTTTTATGTGCTGCAGTATTCGGCACCCTTGGGCCAAATGCTACCTGTTTTTGAATAAAGGTAAAAGCGGAGTCTTCATTAAAGGTTGGAACTGCAGCCTCTGGAAAGGGGACAGGGACAGGAGTAGGTGTGGAAGGTTGGTTGCTGTTGGATTCGCATCCAGTGAAGCCTTTCAGTAGCATTGCTACCAATGCTAGTACCAATAATCCGATTGCGAGTTTAGATTGCATAGGTGTTTATTTCAATCAATAATATGTTTTTCTTCTGCTTGTAGTATTTCCCTTGAAGGGTGATCACCATGTCGGTGAATAAAAGCGACTACGGAGCAGTGTTTATCTACCCATTTTTCAGGAAGTACAAGAGAGTAGTTTTTTGTGAATGCCTTCCCTGTGTTTATCTGTGTAGTGATGTTATCCCCGGTTGGAACGGAAACGGCATCTCTGAAAATATGGCGATGCACATAATCCTGTATTTTAAGGGCTTGAGTAGGAGAAACTTTTTTTAACTGAACATCCCGAATGCTATCCTCCGTAATGAAGACGGAGAGTCGGATTTCACCTGTCAGTATCTCATCGGGCGCCACATTTACCTCGATATTCAAGGTTCGTAATTGTTTGTCATAGGTATTGTTAATAAATAGGCCTACCTCAGGTTTTTCAGCGACGCGGGCATTGATAGTACCTGTCCAAGGGCGGTAGATAAATGCACCAGTAAAGTCATCTAGGAATTGGCGGTCTACGGTAGCGGTTGGTGCGCCTGGATCCCCATTATAATAGAGGTAATCGGCGACAGCTCTACAATCTTCTGAACGGAAATCGTCTTTGCTTTCGGGATAGGGTTCGTCAAAGCTTTTTGCAGCGTGCAAGGTCACCACGATGAGTCTGTCCCCGAGTACTTGACCAGCAGCAACGAGCTCGGCCGTTCCATCAGGGCAGTTTTGGCATTGAACTCCTGTTAATTCTTCCACGAGTACTTTCCGCTCTCCTAGTTCCAATGGTGGAATTGGGATCGGTTTTTCTTCGCATCCGGTGATGACTAAACTTGCTATTCCAATGGGTAGAAACCAGTTATTTATATTCATAATTGAGTATTTTTTTTAGAATGAGGAGTTAAGTTGCATTCTTACGCCGTGGAAGGTAGGCTCGTACCGGCAGATTCCCCCCGCGCAGTTAATACCTTCTACTTGTTTTACGTAGGCGAGAGAGAAACGGTTGGACTTATAAGAATACACCATGCCTACGGAGGGGTAATGTAGCCCATCAAATTTTGTTTTTTCGGCTGGATAGTTGCTGCTTTTATCATGTGGCACTTTGTACATATCAGAGACATAGAAAAGCCAGTGTGGGGCTATTCCAACTTCTGCCAATGCAAATGCCCAAGAGCCGAACTCTTGTTTTGTATCCAGGTAGGAGGCTTCGATACGGAGCGATCGACGAGGTTTGAATCGGTACAGTATTTCGGTGTAGGGGGTGTTTGCATAGACATATTCACCTTTTCCTTGATAGGTTAGTATGTCGTATTTAAGCCGTTGGAACCCTACGAGTGCCTGCCATTTCCGCTTGTACTTATAGAGAATTTCTTGAGCTACCTCTCTGTAGAGTTCCCTTCCTTCCAAGTTTTGGATATCGGATACATTTAGGGTAAAGGTCAGATTTTTAGAGGGCGCATATTTGAGTTCCACTTGCACGGCTTGTTCACCTAGCTCTTGAGTATTAGGACTGAATCGAGCGGTTAAGCGGTATGTATTTTGTCGAGCCATAGGTGTCAAGTAATTGATTTGGCCCTGTACACCGATGAGGAAAGGGTCGGATCTGAATCGAAAGTTTTGTGTTCGCTTGGTTTCGAGGGTTGCTCCGAATTTGGAATTAGCCCAAGATACGCTGGAGTAGACATTATAGCCTTCTTCATTTACTAATTTGCCTTGGATTCCAGTGGCCTGTCGGACGAATTCATTGTTTAGTACGTCTTTTGTTTTATAGGCACCTTCTACATACCAAGTAAAATTTCCGACAGAAAGCGTATTAAATAACGTTGCTGCATAGGTGTTATATTGTGCACCGATACTATCAATTGGTTGATAAGTTGCAATTTCACTTACAATTCTGCTTACGGCATCTCCATCCCAAGTTCTCCCTACGACCCCTAGTCCAGGAGCAAGGGAGAAGGTACTAGTTGAGTCGGGTTTAATAAATCCTTCGAGAACGAGTCCTCTAAATACTGGGCTATAGGTGCTAAACTGTCGTTTTTGTTTACCGGTAAAGGCTCTAACATTCCAATTTTCATTGATGTGGTATCCGACACGGGCTCCGTAGAGGGCATTATCAATCATTAGGGAGCGTTCTTCGTAGGCTCTAAAGATCATTCCGGATCCAATTTGGTCATAGAGGTATCCCGCTGCGAAGTCAAACTTATCGATTTTTTTCTGGACAAACCATCTACCGATTCCCTCATCGCTGTAGGATCCAGTTGGGTTGAGTAAGTTGGAGTTATTAAACATATCGAATCGAAGGCCCATATCGAAGCCCCAATTAGAGTAGTTAAGGTTCAGCCAGCTTTCCGCACCGAATTTTTGGTAGTCGTATTGTGGGGTCCCGGTGGCTCCGATTTTTTCATCTGTAATGAAAAAGTTAGCATTAGACATAAGGTTACCCGTCACTCTGGAGGCGTTTTGCGCATTCAGTAGGGAGTTGCTAATCAGGATAAAAACAGATAAGAACAGCTGTCGCATGTAAAATAAGGTCGGTTGCGTTTGTCCCGCAGATCAAAATTGTGTTGGGACAAATCAAAAAGAAAAAATAATCGGCGCTAAGGTAAAAGTAAGCTAGCTAAAATCAGAGGAGGATTCATTTAAAAAGGGCGGCAAGGGCGAATAATTTAGTGAATTTAATAATAAATGTTTTAACTTTGCCAAGAACTTGTTTAATTTGTTGTGTATTTTGTTTGCTATAATTGACATTGAAACGACCGGGGGTACTCCGGTATATGAACGGATAACGGAAATTGCGATTGTTTTACACGATGGCAAGCGCGTAATTGATACTTTTAGCACCTTAATTAATCCAGAGCGTACTATTCCATGGAATATCACCCAATTAACGGGCATCAATAATGAGATGGTCGCAGAGGCACCTAGATTTCATGAAGTAGCCAGAAAGATTGTTGAGATGACTGAAAGTGCAGTGTTTGTGGCCCATAATGTGCAGTTCGATTACGGTTTTGTGAAAGCGGAATTTGCGAGATTAGGGTATACGTACACGAGAAAGACGCTGTGCACGGTTCGGTTGTCAAGGAGGGTATTTCCGGGGTTAAAGAGTTACAGTTTAAGCAATTTAAAATTGCATTTTGGGATTTTAGCGGAGAAGAGCCACCGTGCATTGGATGATACACTGGCTACTGTACAATTATTTGAGAAGATTTTAGATGCGGAGGGGGAGGACAGCATACGGGCAACTCTCCATTACGGTATACGGGAGAGTAAACTGCCTGAGGGTATTCGGTTATCGCAATTAGAGGCAGTGCCTGAGGCTTGTGGTGTCTATTACCTGCATAACTCGAAAGGGGAGGTGATATACGTTGGGAAGAGTTTGAATATGAGGAAACGTTTGATGGAGCATTTTGCAGATCCAACTTCGAAAGGAGAGAAGTTGCGAGCAGGTGTAGCTGATTTTAGTTTTGAAGTTACGGGAAGTGAGCTTGCTGCTTTGTTATTGGAGAGTTCTGAGATCAAGCGATTACAGCCTGCTATTAACAAGGCACAACGGATGAAGCAATTTTCGGGGGGAATATTTAAATTGGAGGATGCAAATGGATATTGGTGTTTGGCGGTAGGTAAAAAATCAGCCAAGAAGAGTAAAGGGTTGGAGCTGGTGGCAGATTACCCGAAGTTAGAACACGCTAAGTTACAATTGGAAAGTATTCGGCGGCAGTTTGAATTATGCAACAGGCTTTGCCATTTGGATTTCGGGGATGGGGCCTGTTTTTACTACACCATTAAGCAATGCAGGGGTGGCTGTGTTGGAGAAGAAGCCGCTTCAGAATATAATTTACGGGTTTCAGCTGCCTTAGCTCAATTACAAAAAGGGTTAACGGGTAGCTTTTTGATTGTAGAAGAAGGGAGATCGGCAGTAGAAAAAACCATCATTGCGATAGAGGAGGGTGTTTATAGGGGATTTGCCTGGGTTGATACCGACATGGGAGGTTTGGATAAGGAGGAGTTGGTTTCTTTGATAAGTAAAAAGGGAGAAGACCCGGAGGCATCACGTATAATTCGTGGGTATTTAGATCGCTTGGATGCGAAAAAGAAGTCTAAAATAATTCGACTTGATAAAATAATAGGGTAGGGAAGATACCCAGGTATTCCTAGGATTACCTGGGTGCCTTTTACTTATTTATGCTTGTGCACCAGGACCGAAGTTCATTGGGGGGAACGGGGTGTGATCTTCTTCTATTTTCCCAAACTGCATTTCAAATTTTTGAACATTTTCTTTGAGCGCTGCGAGTAAGCGCTTGGCGTGTTGGGGGGTCAGGATGATTCGGCTTTTTACTTTTGCTTTTGGCACATTTGGCATCATACGTATAAAGTCCACCACAAATTCTGAATTGGAATGAGAGATAATTGCCAGGTTGGAATAGATACCCTCTGCAATTTCTTCTGAAAGTTCAATATTGATAGCGGGATTTTGTGGTTGAAGTTTGTTGTCTGACATAGTTAAAGGTATTGATAGTTAAAGAGGAGCAAAGGTAAGGTATTGTTAGAAATGGCGGTTAGGGATAGCAAAAAGCTGGGGAGCTCGTACCTGTTTTATTTTACCGCTTCTACTTGGTATCCCTTTTTTCTAAGCAAAGCGATTACGCCTTGGTTACCGCCAAGGTGACCTGCACCCACAGCGAAGAATGTCGATTGGTTTTGCATAAGGATGTCCATTTTAGGAATCCAGTTTTGATTTCGGTTGCCAAGAAGTAGGTTTTCGAAGGCCCCCATACTTTCGGTTTCAGCAATGATTTTTTGCATGCCACTTATATCCTCCGCTTTGTAGAGTGCAACCATTTCTGCTAGTTCATTTCCACCGCTTTGGTTACTCTTTAAGCTTTCGACCAGCATTTTGGCTTGGTCTTCGTAGGGTATGGAATCAAAAACAGCCATTTGAAAGTCTGCGGTTTCTAAGCCACCTGACTTCAGACCTTGTTTTTTAGCGATTTTCCAGAGTTCCATTTCTACAGAGGTCATTTTATTTTCGCTGTTACCTGAGAGAGGGTTTTCTGTTTCGTCACTACTAAGCATAGTGCTCAGGAAGAGCGGTTTAAGTCGTTCAAACATAGAAGAGGGCAGGCCTTTTTCCTCCATTTTCTGTTTGACCAGGGCATAATCTTCTTCTGGAAGCAGGTTTTTGAGGGTTTTTCCTCCTTTCATAAAGGCTTTATTCATGAGGCTAAACTGAGTTCGGAGGCTGGTCATTTCTTTGATATCGATTTCAAAGACAATTTTTTTAGAGCGATTCAAGGCATTAAGGGTGCCTTGGGAGAAGTTAAGGTCTGCTTTGGGTATGAGGTGAATTGTACCGAAGAGGTAGGACGGTTGTTTTAGCCCATTTCCAGAGATTCGCCACAGAAGCGATTGGTCAGTTGGGACGATGGTATCCGGAGAGTACTCTAATTTTTTGGAAGGATGGCACCCGGATGATATTAGCCAAAGGCTTAGAAGGGAGAGGATCAGTTTTGCTGAGTACTTCATATTATTTCAGTATTTTTTTTACATTCCACCAACCTTTTTCAATTTCAGCTGTATTTTTTTGGTAGAATTGGATAGCGGGGGTGTTCCAGTCGAGCACCTGCCATTTTGCTAATCTGCAATTTCGTTTTTGAGCTTCTTCAATAAAGGCATTGTACAGTAATTGACCAATACCTTTATTTCGGTAGGATTCCGTAATCACAAAATCATCTAGGTAGAGTATTTTGCCTTTCCAGGATGAATAGGCCATAAAGAAAAGGGTCATTCCGACCACTTTTCCATCTATTTCAGCAACCAGGCCTTCAAAAAGGCCATTTTTAAAGTCTTCTAGGTATTCTTGAGGGGTCGTCTCTACTGCTTCTGGTGATTTTTCATAGACGGCCAATTCATACATCAGCTGATGCATAGCATCCATATCCAATTCGGTGGCTTTTCGGATAAGGATGTGATTATTATTCATGGTTAGCAGTTTGTTGTGGTTTGCTTTCAGTGGAGGAGTGCTCCTCGGGCGTATCTATCATGCTGGACGAAGTTGAAACTGAATCCACCTTTGGGTGTTCATCAAAAAAACGACGTTGGAAAAGTAAGATGGTGAAGACGCCTGTGGTAATTGCCGCATCAGCGAAGTTGAAAATGGGGCTAAAGAATAAGAAGCCTTCTCCCGACATAATTGGGAACCAATCGGGGAGGTAGAATGTGGTGATCGGGAAATAGAACATGTCTACTACCTTTCCGTGTAAAAAAGTTCCGTATCCTGGTATATCGGCGGAGGCGAACTGTGCAGGCGCATGAATGGAGGATTCTGTGAAAAGAAGACCGTAGAAAGCGGAATCGATAATGTTTCCAAGCGCACCGGCAGTAATTAGGGAAAGACTGACCAAAAGTCCTGCTGGAGCTTGTTGTTTAATCAAGTGTGCACAATACCAAATTAGTCCACTTACCATTAAAATTCGGAAGATGCTTAGGAGTAATTTGCCGTACTCCCAGCCAAACGTAAATCCGAAGGCCATTCCTTCATTTTCTACAAAATGTATTCTGGCCCATTCCTGACCAGCTATTAAGAACCCGCCGTCGTATTCAAAATTGAGTTTGATGTAAAATTTGAGTAATTGATCTATTAGCAGAACAAAGAAAATAATCAAGAAAACCAGGTGAGAGCGTTTCATATATTTCTGAATCCTTGAAGAAGGAATATTTAATAATTTTTATAACGTAGAATGAGTGAATTAGTTGTTGGGGCTCTGATCAGGTAGCATATCGGGGTTGTTGAGGAGCAATTTTTCTTTGTTTTTTGCTACCTGGGCGGATACTAGTATGCTTATTTCGTAGAGAACATAGAGAGGAATACCGACAATGGTTTGAGATACCACATCCGGAGGCGTGATAATAGCAGCGATGATCAAGAGTACTACCACTGCATGTCGGCGGTATGCCCTCATCGCATTTGGACCAAGGAGTCCGATTTTAGCTAGGAAATAAGCGATGACGGGCATTTCAAAGATTAAGCCAGTTGGCAAAGTGAACATTGTCATATAGGTGACGTAGGAATCGAGCGTAGGCGCCACTTCAAGTCCTTCAAGAGTATACCCTGCCAAGAAGCTAATGGAGAATGGAGCGATTACGAAATAACCGAACGCTACCCCCATAAAAAACAACAATGTACAGACAAGGATAACACCACTTGCCGCCTTTCTTTCATGGTCATACAGACCAGGACTAATAAATCGCCATATTTCCCACAGTAAATAAGGGAACGCACCAATGATTCCCAACCAAAAAGAGACGTATAAGTGTTGCATAAGCACCTCTCCCAGTTGTCGGGTAATTAGGTTGAAGATGGGTGGTTTAAAGCAGAGGGCGGAGCCCATCCCCATTTTTTCAGAAGCGAGACAGAGGAGCTGGTAAGTGATGAAATCGGGGGATTTGGGTCCAAAAATCAATTGCTCAAATACGAACGTTTTATTTACAAATGCTACTATCCCGACAATTACAATTGCCAATGCCGAACGGAGAATATGTTTTCTCAGCTCACTGATGTGATCGAAAAAGGACATTTCACCCTTTTCCTTTTGATATCTTTCTTCTTCGTGTAACTGGTCAAGCGGCATGATAAGGTTGGAATAGCTGCTAAAATGAGAAAATCGAGTACAAAGGTAAAATCAAAATAACACTTTAATGATTGAATTGCTACAATATAACATTGAACGGCTTGTGATCTATATAACTTTTACGGACCTTTGCGTTCAATAGTCATTTGAGTTGCCTATTCACATGCACTATTTCATCCAATAACCGATTTACTTATGAATTACCGCTTTCTTTTAATTCTGATGTTGATAAGCCCGATTGGCTTAAATGCTCAATTAGCTAGAGGTCGCTTTACAGAAGCTGGATTTATGTTTGGGACAGCTAACTATTCTGGGGATGTAGCGGAGCGGAATATTGAATGGAAAGAAACGCGCTTAAGTTATGGTTTTTTAGTTCGGCATCATTTTAATCCTCACTTTGCGTTGAGGGCACATATTTATACGGGTACTATTTCTGGGGATGATGCGAACACTAATAAAGCGGCTAGGTCGTATCGATTTAGTGCAGCCCTGTTTGAAGGAGCGCTGGTGGGGGAGTGGACTCCGTTTCCTAAATACAAGATTACGAAGACAGGTATATTTGTGCCTCGAGTACAGCCGTATTTTTTTGCAGGAGTTGGATACACCAATGCCCAGCCAAGGGCAGAGTATTATGGGCCAGAGGATAGGAGGAATGAATTTTTAAAAATCCCTTTACCTGAGGAGGGACTTAGGACCCGCTTTCTTTTAGCACCATTTGGGTTTGGTCTTCGGGCAGATGTAAATGAATATTTTCTAGTCGGTTTTGATGGCGGCTTTAGGCCCGTTTTTTCTGATGATTTAGACGGTATGAAAATAAATGGTAATCCAACTAAAGATGATTGGTATTATTTTTTTGGGCTAACCTTCTCTGTTATCCTGGGCGGAAACCACTAAACTAGTTTCGTTTTGAGCGGGAGTCGACGCCCCCCACAGATACCAATCGATCGTAGTTGCTTCCAAACGGGCGGTAATAGGTAAAAACATTGTATACGTTATCGGTCTCGTGCCAATTTCCTTCCTGATCATTGTTTTCCGAGGCTTGAAAGGTGTCTGCGTTGACGACTAGGAAGGAATAATTATAATAACCTTGTTTTAATAGTGGGTTGCAATAGTAGGATTTGCTATCGTCGTCGTATTGCATTTTGAACTCTGGTTTTAGTTGCCAATCAGTGAGAGCGCCAAAGACGTAAACATCCTCATTATCAAAGGGTTGGTCTTGTTCTAGAATAAAAAGGACATTAGCATAATCTGTTTGCAGGAAAGACTCTCCGGCGGTTCGATTTTCAATAGTATAGTTGCCATTTAAGTCGTTTACTAGCTCGTAACCAATTGATTCAGAGCGATCTTGTTCAGGTTTTAGGTAGACTTGCCAAGTTTGGTTATTCCGTTCAATTTTTTGAATACCGGGACCGCGGAAGTTATAGGTTCTCATATCGAAAAAACGCCATTCTTTTCCTGCAGGGAATACTATAGAGTCTTGATAATCAAAGCTCAATTTATTTTTAACGGAAACGAATGGTCTGGGTGCTATAGGACCGAACACTCGATCCCAGCGCATATTTTGGTAAACGTAGGCTTGAACTTCATTTGTTGGATTGCTTAAGAGAAATCCATCATGGGACACCTGGAAGTCGATTTCATGATGTGTAAATATTTTTCTAGAGCTCACAACTGGCGATAGTTGGGCTGTTGTTTTCCAGGTGTTCTCAGAAACCATAAATCGCCTTACCATTACTGTCTCTTTATCGTTATCATCATCCATGATGATCAACAAATAATTGCCAGATTTGGTAAATCGCATATTTTGATTGGGCAATGTTAGTTGATAGTGTGTATAATCAGTTAGGGTATTAACAGAGGTAGAGATGTTGGTTATTCTATCCTCCATGAAGCCGTCGATATATTCATTGTCTTGCAACTGTGAGGGAGTCCAGTCACTATCACAGTGGATGATAGTGTATAGGAAGTCTCTTAGGTCGGTACCTATACAATCAAATTGGAGATTAATTTTTCCATTTCGCAATTCGACCACTGGGTATGGGCTGCCAGGGTTAATTTGAACGGTTTTGATGGTTGGGTCTACGACTCGTTCGTCGGTTATGAGATCTTGTCCGCTGGAGAGTAGAGGCGAGAGAAGGAGCAGGAAAAGAAGGTGGAAATGGAGTGTCATATTGCTTGTAAGGATCGATCTAGGCTTAGACAGAATGCTTTACAAACGTCGGGAATAATCCTGGCATTATTTTAACTTTGCGAAAAAAATAACAAGCTGGTGTTAAAGGCCCTATTTAAGAATGCGATGCAAACGGTTAGTTTGTTGGTGATACTATGTACCGCTGGCAGCTATATTTCACCGTTCATTAATCCGGCTTTGTTTAGATGGTTTTCTTATTTTGGGACGGCTTATCCGTGGTGGTTGTTGCTGAATGTTGGTTTGGTTGTTTTTTGGTTAACGCAATTAAATCGATTTGTGCTGTATCATATCATTATGATTTTACTTGGAGAGCCCTATTTTGAGACTTTTTTGGGGTTAAACAGGACGAGTCGGATTAGGGAGCAGGATCAAATAACGATTGTGACCCACAATTTAGGGACAATGTTTAACGGTAAAGGAGGGGTAACGAAGCAGCGGGCGGAGGAGTTAGCGGAGCAATATGCTCAATTTTTAAAAGAGCATGGACAGCCTGATATTATTTGTACACAGGAGACCCAAGGGGTTTTTTATCCAATCTTAGGAAAAAAGTTGGGGTATGATCAACGATTTAATTTAAAGAAAGGGACGGTTATCTTAAGTCGTTTTCCAATATTGGCAGGGGGGGATATACCTTTTGGGAGGACGAGTAATTCCACTCTTTGGGCGGACATACGGTTGCCATCGGGGGAGGTGGTTCGAGTATATAATGTTCATTTACAATCGAATAAGGTTACCACGGATGCTACCCGGATCATTGATGGGGAGCAAGATTTGGATGCGATTGGCAGGGTTATGGAGAAGGTAGGGGATGCTACATCCACCCGTACGGAACAAGCACAGCGACTCCGAGACCATTTACTGTCTGCGAAGCATCCTGTTATTGTCTGTGGAGATTTTAACGATACTCCGAATTCGTATGTGTACCGAGTGGTATCGCGCGGTTTATCTGATAGTTTTAAAGAGTCGGGTCAAGGACTGGGTCATACGTTCGCGGGCGCGATTCCTTTTTTGCGGATTGACTACATATTAATGGATCCTGGATTTAAGGCCACTGGATGTGATGTAGTTCGCGAGCGAAGATGGTCTGATCATTACCCCGTGTTTACACAGTTGGTTACTCCTTAATTACCTGCATCAATCGAATTGGGATATTGGCAGCCAGCAGGCCTTCTTTCATCATAATACGTTGCCCTGGATCGCTTGCGAGAAAAGATGCCAGTCCGAGTCCGAGTCCTGCGCGTCCTTGGCAGTTAATGAGGTGCATACTTCTGCGGAACGGGTATTGTTTGGTGGCGAGGTAGGCTTGATACGGGCCAAATCCTTCGGCGCCGGGTTGGGAGGCAACGTCTACTAGGACAATATTTTTAAGAAATGATTGAACGCCTTTATCGTCGCTATCCGAAATCCAGTTAGCGCCAATTATTCCGATAGCACCTTTGTTTTTAGACACGTAATCAATGACTTCGGAATTGGTTTTTACAGCGGATGCTGAGTTAGGCAAAGCGGCTCCCCCAGCGATACTGTCCCTGCAGTAGCGCACATTGGAGGAGTTGGCATTATCAAAGACAATCGTAATATTTCCTTGGCTTGACTTCGGGTTGATTTGTTTCCACGAAGTGATCTCACCGGTCATAATTCCTTTTATTTGATCGACGGTTAGGACGGAGTCTTTGTTGGCGGGATTAATAATGAAGGCGACGGCATCATGTGCTATGAGCGTCATTTTAGGTACGATTCCCTTTTTTTTATAGTAGGCTAGTTCTTGTTCTTTTAAGGAACGAGGGATGATAATTACTTCTACGGAATCATTAAGTAAAGCGTTTACGGCTTCTGATTCTGGCACGTATCGCGCGTTTATTTTTGCTCGTCCATAGATGGTATCGAATACATCTATCACACTCGTGATTACAGGTTCATAGCCTTCATCTACCAGGATGGATATTTCTCCGAAGGTAGGCCCGTCCAGCTCTTTACCGTCTGGTCGTTTTTGTTCGCAGCTAGAGGCGAATAATAGAGTGCTGAGTAAGAGCGCGAGGTTTTTCATAACGATTTAGTTTTTAATATGGTCAGCATATAAGCGCCAGCCACGGTAGCCAGCATATACTAGGAGCAAGCTTCCGAAGATGGTGCGGTATTCTGAGGGGATTTTGTACAAAAAGTCAGGACGTAGAAGGATGTATCCACCGAGCCCAGCGTACATAGAGATCATTGCACCTCCCATAATTAGGAGGGGTAGTTTGGTGCGGCGGCGAATTCGATCGTTAGAAAAAGTCATTTTAATGGATTTTATACAAAGGTAAGGAATGGTCTGAATATACAGGGTAGATGTTCGTATAGATTGAATTGGTGTGAGGAAGGGAATAAAAAAGCGCCCCTGTCCGGGTTGGACAGGGGCGCGATGACAATCAATTTAAATAAAAGTTGATTTAGGTTATTAGAGTGACCACCACATTTTATTTCCGAACAAGCCGGTTGCATCGATACTTTGGGCAGCGATTGCGGCTTCCAGGTTAGCTTTGTTGTTGCCAGTTTCGCTAGTAGGGTAAGCGAAGCGGCGAGGCACTCCTTGTCCAGGGAAGGCTGATCTTGGCACCTCCACTACTGATTCGGGTTGACCTGTGCGGCGGAATTCGGAGAAAGCTTCACAGCCATCACCGAATAGCGCGATCCATTTTTGGGTAGCTACTGCTTTAGCGGGTGAAGCGTCGTATTCAGCTCCTTTTGCTGCCAAGAAGGTGTCATCAGCGGATACTCCGTTTTGTGCGCAAGAAGCTGACAGTGCATTTAGATAGTGTTGTTTGCTACTTTGTGCTTCTGCCATAATGAACAGTACTTCTGCGTACGTCATTAGATAAGAGGGGGCGTATGGATCATCCCGGAAAGCCTTACCGATTTGGGATACGGCAGAGAAAGGGCTTGGTTCTACCGTTCCATTAGGCTGCCCTACATAAGCGCCAGCATTGTTTACCTCAGCGTAAACAGAGAGCCGTGGATCACCGGACATTAGATCTACCAACGTTTTGGACACGGCGTGATCGTTACGGCCATCATTTGCTTTATTGCTGTAGATAGGATTAGAATTAACGGTTGCATCTGGGTAAGTGATGTAAGCGTTTTCGCTATTGTCTGCAATTAAAGCGGATGGGTCACTTAAAAGTGCTTGTAATTCAGATGCAAACTCACTGTTTTTGTGCTTTGCGCGATTGAGCAAACGTGCGCGAAGAGAGTTAGCAAACTTTTTCCATTTTGATGCATCTCCTTGGTAGATGATATCACCTGCACCCAAGTCGTCTCCCCCTGCGTTGAACATAGCTGCTGCTGCTTTTAGCTGTGCGTTTAGATCAGCATAAATAGCGGATTGTTCATCGTATTTAGGATTGAAATTGGACGTGCTTAGCGCTTCAGAATAAGGCACATTCCCCCACATATCGGTGATGATAGCGAAATAGAATGCCTTCATAGTCATAGCGGCTGCTCTGATATTGCTAGGATTTGGTGCGGTTTGTAGAATAGATTCCAAATCTGCGAGTGGCCCAGCATAGAGTCCATCCCAGTGGCCAGTTAAGGCATCTGGACGATATTCGTACCAGTCTTCATCGATGTATTGGATTTTGGCATAGTGTTGAGCCCACAATCCTGCGTACGTCATATTGAAGCTAGCTCCGTGGGTACGACGGACACCTTGAGAGATAGAGGAGAGTAGGATATTACTTAGTGGAACTTCCTCTGGGCGATTCGGGTTGGTGTTGATTTCATCGAAATCTTTCTCACAGCCGCTTGAGAATACTACGGCTAGGAGTAGAATCCAGATTTTTATATTTTTCATAATTAAATTTGTTTTAAATGAATTGAAGTTGGGCAAATCTTAGAAGCTCGCATTCAAGGAGATACCCATTGTGCGGGCTGACGGCAATTGACCGAATTCGATACCTTGCATGGCGTTGCTGTTATCGAAAGCGGTTTCAGGATCCACGTGTGGCACATTTGACTTAAGCAGTGCTAAGTTTCTTCCGTATGCAGACAGGCGGAGGCTATTAATTTTGCTATTGCCGAGCCATGATTTTGGCAGGTTGTAGCCCAAGGTTACTTCGCGCAATTTGATGAAAGAAGCATCAAAGACACCGCGATCGTGACGACGTCCATAAAAGTCTGCGTTCCATGTTTCAGCATCTAAAAGAGTCGTGTTTGGGGAGTAGGTTCCATCACCATTGTCTACAACACCTCCGAAATTGTAACCATTTTGAATTTGCTCCAAGGTTTCGCGTCCTTCCAATGACTCTTCAAGAACCCCAGCATACCGACCAAAAATATACGTCATAGAAAAGAGATCTGAACCTTGGCGCATGTCGATCAAGGCGCTCAAGGAAAGGTTTTTCCATGTGAAAGTATTGCGGATACCACCTACCCAGTCTGGAGTGATGGTGCCTAAGACGAAGTTGGTATTGTTACCATTTGCGTCAACATCTTGGATTGGGCGGCCATTTGCACCTACGATGATTTGTCCATCAGGAGCACGCTTTACACGGCGTCCCACAAGGACACCATATGGCTCTCCTTCTCTAGCTACGAGGCGCAGACCCCAGTTTGTGTTCAAGGTAATTTCTGAAACGCCTTCTGGAAGGTCTTCTACCATGGAACGGTTTCTAGCCCAGTTCAAATCGATATCCCAGTTGAAATCTTTGGACTTTATTGGAGTTAGACCTAATTGCACTTCGACGCCATTATTATTAATGGTTCCTGCGTTCGCAAAACGGCTAGTGTAACCAGTTGCTGAGGATACGTTAAGTGGGATAATTTGGTCAATATTATCGGTGTTGTAGTAGGTTACGTCCAAGCGAACGCGGTTTTTGAAGGCAGCAACTTCGATACCAGCTTCAATCGAGTTGGCTCGCTCTGGTTTCAAGGCATTGTTAGGTAGTGATCCTGGCAAGGTGTAGGAAGGAACGCCGCCCCAAGGGGTATTTGGTGCAAAAATTGGCGACAAGCGGTAGGGGTCAGTATCCTTACCTGCCTGAGCGAATCCACCACGCACCTTCAATAGATCTACGCCAGGAATTTTTATTTTCTCTGTCAACACTACGCTCATATTCACCGCAGGATAGAAGTAGCTACGGTTTTCTGCTGGGAGTGTTGAGGACCAGTCATTCCGCGCAGAAGCGTCCAGGTAAATGAAGTTATAGAAACCCAACGATACGCTACCAAGCACTGAGTTAACACGCAGTGTATTAGTGAATTGATTAACATTGATTGCGCCATCAGCGTTGGAGTAGTTAAACAGACCTGGTACAACCAGTGCGGTTGCGGTCAGTTCGTTGCCTTGGAAACGAGTGTCACGGCGGACTGCACCCAATGTGGCGTTGATGGAGAATGCGTCAGAGAAATACTTATTAGCGGTCAACAAGAAATCGCTGTTTGTTTCTTGGAACAGGTAGTTATTCGTTTGAAGTTGACCGTTTGGATAGTCAACTGTTTCTTTTTCGAACCGAATTTCACGGTTATCGCTGTAGTAGTCGGTACCAACGCGGCCCATAAAATTCAACCAAGGTAAAATCTTATAGTTCAAGGCGGCGTAACCGTTGACGCGGTCACGGCGTTGTGGTTTAGTATTGTTGTAGAGGGTAAAGAAAGGGTTATTCTGGTAGTTGTGGTTCCAGTTAACGATATTTCCTTGCTCATCCCGCTGATCATAATTGGCGCGGAGGTATTCCCAATCAACTTGGCGTCCTGCCCAGATCGTCTGTTGGATAATGTTATCCCCAGCATAACCGATGCCGGGACGGTTATCGGAGCGTAGCGCGGTGTAGGTAACATTACCATCGAGGGACAGTTTTTCGCTCATTTTCATTCCGAAGCCCAAGTTGAAGGTATTACGCTTCAGCTCTGTATTGGGCACCATTCCCTTTTGATCGAAATTGGTGAAAGAGAAACGAGCATTCGCATTATCACCAGCAGCGGTGATAGCAACGCTGTTAGTGAGGTTGATACCTGTATCGAAGATGCTTTTTACGTTATCTGGTTGAGCTACCCATGGTTGGTTTTTACCGGTGAATTGGTCGAAGGTAGCGCCTTCTCCTGCTTCATCCGTTTCACCATCACCGTCATTATCGATACCATCAGCAGCGCTAATAGTTTGATCGAAGGCGGGGCCCCAGCTTTCATCCACACCATCCCACAAGCCATTGCCAGTTCCATCTACGTAATTGAATTGGAATCCGATGCCTTGGCCATATTTGTTTTGGTAGTTAGGGAGTCTGAAAGGGGTTGAAAAGCCAATATCCCCGGTATAGTTTACACCGAGTCCTTTTTTAGCGCCTTTGCCGGTTTTGGTGGTAATAAGGATTACACCATTTGCTCCACGGGAGCCGTAGAGTGCGGAAGCGTTTGGTCCTTTAAGGACTGAAATTTTTTCGATATCATCCGGATTGATGTCTTGGATAGCATTACCGAAGTCTACACCACCGAATTGGGAATTACCAGCACCTTGTGAACGGTTATCCATTGGGATACCATTTACTACAAACAGCGGTTGGTTATCGCCTGTGATAGAAGTGTTACCACGGATAACGATACGAGAGGAGGCGCCAACGTTACCAGAGGAGTTCACCACGTTCACCCCGGCGATTTTTCCTGAAAGCGAATTCACCAGGTTGGCATCCCGGGCTTGGGTAAGCTGACTTCCATCTAGCTGTTGTACAGCATAGGCCAAGGATTTTTCTTCTCTAGAGATGCCTAATGCAGCAATTACGGTTTCAGAAAGCTGAACTCCGCTACTCATGACCACATTAATTACGTTGGATGCACCAAGTGTTACTTCTTGTGTTTCATAGCCAGTGTAAGTAAAAGTAAGTACTTCACCCTCTTTTGCGACGGTGATGGAGTATTTACCTGCAACGTCTGTGAGGGTGCCATTGCTTCCCCCTTTAACGCGAACGGTGGCACCTGCCAGCGCTTCGCCATCATCGCCTGTAACAGTGCCGACAATTGTGCGCTGCGCAATTGCCATGCCTACTGTAACAAGCAGCATGCATAGTGTAAATAAAATACGCTTCATACAAAATTTAATTTGGTAAGATAATTATAAGTGAATAAAATTTAAAATATAAGTTGGAAAATAATGACTCGAAGGCGATGTATTAATTGTAATAAAAGTGGGTGAATAAAAAGAATGCAGAGAAAAATTGCAAGGAAGTTACTTTTGCCAGAAGGTGTTATTTGACAGAAAATAAGTTAGGGATAATGGTGGTGTTGTGAAAGACGGGCCAAAGGTAGTATTTAGTTTGGTTTTTCTTCATTGGTCTGGTGTATTTTTTCAGGGAGTCCTCAGTAAGTTAAGGTACATTTTAATCGTATTAGAT
>JBKDAM010000107.1:0-20984 GCA_046316495.1 Chitinophagales bacterium
GTTTATTGCAAACTGGTCTTTGGAAACCAGTACTGTTCTACGTTGGTATTTTCCTCGTACAAAGCCCGCCAGTTCAAGGCCGTGCTTTCTAGCAGCACAACTCCGCAGGTGGGGATGTTAATGAATGGTTGATTGGTAAACTGATTGACGAACTCGGTCAACCCTGGATTGTGTCCAAACAAAAAAACCACCCGAGCGGTTTCGGGTAGTTGGCTGATTACGCGCATTATCTCAAAGGCGCTCGCTTCATACAATGCTGGCTCTTGAACAATGTCGGTAAAAGGGACTTGATAAGCCTCCGCAAAAAAAGCAGCCGTGTCAATCGCTCGACGAGCAGGACTACTAACGAGAAGATCCGGTGAAGGCGCAATTTGCTGCAGCAGCTTGGACATTCTCGGAGCAATCGAAAGTCCGCGATCATTTAACGGTCGGTGAAAATCGCGCAACGCGGGATTGTCCCAACTTGATTTCGCATGCCTGATGATAAAAAGTTGTAGCAATACTATTAAAATTTTAGTTGGCAAATGTCCTGAATGCAGGTCTAAAATCCAATTTTTTAATCATTATTTTTGGATACTTGCGGACAGATAATTGGATTACCGTAAATTTGACCTTTTTTACCCCTTATGGCAAAGTTATCCTTATCCGATTTTGAAAAATACCAAAGCGCTGCACTGGTTGAGCAAGCGTCTGATTGGGTTCATTCGGGTCGTGTGAGCGGTCTACAAGAAGTAGAGCGCCATTTTTGGGTAGCCAAGGTGCAGGACGAGGAGTTTCAATATGAAACGGAAATTATTTTAACCCCTTCCAAAATCAGTGCGTACGCTTGTGAATGTTGGACAAGCCCCCGCAAGCGGATGTGTGTGCATATTATTGCCTCGCTTTTGCTCCTTCGCCGTTTTCTCCAACAAAAAACACTTGAAAATTGGAAGAAATCTGAGGAAAAAAAACAAGAGCCACCTGCCCTCGCCAAAATACAACTTACCACCGTGCTCGACCGAGTGGATCCCACGCAGCTCAAGGAGTTCGTTCGAGACTACGCTCGTAAAAATCCCGACTTTGGTATCGCACTTAAAACCCGCTTTGCTGATGTAGTGGAGGAAATGCCGAATCCTTTTCTCGGGGTGCTGACTGCGCTCTTTCCCAAACATAAGGTTCCACTCAAACCCTCTCAACATAAAATTCTCGTACGGACCGTAAATCTATTAAGTGTCCGAATGGAAGAGGCAAAAGTCGAAAATGACTATTCGACCGTTTATAAAATTGCCTCTGCCTTTTTATCCACATTAACACCCTGGATTTCTGTTCTGGAAGAGCCCGTAAGAGGTCAATTGCTACAATCCTGCAAAAATGCCTTTTCCTTATTCGAGTTCGTCCGAACGCAACCCACGTTCGCTCCAGCACTTAAAGAGGCGATCTGGAAGGAGCTGTTCGCTTTGCTGACAGAGCAGCCACTTCCAAAAGAGTTGCGTAGATCCATCCTGGTTCCGTTTTCTGCTTGGATAAAGGAGGAGCCCAAACGGAAAAAGGAGCTTCCTGTTTGGAACCCCAAAGATGTCTCTTTCCCTGCTACCTCGGCATTGCTTCACCTGTTTGTAGCGGCTCAGCTAGCCGATTTCTCCAAATTTAAAGAACTCGCTCCAAGGTTAGTCGCCAGTGGGTCAGAGGGGCTTTCTGCGCAAGAGGCCGTGTTGGAGTTGTATCACTCCGGCTTTTTAACCGAAGCCGACCAGTTAGCCGAAGCCCTGATCCAAATTGGATTATCAGCTGGTCAGACGGCTGAGTTTAGAAGAATTCGGATGAATATTGCCGAAAAAACTGGAAATATAGAAGAGCAAATCGTTTTATTGGAACCTGATTTTATTTCTTCTGGCAACCCTGAATTACTGCAACGAATGAAAGACCTCGCAGGGGAAAATTGGGGAGGCGTTCTGGAACGGTTGCTGAAGGCTGCCCAAGAGGATGAAAATCACCCCCGAGTCTGCCAATTGCTAGACTATAGTGCTCAGGGAGAGCGATTACAGGAGTGGCACCAGCATTATCCTGATCTGGAGCGTCTGCTCACGTACTCCAAAAGCCTTTCCGATACCCAGTTGGCTCCCTTAGCACTTCCACCGCTGGTCGAACACCTCCATTCTTATTTTGGTCGACCTGGTGCAGTCTTTGTCCGAGATGCCCTGGCAATCTGGCTGCAACAAGGGAGACGCAATATGGTTCGCCAACTTATTCAGCAGCTAGTTCTTACCTTTCCAGATCGAACTGGGTTGAAGGTAACCTTGGAGGAATTGTTTACCATTGGACTCGTTAAATAATGTTTAAGGTCTAGGTAGAATAAACCAGCTAGCTCTCTACCACCGTTTTATCAATGATTACCTGACTTCGCTGCTTGATGACCTCCCAGAAATGCGCGGTTAAGCAAGGTGATTTTCCCACAAAAAACAAAGACGTTTAACCATACAAATGCACTTAGGCAATGAGAAAAATTTGGTTTCTGAGCTTTTTGATGGCAGCCGTGTCTGCCCACTCTGTACTCGCACAATCTTATCAAACAGCAGTTGGAGTGCGACTCGGAGAAGGTGTAGATTTTACCGTTCAGCAGTACCTTGAGCGCCAGTGGACCCTGGAGGGAATCGTGCATACTTCTACTTTCTCCCAAAACTTGGGCGCTACTGTATTATTCGAGAAACACCGAAAAATCATTGGTAGAAACCTGAACGTTTACCTGGGCGCAGGCGCTCATTACTATGTTGAAACGCCTTTTAACAGAAGAAAAAGTGACTTGCTCGCAGAGCAAGTCTGGGGAATTTCCGGAATTGCCGGTTTAGAACTTTCGGTGGGACGCTTGAATATCAGTGCTGATTTCAAACCAGAATTGCACCTCGGAGGGGATACTGCCTTTCCGTTTGCCTGGAGACCTGCAGCTATTTCGTTCCGGTATATTGTTGAAAAAAGAGATCGCCCACGGCTTAGAGATTGGGAAAAACTAGACCGATTGAAACGATCAGAGAAATCCCGTCGTACCCGATGGGACTAGGAGCTTGTCCATTATGTCCCGAAGTTGTAAGCGGTAAACGCCTATTTTCGAGGTAAATACATCTAATTTGTCTGCCGTTACTCCCTTTTTTGGGTAGCTTATTTTTCTTTCTGGGCATGATTTTTGTTAAAGTGGCTGTAGATCGCTCTGCAATCACTTTTTTTATTGCTTTAAGCACTAAAAAACTGTACATTTGTCTTTTTAATCTTTTGCAAAATCTTTTTTCCACGCGTTCATCGACATTCTACTCCTTTTTTGTAGTGAAATTTTCTAGAACTCCATGTTGGAAAAAATAGATGGCGCTTTTCCCCCTTGCTATCTCGATCCGTGTGAAATGGATGTCTAGTTGATCCCTATTAAACCGTTGGAAAACGAACGATTTCGCTAGTTTTAGCAGTTGTATTAATTGATATTGTGGTTTATCAGGCGAATTTAATTCTTAGTTAAGACCTATTCTTTTTAATATCTATACATCTATTGCTTACGCGTAAGTGCTTGTGAAAACAATGAATATATCGTTGCGCTTTTTGTTAGCAGGTACCTTGGCTTGTTTTGTCCAAGTGCTCTCTGCTCAGGATATTCACTATTCGCAGTACCTGAATTCTCCCATGAATTTAGGCCCTGGAATGACTGGTATTTTTGGGGGAGATACCCGATTTACCGCAAACTACCGAAATCAGTGGACCTCTATTCCAGTCCCTTATACTACTTTCAGTGGGGTGGTGGAAAACAAGTTTTACTTAGAAAAACTTCGTTATGACCGGTATTTAACGGGAGGCCTGATTATTAATTATGATCAGCAAGGGGACCTCAGCCTGACTTCCCAGCAGATTGCTATCCCGTTATCTTACACCCTCCCTTTGAAGCGGAAAAGCAGTTTGTTCTCCAATCACTTTTTGACATTAGGGGTTGTTCCTATGTTTGGTCAGCGCCACTTCTCCACTCGAAACATCAGTTTTGATGCCCAGTTTATAGATCGGATGTACGACCCTTCCGCTTCCTTTCAAGAGTCGCAGTTACTGGACAATACCAATATCAAATACTTTGATTTCAGTTCGGGCTTGAACTACCGTTGGCAGTCCAAAACCAACCGAAGCAAAGTGGATTTGGGAATCGGTTGGCACCACATGAACCGGCCTTCACATGATTTCTTTCAAGGAAATAATAAAGTTCGCCTGGAGCAAAGAAGGGCCTTCTATACCTCTCTTTTGCTAGAGGTACATTCCAGGCTAGACGCCGTGGGACAAGCCTTGTATCAGGAACAAGGGGGCTATCGGGAGTTTGCGCTCGGAGCCGCCGCCCGTTTCTACCTCAATCAACAACCGTATCGCGAGCTCGCCATTCAGTTTGGAGGAAATTTTCGGCAGACCTACCGGGATGCAATAGTTCCCCATGTGGAAGTCCACTGGCGCACTTGGACGTTAGGTTACACGTATGACATCAATATCTCCAAAGCGAGGACACTAACGGAGGGCAGAGGCGGCTCAGAGCTGGCGCTTATCTACCGACTCTATAAGGTGAAACCAATGTCAAAATTCAAATCTTGTCCTATTATTTAATCGGCATCCCGACAAAAGGTATGTTCAATTGTGCGATTCACATGAGATTACAGTTACTCCTCTGCACTATATTGGTCACCGCTCAGTCTTTGCTAGCCCAGACGAGTGGAACCGGATTTTCAAATCGAATGGGCGAAAATGTAGACCGAGGGCCCTCTTTAGCTAAGGTTGAAGAGAAAGGCTACAAAGCCTTGGAAGAGGGAGACGATTACCTGGCGATGGATTATTTTTCCAGGGTTATTGCTGTAGATAGCACCCGGGTTTCAGCGCTGAGGGGCTATGCTTTGGCCTGTATGAATTACAGCGCGTATCCACTCGCTGCCAAAACATGGGAGCGGCTTTTGCAAACAGACACTGCCAATACGGAGGCTGCTGTTAAGTTGGCAGAAACGCAATTCAGGGCAGGTAATTACTCGCAGGCACAAGAGCAGTACTTGAAGCTGCTAGAGAAAAATACCCTCGATACGATTTATACACGCGAAAAGGTGGAAGAAAGATTAGAGCGGGTGAACTGGGCTTTGAAAATGAGCGAAAAGTCTGATTTTGCTACCGAGGCTATCCTATTGGACTCTTCAATTAATACCGATTTTTCCGAATACATGAACTGGCCACGAGGTGATGGCAGTTTTTTCTTTTCTTCTTACCGATTTCCCTTCAAAAAACTGGATTGGGGCGACCTGCAGCGGAAACGCCGATTGGTTAAAATTATCGAGGCAAGTCCTTCTGCTGATACCTTCCTTACCAAAACGATTGACTTCGGGATCCAAAAACAGCATGTTCTGCATCCAACCTTCAATAGTTCCGAACAAACGATGTACTACGCCCTCGGTAAATTTATAAATACCGTTGGTATCCAGTCTCAACTCTATTGGAGAAATCGGAAAGGGGAAGACTGGGGACCGGCCCAAAAACTGGGCGCTTCCGTGAATGTACCTGGCTATACCTCTACAGAACCCAATCTTGTAAAACTGAACGGCCAGGATGCTGAATTACTGTTTTTTGTGAGTGATCGTCCGGGAGGGAAAGGGGGGCGCGATATTTGGTATGTTTACCTTTATCCAGATGGAACAACTAGTCCCGCAACCAACCTGGAGGCTATCAATACTCCGGAAGAGGATGTGACGCCTTTTTACCATGCAGAGACGGGTACCTTGTATTTTAGTTCCAATGGAAGGGTTAATCTTGGTGGCTTTGATGTATTCAAAACGGTTGGGACCCCGCAAATGGGTTGGACAGAACCCGTCCATCTTTCTCCCCCTGTGAATTCAAGTTCAAATGATGTATTTTTTACACTGACACCCGATGGAAGTACGGCATACCTTTCTTCCAATAGATTTGGAGCAGCCAACTTATCGGAAGAAGCTTGCTGTTACGATATTTTTCAGGTGCCGGTCGTCAAACCCAAAATGATTATTGTGGCATTCCATGCCACTACACGAGATTCGTTGCCGAACACCAACATGAAGCTATACGAACTTGTGGATGGAAAACGGGTCTTAGTGGATTCCGTTCAGAATATTCCGGTTGCTTACTATCCTTTTGCCGTTTCCCCAGGGAAAACCTACCTAGTGGTAGCGGAAAAACCGGGCTTCAAACCAGATTCTATCCAATTTGTGACCCCGAGGACGGTCTGGCCTGGGGTTCGAACTCAACATGTTTTCTTGGACGAAATAAAAATCGATCTGGTAGCCAAGGTGTTTGATCGGAAATCAAAGGAGCCGATTCTTGGTAGTGCTGCTCGGTTTATTGATTTAGGCCCCTCCAAACCAACCGGTAAATCCGTGGATGGTTTGGCGTCAACATCCGAAAATACGAATGGTAACGATTACCATTACAACCTTAAGGTCGATCGGCTATACAAGGTACTCATTTCAAAAAATGGATTTACTACCGATTCAGTGCTCCTTTCAACGGATGGAATCAAAGAGGATAGCACGCTAACCGCCAACTTGTATTTGGAGCGCGGAATTAATTTGGAAGCGCTTGTTTTTGATAATACCTCCCGCAACCCAATTGAACTTAGTGGGGTGGAATTTAAGTTGTATGACATAGCAAGAGATCGCGCACCTATTTTGGTGGCCTCCGAAATCCGCCCCTTGGATAACCGGTTCAACTTCACCCTGGAGTATGGCCACCGTTACTTGGTGGTAGCCAGTAAGGAGAATTATTCCTCCGACTCTATTGTATTTAATGTTCCGAGCCTGACTTCCAAGCCGTTCGAATTTATTCATCAACGCCTCGAGATCCATTCCTTGGAGTTGGAGCAGTACCTGCCTATTCGATTGTATTTTGACAATGATGAGCCTAATAAACGCAGTTATGCGGTGACTACTACTAAATTATACAGCGATACTTATTTCACTTATTATACCCGTAAAGACACCTTTATTAATGTATTTACAGAAAAATTAAGGGGAAATGAGAAAAAACAGGCTGAAATAGAGCTGGAGATCTTTTTTGAAGATTCCCTTAGAGGCGAGTGGAACCGACTTCGTTTTTTCACTGAAATTCTCTTCGAAAAACTGAAGCGCGGGGACCATGTTGAAATTTCTATTCGGGGTTTTGCAAGTCCAAGGGCTTCTGCAGTTTACAATAAAAACCTCACCGCTCGGCGGATTGTCAGCGTGATCAATCACTTCAAAAATTTTGATGGCGCTTTATTGAGTAAATACGTCTCCACCGGTCAGTTGGTGGTAAAGGAAGTGCCTAATGGAGAATCACAAGTTCGACCGGGAGTAAATGATAAGGTAAATGATCCTCGAAATTCCGTTTTCAGCCTCTCTGCTACCAAAGAACGAAGGGTTGAAATCGTGGAGATTGAGTTTAACGAAGATATCGATTAACGCACCTTCGCAGGGCACCGCAACCGCTTATGCACCATCATAGCAGCCTTTTCTCTGGCCTAGTATTATTGGCTCTGTGCGCGCAAGTCCGCGCCCAGACGCCCCGTGCCTTTGAACAAGCTGCCATGCTTTCTTATGATGCGAAGGACTATTACGCCGCGTACAAATACTACGATCGGGTCCTGGAAATGGAACCTAATCGGGCAGACATTGCGCTCCGCTGTGCTGAGTCGGCGGCCTTGTATGGAGCGCTTGCTGAAGCAGAGCGCTACTACGATACGGCTCTAAAAAGTGGTACGCTTACAAGTTCTAAACGTCCCGTGGCACTCTCCGGAATGGCCCAAATCAAAAAAAACCTCGGGAAATACGAGGAGGCTATTCAGTTGTTTGAACAATACCTTTCTATCTCGGGGATTTCCGATACTCAGAAGCAGTTGATTCAAACAGAGATTGCCAATTGTGAGTGGGCGATGGAGAAATTAACCAATGTGGACCAATTGGTTCAGGTGCAACGATTCGAAGCACCTCTCAATTCGGCCGAGTCCGAGATGGGTATGTTAAAACTAGGTACTACCTATTATTATGGTGGACTTTATCCGATTGAGTGGGGAGACCGGCACCGTCCTGCACGACCATTATTGCAAGTGATGGAGGCTGAAAATGGACGCAATCCAAGGCCAGCCTGGTTCAATCAACCTAAAAAACATACAGCACTGCCAGCATTTAGTCCGGATGGGACGCTTCTGATCCTTCCAATTGGCACCTACACATCTGGGATGGAAGTGCGTTGTGAACTTTATTTATTTCGGCAATCCTTTGGAATTTGGTCGGACCCCATCCGTTTACCAGATTATATAAATCAAAAGGGTAGTACGCAGACCCATCCTTGTATTGTGGATCGTGAAGATGGCTACATGGATCTCTATTACGTCAGTGATGCGCCGGGAGGCCAAGGTGGGAAGGATATCTGGAGTGTCAAATTTTCAAGACAGGGCGTTTTTGATTATCCCCAAAATTTGAAAACCCTCAATACTCCGGGGGATGAAGCTTCCCCTTTTTTTGATCCAAGTTCGCAGTCCCTCTATTTCAGTTCTACTGGGTACCTCCATCTAGGTGGGTTTGATGTCTACCGCAGTGAGTGGCAATCGGATCAATGGTCAGCCCCTTTTCACCTTCCGACACCTATCAATAGTAGTCATCACGATCTTTTTTACCGACCCCTGAATGATTCGGAAGGTTTACTAACCTCCAACAGGTTGGGAGCGGTTGCCACGGGAGATGAATCTTGTTGCTATGATTTATTTCAGGTGACTATTCAACCCCAACATTTTATACCATTCGCCCAAGATGCCATAACGGGACGTCCCATTTCGAATGCACATTTTGAGCTTTCCAATAAGAGACAATCTTTGACTTGGAAAGTAGGGGAGCCCTTGCAACCTCTCTTGGTACGCAACCAGAACTATGTTTTAACCACCTCCAGTCCTGGTTACTATTCTGACACGACCTGGGTCTCTACTTTAGATCAGGAAAAATTCCCCTCTGAACTACATCAAAAAGTGGCACTTCGACCACTTCCGGTGGAAGTAGTAGTGGAAATGTACGATGCGTACACGCATTTGCCACTCGGAGAAGCTGGATTCGCCCCCCTGCCTGGTCAGCCCAGTCCTTTTGGATTGCTTTATCCCAAAGATAGCTCCAGCCAATCGGTGGTGGTCAAATTAGAGCCCTATTCCAGTTATGGTCTCTTGGTAGAGAAGGAAGGATATACTTCGGATACTCTTTTTCTTTCTGCAGAGCAACTGAGTTCGCCCGGTAGCCGCTTTGTACAATCCGTCTTTCTGGAGCCGGTGAATTTGCAGCATTTTTTACCCCTGGCCCTGTTTTTCGACAACGACGCTCCAAAACCCGCAGCTGCTAGTCGAATTACCCCATATGATCGAACCTTTGATGCCTATTACCTGCAAAAAGAAGCTTATGTTCGGGAATTGGCGGCTGCCTTTACGGAGCCAGAAGATCAAGATTGTGCAGTCGAGCGTTTGGAATCCTTTTTTGAACAAGAAGTAAAAGCTGGGTACTTACGGTTGGAGGATTTTGCTGAAAACCTAGACCTTTTTTTGAAAAATGATTATGTTGTTGAAATCCTGATTAAGGGATTTGCAAGTCCCCTTGCGTCCAGGGAGTATAATTTAGCCTTGACAAAAAGGAGGGTTCAAAGTGTAAAAAATTACCTTCGTTTAGTGAAGGATGGGATGTATAATAAGTATTTGGTGAACCGACGACTGATCATTACGCTGGCCCCGATGGGTGAAACAAGCGTTGGAAATGCAGTCAGTGATAACCACCGTAAAAAACACGAATCTGTCTACAGTGTTGAAGCCTCCCGAGAGCGCCGCGCTGAAATCATTGAGGTTAGGCTCTCAAAAATTTTTCCATCACCCGATAACCAGATAAGCGAATAGAATATGAGATCTCTACTACTCACACTTCTTTCTCTGCTTGGTAGTGTGTACGCACAAGCAATTGACCTTCAGTTTACCGCCACTGCTCCGCTGTGTGCGGGGGGCTCCAATGGGAGCCTTACAGTACTAGCCAGCAACGGAACCTCCCCTTATTCTTACTCATGGAGTACGGGTCAAACAGATCCCATGATTTCCAGCCTGAGCGCTGGCGTGTATTCGGTCACAGTTACAGACGCAGTGGGTGATTCTGCAGTAGCATCCTACTCCTTGCAGGCTCCAGCGCCCCTCAATGCTATTCCTTTAACCATCGTCCCAGACTGTGGTAACGGAGGGAGTATTGCATTGCAAGTGACCGGTGGAACGATTCCGTATGCTGTGATTTGGAACAATGGGCAGTATAATGGCCCAATAATAAATAATTTACCCTCAGGTACTTACCAAGCGTTGGTATCGGATGCTAATGGATGCCAAACGGAAGTAGTGGTTAACGTTCCAGGTGCCGCTGATTTTCAGGTGAGTATAAAAGTGGAAAAAGCGAGTTGTGTTGGACTCCCAAATGGAGTAGCTACGGCAGTTGTAACCGGTGGCTCAGGCAGTTATGGCTATTCCTGGAGTACCGGGGCTACTGGAGTTCCCCAGATAACAGGTCTTGCAGCGGGCCAATCGGTTTCCGTAACGGTGACTGATCTCTTATCGGGCTGCACTGGGATCCAGACAGTTACCATCGGAACCCATACCCAGATCTTATTACAGGTAATTGAGGTGGATGTAGCCTGTGCAAATGACTCAACAGGCACCGCAACTGCCAATGCGTTCAATGGTACCGCCCCATATCAGTTTGCATGGTCGGTTTATGGGGATACCATATCAGGCTCTACCATCACCGGTTTGACTTCTGGTGCGTACCCCGTGACGGTCACAGATGCACAGGGATGCTGGGCCTTGGGAGTTGCGAATGTGGATGCTGGTAGTGTACCTGTTGCGCAGTTTTCGGTAGAAACCCTCCTTTGTGTAGGAGATTCCGTTTTAATTCGGCTGGTCGATGCTTCTAATGGGGCAGGGTCTGCTATTAGTTCCTGGCAGTGGACTGTTTCTTGGGGCTCCGGCTCTGTCCTTCTCACAGGTCCCAATCCAACGCTCTACTTGCCAGCCAATTCCAATGGGTTTGTTCAACTGGATATCCAGACTGCAGAAGGTTGTTCGGATAGCCAGACCGGGGTGTTTTTCACCGGGCAAGATCCTACCATTTCGTTCTCTGCATCAGTAGATCCTGTGGATTGCTCGGGAGGGCCGGTTCCCATTACAGTAATTGGAGATGCCGCCTATGTTTACCAATGGGTGCCCAATCAAGGAATTACCATTTTGAACAACGATCCTAGAACCGTTCTGGCGGATCCTGGATCTACTACCACGTATACTGTAATTGCTTCGAGTGGGGGTTGTTTTGATAGTTTGCAAATTGAAATTCCTTTTATTACTCCCTTCGAAATTACAGCAGGGAATGATACCATTCAGTCTTGTACCGATTTTGAATCAATTACGGTTCAGGTAAATCCTCCTTCTACCAGCTTGACTTTTACTTGGTATTCTACCTCCGGTGACTCTATTGCAAGCGGTCCTACTGCACAAGTGCCAGTTTTGGATACCCTTACCCGTTATTTAATAGTGGCGGTAGATAGTTTTGGTTGCTCTGATACGGCGGTAGCAACTGTGCTGGGAATTGGGATACAAGTAGATGCTTCTATATTAGCACAAAATGTAAACTGTGCAGAACAGCCGATTCAGGCAGCGGTTGTTAACTTGGATCCAGCAGATGTGTTGACTTATCTTTGGACGATTTCGCCGATGGGACCTGTCATTTCGGATCCTAACAGTTCCAATCCAACGATTACAGGTGCTGCCGGCAACTATGTGCTAAGCGTCCAAATAACCAATCAATATGGCTGTACCCTGGTACTTTCCGAACCGCTACAGTTTTTGCCTTTGGTTGATTTGTCCGGTAGTTTGTCCATAGATGCCTGTGATGGTTTGACGGTTCAGTTTAACAACAGCAGCAACGTGTCAGGGGTCTGGAACTTTGGAGATGGAGCTTCTCAAACGGGTATTTCTGTAGAACATACCTACCCAACCCCTGGATCTTACGAAGTGACATTTACCCCTGTTGATTCCTGTTATTTGCCTTTTACCACGACGGTACAGGTAGCAGACACTCCAGCCGTGATCGCTGCCATTCAAGGCACTTTGGGTCTTTGTTTGGGAGCTGCCACTTTTGAATTTACCGATCTCAGCCAAAGCAGCGCTGGTATTAGCAATTGGCAGTGGATTTTTACTCCGGGCCCACAAACGTCCAATGAGCAAAACCCAACTATCACCGTGTCTCAACCAGGTCCAGTTACAGCTCTTTTGATTATAACGGATGTCAATAATTGCCGCGACACCTCAGATTTGTTGGAGTTACAAGCAGACATCGTTTTAGATACGATTCCTGGATTAATCAAGTTTTGTCCGGGAACCAGTGTGGAATTGAATCTAGGAGGAGGAATACCAGGCTACACCTACAACTGGTCGTCCGATCCAGCTGATCCTAGTTTAGATCCAACGAATCCAAACCCAACGGTATCACCCCTCAGTCCAACTTTGTACAGTGCGCAGGTAGTTAACGGGATTTGCTCCGTGCTTCAACTGGTTAATGTGATTCCTTGGGAGGCCGGAATCGTACAGGCATCGAATGATACGGTTGTTTGTGACCAGACACCGGTGCAGATCAGTGCCAGCAGTCCCAACGTTTCGTCCTTTGAGTGGTCCACTAATCTTGCATTTGATCCTGTTTTCTCAAATCAAGCATCCGTGATCGTACTACCCTCTGATGAATATTATTATGTTCGTGTGCTGACTGTGGATGGTTGTATTGGTTTGGATTCGGTTTTGGTGCGCAATGGACAACCGGAGGTAGTGCCAGCCAATGCAGTCGTATATATCTGCAATGAAATTGCTGCAAGCCTGGAGGTGATCAATCAGCAACCCAGCGATGTGCTGACCTACGAATGGTCGGGAAACCTGCCCCCCATCGCAAACCCAACAGTCAGTCCAACGGTGCCAACTGACTACTCAGTAGTGGTGACCAATCAGTTTGGTTGCAAGGATACCCTTACCTTTCAGGCCACACCGGTCAACTTCAATCTTGGATTGACAGTAGATGGAGATACGGTTTTGGTAGCGGGAGAATCAACCCAGTTGATTGCCCAGGTAACGGGAGGCGGGGTTATTTCTTACAGCTGGGTCCCTTCGGGTTCTTTAAATGATCCAACGGTTAGTAACCCCATCGCAACCCCTGATTCTACTACACTGTACACGGTTACGGTAATTGATGATCCAAGTGGCTGTATTTTAGTGGATACTGTTAGGATCCGGGTGATCAACGCCATTTGTGAAGAGCCTTTCGTTTTTGTGCCGAAAGCATTTACGCCTAATAATGATGGAAACAACGACTTTTTCCGAGTTCGTGGCGCTGAATTAACCGAGGTATATTTTGTAGTGTGGAACCGATGGGGTGAAAAAGTATACGAAACGAATGAGGTAGAGCACCAAGGCTGGGATGGTACCTTCCGGGGAGTGGCTTCTACTCCGGACGCCTATGCCTGGTATGCCAAAGTGCGTTGCGGAGATGGAGCATTTTGGGAAAAAAAGGGAAATGTAACCCTGTTGAAATAGAAAATTAGGTACTTTTTTTACGAGGTTTTAAACCTTTTGATAGTTAATTTATTTTAAAAACAACTGCCCTGTAACATTGGAATAACCTATGTCCAATGTTATGGGGCACTTTATTCATTCAGATTTGGTACATGCGAACAGTTGACGGAATACTATTTACCTTTCTTGCAAGCTTTTTACTCTTTCCTTTCTTCCTTTCTGCCCAAGAAACAAAGGGTATCCGACTTCGGGGTAATATACTGGAGGCAGTTACGAGAGATCCCGTCCCCTTCGCAGGCATTCGGTTGTTTTCAGAAAAAGACAGCAGTTTAGTGGCTGGAGCTTTAAGTGAAGAAAATGGGCAATTTGAACTGGAAGCCACTGCCGGTCGATATTATCTGCTAGTAAATGCAGTCGGCTTTGATTCTTTTATCCGGCCAAATATAGAATTAAGCACGCAACAGCCACTGGTGCTACTAGAGGAGATCTTGCTCACCAACACGAATACCCTTGAGGAAGTGGTCATCCGGGCAGAAAAGAGCAGTATGGAGCTTAGTTTGGATAAGCGCATCTTTAATGTGGGGAAAGACTTGGCAAATGCGGGTGGTTCTGCCGCAGAAATCCTCAATAACATCCCCTCCGTAACAGTTGATCAAGATGGAAATGTGAAGCTGCGGGGCAATGACAACGTGCGAATTCTGGTAGACGGTAAGCCCTCAGGCTTCGTAAGTTTTAAAGGGGGATCGGGATTGCAACAGCTCCAAGGAAGCATGATTGAAAAAGTGGAAATTGTAACCAATCCCTCTGCCCGGTATGAGGCCGAGGGGGCTACTGGTGTGATAAATATTATCCTAAAAAAAGAAAACCGAGAAGGTGTAAACGGATCTTTTGAACTCATCACAGGCTATCCCTCTAATTACGGTGCGGCAGCAAATGTGAATTACCGCCGAAAAAAAGTTAATTTTTTCTTGAATTACGGGCTTTCTTTTCGGAATCAACCCGGCCGGGGTGCCCTGTATCAAGAGCTTTACCAACAAGATACAACCTACCTGCTCGATCAACAATCTAAGAGCTGGTCGAGGGGCTGGAGCAACAATGTCAAAGGTGGTCTGGATATATTCCTTAATTCCCAAAATACACTCACCGCTTCCTATTTGCTTAGAAGGACGGACTTTAACCGCTTGAATGACATCGTTTACAAAGACTTTATTTTTAGTCAGGATCAACCCCTGTTTGTTACCACCCGAAGCCAGGATGAGGTAGAGCAAGAGCCCAATTCGGAGTATGCCCTGACCTGGAAAAAAACCTATGCAAGAGAGGGACATTCCTTAACAGCCGATCTTCGATTTTTGGATTACTGGGAGCGCTCGGATCAGACATTTACCCAAAACAGTACCTTCCCGGATGGAAGTTCGAATGCTGAAAATAGCCTGGTTCAGCAATCTCTCAACGATGAGTATGAAAAACAATACCTGTTTCAATTGGATTATGTACGTCCAATTTCCAAAGAGGGAAAGGTCGAACTAGGCGTTCGGACCAGCTTTAGGGATATGATTAATGATTTTGGCGTGCAGCAACAGCTTAGTTCTGGGGCCTGGAGGCAGCTCGATAGCCTGACTAATTATTTTATTTACGACGAGAATATCCTGGCAGCCTACGCAATCTATGGAAATAAATGGAATCAGTTTTCCATGCAGTTTGGTACGCGCTGGGAATACACCGATGTACTGACGGAATTGAGGGAAACAAAGGAGCAAAATCCAAGGGACTACGCTAATTTTTTCCCAAGCCTACACCTTTCCTATGAGTTGCCAGCCAACAATGCTCTTCAAATAAGCTACAGTCGTCGGGTCCGCCGTCCAAGATACAATGAGTTGAGCCCCTTTGTTACGTTCTCCGATAACCGGAATTTTTGGAGTGGAAATCCAGACTTAGATCCGGAATTTACAGATGTTGTAGACTTTGGGCATATTAAGTACTTCGATCGGGGTTCCTTCACTTCTTCACTTTATTACCGGTTTACCACAGGGAAAACGGAACGAATTCGAAGTGTGGATGAGCGAGGTTATTCCAGAACCCGCCCCGAAAATCTAAAAGATGAGCATGCAGTGGGACTGGAGTTCACAGGGCAATTTACCCCCGTCTCCTGGTGGAAGACCGATTTGAACTTGAATGCATTCCACTCCGTGATTGATGGAAGCAATATCAATGCTGCGTATGTTAGTCGAACCTTTACTTGGACTGCTCGGCATACCTCCCGATTTACTTTGCCTAAAGACGTGGATATTCAGGCTCGGGTGAATTATGAAGCTCCGCAGAATACGCCCCAGGGTAGGAGAAGAGCGCTCTATTTCCTGGACTTGGGTGTTAATAAGGATATTCTTAATGGAAATGGGACCTTGGCGTTGAATGTTTCTGATCTTTTGAACTCCAGGCGTTGGCGAAACATTACCCGAGGGGATAATTTTTATGCGGAAGGATTCTATCAGTGGCGACTTCGACAGACCAACCTGACCTTTACTTATCGTCTAAACCAAGCTAAATCTGCCTCAAAGCAAAACATGGAGAGTGAATCCTAACAATCGTTTGGTTTGCGTATGAATCTGGAGCATTTTCCATCCGGTTGGAAAATGCTCCATTCAATTTATCTACCCCAATTATCTTCTTCCTGATTCCTCAAGGAATTCATTACTTGTTGTCCTTCCCTCAAGGCATCCTCGCCACTAAGGTAATCCTGAATTCTTCGTCCCTGAACATTGCTCTCCTTATAGACCATGGAAGAGAAAAACCGCATTTCAAACAGGTCCTCCCAGGTGCCACGGGCAGCGGTATTTTCGGTCATCAAGGCCTGGTGTCGGGCAAGCAAGGGGCGAGCATGCGGGTAATAGACCCAAAACAAAGGCGTTTCCCTGCTGGGTCCACAACAGGAGGCAATCTCAATCAAGGGGGCAATTCCCAAGATCCTGCGATTCAATTGACCTGTCTTGGCATCCATCCACCAGATTTCTTTGATCCGAAAGCGAAAAACGGTTTCCCAATTCAGCTCGTTTTCCACGGGCTGGTAACTCGATAGACCTGTTTCAACATCAATGGTTTCAATTGTATCCCGTTCGACCACCATATTCCGTACCTCCTCGACACTCAGTGGGGTAGTAAATTGGTCATCTATGGTACTATAGGCTTGTAAGCTACCCTTCAGGATTGCGTCTGTAAGGATTGAAAAAAAAGGTGCCTCTGGGTACCGAAAGGGCATATTGCGCTTTTCTCGGGTGTCCAAAATGCTCCATACCCGCTTTTCCCACAGCAAATCCGCTTCACGGATGGAGGGATAAGCAATAGGTAGCTTTTCTACAAGGGTGTGCCTTTGTACAATGTCATCAACCACTGCAGGACCCGGCTCCAGAAGCTCCGTGGCTTCTTTCGGTTGTGCAAATAATCGATTCGTTATTGAAAAAGTAAAAAGAAGGCAAAAAACGGTAGCCACCGCCACCGTTGAAGGTTTTGTGTTCATAAAAATCCCGTGTTTAGTAAAGGTGATGTTGAGGGAGCTTGCTCGAATAAAAAAAGGGCTTAGTAAACCCAAGAGGGAAAGCCAGACCAATCTTTTCCTACGGGAGCCTCCGGGCTCATTTTAGGTGCCACAGGCAGGGCCGGATGGGATACCGGAACCAGGGCCTTGCCTGTGGCAGTTCAAAGGAGTGCTCAACGATTAAAACTGTGCTGCAAAAGCAACCCTTACCAAACGGGACCTTGTTTTAATATGTTGTTATTTACAAAATTTTAACAATTCGCCAGGCAACCTATTTCAGTTTTTTTAACTCTCGTTCAAACATCTGCTCCAGCTGGTTGGCATGCAAGTTTTTGGCCACAATGATTCGGTCCTTGTTGAGCAGGTACATTTCTGGGGTGATATCTACGTAGTATTTGGCGTAAATGGCCCGGTTGGTTGGGTCAAACACGTTCGTGAAGGTGAAATTTTGTTCTTTAATGAAATTTTTCCATTCACTGTCGGTTGTATTTACCGCAATTCCATAAAAATCAACGCCCTTGTCTTTCCATTTTCGATAAATCCGCTCTACCTCAGCTGCCTCTTTTTGGCAGTGCTCGCAAGTGGGACTGAACATAAAGACCACGATAAGAGGAGATTGAATATCGTACAAGCGTTTATCTTGTCCAAACTGGTTTTTGGCCACCACATCGGGGCCTTTTCTCCCCATCAGACTTGCTTCCATCTCCCAAGCATGTTTTCGTAGCTTTTCGAGGTTTTCTGGTTTGTCCCAGAAGGCCAATTCTGGGGTAAAAAACTGGTTGATGATGTGGACATATACTGCCTCACCATCCATGACAGTCGTTTTGGTATTTTCGTATTGAAGTGCAATCCAATTCGAAAAATACTTAAAGTAAGGCTTATAAGGAAGAACTTTTCGGATCAAAGGGTCTACCACGGCAATAAGGGAGTCGGGGTGCTGAGGGATCATTTCTTTCACATATCGCCGAAGTTTGTTGGAGATGACCGGAGTTCGTAGCAGTCGTTCGTCGGAGAAATCTACCCCATCCCAAAACCTGCCACGGTAAGAAGCCACCTGTCGAACGGTGTCGATATCACCGTTTGCTTTTCGATATTCGATGATATCCGGGTTTTGCCCAGCAATTTTGAATTTGGTGAAAAAGGAATTAGGGTAGGTTTTATACAGTTCTTCCAGGTGCTTTTTTCGTTCTGCAACCAGCACTTCCTGGCGTTCCTTGGCTTGGCGGTATTCAACAGAAGCCAAAGGTGCCGATTTCAAGGTGTTGGCAAGCTGATTTAGTTCGGCATCTTGGACCGCTTGAAATTGAAAATTTCTGTAAAGCAATTCTGTATTTAGGCAGCCTTCCACTTTCATCGTACCCACAAAGTCTTTTGCATCGGTCCGGAGGGTGAAAAATTGCTCGTGGTCATCTAGCAGGACAGCAAAGTTTTTGCCATTGGGCATTAAAAAATAATAAAAGCCACTGGCTAAGGGACTTTTGCGGCGAAGGGTAAAGTGTCCACTCGCGTCTACCACTGTGGAATCCGCTAGAAAATTTTGATCACCATATACCCCAACCAGTTTGATTTTTCCTGCTGGTAGTCCTTGGGCATATACTTCAATGACACAACTGTCCTTAACAGCATTCATGGGTCGGGCTTCCAGCGATCCCATCAAGGTCATTACGAAAAGCAAAGAAAGAAAGAACAATTTCTCGCGCATAATAAGTGGTTATTGTTAGTTATTCGGTTGCAAAATTACAGCACAAGTCAACTCGTTTGGGTCAATTAACAAACATTTGCATTCATGGATCAGGATTTCTGGGATTTGCGGGATGAACAGGATTTTTGGGATCAATGGATTTTTTGTGGGGACTGTGGTTGATTTTTTCGCCAAAAAAATTACCCAAGCTCCTCTTGCCGTATAAAATGGGTGTATTTTTGTGGAGTGAAAAAGAATCCATCCATGACGTACGAGGCTGCTTTTCAAGAGTTGCAGCAAATCCTAGCCGAACTCCAGGAGGGAGCGGTTAGTATCGATCAATTGGCGCAAAAGGTAGAGCGCGCCGATGAACTTGTGCAGTTTTGCCGCGAACGCTTGCGGCAAACGGAAGCGACCATTCAGCAACTCCAATCTTCCAACCAGTCCTCATGAACCTTCCCTTTTTTATCGCCGCTCGAATTGCTTTTTCCAAAAAAAACAGCTTTTCCAGCATCATTATTCGAATTGCCATTGCCGCCGTTGCGCTGAGTGTGGCGGTCATGATCATTGCTTCTGCGATGATTTCAGGTTTTAAAACAGAGATCAGTAAGAAAATATTTGGTTTTTGGGGCCATATTCACATCTCCTCCGTTATCACGGATTCCCCAACAGCAGATGCGACGCCCATCCCAGACACGCTCCCTTTCCTGGACGCATTAAGAGCAACCAGGCAAGTTCAGTTTACGATTCCAGGTGAAATTGTGGGGGTTGAGACGGTTAGTGAACAGGAGGCTTTCACCATAGGTGGTATTCGGCATGTGCAAGAATTTGCGCTAAAACCGGGTATTATTCGTTCAAAAACGGCCATGGAAGGGATTGTATTGAAGGGAGTGGGCACTAATTATGATTGGGAAAACCTGGCACCTTATCTGTTGGAAGGCTCAGCGCCCGGGACCCAGGATACCTCCAACGCAGCGGGTATTTTGTTAAGTCGGCAGACCGCCGATCGGCTGCAGGTTGGGGTAGGGGACAAGTTTATTGTCTATTTTGTGAAGGATGGTGCCCAGGCCAGGCGGTTGTTTCAAGTCTCAGGCATCTACAAAACGGGTTTGGAAGAGTACGACCGTAAATTTGCCCTTTGCGATATTCGTCAAGTACAAGAGCTATTAAATTGGGACAGCAACCAGGTAGCTGGGTATGAAGTTTGGCTCGATGATATTCGGGACTTAGAAGTTTTCAACCAGTATATCTATGATGAAGTGATTCCACCTGATTTAGTTTCGGCCAGTATCCGGGAGAAATTTCCGGCGATTTTTGAATGGTTGCAATTACAGGATATGAATGAGGTGGTGATCCTTGGATTGATGCTTGCGGTAGCGATTATTAATATGATCACTGCACTGCTGGTGCTGGTGCTGGAGCATTCCACCATGATTGGTATCTTAAAATCGCTGGGAGAGCGTAACGTCAGGATCCGCCGAATTTTTCTTTATTATGCAGGGGTTATCATGGCGCGCGGGCTCTTTTGGGGAAATGTATTTGGAATCGGTTTAAGCTGGTTGCAGTACCAATTCAAGTTTATTCGCTTGAATGAGGCAGATTATTACATCTCTTACGCTCCGGTTCGTTTGGAACTTTGGACTATTCTTGGAATAAACATAGGTGCCTTGGTTATAGTATTGCTGTTTTTGTTGATCCCCTCATTAGCCGTCTCCAAGGTATCCCCCTTGCGTGCGATTCAATTTCGATAGGTTTTTTGTTTTTTTCGAAAAAGGAAGGAAAGGAAAAAGCGTGTACCAACCGCTGTTTGGTTGATTTGTATGAAAACAGGCTGTAAAAGTAAGGCAGAAATAAGTTGTGTAGGAGCTTCTTTTTGGATGATGGTGGTTTCAATGTAACCGAAATTCAATAACTTTGGAGCATGCTCAGCGAATCGCTTGTTTTGATAGGCGAGTAGTGGATTTATTCACTCAACAAATTCAATCTTGGTATGGTCCGAAAGACACTTTTTTGGTTGCTTCTTCTATTGGTTGTGGGCTGTTTGTCCAAACAAGCCTCTCCACCTGCTTCATCGCCTGGCGTTGGGGATGCTGGAATGCAGATTGACAGCGCTGCCGGTTCCTGGGACGACGATATTGATAAAGCTTCCGGAAGCGGAGCGCCAATGGCTCGCGACCGGGATGAAG
>JBKDAM010000108.1:0-7032 GCA_046316495.1 Chitinophagales bacterium
GGTCTACACCGGTGGCAGCACTCAGGGAGTCTCTCATTTCGTAGGCATCCATTGCCTCGTACCGAAGGGTGGTCTGTAGCCGGGTCATACCAGTCCGAAACAGCGAATCACCCAAGTATTGGCGCAGGTTGTGAATTGTAAGCGCACCCTTGTTATAGGTAGTACTTCCGTAAGTAATCGATTTGGGCATGGGAGAAAGTGCCAAGAAAGCTCCATCATCGTAATGGGCGTTCAGCAACATATCGTAATTATTACTTTTCTCCAGCTCAATTGCACTTGCCTTCGAGTAAAAGTATTCGTGAAATAAATGGGCGCCATATTCTGCATTCCCTTCCTTGACCCACATATCAGCGGCACTTCCTACCGTCACCACATTGCCCCACCATTGGTGCGCCAATTCATGGCTTAAAATATTTAAGTGTTGGGAAAAGTTTTCTGGTAAAATTAAAAAATCAGGGTAAATGGTATTTCCAGGGTTTTCCATCGCCCCTCGGGTTGCCATCGCGTACCCAACCCGGTTATAGGGGTATGGACCAAACCAGTATTCAAAGCAATCAAGGGCTTCGTGTAGGTAATTAAAACAGGCATTTTTTGTTTTGGTGGTGTCACCATACTTTGCAAGTAATTCGATCGGGTACAGGGTTCCGTCCGTTCCCAGGTGTGGTTGCTTAAGCTCTCCATATTGGGCAGCGGCAAAACTGACATGGTAGGTACAAGCTGGAATATCCATCCGATACGTTCTCCATACCTGATTGGAGTCGGCCGGTGTTTCACTCACAAAATCACCGCTCGCATACGCCCGGAAGGGCAAAGTCGTAAGAAAAGACAGTTCAAAGCCTGAGCGCTCTACGAAGTTGTCGAAACAGGGAAACCAAGCATGCCCAAAATTGTGCGGGGTGTCTGTCAAACCTATGCTTAGGCTATAAATGTAATTACTTTCAAAATAGACGCCTCCAAAACCGGAGGGAGATTGGATAGGAGTACCTTGGTACCAGACCGTCAGGCCTCCCGTTTGTCCAACTGGTAAGGGTGCTGGCAAGGTAATAACCAAGTTAATATCTTGATGCGTATAGGGTAGGCTGGATCCATCAGACCATTTAATGGAATCTACTTGAAGCCCCCTAAGATCGAGGGTAATGGTCGGGATTTCCTCCAATTTTGGGGTAAATAACACGTTGCATTCCCCTTTTATATTCTTGGAAGTGTAAGAAGTGATATCTACTTTGATGTTGTAGTGCAGGATGTCGAAGGTGTCACTCCGACTGTTAGACGCTGCGATGGCGGCCTCTGTTTCGGGACTAATGGGAGGGAGGCTTTGGTGCAAATGCTGCTTGGTGAAATGGCAACCATAACGGTGCAATTCTGCTCCAGGCTGAGCACCTAGGTAGGAGTATAAGGCGATTGTTGCGAAAAGGGTAAAAATATTTCTCATACGTTGGGAGAAGGATGGTTATTGCCTACTTGTTTTAAAATGGTATTCATTAGTTCGATTTGAACTTGTTGAATATCCAATAGTTCTTGTTGCTGCCGAATGATGAGTTGGTCCATTTTTTCGTGGAGAATACGGATTTCCAGCTCGGATTTAAGGTTAATCATGTAATCCTTTTTGGCCCTGTTGCGGTCCTTTTCTTCTTGCCTGTTTTGACTCATCATGATGATTGGCGCTTGCAATGCTGCTATACATGACAAGATCAAATTGAGTAAAATATAGGGGTATGGATCAAACCCTTTGTTGAGGAGAAAAAAAGTATTGGCTGTAATCCACACCAAAATAAAGCAACCAAAAGACAGAATAAATACCCAGCTACCTCCAAAGGCTGCCACCTTATCTGACAACCATTGGCCGAAACTAAGGCTGGTATCTTCTTCATCGTCTAATTTATCCGTCAGGGTCGTACGCTCTGAAAGGCTGTTTAGTACCGCCTTTTCCAGCTCAGTCAGGGCGCCAATTCGTTGATTCATGTACTCTGTCAAGTACTTTGATTGGTATTGGTGGAGCGCTTCTGCCGTTTCTTTTAAGTTGGATGAAAATGTGTCCATTGGACAAAGGTAATTTGCCCAATGGACTTTTTTTCATCAATTTGCAATGGTAACATCTCCTTCGAGTAGGATTTCCTCTCCGCTTTCCAGCTCAATTTCTGCCCACCAAACAAATACCGCGGGATTCATCATTTCCCCTTTGTACCGACCGTCCCAACCTTTGGATCGGTCGTTTGGCAGCACATTGGTGGTTTGGAACACCATATTTCCCCAACGATCGTAAATCTGCAAGGTTTTGATTTTTCGAACATGTCCTTCTTTTGCAAAAATGGTGAAAATGTCGTTGTTATCTTGCTGATTAGACGGCGTGATCACGTTGGGTGCGTATACCGCTGGGTCGCTGACTTGGACCAAGGTGAGGGATCTGGATTCACAACCATCTAGGTTCACGATCGTGACCTCGAAGGTAGTGGTTTGGAAGGGCCTAACCACCACCACATTCGGTTGGGTGGTAGGGGTAACGAGTTCCTGCGGTGTCCAGGTAATGGAGGCTACCTGGCTGATCGGAATATTGAGGCTCGCTATTAACTGGTCACTTTCACCAAACTCCAAGCTAATTTGTGGGGTGGTGTTGACTTGTGGCTCAACGGGAACAGGAAAAGTTAGGGACTCTCCATATTCACAGCCATTCGCATCTTGCACCAATAAATCATAGGTGCCAGGGCTTAGGTTGCTAAACTGATTTGCCGGGAAGAAGGTATTTCCTCCATTAATTGAATAGACATAGGGGCCTTCTCCTCCAGTTACCTCTTGAATATCAATACTACCAGGCTGACCACCGCAGGCTGGACGTTGTGTGTCCACCACCAGGGCGGAGGGGTAGTTGGTATTCCGTGTCACCACCACATTATCCGTGTTGAAACAACCCGTTTGGGTATTGGTGACCCTCAGCTGATACGTTCCTTCTTGAACCACCTCTGGGGCGCTACTAGTAGTTCCTTGCAAAATTTGACCGTCTGCGGTGCTCCAGAGATAGGAGAAAAGGGAACCTGTGGAGGAGCCCTGCGCACTCAGGAAGCCGGACTCGACTGAACAAGTGAGTTCAAATCCGTTATTGGCTTCAGCAATTGGCAATTGGATATCTTGAGGAACTTGCACACTGCCCAAGGAAGTACAACCATTTATGGAGTTTGAAATTACCAATTGGTAGGCGCCTGGTTGGTTGACTAAAGGATTCGGGACGTTGCTGCTTCCTACAATTCCTGGGCCCGACCATTGGTAGTTAAATTGACTTCCCTGGCTACTGCCGTTGGTCTGCAAATTAGTTTCGGTAACTAAGCAAGTCAGTAGAGCAGGGCTGGCGATTTGTACTACGGGAAGTTGCGTGTCGGCCGTAATCTGAACTACGTCAGAGGCCGTACAGCCATTGTAGTTATCAGTAGCAGTGAGCTGGTAAATTCCAGGTTGGTTGATGGTTGGAGAAAGCGTTGTATTCCCAGAAACAATACCAGGACCATTCCACAACAAGCTTATTCCGGCATTTCCTCCGGAGGCAGTGCCGGAAAGGGTTAGTTGAGTATTGGCACAAGTGAGTAAATTGTCAGCTCCAGCGGAAAGAGTTGGTGCTTGTATGTTCTCTGTCACTTGGACCACAGCAAGGGTCTGACAACCATTGTCCAGGTTAGTCACTTTTAGGGTGTAGTTGCCAGGTGCGTCCACTACTGGACTAAGAGTAGTTCCTCCACTCAGGATGTTCCCACTAAAAGTAGACCACTGGTAAGTAAACGCTGGACCCTGACTGCCCGTACCTTGCAAGGTGATACTTTGAACGGTACAGGTGAGTTCTGCAGGAGCGGAGCCCCCAGCAGCTGGAGCGTTGAGGTCCTGAAGTACCTGAGCGGTTGTAGAACTGGTACATCCGTTCGAGGCATTTGTCACTACCAGTTGATAGAGCCCTGGCGCATTTGCAATCGGGGTCAACGTAGTGGACCCACCAATTAAATTACCATTTGAACCAGAAGGTACAGTCCATTGATAACTAAACCCTGGCCCTGCGCTACTGCCCTGTCCGTTCAGTTGGATAGAGGTAGCCGCACAAGTCAACGTAACGGGCGCACCTCCTACAGCAGTAGGTGGGTTAATATCCTGAGGTACAACCACTGTTGCCAGGGACTTGCAATTGTTGGAGGTATTCGTGACTTCCAGAACATAGGTTCCTGGAGCGGTAGCGGAGGTGACAGATTGGTTGGATGCGCCACCGATGGTTCCGTTTGGAGTGGACCAAGAGTAAGTGAAGTTCGATCCGGAACTACTACCTGAACCGTTGAGTTCTATACTGGTAACTGCACAGGTGAGTGTTGCTGGCGCGAGCACTGCAGCAACTGGGGCATTTACATTTTGAGTTATGAGCACCTGATCCGTACTGGTGCAGAAGTTATCTGTGTTAGTGATTAGTAATGTGTAAGTTCCTGGAGCATTAATTATTGGATTAAAGGATGTTACGCCTGAAACAATGTTTCCAGTTCCAGACCAGTTAACGCTAAAATTGTTCCCGAGATTACTGCCGCTTCCACTTAAAACAAAAGTAGGAATGGTGCAGTTGAGCTCTGCATCGCTTCCGGCGTTTGCTATTGGAGTGCTAATATCTTGTTGAACAGTCGTTATGGCACTAGAGGTACAACCGGTTTGAAGATTGGTTACCGTAACCTCATAAGTACCGGGTGTATTTATCGTTGGGGTGGCTGTTTGTGCTCCATTCAGTATGTTTCCTCCTGAATTTGCAGTCCAACTATAACCCAAGTTAGGGGAGGTGCCACTGGCAATAGCCTGCAATTGGGTAGACACCAATTGGCAGTTAAGAATTGCGGGAGGGGCAGTACTTAAGATTGGTGCTAGGGTGTCCTGATTAACAGTAACTTGAGCCAAGGAGGTACAGCCATTGAGCGCATTGGAAACTAACAGCTCGTACGTTCCAGGGAGGTTAACAGTGGGTGTTAAGCTGGTATTTCCACTTAAAATACCAGGGCCTGTCCATTGCATAGAAAAATTGGGTCCTTGAGTACTTCCGGTACCATTTAGTTGTAGCTGAGAAGTGCTGCAAGTCAGCAACTGATTTGCTCCCGCATCTGCTTCCGGGGTATTTTGATCCAAAAGGATTTGAACGGTTTCTGCTTGCGTACAGCCATTGGAACTGTTGGTAACCAGCAACTGATAAAAGCCGGACTCATCCACTGAGGGCGTCAGGGTAGATGCTCCTGATAAAATATTGCCATCGGTTGTTGTCCACAAATAAGTAAAGGAGGGACCTTGGCTGCTTCCGGAACCATTCAGTTGTAGGATGGGGTTGAGACAAGATAGGATGGCAGGTGCCCCAGCATCTGCTACCGGATAAATCGTATCAATCAGCACCGTGACCGTACTGAGAGCAGTGCAGTTGTTGTTTGGGTTAAAGACCACCAATTGGTACTGCCCGGGTAAATTAACCACAGGTGTCAACGTCGAACTCCCTGAAACGATGTTCCCATTGTTCGTGTTCCAGGAGTATTCCAAACCAGGGCTGGAGTTCAGCCCGTTCAACTGGAGGCTGGTGGTGATACAGTTCAAATTGCCGGGCGTTACCACGGTGGCAATGGGTACATTCGCATCTTTCAGTACGATGACAGAATCGATTGCGATACAACCATTGGTGGAGTCGGTCACTGTGAAATAATAATCACCGGGGGCATCCACCACTGGACTGAGTGAATTGGATCCAGTGGCAATATTTCCATTTGGAGTAGACCATTGGTAAAGCAGCTGAGGTGCCCCATTTGAACTTCCGTTTAGGGTAACCTGAGGAGTAATGCAATCAATCAGTTGTTCGGCTCCAGCTTCCGCTTCGGGTAATTGGGTGTTCTGATCGATGGAGACCTGGTCTTGGGCCGAACAACCTGTGAGGGTATTCGTTACTTGCAGTTGGTAGGTACCTGGCTGATTGATTACAGGTGTTAAACTGGTTGCTCCGTTTAGTATCTGGCCGTTGGTGGTGCTCCAGAGATAGCTAATTCCAGCTCCTTGTGCGCTGCCGGCTCCATTGAGGGTAAGGGTAGGTTGGGCACAGGTAAGAGTTGCGGCACCGCCTGCGGTTGCTGCCGGTGGACTAGATAAATCACTGATCAAGACATTGGAAAGAGCAGTACAACCATTGCTGGAATTGGTTACCAGTAGCTGGTAAGTACCTGGCTGGTTAACGCTGGGTGTCAAGGATTGGGCTCCTGAAACAATACCGGGGCCCGACCATTGATAGGCTATTCCGGCTCCTGATGAACTTCCTGCCCCATTCAAAATAAGTACAGGATCGTAACAGTTAAGGGTGTCTGGAGCTCCAGCACTTGAAATAGGCAAATTGGCGTCTGCCTGAACGGAAGTGCTGGTCGTGGCGGTGCATCCGTTTTCTTGATTGGTAACTACAAGTGTATAAAGTCCAACTGCATTCACAGTTGGCTGGAGGGAGTTGGCGCCATTCAAAATGTTACCATTTGAAGTTTGCCAAAGATAGGAAAAAGCCGATCCTGTACTACTTCCGTTTCCATTTAAAGTAAGCGAGGGCACCGTACAACTCAAAATTCCACCGGGTGCCGCAATAGCAACCGGATTTGTTGTGTTTATGCTGACATTCACGCTGGCCGTAGATGTACACCCAGTCTGCGTATTTACCACTGAAAGCTCGTAAGTACCTGGTTGATTTACCGTGGGAGTCAAGGTATTTCCACCTGCTACAATGTTACCATTGACCGTGTTCCAGACATACGAGTATTGATTCCCCGCGCTACTACCAGTTCCGTTCAGATTTACCTGAGCGTTGGTGCAAGTGATTACCTGAGGAGCTCCTGCAATAGCTGTTGGGAAGGTTTGATTGGTCGTTACAATGGCAACCGCCTCCGAGGTGCAACCGGTTTCGGAGTTGAATACCGTTAATGTATAAGTGCCGATTTGATTGACAGTGGGCGAAAGGCCATTTTCACCTGATACAATGTTGCCATCCAGAGTAGTCCACTCATAAAAGTATTGAAA
>JBKDAM010000109.1:0-12462 GCA_046316495.1 Chitinophagales bacterium
TTCCTTTGCTGGTTTAATTTTCTTTTTGTTAATAGGGAAGTGTTTTCAGAAAATTACTTGGGCCCAGCTCTCTTTTGAGGGGGATTATAAGTCATATTTTCCAGTAGCCGCTACAATCCGCCAGGGCGAAGAAGAAACGACGGTACCCGTTGAACGGTTGGTTCCGGGCGATATCATCGTAATTCGAAGTGGTGAAATTATACCTGCTGACGGCCTTTTATTGAAGGGAACCGCACGAGTGGATTACAGCTTTGTGACGGGGGAGGCGGAGCCAGTGGAGGTTCAAAGTGGTGAAAAAATTTATGCTGGTGGGAAACAAGTGGGACACAGTATTGAAATATCCTTGACCCGTCGAGTGGCTCAGAGCAGCTTAACCAAACTGTGGAACAACGAAGCGTTCAAACAGACTGAGAAAAGCCACGTTTCTTTGTTGGCAGACAAGGCAGGTGCCTACTTTACCTGGTTGATTCTAGGTGTAGGAACGGCTGCCTTTTTATTTTGGAGCCTGGTAAAAGGTGACATTGGGACCGCAGTAAATGCGTTCACCGCGGTGATGATTGTTGCTTGCCCATGTGCTGTGGCCTTGGCAATCCCATTTACATTGGGAAATATTGTCCGAATTCTTGGAAGAAATCGTTTATACCTGAAGAATCCAACCGTACTTGAAACCTTTGCCGGAATTGATACAGTGGTCTTTGATAAAACGGGTACTATTACCAACGTGGCGGGTCAAGACTACCAGTTTGTGGGTGTTCCCTTGACGATGGAGGAAAAATCCATGGTTCGGTCTTTGGCGAAACAATCCGGGCACCCCTTGAGCAGGCAGTTATACGATACTATGCGGGAGGTGCTGACGGTTCCTGTGGAGGGATTTGAAGAGATTCCCGGAAAAGGGATTCGTGGTCGAGTGAAGGGGCACGCGGTATTGCTGGGTTCAGCTCAATATACCGGTGGAAATTTGGTAGCAGGTGTCCACATTTCCATTGATGGGGCTCATAGAGGGCACTTTGAAGTCAAGAGTCGGTATCGAACTGGCTTGGCACAAGTTCTTAGTTGGTTCAAGCAAAGAGGGCCGATTTGGTTGCTTTCGGGCGACCATGACCAGGAAGCCAAGGCGTTGACCTCCTTTTTTGACCAACAAGGGCAGATGCGGTTTCACCAGACACCGCAAGACAAGTTGGAGTTTGTGCAAGCTTTGCAGGCCGAGGGGCATAAGGTAATGATGATTGGCGATGGGTTGAACGATGCTGGTGCCCTGCAGCAAAGTCAATTAGGAGTGGTGATTGCTGAGAATACGAACAATTTCACGCCTGCCTGCGACGCTATTTTACATGCAGCAGAGTTTGAGCGCTTACCCAAATTTACGGAACTGGCACAAGCCGGAGTGACGATTGTACACCGCGCCTACTACATTGCATTTATTTATAATGTGATTGGTTTAAGTTTTGCTGTTTCTGGCACCCTTTCTCCCTTGATTGCTGCCATCTTGATGCCGCTAAGTTCCGTTACAATTGTTTTATTTGGGGTGTTGAGTGGCAACTGGAAGGCTTCTCAGTTACTGAAATAAATAAACAGGCCCTGCTCTGCACGCTTTTGAGAGGGGGCGGAGCAGGGATCTGATAAGTGGATGTCCTGTGTTTCAACCAGATTTAACCCCCTCCAATAAACGAACATTTGATAAGACAGACCTGGAGATCAATTAGGGAATTGAATTCTTTACCTCAACTGTGATAGGGTGGAGCAGGGAGCTGAGATAGGAGGTGCATTTTTCTTGGCTTTTTTGGAGTTTCTGCTTACATTTGCGACATGGTATCCTTCAGCAGCAACATACACTGGACCCGAGCTGCCTGGTTGAGTGCAGGATTGGTTTTTGTAGTCAACTGGCTCCTCCCACTAGGGATTGATTTATCTGTATTTTATTTATTCCCTATTTTTCTTTCCATTTATTTTAAGGAGAAAAGCGATGTTTTTTTGCTGGCGGTAGTGGTGACCACCCTTTCCATCCTTTTTTTATTTTTAAGGCCGGTATCGGAAATGGATATGTTCCGAACAGCCTTGTTAAATAACATACCGCTCTTAATGAGTATTTGGATTGCGGCCTTTTTGGTCATCCGATTCATTGATTTTCGGGAAGAAGAGGAAAACCAGGAACAAAAGTTCAAAGCCATCTTTGAATATGCCACCAATGGAATGATATTAACCGATAACAAAGGGGAAATCATCATGGCAAATCCTGCTTTGGAACGGATCTTTGGCTACGAGCGTGGGGAATTGATTGGCCAGCGGATTGAAACCTTGTTGCCCGATCGGCTACGAGAAAAACACCAACACCTTCGGGAAGGATACCACACTGATCCAAAACCGAGGACGATGGGGACCGGACTGGATTTATATGGAAAAAGGAAATCCGGAGAGCAATTCCCGGTGGAGGTGAGCCTTAGTCCTTTTTCCAGCAACCACCAGGCACTGGTAGTTGCTTTTGTAATTGACAACACGCACCGAAAGAACTATGAGAACGATATAATCCGGCAAAAGCAAGAACTGACCGAGCTTACCCAAGCCCTTGGAGAGCTCAATGGCCAGCTGGAGTTTAAGGTAGAGGAACGGACCAAAGAGCTGGAAATCGCCCGAGATGAGTTGCGCAGCGCATTGGAAAAAGAAAAAGAGCTTGGTGAACTGAAAAGCCGATTTGTAAGCATGGCTTCTCACGAGTTCAGGACTCCTCTGAGTGCAATTTTGTCCTCTGCTTCTTTGATTTCGAGTTATTTGGAACGAGGAGAGTACAACAATATCAAAAAACACGCGGAACGGATTAAAAATGCAGTGAATGGGTTAAATACCATCCTAACTGAATTTTTATCACTTGGACGACTGGAGGAAGGGCGTATTACCGCTAATCCAGCCCCCATGAACCTGCCCGAGCATGTTAAGGAAGTGTACGGGGAATTAAAAACCTTGTTCCGTTCGGGACAAGTAATGCAATACGAGCACGAGGGGGAAGAATTAGTCCAGCTGGACGCCAGTATATTCAGGAACATTCTAATCAACCTCATTTCGAATGCCATTAAATACTCTGGAGAAGGCTCTACCATTTGGATGCGCACTAAAGTAGAGTCCGGTAAACTTTGGCTGAGTATCCGGGATGAGGGAATAGGTATTCCTGTGGAAGATCAAAAACACCTGTTTAGCCGGTTTTTTAGGGCTACTAATGCCACTAATATCCACGGAACAGGCTTAGGTCTGTATATCGTAAACCGGTATGTTCAGATGATGAATGGAGATATCCAGTTTGTGAGTGTGCCGGAGCAAGGAACCGAGTTTATGCTGGAATTCAAATTTCATCCGTATGCTGAATCCATAGGATCTTGAGGGGTCCTTACTAATAAATGATTCCACCTATACCTATGATTGCAACCGTACAAATTGGGCAACAGCTGTATCAAACGGCGCTCACAGGAGGGATTGACCTTTCGTTACCCTTGATTGCTGGCCCCGATTCAGTCAATTGTTTTTATGCGCCGATGGTGGAGTACGAGCCAGTTCGGATGGGCAGCTTTGTCGGAAGTGTGCAAGAAGGAGGGGTGGTTAATTTTTTTAACGTAAGGCTTAATCCCCATGGAAATGGAACGCACACGGAGTGCGTGGGCCACATTGCTGCAGAGCGATTTGTCATTCGGGAATGCCTCGAGGATGTACATTTCCGGGCTAAATTGGTCAGTATTTATCCACAACGGATGGAAGATGGCGACCGGGTGGTAACTGCCGATCAAATTCGGGAAATAATTGCACCCGGAGAAGTGGAGGCGCTTTTGATTCGGACGCTTCCAAACGTTCCAGAAAAGAAACAACAACAGTATTCGGGGACTAACCCACCTTATTTAGCACCAGAGGCCTTGGAATGGATGGTACACTGTGGTATTCGCCATTTATTGGTGGATTTACCTTCAGTGGATCGGGAAGAAGATGAGGGCAAGTTGGCCGCCCACAAAGCTTTTTGGCAATACCCAGGTTCGGAAATTAGACGGGATTGCACTATTACGGAACTGTTTTATGCACCCAATGAAGTCAAAGACGGCTATTATTTATTAACGATTCAAATAGCCGCCTTTGATTTGGATGCGAGTCCTTCCCGACCGATTCTGTTTCCTTTGGAGCGGGCGTAACCTTTTTATTTTGAGCGCATTTTGATCACTGGACAGATCATTTCTTCCAATGAAATTCCTCCGTGTTGAAAGGTGTTTTTGTAGTAGTTATTAAATTGGTTGTAATTATTGGGGTATAAGAAGAAGTAGTCTTCTTTTGCGAATATAAAAGTACTGCTGACGTTGGGTCGGGGCAGTCCAGCAGCAGCGGGCTCTTTAATGGTTAGCACATCTTTTGCTTCAAACTGCAGGTTTCGGCCAACTTTGTAGCGCAGGTTGGACGTAGTTTCGCGGTCGCCCACCACTTTAGAGGGAGTTTTTACGCGGATGGTACCATGATCGGTGGTTACAAACAGTTGGACATCCCTTCCCTGGAGCTTTTGGAGGGCGGACCAGAGTGGAGAATGCAGGAACCAAGAACGAGTAAGGGAGCGATAGGCGCGTTCATCGCCTGCCAGCTCTTTTAAGACCTCCATTTCCGTCCGAGCATGGGAGAGCATGTCGATAAAGTTATAGACAATGACGGTAAAGTCATTGTTGAGGAAGTGCAGGATATTGTCATTGAGGTCTTTTCCGTGGTTGACGTTGGTGACCTTCATGTATTCCCATTTTATTTCCTTTCGGAACACACTTTCGAGTTGTTTACCCAGGAAAAAATCCTCATACAGGTTTTTTCCACCCTCATCGATATCATTTTTCCATTTATCGGGGAAGGTACGTTCAATGTCGGCCGGCATCATACCAGCGAAGATCGCATTGCGACTATATTGGGTGGCGGTGGGGAGGATACTAAAAAAGTAGCCCTCACTTTCGGTCCTGAATTGCTCATTTAGGATTGGTTCAATTACCTTCCATTGATCATAACGAAGGTTATCCAACAGGAGCAGTATGGTGGGGGTGGTTTGATTGACATGCGGCAGTATGTGTTTTCGCATCATCGAATGCGACATAACAGGGCCCACTTCCTTTTTTTTATCGACCCAATCCAGGTAGTTTTTTGAGACGAATTTGGAGAATTCGGTATTGGCTTGTTCCTTTTGTTGGGAGAGGATATCGCCCACTTCTGCTTGGTTGGCGTCTACCCGGAGTTCCCAGTTGACTATTTTTCGATAAGCTTCCACCCATTCCCGGTGGTCCAGTCCGCCGGTAATTTCCATAAAAATTTGCCGGAACTCCATTTGGTAGTCCATGGCTGTTTTTTCACTGATCAATCGTTTGTTATCGATCAGTTTTTTGAGGGTCAGGAGGAGCTGATTGGGGTGAACAGGTTTGATCAGGTAGTCGGATATTTGGGATCCGATGGCTTCTTCCATGACGTGTTCTGCCTCATTTTTGGTAATGAGTACGACGGGAACGGCGGGGTTTCGGGTTTTGATTTTTTGGAGTACTTCCAACCCGCTCAGTCCTGGCATCGATTCGTCCAGGAAGACGGCGTCGATTTCGAAGGATTGTTCTTCGAAGGTTTCGAGGGCATCAAAGCCATTCGAGGCGGTAACCACCTCGTAGCCTTTGGACTGTAGGAAGAGGATATGTGGTTTCAGCAGATCTATTTCATCGTCTGCCCAAAGAATTTTTATTTTGCTCATGTGCTTGGGAGGATTATTTGATACTAAACGAACAAAAACCAAAGCTAGTTTCCATTCCAGAAAGAAATTAAAAAGAAAGCCATAAAGGTACGTTCTTCAGGGGTTCGTCCTTACATTTGTTTCTTATTTCAATTAGTCAATTTTATGGCGCAGACCGTTTCAGCTACCAAATCCCTATTTAAGCGTATGTTACAACGAATATTGTGGATTCTATTATTGGTGGGTATCCTAGGTGGTGGGGTGTATTACATGGTTCGGACCTACACATTAAGTGATGGGAACCGGAGTGGTGTATTGTTTAAAATTTCCCGCAAGGGCATCCTTTTCAAGACTTATGAGGGGCAGTTGCATTTGGGGGGATCTATCCAGATGACAGATCAGAGTGTTTGGAATTTTTCAGCACAAAATGCTGCTGTTTACGAAAAGCTTCAACAGTTTGAGGGCAAGAATGTGACGGTTCATTACAAAGAAGTGGTCAATGCGTTTCCTTGGCAAGGGGAAACCAACTATTTGGTGGACGACGTTCAGCTGGTACAATAACGGCTTTTAAGCGTGCATTTTTATTTTCTTACCGGGTAGGGTATTCCAACTTTGGTGAGAGGGCCTCAGCCCATCTGGGGAGATCAACCAGATAATGGGTACGGTAGGTTTGATTTTGGAGGGACCTGCAAAACCGTCGGTCAGGTAGATAAGTAAGTCTGGCTGCTGTTGATTCGCCCATTGGATGGCTGCTGAAAAATCGGTGCCACCTCTTCCTTGGGTCCATTCAGGAGTTCTTCCTTTATACGTATAAATCCGGTGAATTTCGGTATCTACCTCCAGCACGGTTATTTGGGCTCCTGCTTTCCAGAGTTGATGTAATTCATTAAAAAAGAGTTGAAATTCGGGTTGCCCAACACTTCCAGAGGTATCGATGGCGGCCGTAATGGAGTGCCTCCGTTCAATTCGAAGTCCTGGGGTAGTTCCATACCGTTTGGAAGGACGCTTGAGGGTGTTTTTCAGGCGAGTACTCCGGGAGCTTTGACTAAAGCGGCGCAGGGCCATTCTCCAATGGACGCTGGGTGGTTTGGGAAAAAAGCTGGAGATCGTTTCGCGAACCGTATCGGGCAGGTTGCCCCAAGCAGCGGCATTGGTGCGTTGGTGGGCGGTTTTGAGCAAGCTATCCAGATGAGTATCCAATACGGCATTTTCCATTTGGGACCGCGATCGGACTTCGCGCCAGGGCTGGTGGCGTTCAAGGCCGTGGGAGTTGGATTGTATTTCTTCCAAGGCGGAGTTTCCTCTTCCTTTTGTACTCTGTTCACCTTCACTTTTACGGGTATTTTCCAGCGCCTTGTAATAGTAGTACCAGGTTTCCCCTTTCCGGAGGGCTAATTCCGGGAAAGATTCGATGAAAATACTGTCATCCGGTAATTGTTCTCGATCAATGTATTGATTTACCACCAGATCGAAGGCGATATTAAGCAACAAGGGATCCAACTGAGGTTCTTGCACTTGAAGGTGACGAAATATCAGGTGGAGCATCTCGTGTTTGAGGACGCCGTAGCGATGTTCTGGACGAGTGAGGGTTTCATCCCAGAATTGGGCATTTATGTAAAGTGAAAGGCTATTTTTACCGAGACCGACGGCTAAGGTCTGTACCTCATGGGAGGGCCCAACAATTTCTTTATTGATCGACGAAAATAAGTGGGCATAAAAGGGCTCCTTAAGGAGGAGCGCGATGCCGGTTTGAGCCAGTTCATCCAGAATCCGGGGAGCCTGGCGGGTAAATTGTTCAGTCAAGGTTGTCTAAGTTAGGAGCTAGTTGGAACCAATGTCTAGGATTTTAGTTCATTTGGGCGGACTTATTTTAGTTCGGAAGGGGGGATACCGAATGCTTTGGAGAACACTCTGGAAAAGTGGTTGGGATTATTAAATCCGACCAGCAGGCTTACCTGTGCGACGGTCAGGTGGGGGTCTGTTTGCAGTAATTGGTAGGCCTTTTTTAGTCGAATATTTCGGAGCATCCCCATAGCGGTTTGGTTGGTAATGGCGCTCAGTTTGCGGTGGAGTTGGGAGCTACTCATTCCCAAGCTTTTACAGAGTTGATTCAGGGAGTAGTCTGGGTTTGCGTACTCCTTTTCCATAATCTGATGAATTTGTTGCAGGAAGGCATCTTCGAGGGGAAATTGAACCTCCAGGACTGGTTCTGCGCTGGTTTGGTTGCGATTGGAGGGTTTTCGATCCCTTAAGGCTTCCAAAAGGTGCAATTGATTTCTCAGCAGTAGCAACAATTCTTCTTCCAAAAAAGGTTTGGTCAGGTACGCATTTGCTCCCGCTTGGTATCCTTGCAAACGGTCCTCTGTTTGGGCTTTTGCGGTTAATAATACAATTGGAATATGGCTGGTGATGGCTTGTTTTTTCAAAAAAGCGGTTAGTTCATAACCGTTTTGGAGAGGCATCATAACGTCAGCCAGGATTAGGTCTGGCACTAACTGGGTGGCTTTTTCGATGCCCTCCGTTCCATTTTGCGCAAATACCAATTGGTATTCCTCTTGCAGGCAGGTCTTCAGGTAATTGGCAAGTTCCGGATGATCTTCGATGACAAGTAAAAGAGGAAGGTTAGAGGAGGTTGTGGGTTTGTTTAATATAGTATTGTTTGGGATGGAAATTGGCAGATGGACTTGAAAGATAGCGCCCCCATTGGGTCTATTTTGCGCATTTATGGTTCCACCTGCTAGCAATACCAGTTCTTTAGCCAGGGCTAGCCCAATTCCTCCGGTCGCGGAAGGGTTGGTTTGTTTTCCTTGAAAATACCGATCAAACAAGTATGGAAGTTCTTGTTCAGGTATACCGGGCCCATAATCACTGATGCTCACGGTGCACCAACGCTCGTGGGCTTCTAGTTGGAGGGTGATCTCCTGGTTCTCTGGGCTAAATCGGATGGCATTCGACAAAATGTTAGAGAAAACCTGTTGCATTCGCAGGGGATCGAAGGTCAGTTGCAAAGGTTTAGAGGGTAGCTTAAGTAGAATTCGAATGTTTTTCTCAGCGGCCAACGGTTGGCAGGAATCAGTTACTTTTTCCAGGAAAGCTCTAAATTCCCCAAGGGTTGGGTGGAGTTGCAGTTGTTGTTCCTCCAGTTTTGCGAGGTCCAGCATTTGGTTAACCAATTCGAGAAGGTGTTGGCTTTGTTTAAGCACGTCGATGGCTTGTCCTTTCTCTTCGGGAGCATTAGATCTGCCCAGGATACGTTGGGCGAGGCCCTGAATGATCGTTAGTGGCGTTCTAAACTCGTGGGTGATATTGGTCAGAAAGCGGTTTTTGAACCGGTCGATTTCCTTCAGTCGTTCGTTTTCTTGGTGTTCCAGCTCTTGTTGGTGCTGAACCCTGAGCAGGTTTTCGCGGTGGCGAATAAAGTAGGTAATTCCAAGTCCTGCCAGGAGAAAAAAGCCTAAAATTGCCCAGGTCGTTTGGTACCAGGGAGGAGTTATTACGAGATGAAGGCTGCTAACCTCGTTCGACCATTCTGCATGGGCGGGTTTGCCTTGTACTTTAAACTGGTAGCTACCGGGTGCAAGGTTGGAGTAGTTGGCGATGCGAGTAGTTCCGGAGTAGACCCAGTCTGGGTCGACACCCACCAGTTGGTAGCGGTATTGGTTGGTAGAGGGGTTGGAAAAATGCAGCGCTGAAAATTCGAAGGTAATGTTATTTTGGTGGTGGGGGAGCCGAAGGGTTTGGTCCAGATGGGGGGCAAAATGGAGTGGGCTATTTTGGCGTTGGATGGCAAGGGGTTCACCGAGTACTTTGATTTGGGTGATGGCCACTTTCGCGTTTTTGGAGATGGGTTGAATTTCTGCGGGGTTGAAATCGGAGATCCCATTGATTCCACCAAACATCATCCGACCGTTGGAGGTGACCAAAAAAGCACCACTATTAAATTCAGCGCTTTGAAGTCCATCGGATTCTTGGTATTGAATAAAGGACTTAAGCTGGGGGTGAAAGCGGAACAGGCCACGGTTCGTGCTTCCCCAAAGTTGGTTTTGCTGATCGGGCAGCAGTCCATAGACCACATTATTGGGGAGTCCGTCTTGTTCGAGGAAGGAAGTACAGGTTTCACTTTGAATATCGAATCGGGTGATTCCCCCACCACGGGTTCCGATCCAGAGTGCGCCTGGGTCATTGGGGAGTTGGGTGAGCGACAGGATTCGGTTGGTATTAAGGGACGTTGGGTTGCCGGGCTCGTGTTGGTAGAGGTGAAAGATGGGGGTCGTTTCTTCTGTTTTTTCTGCCTTAATGAGTCCCTCGGAGGTACCAATCCAAATCCTTCCTTGATGGTCTTGATGGATTGCATTGGTTCGAATTTCTTTTTGATTGGAGTTGAACAGGGGTAGGTAGCTCCATTTTTGCGGCACTTTTGATCCCTCTGAGAATCGGATCACCACGCCATTGTGTCCAGCGATCCAAATATTGCCAAATCGGTCCTCTAGTATTTGTTCTGCCACATAGGGCAATTGTGGAAGGTCAGCCAACAGTTGCGTGAATTGACGTTTGTTTTTTTCCCAGATGAAGATACCAGCAAAGATGGGTTGTTCATAATCATGGCAAATGAACCAACGATTTCCTTTTCGGTCGGTGTGCAGGTTATGAATTCTTTTGTTCTTGAATGTTTCCTTCCAGTCTGCCCACTCTAACTGCCCTGTTTTAGGGTTAAGCAGGTGGTAGGGGAAATGTTTTCCAAACCAAATTCGCCCATCTTCCAGCTGTTTTAGGTTGTACACGCTTTTCCCTTCCAAAAAATGATGGAAAGAAGGACGCTGGAGATTGGCTTTGCGAAGTCCGTGGCCGGTGGTTCCCATCCAAAGTACATTGGATTGATCTACCATCCATCGACTGATGATAGTGGAGCCCTGCAGGATGGGCTGAACGATGGGGTTGGTATTGAGGGTTCCCTCTGGTAGGGTCGGTTTGGAGGTCCGGTAAATGGAGAGGTCCATGAACTGGCTGATCAGGTAGTCATTTTCATCTGTCTTAAAAATGGTGCCCCAGTGTTGGACGGGAGGGAGCAATTCGGATCGTTTACCCAAGAGGTGATGTTGACCGGATCGGCCTTGCCAAAAAACAGGAGGAGTAATGGGGAAGGGCCGTTCCTGCAGGGTATTGGTCGCAGGATTAAAGTAGTAAAATACCTTTCGAAGACTTTTACTGGGAAGAAAAAACAAAGAGTCGTTACTGGATGCGATGCTAAATCCTTCCTGAGCTAAAAGCGGATTAGTAGTAACGGGTTGAATCTGGATTTGGCTTAGGGCCAACTCGGCTTTGCTTCTAAGTGGTTGAGCGAGTTGATTCGGAAGTGTCAGCAAGTAAACTTCCTGAGGGTTGGGCATTAGTAGGAGTTGCCTTGGGCTTAGTTGGACCAGTTGATCGATCCCAAGCTCGGTTGGTTGTGGAAGGGTGCTTCGAAGATTGTAGAAAAATTCGGTGGCGGGGTCAAAAATATACAAAGAGGAGCTAGTGCCGATCCATAAAAGGCCTTCTACATCTTCCAGGATTGCGGTGATCTCTGCATTGTCAGAAATGGAGTATGGGTCGAAGGGTTGGGTGTTGAATCGCTTGATGGAATATCCATCATATCGGTTCAGTCCATCCAGGGTTCCAATCCAGAGAAAGCCGTTGCGGTCTTGGTGTAAGGCGGTGATGAAGCCTTGAGAGAGGCCATCCGAAACCGTGATGGTTTGGAAAGGGAGCGATTGAGCAGTAAGCGTACTGCAAAAAAGAAGGCCGAGGAGTAGACGAACAATTCCGGGCATTTGAATAAGGGATAGTCACAACAATTCAAAAGAGAGCGGATTAAAACGAGCCATTTGGGCAAACGGGTGGAGGGAAGAGCGGAACGGGATTAAGTGAAAAAAGTTGGGGGAAAATCAAAATCACTTTCGGGAATTGGCATAGTTTTGGTAAAGGTAGAGTATCTTTCTAATCTTTTGGGAAGAATTATCATCTTTTTGGGAAGAATTTGCATCCTATGTTGCAGCTTTGCACCCTAGTTTTGTTCATCTTTTTTAATATATTCTTAATCCCCGCGCTTTATGGTTAGTATTTCACTTCCGAACACAACGGAAACCCATTGTAGTTGTACGAAAGCTTACTTTCGTCGTACCCCCTCCGGATACATCCGAATTTTGTTCTTAAAAAATTCTATGGATCCTGACTTTATTGGAAAACACTTTGACGGTGGTTTTTTTCGGGTAGAACAGCCCGTAGAACTTCCGGAGTACTTGGTTGACAATTATGGTTTGAAGGAAGACAAGATTTACACCGGTCAGTACCGGGTCCGAGAATTTCCTCGGGTGTTGTCAGTCGATTTTGAACCCTCCGAAAAAAATAATCAGAAGAGCCGCAGGCTCCGAAATTGATTAAGAGCACACAGTATTAGATATTTCAATTAAGGTTTCAGATGAGCGGCTTGTAAAAGTCTGCTCATTTTTTTTATCTACTAGGACCTTTTATGTACTCCAAGGTTTAACCGATAATAAAAAAAAGTATTGTAGGGAGAAAAGGTTTTTCTTCCAGCCCAGGATAGCGCCCAATTCTTACTCTTTAAAAAGGAGTTGGGGCCTATAAAATGCGATCGGCAATGCCTTTGTACAGGCATTGCCGATCGCATTTTATTAGGATCCAAATAGGGTGTTTTCAAAAGAGCCCGTGAAGCTCGCCTTGAACCATTTCAAGGACTTTAGCAAAGTCCTCAGGGT
>JBKDAM010000110.1:0-14345 GCA_046316495.1 Chitinophagales bacterium
GTGAGTTGCACTTGGAAATCATCGTGGATCGTCTTCGTCGCGAATTTAAAGTAGAATGCAACCAGGGTGCTCCTCAGGTAAACTACAAAGAATCGTTGACCAAAACGGTCAATCACCGCGAGCGCTTGAAGAAGCAGTCCGGTGGTTCTGGTTTGTTCGCCGATATGGAATTCGAACTTGGACCTGCAGATGAGGAGTTCCTCAACAGCGATGACTTCAAGTCAGGTAAGAAAAAGCTTCAGTTCGAGTGGGCCATCGTGGGTGGTGCAATCGATAAGAACTATATGAAGCCTATTTCAGATGGTTTCACACAGATGATGAGCAATGGTATCCTGGCTGGTTACAACATCGACTCTATGAAGGTACGGGTAACAGACGGTGGTATGCACGCAGTAGACTCGAAGCCAATCGCCTTCGAATTGTGTGCGAAAGAAGGTTTCCGTGCTGCTGCTCCTAGCTGTAAGCCAGTGTTGATGGAACCCATCATGAAATTGGAAATCGTAACTCCAGAAGAGTACGTGGGTTCTGTAATCGGTGACTTGAACCGTCGCCGTGGTCTTCCAAAAGGACAGGAAACTCGTATGGGAGGCGCTGTAGCTATCCAGGCTGAAGTTCCGTTGGCAGAAATGTTCGGTTATGTGACACAGTTGCGTACCCTGACTTCTGGCCGTGCTGCTTCTTCTATGGAGTTTTCACATTACTCTCCTGCACCAGACGGTATCGCTAAAGCGGTAATCGAAAAGGCAAAAGGTACGGGTAAAGCATAATTTGTCGGATTGCTTAGCTATTATAGGAGCCCGCTTGCCGTTTGGTAGGCGGGCTTTCTTTTTTTAAAAAATACCTTCACCCTAATCAAGGTATCTCCTCTTCAGCTCTTGCAATTCTCGAAGCGCGCTTCTTTTCTTTTTTATAGGGATCTCCTCTTCTATTTTTACTTTTGTTTTTTGGAAAAAACATGGGAAAATTAGTGTTTTATATCGCTACAAGCCTAGATGGCTATATCGCTCGTCCAGATGGGGCCATTGACTGGCTGGAGCAGCTTCCTAACCCTAATCAGATTGACCACGGTTACCAATTGTTCCTGGATGGGATTGGGGCACTAATAATGGGCCGTAAGACCTACGATAAAATTCTTGGAATGGGGATCGATTGGCCGTATCCAGGACTGCCCTGCATGGTAGTAAGCCAGAATGCTTCGTTTCCCGTTTCCAGTCCGGAGACGGTTGTGGTTTCTGAACAGGTGTCTGAAGCGGTGCTTCAATGGAAAAAAACGATGGAGAAGGACCTTTGGTTGGTGGGCGGTGGACAGTTGGCACAGTACTTTTTTCGGGAAAAACTGGTTGATCAGCTCGTTCTGACTTTAGTGCCGCTTACATTGGGAGAGGGTATTCCACTTTTTCCGGCTCCTGGTTTGGAAGATTCCTGGGAGTTGAAAGAGGTAGTGCCGTTTGAGACCGGTTTGGTAAGCCTAACCTACTCCCTTCGAGCATCTTAAGGGAAAGAAACACGAACGTCAGGATAATCGAGTTTACTGCTGCTGCGCGCACCATTCCGGTACAGGTGAATCAGGTTGGTTTGTCCACTCAAGTAATCATACAGCAGCCTATTTTGCACCTCTACCGGCCCCATACCGGGGAATTCCGCAGCTTCAAAATAACACCAGGTCGCTTCTTCCTCTATTTCATAACCCACCCAGCGCAGTTCCACGGGGCGGCCATTCACCGTGATTTGAAGCCGTTCTTGTAGGTAAATGGCCAATTGACCATCTGCATCGGCGCCCTGTGGGCGGGCTAGCTCTGCTTTGAAACCATATTTGCGGTACAAAGCATCTTGTAAATCGTCTGTAAACATTCGGCAACTCACCTGGAAGGTCTTCTTTGCGGTGTCGGACCGGATTTCGGTTACACTCACGTAAAAGGGATGTTCAGAAGGCTGCATTAAGAGCCCTAAACAGAAGAAAAGCAGGGAGAACCCATAAAATTTGCAAAAAAGGTTGTGTCTTTGCATAGCTTTGCAAAAGTAAGACACGGTTCGTGATTTTAACCTATTCACAGTTATGCTTAGACGTTTTTTCTTCATGATTCCCCTCTTGGGGCTTAGCTGGTGGCTGCCAGCCCAAAATATCCAAAACAACCCCACCTCCAATCACGGGAATAAATTTGAGCAACTGGGCATTATGCTCCCGGATGCGAATGGATTCCGGGCTGCTTCCGGAGCACCTGGTGCACAATACTGGCAGCAACGTGCTGATTATCAAATTGATGCCCGGTTGGATGAAAAAGAACGCCGGCTATATGGTGAGGAAACCATCACTTATTTCAACAATGCCCCCGAACCTTTGAACTACCTCTGGCTGCAATTAGATGAAAATGAGCACAGAGGAGATAACGAAAGCAATAATTTCAACGGAGGTTCCTTTGAAACTCCTGTCACGGAAGGACAGCTCGAACGCCTAGAATTCCGGAAAAACCTGGAGGGTTACGGGGTGAATATCGAAAAAGTGACGGATAAAAATGGGAAACCGCTTCCTTACACCATTAATTACACGATGATGCGGGTTGACCTCCCCCAACCGCTTTTGCCCAATCAGAAATACGAATTTAAAGTAAAGTGGAATTACAAAATCATACCCCGAACCAAATTAGGGGGCCGTGGAGGCTACGAGCTTTTTGACGAAGACGGTAATTGTGTGTTCACCATCACGCAGTGGTATCCCCGCATGTGTGTGTACAGCGATTACCAGGGCTGGAATAACAAGCAATTTACCGGAAGAGGAGAGTTTGCACTCGCTTTTGGTAATTTCTCCGTAAACATGACCGTACCTGCTGACCACGTCATTGCCTCTACCGGTGTTTGCCAAAACCCGGCCGAGGTGCTTAGCCCTGCTCAGCTCAGCCGCTGGAAGCAGGCCCAACAATCCAACGAGCCGGTGGAAGTAGTTACGCTGGAGGAGGCAAAAGCCCGTGAACAATCGCCTGTTACCGATAAAATGGTGACCTGGAAATTTAAGGCGGAAAATGTACGTGATTTCGCCTGGGGGAGCTCTCGTAAGTTTGTTTGGGATGCGATGTCCCAGCCTCAGGGCGGAAAGAATGTGATGTGTATGAGCTTCTACCCGAAGGAAGCCTATAGTTTGTATAGAAAGTACTCTACCAAGACGGTCGCCCATACCATTCGGGTGTATTCCAAGTACACCATTGATTACCCATATCCAACCGCCATCAGCGTGGAAGCAAGTAACGGCATGGAATATCCAATGATTTCGTTCAACTTTGGCCGTACAGAGTCGGATGGAACCTACAGTGCACGTACCAAGTATGGAATGATTTCAGTGATTATCCACGAGGTAGGGCACAACTTTTTCCCGATGATTATTAATAGCGATGAACGGCAGTGGACCTGGATGGATGAAGGGGTCAATACCTTCGTACAGTTTCTGGCCGAACAGGAGTTTGATAACAACTATCCCTCTTCTCGTGGCCCCGCCCACAAAATCGTGGATTATATGAAACTTCCACCGAATCAGCTGGAGCCGGTAATGACCAACAGCGAGAATATTAATCAGTTTGGCTCCAACGCTTACCATAAGGCTGGGACCGCCCTTAATATTCTTCGGGAAACGGTGATGGGCCGGGAGCTGTTTGATTACGCCTTCAAGGAATATGCACGGCGCTGGGCATTTAAGCATCCAACTCCTGCTGACCTTTTCCGGACCATGGAGGATGCATCCGGGGTTGATCTGGACTGGTTCTGGCGCGGTTGGTTCTATGATATTCAGCCAGTAGATATTTCCTTAGACTCCGTTCGGGTATTTACCGTGGGAAGCTCCAAAGATGGAGAAAAAGAAATGGCAGCCCCAGCGGGCTTTGACCGGCCTGAAAACAATCCTAATTTTGAGTCGATTTCCAAGATCCGGAATCGGGAGGGCAAGCTGAACTTTTTGGTTGACCAGGATACGACGCTACGCGATTTTTACTATTACTACAAGGAGCCAGAAGGGGCGGGCGAAGGTCCTCAGCGTGGACGTGGTAACCGGGGAGCTTCCGCGAATATGGAGAAAATTACGGGTCCTGATTTGGAAAAATACGCTGGAAAATTTTACTATGAACTGAGCTTTTCCAATAAAGGAGGACTAGTAATGCCCCTCATCATTCAGTGGAATTATGTAGATGGCAGCAGCGAGGTAGAGCGGATCAGCGCCTATATTTGGCGTAAAAATGAACAGAAAGTCGTTAAATCGTTCGCCAAAGACAAAGAAGTGGCGTCTATTGTATTGGATCCTTATCTAGAGACCGCGGATATCGATACGAGCAACCAGAGCTGGCCAAAGGTAGAAAATCCTTCCCGGGTCGACCTGTTCAAGTCTTCCCGCCCAGTTCGGGGTACCAATAACCAGGGTAATCCAATGCAGCGCGCCAAGAAAAATTAAAGCCTTTCTTACTGGAAATTGCATTTTGCCCTCCCTGTAGCCATCGTTTCAGAATGGTTAATTGTTAATTGTTAATTGTTAATTGTTAATTGGGGGTAAAGAATGGGTGGTGAGCGTTGTGCTTACTGCCCATTTTTTTTGTAATTCTGAGTTAAGTTCTTAGGGTGCCTTATTAATCTAGTTGATAGGCCCCATTAACAATTAACCATTAACAATTAACCATTAACCATTAACCATTAACCATTAACCATTATTAAAAGCCCTCTTTTTTTCGACACTGGGACACCCTAAAACGAAGTTTGAACAACGTAGCGAGGTAGTTCTGCTCCTCTTTGGTATATATTTCACTGAATACCTTAACCTGTACGCTTATAACACCACTTCGATTCCTTTTTTGCCGATCAAATACCCCTAACGATAGGAGTTGGGTGTCTGGGACACCCAAAATGAACGTGTTTTTTTTGTGCAAATAAATGATCTACAGCATTTTATGATTTTTTTACAAAAAAAAGTGTCGAAGACAGGAAAGAAATTAAATGCCTTGGATTCTGGTTTGAGTTCTGTTCTCCAGAAACTTCTCGGCTTGTTTCCAATTACAGCTGAAATCCCAATCCAATTGTCCCTGTTCTTTCCTTTTCAACGCTCGCCTTTCTGCATCAAACCAGCTTCAACAACAGTATCCGAACTGCTGCCATTCGTTTTGACCAAGCGGTAGTTACCATTACTCTTGTCCATAACCTGGACGCTTATGATGCCACTTTGATTTTCGATTCTTCCCTCTTAGGGGGTGACTTGAGCCAGGTTAAAGGCGGCACAGCTATACAGACCTGCTGTTTCCGTTCGGAGTCGAGCGGCGCCTAAGGTCACTGGTTGGCAGTGGTTTTTTTGGGCAAGGGCTACTTCTTCTGGTGAAAAATCACCCTCTGGACCAATCAGGATGAGGGTGTCGAGGCCCGGCTGCAGTACGGATTGCAGGTGGGGCATTGGTTGGTCATCCGGGCACCAGGCGATGAACCGCTGTTTGGCTGAGAGGTTTTCAAAGAGTTTGGGAAAAGGACAGAGCTCCTGAAGGGTAGGAAGGTACGTTCGAAGGCTTTGTTTCATAGCGGATACGACGATTTTTTCGAGTCGGTCGTACCGGATTTGTTGCCGTTCGCTGTGCTGGCAACGCAGGGGAGTGATGGTGTCCACGCCGATTTCCACGGCTTTTTCCAACATCCACTCCAACCGATCGATGTTTTTAGTCGGTGCGATGGCCAGGTGCAGGCGAACGGAGGGGGAGGGAAACTGTTTTTCTTCCAGTATCTGGACGGCAGCGTGTCGTTTTCCGATTTCGACGAGTTCCCCGATGGCATATTTGCCTTTACCGTCGGTGAGTTCCAACCGATCGCCGAGCCGTTTTCGAAGGACGACCGCGATGTGGCGACTTTCTTCTTCGGCAATTTGGACGATACCGCTGCCTAGTTGGGGCACGTAAAACAGGTTATTCATGCGTATGTTGTCGGAGGGGGAACGTTATAATAAAGCTACTGCCTTTGCCGGGTTCACTTTTGACATCAATGAGTCCCTTATGGGCGGTCAGGATCGCTTTTACATAGCTCAGGCCTAGTCCAAACCCTTTTACATCGTGGATATTGCCGGTCGAAACTCGGTAGAACTTGTCGAAGATGTTTTTGCGGGCTTCTTTGCTGATGCCGATTCCATTATCTGCGACGGTAATTTCCAGTCCCATGGGCACATTTCGGGTACTGATGGTGATTTGTGGCTTTTCTGGGCTGTATTTATTCGCGTTATCAAGCAGGTTGTGGATCACGCTGGTAATATGGGTGGCATCGCCTTCAATGATGGGTTGTTCTGCCTGGAGCTGGCTTTTGATAGCTCCTTCCCGGCGCTCCACCTGCAGACTGAAGTTCTCGACGGCTTGTTGGATGAGGGCGTGGATATCGACGGATTCCAAGCGGAGCTGGAATTCTTTTTTATCGATGAGGGCCATTTGCAGCACCCGTTCTACCTGGCTGTTCATCCTGCGGTTTTCTTGTCGGATAATATCTACAAAGCGTTTGATTTTATCGGGGGATTGCAGGATGACGGGGCTTACAATACTGTCGGTAGCCAGGGAGATGGTTGCGATCGGGGTTTTAAATTCGTGGGTCATGTTGTTGATAAAATCCGTTTTCATTTCAGACAATTGTTTTTGTCGGTAAATGACGCGGATGGTGTACCAAAAACAGAACAGGATAATACCGGAGAAGAGGACGGAGAGCAGCAAGGTGGGCAGCACAGAACCCAGTACCAATCGGGTACGATTGGGGAAGTACAGCGATAAATATCCTGGGGATTCGATGTCTTGTTGAAACAAGGCCACTCGGTACCTGGAATTGTAGAGGGTATAGGCGCTGCCCTGGGTTACCTGTGGGCTATAATCTTCTACGACGAAATAGCCATTTACGATCACGAAGCTGTTGCGGGCCTTGGAGTACACCCCGAATTGTTTGACTGCCTGGATTCCTCGATTGGCGAATTCTTCTTGCAGCCACTGGGAGAGCAGGTCGAGGGGCACCCGTTCCGACAGGGGTTTTGCATCGACCAGCTGGCTGACCTTCATATATTCCCACATTGCGACATTGTCTTCGAAGCCATCTTGGGGATCCTTGCTGAGTCGATTTTTTTTGGAAAAGCCATTTTCCAGGAATTTGGCGGCCTCTTGGACAGTTCCGGAGGATCTAGATCGGTTGAGTGCTTCGAGCACGGTGGTGTTTTCGTAGACCTGCAATTTATTGGCCACGCTGTTCATGGCTTCGAAGACACTTTTATCGAACTGTTCCTCGTTGAGGCGGATGTTCCAACCGATCCAGTAAATTTGAAGGCTAATGACCCCGACGAGGGCCAGGGTCATCATGCCGATTATGAGTTGTATGCGTTTAGCGTTCATAGTAGTGCGCCACAATGTAGGCCATTCTCAGCAAAGCAGGGTGTTAAAAGCACCCTCCTTAACGGCTGGTAGGATCTTGGTAGACTATTTTGCCGGCCAGGATGGTCATCAGGGCTTTGGTTTGGGGCATTTCATCAGCGGGGCAAGTGAGGAGGTTTCGATCGAGCACGGCGATATCGGCTACTTTCCCTACTTTTAGGGAGCCCTTTTGATTTTCTTCGAAGGCGGCATAAGCATTCCAGAGCGTGTAAGAGTAAAGGGCTTCCTCGCGGGTCATCGCTTGTTCGGGGAAAAAAGCGGGTCCTCCGACATGGTGGCGGCGGGTAACACTGGCGTACAAGCAGGCGAAGGGATCGACCTCTTCAACGGGTGTATCGGTACCATTGGTCATGCGGGTATGCAGGTCCAGGAGGCTGCGCCAGGCATAGGCGCCCTCCTTTGCGCGTTGTTCGCCCAATCGTTTGACGACAAACGGCGCATCGCTGGTGCAGTGAATGGCTTGCATGGACGCAATGACGCCCAGCTGCTGGAAGCGAGGTTGATCGATTGGGTCGATGTGTTGGGCATGTTCTACGCGCCAGCGCAGGGAGGCGTTGCACCCTTTTTGTTCGAAAACATTCAGAACCTCCCGGTTGCCGCGGTCACCGATTGCATGGACGCAAAACTGTAGTCCGAGTTCCCGGCAGCGTTGGGCGAGGGCGGCGATGGTATCGAGCGGGGTGGTATTTTGGCCATAGGAGTCGGGTTTGTCGGCATACGGCGCTAAGAGCCAGGCGCCGTAGGAGCCCAGGGCGCCATCGAAATAAGCTTTGACTGCGCGGGAGGTAAAGAACCCATTTCCGACATCCACTTTGGGATAGTCCTGCTTTGATTGGAGTTCGGAGGGCAGGGGTTGGGCGCGCATGGCCCAGAGGCGCATTCCTAATTGGCCGGCATTGGCTAGCCGTTCGTACTGTTGGAGTTCCCAGAGGGAGCTACCGGCATCTTGGAAAGAAGTGATTCCATAGCGCAGGCATTGGCGGACGGCATATTGGACGATGGTATCGTGTTCGGCTTGTTTTTCGGCTTCTGTTCGTTTATCCTTCCACTCTTTTAGCGGGCGTTCGATGAGTTCCATGGCATTTTCTTCGAAGACACCGATGGCCCGGCCGTTTAGGTCACGGACGATCCGCCCACCCAGGGGGTCTGGGGTTTCGACAGAAATACCAGCGAGTTCCATGGCTTTTTGATTGGCCAGTAGGGCGTGGCCACTGGCATGGTACAGGATGGTAGGGTGTAAAGGCGTAGCCTCGCTAAGGGCATCATGGTAGGGGTACCCGTTGACGGTTTTTCCGGGCGATTCTACCCATTTTTCCTGGTGCCAGCCACGTCCTTCCAGCCATTCTCCAGCTGGCAGTTGGTTTGCCTTTTGCTGTGCTGCTTCAATGATTTCTTTCCAAGAGCGGGTATGGAGCAGTTGGAGGTTACGGAGGCTACGGCCCAAAGCGGAGAAATGGCCATGGCCTTCGATCAAGCCTGGGAGCGCAAATTTTCCTTGCAGGTCAATCACCTCTGTTTGGTCATCGATCCATTCTTTCAGCCCCTCTTGATTGCCGACATAGACTAGCTTCCCATCGAGGATAGCCACTGCGGTGGCCATTGGTTGGAGGGAGTCTGCGGTAAAAAAGTGTCCATTTTGGAGCACGAGTTGCGCTTTTGGTTGCGTGGGGCTACAGCTCCAGGCGAAGAGTGAAGCGGCGAAGAGTATGGTTAGGAGCCTCATTTTGCTTGATTTTTTTCCTTGTTAAAATCCCGAATATCCAGCCCATCCATTGCCTTGGCGCTGGCGGGCTTTCCTGTGGTTTCGGCGCCCTGTTGGATCAAAATTCGTGGATCGCGGGCGGAAACGCCTTTAATGGAGTAGAAGGATTTTTTGAGGGCGTGGAGTTGTTTTTTGATTTTCCCGAATTTAACGCGGGCTTTATCCAGCTCGATTTCTCCGGATTCATACTCCTTTTTAAACTCCTTCATAGCATCCAGGGTACGGCCGTAATCTCGAATGATGTTGTTGAATATTTTTTCCATTTCTCGCATCAGAATCGGGACGAGTTCTGGATCGGATTCCTTGTAGGGCTCCAGGTTTTTAGCCATGTTTTCCAGGCTTTTGATCTTATCGGCTTCATTTGGCAAGCTATCGGTATTGGATATGGCTTGGTCAATTTCTTGAAGGAAAGGTTCATCCAGGTTTTTGCAAGAAGGGAGCGAGAAGCCTAGGACAATCGCGGAGAGCAAAATGAAATTTTTCATCATTAAAAAAAGTAAGTAGTCGTGTAAGGCGGAAAGGGCACAGCAGTGGAGGGGCACAGAAGTTCCCTGCTGCAGTAGATACCGCTGCAAAAGTACAGTGTTTTCGGGAAGCGAAGGGCTTAATTCAGCTTGGAACTTATGACATCTCTGGCGAATAGGATTTTAGGTTTCCAGTAGCTAGAGGTGCTGATATTGTCTTTGATGACCCCTTTGGAGGTAGTGCTATGGATGCAGATGATGCCTTTGGTAGAGCGCTCGTACACCATGGCGACGTGGCTGACCTTGTTGTTTTCTCCAAAAAAAATCAAATCCCCGGGTTTCACTTGATCCAGCGGGATTTCTTCTCCCTCTTGGCTTTGCAGGTAGGAGGCAGGAGAAATGGCAATGTCTCGTTGCAGGAGAACATACTGAGTGAAGCCGGAGCAATCAAAGCCCGATTGAGGAGTTCGGCCCGCGTATTTGTACGGTGTATTCAGGTAGCGTTCTGCTTCATCGACGATGCTGTAGCGGTAGCGCATAGTGGCCTTGCTATTCGTCGAAGAAGGCTTGTCGGACTTAACTCCATACGTGGAGGGGGGCCTGCTGGGAGAGGAAGATAGTTCGGAAGAGGAAGAATTTTTGAAGAGGCTGCAGCTACTAAGTGCCCAGCTGAGGGTGGAAAAAAGCAATAAGCGGACGGCAAATGGGTGTCTGGACATTGGAGTGGTTGTTTTGAAGATGGGAAAAGGGGACTGACGGGTTATTGTTCGAACGGAGCTTCGTTCGGTTTTTTACGCGTTTACCGCCAGATCGTTGGCAAAAGTAGGTTATTTTCCGAAAAAAGAAAACAAGCAGCCTTTTTTCGAAAAATAACCCATTTGCTGTTAGTTGGCATTTGCCCAGGGTAGAAAGGGGAGCGAAGCGGCCGCATTACTTCAACATTCCGCGGTTGGAAAAATCTTTTTGGAGCAGGTAATGTACTTTTTTTCGGATAATTTTATCAAAAAAGAAGAAAAATGCCAAGTTGGCCAAGGTTTGTTTGGTTCTACTCAGGTCCAGCATTTTATGAAGAACCTGTTTGAGTCTCGATTGGAGTGCTGGCAGCCAGGGAGACAATTCCTGGAGGGTGATTTTGGGAAGTAGTTCAGGGCCATATTCTGGGGGTGTTTCGATGCGAAGGCAGCGCATGTACTGGATTCCAGAGGTAGGCACTGTTTCGGGTTCGGGGCGGGCCAGGCGCATATCTGGAATAATGGGGAAGTAGAACCGCCCATCAGCACCGGGGAACACGAACCGCGCTTGTGCCTCCGGGGAGTAGGATTGGAGCAGTCCAAATTGCTCCTGGCTTTCGGAGGAAACGGCAAAGTATTTTTGGAGGAACGACTGGGCATTTTTTCGGCCCAGGAAAAAATCATGACGGCGGAAACGGATATCCAGGAATCCGCCGAATCCACTGAGCGCTCCGCAGGCGATCGCCAGGTTTCCTTCTATAATGGCATTGGTGGTCGTATCGCGTCGGGCGGGAGCGATGATAAACCGGGTGCTGTTGGTGACATCGGCAGCGGCTTCCAGCAAGTCAGGTTTAAAGAGCAATTGGGAACGCATGGTGCGCCAGGTTCGGAACAGTACCTCGAGCAAATCCGGATGAGCGGGTAGGTCATCCTTCATTTCCTCGGAGGGGAACGGATCGATCATGAGGATGATGGGTTCTTTGAAGAAGGAGTTTTCGGCAGTTTTTTGATTTCGCTTAATTTGTTGGTCAAGGATGAACTTGGTAATTTCGAACGGTTCATTGTTGAGCATTCCTCCGTCCACGATCACGGTTTCGTAGGCCTGGTTTTTACCCAGTCCTGTACTAAAATCAATATTGATAATTTCTTTAAACGCGGGGTTTTCGATCAGAAAATTGCTGTTTCGGGTTACTTTGCGGAAGGCCAGTCCGAGGGGGAAGGCACCGGTAGCCATGGCGGCGTCCCGGATGGTGTCGATATTGGTTGGGGAGTGGTTGCTAAACAGCACCGGAATTTTTCCTTGGTGGTTTTTTTTCTCCTCTTTTCGGAGCTGGTTTTCCTGTTCTGGGCTCAGGTTGGCCAGGGCCAGGGTATCCTTTTCGCTGAGGTCTTGAAGGATAAAGTGCCCGAAGTCCAGGTGTTGGCGGGCGGTGAACAGCGAGTTGCTGCCTTGGAAACTGGAGCGGAAGGCGTAGTTTTTTTGGATCCCATTGAGGTTGGTAAAGGTGACGGCTATTTCGGCTTTTTGGGCCAGGTAGGGACGGTGCAGCCGCTTCCCTCGGTACGCCCGGATGTGTTTTTGGGCCAGGTGGTCAATAAAATTCGAGTTGAGCACTGCTTTTGGGGGCTGCTGTTGGTCCATATCGGAGGTATCCAGGAGTTGGTCCATCATTGGCCGACCCAGTTCCAGTTCGGTCATATTGACCCAGGTATCGTAGAACGCATTGTTGGGTTGGTAGCGATCGGGAGCCCTTCGAAACTGCTCATAGGAAGCTGGTTCGATGGGTTGGAGCAGGGCACGAGCGGCGATGATGGCGGTCATGCCTCCGGCGGAGGCTCCGGAGAGCACTCCGATTTCGACGGAGTGCATGGGGATGCTGTGGTCGTAGTCCGGGTGATCGACACCCAGGGCCTGGTTTTGTTCTTTGGCTTTTTCCCAGCGTTCGAGGGTTTCGAGCAGGTAGTCGATGACTCCGGCGGTGTAGGCGCCGGCGGAGACTGCGCCGGCCATGCAGAGGCCAATTTTTATTTTTTGCATCAGCGAGGAAGGTGTTGTGAACGTAGGTTGAGAAAGCGGGGGCAATATACGGGCCTTGGTGATAGGTGGGTTTTTTTTGGTGGAAAAAATGGCTGCTTAGGGGAGGGGTAATTTCAGAAAACCTATTCAAACCGCCAATTACTCAATGGGAGCGGTTAAATACTAAGTGGTGGAAAATAAAAGTGGGCGGTTGTTTATTTTGGCGCCTTTCACGTAAGGCATATATAGCCAAGGAGGCTGTTTGAAATCAAGCAATTCAGTACATGATAAAAAGATTAATTTTAGTGGTCTGGACAGCGTTGTACCTGTCCTTGTCTGCGCAAGGGCAGGTAAACAAAGGCCTTCAGCCGGGCTCGGGCCCGACGCCGGTTCCCGGGAAGCGGATTGCCTTGGTGATTGGGAACGCCAAGTACCAGCATGGAACGCCCTTAAAGAACCCGGTGAACGATGCGGAGCTGATGGAGCAGACGCTTCGGGAATTGAATTTTGAGGTGATAATCCGAAAAAATGCGAAACAAAAGGAGATGGAATCGGCCATGGAGGAGTTCACCACCAAAATTTATAAAGGAAATTATGAATTGGCGATGTTTTACTACTCGGGGCATGGACTAGAAGTAAATGGTTCGAACTATCTGCTGCCCGTAGAAGCCAACCCTGTTTGGCAGACGGATGTGAAGTATTGCTGTGTGGATGCGATGAAGGTATTGGATGGGATGAATGCGGCTGGGGCAGTAACAAAACTGATGGTATTGGATGCCTGTCGAGATAATCCTCTGCCGAGGAGTTGGACGAGAAGCACTGATATAGGATTGGCTGCTTTGCCGGCTCCAAAAGGGTCGTTGGTAGGGTATGCGACGGCTCCGAAAAGCAAGGCTTGGGACGGGAATGGTTCCAACAGCCCCTACACGTCGGCCTTGGCCCGGTACCTGAAGGAGCCCGGTCTGGATATTCTCCAGATATTTACGAAGACCTCTGCTGCAACGCAGGATGCAGCGGAGCAGATGGGGATGGAGCAGGTGCCCTATTTGTCAAGTAGCCTTCGAGGGCAGTTAGTTTTGGTGCCTGTTCAAGGACCGCGCGAGCTAGTGGTTCCAGCCCCTGATCCGGATGTTCCGGAGGTGGGCGGCCACGCTCCTTTGGTAGGGAAGATGATTTTGATCAAGGGCGGGACCTTTGCAATGGGCTGCACGGGGGAGCAGGAGGGCTGTGAAAGTGATGAAAAGCCGGTGCACCGGGTGACGCTGGGAGATTATTACCTAGGGGAGACGGAAGTGACGCAGGCGCAGTGGCGGGCGGTAATGGGGAATAATCCTTCGTATAATACCGGCTGCGATCAATGCCCAGTGGAGGGGGTGAATTGGAATGATATTCAGGATTTTTTGAGGAGGTTGAACGAGCGAAGTGGGAGTTTAAAGTACCGCTTGCCGACGGAGGCGGAGTGGGAGTATGCAGCTCGGGGTGGTAAGGAGAGCAGGGGCTATCGATATCCTGGAAGTAACAATATGGGCGAGGTGGGTTGGTACGGCTCGAATTCGGGTAGTAATACGCATCCAGTAAAGGGGAAGCATCCGAACGAGCTGGGCCTGTATGATATGAGCGGTAATGTATGGGAATGGTGTTCGGATTGGTATGGCGACTATTCTTCGACTGCTCAGATGAATCCGTTGGGTGCTGCTAGTGGATCCGACCGAGTGGTCCGTGGTGGCTCATGGTACGACTACCCGCCTCTTTGCCGGGTGTCGAACCGCGCTGACGACACGCCAGACAACCGTGTCAACCGCCTCGGATTCCGGCTCGCCAGGACTTTTTAAGTTTTGGGTTTTTTACCTTTTTACCTTTTTAAAAATTTTATAAAAAAAGCGGGTTGTGGAAAGGGGTATGAATTTTTGCTGTTGGGGTGGGAGGCTCCAGGCGCGGGTCCTGTAAGGCCGCGGCCGGAGCCTCCCACCC
>JBKDAM010000111.1:0-4288 GCA_046316495.1 Chitinophagales bacterium
CGTACCTTAACCATTCAGCCCTGGGAAAAAAATATGTTACAGCCCATCGAAAGAGCAATTATCAACTCGAATATTGGGTTAACCCCTCAAAATGACGGCAACTTAATCCGCTTGTTCTTACCCCCTCTCACAGAAGAACGCAGAAAAGACTTGGTTAAAAAAGCCAAGGCGGTTGGGGAAGAAGCCAAAGTTGCGGTGCGAAACGTTCGCCACAAGGTGTTGGACGGCATTAAAAAAGCTGTAAAAGATGGATTGGCAGAGGATATCGGGAAGAGAAAAGAAACAGAAATTCAAGATTTGGTAAACAAATATGTCGCTTTGGTGGACAAGGTAATCGAAACCAAGGAGAAAGAAATCATGACTGTATAATATGAATTTAGAAAGGTTTGTTGTGGTGGCCGGTACTCCCGGTGTGCACAAATTGGTTACCACTCGTGGTAACGGAATTATTGTGGAAGACACGGTTCAAAAGAAGACCCGCTTTCTATCCATCCGTCAAAATCAGGTGACGCCCCTTGGGACGATTGGTATCTACACCGACACCGATAAAGGACAGGATACGATCTCCCTCGCTGAGGTGTTTGGCCGCATGTTGGAGCAAATAGAGGAAAATCCACTTCCTGATCTTACTTCCGCCAATAGCTCCGACCTACGGACATACTTTACAAAGGTTGTTCCTGAACATGATCAAGACCGAGTGCACATCAATGATATTAAAAAATGTGTAAAGTGGTTTGGCTATATGCAACAAACCGGCCTATTGGCGGAGGCACAACAAGCGGAATCGACTGAGGCCGCACCGGAGACCCAGGAATAATATTCAAGCATGTACAAAGGAAAAAAAGTAATTGTGGTTTTGCCTGCTTACAATGCAGCCAAAACCCTTGAGATCACCTACAGAGAGATCCCGTTTGACCTGGTAGATGAGGTGATTCTTTGCGATGATAATAGCAAGGACAATACCGCTGAGGTCGCCAAGGATCTTGGGATTCAGCATGTGATTGTCCACGAAAAGAATAAAGGATACGGTGGTAATCAAAAGTCCCTTTACAACAAGGCGCTGAGCCTGAAGGGAGATATAGTGATTATGCTGCATCCGGACTACCAATACACGCCAAAACTGATCCCGTCGATGGTGAACATCATAGGGGAGGGGCTGTATCCTGTAGTATTGGGTTCTCGGATTCTTGGTATGGGAGCCTTGAAAGGGGGTATGCCCATGTACAAGTACGTGGCGAATCGCTTCCTTACTTTTTTCCAAAATGTTTTGATTCGGTACAAATTATCGGAGTACCACACTGGCTACCGCGCATTCAGTCGTGAGGTGCTTGAAACGATTGATTTTAATGTCAATTCGGATGATTTCGTCTTTGACAATGAAATGTTGTCTCAGATTGTATATGCGGGTTTCGATATTGGTGAGGTGACCTGCCCAACGAAATATTTCGAGGAGGCTTCTAGTATCAATTTCAGTCGGAGTGTGAAGTACGGTCTGGGAGTTTTACGGGTTTCCTTTGCGCACTTTTTTCAGCGATTGGGCTTGTTAAATCTGCCGATGTACCAACGCAAGAAGTAATAGTGCCAGAAAAATAATAAAAAAAGCCGCTGCGGAATTGTTCTGCAGCGGCTTTTTTTATCACTCGAAATGCTTATGGATTTTTCTTCTTAACCAAATTTCCATTGGCGTCAATCAGAATAATTTCCATTCCCAGCTCGCTAAGTCCAGGAAGGATTTTATCTGCGCTTCCAGCCATAAACCAGCTTAGATTTGATGGTTGTAGAACCTTTTTAGCCACTGTTTTCGTGTCATTAAGGCTAAGTTTTTGGACACTTTTTGCGTAATCGTTCCAATAAGAGTCAGAAAGTCCATACCGTAGTAAGCTTCTAGCGCTTCCATTTACAGCAGCGTTGGTTTCCCACATACCTGCCATGCCCATTACCGTATTCTGCTTGGTTTTATCAAATTCGGCTTCTGTCATTTGCTTGTCTGTGATAAACGAGCTGATTTCTTTGGTGATTTCTTGAACGCTTTCTTTGGTCTTGTCTGTTTGGACAGGTGCCATAATTAAGAAAGGGCGTTGACCTTTTGTATTTTGAACAAAGGAACGAACCCCATAGGACCAGTGCTTATCCTCACGGATATTCATATTAATGCGGCTAGTAAAATCCCCACCTAGTACATTATTCACCTGATCGAGCGCATTTTCGTCTACTGAGCCGTATTTGTCAATAAGGTAACCGGAGTAAATCATGGTTTGTGGGCTTTCAGGGCGGTCGATCACATAGATTTTGCCATTGTTTTTTGAGGAAACAACAGGAATCTCTTTTTTGGGTGTAGTTCCTTTTGCCCAGCTGCCGAAACGGCTTTCAAGCGCATTCACCAATTCAGTCATGCTAATGTCGCCGGTCACCACGATGGTTGCATTATTGGGTTTCATCCAGCGGCTGTAGAAATCGCGGATATTCTTCGTTGTCAGGTTCCGAACGGTTTCTTCTTCCCCTAAACCAGACATGGGCATCGCGTAAGGGTGGTCTTCCCCATACAACAATGTAGGGGCTATCCGCATTACCATGCTCCTAGGTTGTTTTTTCTCGTTTTGAATGCCGCTGATCTGCTGGTCTTGTAACCGCTTGAAATCGGCTTCTGGGAACGCTGGATTAAGTGCTACATCCGCCATTAGGTCAAGGCTCTTGTCGAGGTTTTGACGCAAGGTATTCAGAGTAATGTAGGAATAATCCAAATCATTTGAAGCGTTCATGCTGGCGCCCAACAATTGCAGCTGCTCGTTGATTTCAAGTGCGTTTTTAGTTTTGGTTCCTTCCATCAGCATACTCATCGAGATAGACGCCAAGCCAAGTTGACCTCCAAATTTATCGGAAGAAAATCCGGCATCAAACATCATACTCGCGACCACGGTGGGACTTTCTTTCCGCTGTGTAAGGAGCACTTTCATGCCGTTTTTCAAAGTAGCGCGCTGAATAGCGGGGAAAGTAACTTCTGCTGGAGCAGTCAGAGCAGGAATTTTGGAGCGATCCGCTTCTTTTCCCGTTACACTGTATTCTGGAAGAGGGTTGCAAACCAGGACAAAGCGGCCATCCGACAACCATTTATTGCTGGTTTGAAGCAGTTGTCCAGCGCTGGCTTGGTGGTACCATATTAGTTGTTGCTTGTAAGCATCTGGGGTGTTCCCGTAGACTTCGTTAGAGGCTAGCAAGTCACTTTTACCACCGAATCCACCTATCCGTTCCAAGCCTTTGATAAACCCAGCGAAGTAAGCTGATTTAACGCGGTTGATTTCCTCTTCGGTTGGCCCATTTTTCAGGAAGGTCATCAATTCCTCATTGATTGCTTTTTCCACCTCAGCCACTGTATGGCCTTGTTTTACACGAGCTCCAATATAGAAGTTACCTGCAATCTCCGAGGGATTATTAAAGCTAAACACGCTGGTGCACAGTTGTAGGTCATAGACCAATTTTTTGTACAAACGGCTGTTTTTTCCGCTGGAGAGCACGTCGCTAACCAAGTCTAGATAAACACTCTCTTCTGTGCCCCATTGAGGAGTATTCCAGACCATCACAACTTGTGCTTCTGGAACTCGGTCCTGGAATTCAGAGCGGGTTTCGCCAGTTCTTTTAGGGATATTTACTAGAGGACGAGCGATGGTTGGGCCTGCAGGAATATTTCCGAAATACAGCATTGCTTTTTCGTATGCTACTTCTGGGGTGATATCTCCTGCGATGACAAGCACTGCGTTGGCCGCACCGTAGTACGCTTTAAACCATTCGTGAACATCTTCTACACTAGCAGATTCTAGGTCTTCCATTTCCCCGATTACCGTGTGGCCGTAGGGATGGTGTGGCGGAAACATTTCTTTTTGGATAATATCCCAACCCTTTGCGTAGGGCTGGTTTTCTCCTTGTCTTTTTTCATTTTTTACAACACCTCTTTGCTCGTCCAGTTTTGCTTGGTCGATGGCCCCCAACAAGTGACCCATACGATCACTTTCCAGCCAAAGCACTTGGTCAAGTGCGTTTACGGGTACATTCTGAAAGTAATTGGTGCGATCTTCATTGGTGGTTCCGTTTAGGTCGGTGGCCCCGATGGCCTCCAGTGCCTGAAAATAATCGGTATTGTAGTTCTCTGAACCATTGAACATCAAGTGTTCGAAGAGGTGTGCAAATCCAGATTTTCCTGGTTTTTCATTTTTTGAACCTACATGATACCAGATGTTTACTGCTACTATGGGAGCTTTATGGTACTCATGCACAATCAAACGCAGGCCATTCG
>JBKDAM010000112.1:0-15180 GCA_046316495.1 Chitinophagales bacterium
GAGTGGGGCTGAATTTGTCCCTCCAGTTCGAGTCCTGCCCGGTAACTTTTAGGGACATTCGTTCGGATATAAGCCCCCACATCATTGATTCTACCATCCAATGCCAGTTGGTTGATGTAGTACATCCCAAAAAAATTGGCGGATAGCGACCATTGCTCTCCACCGGTCTGGTAACCCGTCTCCAGGTTGTAAAGTTGTTCCGCTTTAGGGCGGCTGGTAGGGGAGGACTGTGTAAAATCATCGCGGTTAGGCTCGCGTTGGGCAACTCCTCCAAACAACCAAGCGCTTCTATGAGGTCCTTGTCGGTAGCGGAGGCCCACTTTTGGATTAAAAAAATGCAATGCTGCTGTTTGAGGGCTAAAGCGAAGGTCTGCGTCAAATCCTTCAAATGTGTATTGCACGTGTCGATATTGAAGGTCGAGCATTCCAGACCAATGATCGTTTAGGCGTGTTTCAGACTTGACAAAAACGTTAAAATCGTTCTTTTTTGCGTCGTTTTGGTAATACCGATGTCCGAGAGGTTGGGTAGCCTGCTCTGCCCAGATCACTTCTCCAAAGTGATCGCCCAGGTATTGGTTTGCTGCTCCTCCAAAGGTGAGGGTTGAGGAGCCAACTTGTCCTACCAAGGCCCAGGTAGCCCCGTAGAAATGGTTATCCAGCCAACGGCGACGGATCAGGTCAGAGGTGCTGATGACAGAGTCCCCGACAAGGCGGTCGGGCATTTGATAATCTTGTAGGGATTGTTGCGCTTTGTATTGTTCGAAATAACCAAATCCGCGGGTGTAATGCCCGTTTAGCTGGAGTAAAAGGTTGGGGCGCAAGGTGCGCTTGTAGTGAAGGAGGTGGTGTCTTTGCTGGTAATTATCTACTTCATTCGGATGAGGTTGATCCCTGCGCTCCGTTCCGGCTGGATTGAATGTGTTTTTGACCGACTCATCGTACAATTGTGCGGGGAGGCCATACCAAGCTTGGTACGTCACTTCTCTTCCATACAATAGGTGGGCTTGGATTGATTGTCGGTCATCCACATAATTTCCTGTGAGGTGCAAGGACTTTAAGTCGGCCGAAGCGCGGTCGATATAACCATCGGAGACAATGTTGGAGACCCTTCCAGTGAAGGAAAAGTTACTTCCTGCCAATGAACCTGTACCAAACTGTACGGAGTGTTTTCGGAGGCCAAAGGAGCCCACCGTATTGGTCAGAGTAGTGAAGGCTTGGTTGCTGATGCGGGAAAGATCAAGGTTTACCGTGGCACCAAAGGAGCCAGCTCCATTGGTGCTGCTTCCTACTCCACGTTGTACCTGGATTTCAGAGGCAGAAGCGGCCAGGTCAGGAAGATTGACCCAGAAAACACCTTGGCTTTCTGAATCATTGAGCGGAACACCATTCAAGGTGATGTTGATACGGGTAGGGTCACTACCACGAATTCGAAGGCCGGTGTAACCAACACCTGCACCTGCATCTGAGGTTTCCACCGCAGAGGGTATGCCACTCAACAGAAATGGAACGTCTTGGGCATGATAGGATTGTGCGATTTCTTTTTCAGTTAGGTTGTTGTGTGGGACCGGACTTTCAGCAGCGGTCCGGGTGGCCTGAATGACCACCGCATTCAAGGTGACGCTGTCCAACTGCTGGGCGGTAGACGAAAGGGAAACCGATAAGAAAAAGGAAAAAAGAAGAAAAGGGTGACTGTTAAAAGTCATGATCAATAAAGAATGAGTGAAACATCCGCCCATGAAGGGGTTTCATGTGCGTAGTGATGCCACTACCCGGCTCAAATCCCTTCCCGGCATTACCCGGGCAGGTTCGATGGGTGTAATCTCAGAGCTTTTTACAAGAAAAAGCCCACCCCGATGAGACCCTTTAAACAGGAGGTCAAGAAAAAGGTTGTATTCCGGAGGAAAAAATTATCTTCCAAATGCTTGTTGGAGGGCCTGGAGGGCCTGCTCCAGGCGTTCTTCTGGGTTTCCGCTCAGTATTTTAAAAGGCCATCCTGTACCTTCCAGGAGCATTTTATATTCCTCGAACAAGGCGTTTCTTTTCGTTGGGTGTTCCCTGAGCGGATCATATTCCCAGGGAATATCAGGGCTACACAGAAAGGAGAGGCTCCAAGGTATAGAGGGTAATAGCAGGTTGGATCCTGGTGAAAAATGGTTTAACCAAATCCGATACACGGTCCAATCTGTATCCAAGATCAGCCAATTGTTTGCTTGGGCCTGGTAGAACTGTTCCCAAGCCTGTTGGCCTCTCTGTAGGTAAGCCAAGTCAGCAAGTTCATAGGGTTTTTGCAGCGCCGAGAGGTAGGTTCTTGCAAATTCTGGCACCAGAGGGGCCTCCAGGCGGTTAGAAAGCTGTTGGGCCAGGGTGGTTTTGCCGCTGGATTCTGGTCCAGTCAAAACGATCCGGTAGGGGGTCATCCTCCTGCTTTTTTACTATTCGAAAACCCTTTTTCCAATAAAAAAGCGAGTACTTTATCGCGGTGATCGCCTTGAATAATGATTTCACCATCCTTTGCGTTTCCTCCTGCTGCGCATTTGTTTTTAAGCTGCTTGGCTAAACTTTCCAGGTCGGCATCAGAACCCACAAAGCCTTTAATTACAGTAGCTTCTTTATTGCCTTTTATGCGTTGCAGCCAAATGCGAAGTGCTTGCTTTTCATTGGGAGCGGTGGTAGTGTTTTCTTCTTGTTCCGGAAATCGAAAGTTGGGATCCGTGGAGAATACGAAGCCTCCTTGTGATTTATTTTTTTTTGACATGGTAAAAAAGTAGCTTTTGTTGCGCGTTTATTCCCAAAACCACATAAGTAAGCCGGACAAAATCAATAAGATGCCCGTGATTAGGCCTGCATTGTGTTCTAGTGCGTGCCAGTCCATTTTCCGAAGTCCTTTCAACGCAAAGTACATCCACACGAGCATGCCAGCTACGGAGGTAACAGCGTAGACAAGGGCTATTTGGGCCACAAATAACCATCCAAAGGGGCCAGCTGCCAAGAAATAGCCCTCCACCTCCAGACAGGGAGAAAAGAACATGGATAAGGCAAGCGAGGCCACAATTCCCCAGCTGCTCTCCCGGGGTTGGAGGTGAAAGTGGTGGTGGTAGTAATGTTGATAAAGGTAAAAAGCTCCCATCACCCCTAGCATAACTGGGGCTATCCACTTGGAGAAAGAGGCTAATACCTCTGAAAGGGCGGCACCAGCACTGGCAACGGCAATCCCTACCACCACCGTGCTAAGCACATGTGCCATACCGATGACAAAGGTCATTCGGAGGGTTTTGGAGATCGACCAACCCTCCTTTCTGCTGACTGCCAGAATGGGCAACCAGTGGCTTGGGATGATGGCGTGAAAAATACTCAGGAGGGCACTTCCGAGTAACAATGCGAGCATAAATTAGTTGCTTTTAACGGGTTTTCGATTTTTTAGGTTCTTTTTTCTTGATTTGGCAACCTCCGTCCGAGAGCCAAGTAAGTTCCAGGGGTTGTCCATATTTTAGCCATTCCACCAGGTCTTTTCCCAGTAAGTTGGCCCGCCAACCATCCAGGATACCTGAGTCAAAATCGGGTCTCCCATTTTTTAGTTTATTGAAATCTCCTCTTGGAAACAACAAGGCAGCACTGATTTCGTGGTCCAGGCATTGTTTCTTCACAAAATGATACAACAATTCGTAGTGCCATTCCAGTTCGGGGTCGTCCGGCGGAGCGCCAGGCAGGTTTTCCAAAACTGCTTTTTCAGATGGTTGAATGGGCTCTTTCCAAAGCTCATGCCATTCCTGTGCATTTTTTTTCCAGATATGCTCTGGAATAGTTCGGTTAGCCCTCAGGGTTTGATTACCCTCTTTTACCGTGCGCATGATGGCTGTCACGTGCTTGCTGGGCAGCACCTGTTCTTTAGGAATGTTCAGTTGCAACGCTTTTTGCCTTCTCCAGGCATAAATCCGCAGTAGGAATACCTGTTCCTTCCGGTCTAACTGGTAAATGAAATCGGTTGAAAGGGCCTCCTTATAGGGGTCTGTGGAATAAAAAGCGGCAGTTTCCCACTTTTTGCATTCCTCTTGCGCCCATTGAAGCCGCTGAAATTCTTCCAGTTTTCCAGTCAAGCTGCGGTGAAGGGAGGGTAGGTACTTTACGTCTTCAATCGCATAGGAAAGTGCTTTATCTTCAATGGGCCTAGCTTCCCAATCTGCCACGGTGTGGCTTTTGGAAATGGAAACACCTAGTTCCCGCTCCACGATTTTGCCGAAGCCAGCAGGGTAGTTGTAGCCCACAAATCCAGCTGCTATTTGGGTGTCAAAAATATTGGCGGGAACGGTATTGAAAAGGATATTCAACAGGCGGTAGTCATTATCGCCAGCATGGGTAATTTTTAGGGTAGCCGGATCTTCGATGATTTCCAGAAACAGGCTTAGGTCCTTGATGCGTAAGGTGTCGATCAGGTAAATGGCCTTATCCGAAACAATTTGAAGGAGGCAAAGAAGCGGGATGAAGGTCTTTTCACCAACAAATTCCGTGTCGAAACCAATCCAAGGCTTACCTTTTAACGGGGCTATTTCCCGGTCGAAGTCAGCTTGTTGGTCTAAATACAGGATTGAAAAACTCATAAAAGGGATTCAAGGTAACAAATCTGCGATTGGAATGGATCGGTAAGCAGAAAAACACCTACCATCCGAGTAGTGTTCCAGCCGTCCAATTCTTTTTCGCTGCTGTGAGTAGATGTTCGATAGATTTCCTATCGGAAAGTTTATCAAATCGGTAATGAGGCTGCAAGTTCGTTCAAACTTTTCACATTTTGACTTTCAATTCCCATCCAATTTGCGATTTGTCTAAAAATGAACGCTGGGGATTGTCCTTGCTCTCGTTGGGTTTTTAGCGCAGTAGCTCCTGCGGATTTCGAAAGTTTTTCGCCACTTGGTAGTACTATAAGGGGGTGGTGGTAGCAGGGTATAGAGGCAAAGTCCAAAAAACCTAGTTCCGTGGCCATCCAACGTTGAGCCTCGGTGGAAGGGGCTAAATCTGCTCCTCGAACAAGGTGGCTTATCCGGAAATATACATCATCTGTCAGGCTTGCAACCTGGTAGGAGGGAAAGCCATTTCGCTGCCGAACTACAAAGTGTTGGAGTTCCAATTCGGGAGGGGTCAAGGCTCTCCAGTTAATCATCGGGCGGTCCAAATCCAATTCGGGTGCTGTTTCAGCTTCTATTCCTGCGGCAAGGTCGGACCTAGAGCGTGCGCATGGATAGACCAAGTGTTTTTCCCGGAGCTGTTCAAGTGTTTTTTGATAAAGGGGTAATCTCTTCAGCTGGCTCCAATCGCGCTCCAATTCCTCGGGTCCACTTGGTCCTTCCTGCCACTCCAGTCCGAGCCAGTCCAACGTTTGAAAAATATCTTGCAGGTACTCGGGGCGTTTTCTGGCGGTGTCCAGGTCATCAATTCGCAGCAAAACCTGCCCGTTTGGATGGCACTTGGCGAGCAATGCATTGAGAATAAAATTGAGGGCATTACCTACATGCAGCCATCCCGAAGGGGTTGGTGCGATTCGGACCCTGCAAATTGGTGCCCTTTGAGCCTGTTGAACGAATGGGATAAACGGCCGTAGGTTCATTTTCCTCTGTTGATAATAGGGATTGCAAAAGCGTCCGCTTTGAATCGTTGAACCTGCACTTCCGGATCGATAGGCTGTCCTTCAGTAAGGTTCAGAAGAAGATGGTTCGCCCAAAAAGGGGCTAGCAATGCGCCTTTGCTCGCCATTCCATTAAATATTCCGACCCGAGGGTTTTGGGTGCTCCAACCGAGTACTGGTCGCCGATCTTTTACCACAGGACGGATGCCTGCATCATGTGCCTCCACCTTGAAGGGGCATTTAATCATGGTTTTTACTTCTGCGGTCAAAAAGGCTTTTCCCTCCAGGGTTGGGCTGGGATTTTCTAAATTCCAATCGTAATTCGCACCTGCCCAAAATAGCTGTTCCCCATAAGGAGCCAATAGTATCTGCTTTTTCAACATCTGTTCAATTGCCTCCGTATTTTCCAACCGAATAATTAGCCGCTCTCCTTTTGCAGCGTTCCAGGGGATCTCTGGAAAATAGGGCCGCGCAGCAGCAAAGGCCCCTTCGCACAAAATAACTCGATCAAATTCATTTAAGGCTGCTTCCATTGCTTCCTCCTCCAGCCACCCGGCTGAATAGCTTGGGTGAGTCGCCTTACTTATCCGTGTTAGTGCCTGAAAATCAGCTCGTCCTGCCTGTTCCAGCAGGCCATAATTAAATCCAGGCTGTATATGAGGGCCCCATTTTCCAGCTGAATCCGTCGTCGTCATCCATCCGTTGAACTCAGGTTTGCCGGCCCGAAGGTTCCATTCATTCCATTCTAGGGGGCTGCCCAACATGCGTAAAATCGGGTAGTCAAACCAGATTTTTTGTCCGGTGGCAGCCTCTAGTTGGTGATAAAATTGCTTTGCGAACGGGAAGAAAGAATGAAAATTCCAGGAGAGGGCATACCGCTTGCCCGTCACAGGGTTTACTACTCCGGCTGCTAGTTTGGAGGCGCTTCCCGGCCGGTCTTGATCGACTATCCAAGTTTCCATTCCACCTCTAGAGAGCGTAAGCGCTAATACAGCGCCTGCGACGCCTTGTCCTACCACCAGAATTTTCATACTCAAGCTATTTTCTTCTCGGCTCAGTTGCTAAACAGGCTGACCTGGTGATTATTTATGCCTTCTGCGGACCATCCGTATGAACCATTTGGCGGTTTCGATCTTGTTTTTGCTCAACCAATCATACGGATATACGCAGTGCTGAACGATAAATTGTTGCGCAGCCTCCATTCCGGGTAAGCTATTAAGTTGTTGAAGGGCGTTTTCAAATGCAGCTGGGTCATTCGCAAACAATTCCCGCTGGATTAATAGGCGGTCGTTAAGGGAGAGGGCTTTTTTGATGTCTGGAATCGGGCTTTCGCTTAGTTTTTCAGATAGTTCTTTTGCTTCTTTGTATTCAAACAAGGGTTCCATTTCTACTGGCAAGCCGCTTATGACTGGAGTTATGGGCGCTGCTATGGGTGTGGGTGTGGGTGCTACAGGTGCAGCAGCAGGAGCAGGCGCTTCAACGACAGGTAAGATTGGAGGGGCTACCACAGGGGCTGGAGCGGGAGCGGGAGCAGGAGGCGCCACCGGAACCGGCCTGCTCACAGGAGCTTGTACAGGAGCTGGTGGTGGTGGATAATTGGTTTGAAGCGCATCATAGAATTCTCTCACATAGGAGAGGGCGATGTCTACCTCTATTTTGGGGATATTATCGGGGTCTTTGAGCAGTTGGGAAAAGGCTCGATTTATTTTGTCCAGGTTGATTTTTGCCTTCAGTAAATCCATGGGCGAGTGGTTTGGGTTAAGAACGCGTTAGTAAGGCAAAAGTACATTGTTTGTCCATTTTTTGGCTTAAAATCGAATGGTATTTGTCTGTGATCAAGCTCTTTCAATAGGTTTGACGTTGTAATTCGCTGGTTGTTTTTTGAAATAAACGGTAGTTAAACTTTAACAAAAGGTTTATTTTGAAAGTAAACGTTACCTAATTTTTGATGCTCTTTTTTCATTTTACAAATTAAAAAAACAAGTAACAAAAAAATAGTTTTGGGCAACGGTTGTTGGGGCGCCAAGAATGGTTGTTTACCCTTTCTTTCAGGTTATTTAGCGGAAATTCGATATTTCGCAACAATAAATTAGATTTACTGAACTATTTTCGCGTCGTGGATCTATTTTTTAGATTTTTGTTGTTAAAATTGTTTGTTTTGCTACCTTTGTTCTTAGGTAACAAAACGGGCATTTTTGCTCAAACCTTTGCCGATGGATTGGCAGGGGTGGATGTATCTCATCACCAAGATCGCATTGCTTGGGACGAGGTGATGAAGGGGCAGGCACTTTCCTTTGCCTTTGTAAAGGCCACGGAGGGTAGTGATTTTACAGATTCCCTGTTTTGTTACAATTGGGAATCGATGGCGCGACACGGCCTCAAAAGAGGGGCCTATCATTTTTTCAGAGGGTATGGCTGTGGTTTGGAACAAGCGATCCATTTTCTTCGGACCGTCGAGATGGCTCATGGCGATTTGCCTCCTGTGTTGGATTTGGAAACCTTAGATGGCACTCAGGAGCAGGCGGTAGTGGAAGAGGCATTGATATGGTTACAAACAGTGGAGCATTTTCTTGGAATTCGTCCCATTTTGTACACTAATCAACGATTTTATGATCGTTTTTTGGCTTCAACAGCGCTCAGTTCGTACCCGCTTTGGATTGCTCGGTATTCAGACCAGGCCCCGGTTCTATCCGATGGTAAATATTGGTCTATTTGGCAATACAGCAGTTCTGGTTGTGTGGATGGAATTTCGAAAAAAGTAGATTTGAATTATTTTAGGGGCGGTTTGGAGGAATTAGAGGCGATGTGTTGGAGACCTTCCTTGCCGGTTTCTGTGCCGTAAAGAACGTTCACCCCCCTTTTTTTTATCCCGCCTTGTATGTTGACTTGGGCCCGGTTCCCCAAACCGGGCCCGTTCCTTTCTAGGAAAAAGGTGTAGCCCTAAGTTGTTCACTAGATCTATCTTCCTAACCTTTGATTCCTGCGCCTGGAAATGGCTACCAATTCTGGATTGAACGGGCATTTAGGATCTAACTCAACCCCTGCTTCATTCCATAAAGCCCATATTTCACCTTTTTTAAAAAAAATAGTAGTTTAGGCGGGAGACGAAAGTCCCTTGCCCAGGATTAACAAGCTGCTTAGTTCATCTTTGGGATAGATGCCCATCTGATTGCTACAGAGGTTCAGGAGGAGTGGAAGGTAGCGTTCCAGTTCCTGCTCCATCCCTTTTGCGATCAATTCGGTACCACGAATCCAACGCAACCAGGAAGATTTCGATAAATCGTATGCATTTAGTTCGTTGTAAAATTGGTCGAGCACGTCTTTAACAAACAGGAACTGGGATTGGATGTTCTCCTCCAGCTCTTGTGCCAACGCAGCACTTTGGGCTGGATCGCTTAGGCTCTGAAGTTGTGCCTGCAGCAAACGATTACAATAATCTGCAGTTTCCGTTTGGTTCAAGCCGGCAGATCTAAGAAGTACCAAATGGAGTTTGAGTACGTCCAGCCTTGCATCGCTGTATTCATAGTTGGGTTTTGCAATCAAGTCCAGGACTACCCGGCAGGTGATGTGCTGAAATTCTCGTATCCAGCGTTGGGAAAGGGGTTCATCGGGGGCAGATTGCACCCTGGGTTCGGAGAGTAATTCCCCTTTTTTGGACAAATTTTTGAGAAAAGTAGGGTCAAGTTCGGGGCTTGGGAGGAACAGCGACAATACAAGGGCATTCCCTTGTTCGGTGCTGACGCGTTGGAAGTAGGCCCGAAGTCGGGTGTCCGTCCAGAGTTGTTTTTCTAGGTGAGGGCGGAATGTTTTGACTAAAAAAAGCTCCTGGCTGTCGCTGGGAGTAAAGTGGATGGTATGCCAGTATTGCATTTAGGCGATGGTTTTTTCGAGGACGATGCGTTCCATTTCTCTTTTGTATTCCACGATGCGTTCCTGAAGTTCGGGTTGGGCGACCGATAGGATTTGAGCTGCCAGAATACCTGCATTTCGAGCTGCATTCAGGGCTACAGTGGCTACCGGTACTCCTTCTGGCATTTGAAGGATAGACAGAATGCTATCCCAACCATCAATCGAGTTGGAGGATTTTACGGGCACTCCAATCACGGGCAATGGGGAGATAGCCGCGACCATACCGGGCAGGTGTGCGGCACCGCCAGCTCCTGCAATGATGACAGAGATACCTCTTTTGTGCGCATTTTGGGCAAAATCCACCATTTTTAGAGGGGTTCTATGTGCCGATACAATGCTCATTTCAAAAGGGACCGCTAGTTTGGTTAGCAGGTCCGCTGCTTTTTGCATAACGGGCAAATCAGAATCTGAGCCCATAATAATTGCCACCATAAGGAAGAAAAAAGATAATGAGGGCGCAAAGATGCGACAAACCCTTGGACTGCCTTACCTTAGCGACTAATTTTATCGCTGATTTTTTAAGTAGTGAACCAACCAGCCCCTTCTTTCCGGTTGGTTGATGCCAATTAACAGCGGTGTGTTCCTTTACTCCAACTGGTGTCCGTATGACTGGATCCTTTTTTCGTTCACCCAAAGCCTTGTGGCTTGTTTACAGTCTGGCGGCTGTGCTCACGGCGTGGCAGAAATGGAGCATGGGTTTTAATGAAAAAGGGTTTTCCAAATACGAAAATTATCGCATTTTCAAGTACTCCTGGAAGCACCTTATTGAAGGTAGTAATCCCTATATTTTACATCCTGAAACGTGGGATTTGTTTAAATACAGCCCAGCTTTTGCTGTCTGGATGGCTCCGTTCTCCGTCTTGCCCGATTCAGTAGGGGTAGTGCTATGGAACTTAGTGAATGCGCTACCATTGTTGTACGTGCTGCTGCACCTGCCTGGGTTTAGCGCTTCCAGCCGGCAATGGATTGCCTGGTTGGTGCTGCCGGAGCTTTTGATTTCCCTTCAGAATACACAAAGCAACGGCTTGACTGCTGCTTGGATGTTGGGGACTTGGGTTGCATTGGATCGAGGAAACAGCCTTGTGGCGGCGGGAGCCTGGATGGCAGGTATATTTCTCAAACTTTTTGGTATTTTTGCCGGTCTTTTTTTGGTGTTTTACAGGCCCTTATGGTGGAAGACCGCTGGCTGGGCAGCACTTTGGGGATTGGTATTCGGTTTACTCCCTTTGCCTTTTGTAGGCTGGGAAGGCCTTTGGAGGCTGTACCAATGGTGGTGGGAAATGCTGAAAAATGATCATTCGGCCTCCCTGGGTTTATCGGTAGTGGGTTGGCTACATAGTTGGTTTGGGCTAGAGCCTGCTAAACTGCTGGTGACCGCCCTTGGTTTGGGCCTGCAATTGGCAGCGGTGGTTTGGACCTATTGGAAAAAGAAGTCTATGGTTCCGATAGTGGCGGGGGTTCTGATTTGGGTGGTGATTTTTAACCACAAAGCGGAGAGTCCTACCTTTATCATAGCGATGTGCGGGGCGGCCATCTGGTATTTTTCCCAGAAGTCGCCTGGATTCTATACAAAACTGAGCTTTGGGTTGATCTTGGTTTGTTCCTCCCTCACTCCTACGGATGTATTTCCAGCGGAGTGGAGGCGGATGTTGATTCAACCGTATGTATTAAAAGCGGTTCCATTCATCCTTTTGTGGGTTTGGCTGCTTTTTGACACGATAACTAATGATGAGCAACGAACTGATCTGGAAGTTTTTTAAATTCGGAGTGGTGGGTTTTACCGGTCTGCTGGTTGATTTTGGAATCACCTGGTTGTTAAAGGAACGGTTGAAATTGAATGCCTACCTGGCCAGCAGCACAGGGTTTACCTGTGCGGTAATCAATAATTTTTTGTTGAACAGGATCTGGACATTTGAAAACCATGACCCTGAGGTGGCGGTTCAGTTTGGAAAATTTGCGGTAGTATCGGCGGTAGGCCTGGTTTTAAACAACAGCATTATTTACCTGCTCAAGGAGCGCTTTGGGTTTAACTTCTACGTCGCAAAATTAGTTGCCACCGCAGTTGTCCTTTTGTGGAACTTCTGGGCGAATATGCAATTTACCTTCCGTTAGTGCCATGGCTGCCTACTCACCTGACTACCGACCCGATCCAGGGAACAGCTCCATTTTTGGAAAACAAATTCTGCTTTTGGCGCTTTTTGCCATCGCCATCTTCGTACTCTACAAGGTATTCTTTCAGTCAGGGACAGGCCTGGCAGACTGGCTAAAGGGCCCGGAAAAGGTAGATGTCACCTATGTGGAGGCTGATTTTCAACCCAATTTGGACGAGGAGGCTACCTTACGTATTTTATCTTCCCCGGAGCAATACAAGAAAGAATTTGAATCGTTGGTATATAGTTTTAACATGTCGTTGTTGTACCATATTGCCAATCGGATGGATTTGAACGATAGCCTCAAACGACAGCTGGAGCCTCTTTATAAGGTGCACCATGATTATTTAAAAAACCTGTATTTCAATGATTTTGTAGAGTTGAAAGATACCTCTGCTGCTTTGTACAGTTCTTTTTACCAGGATCACTCCAATGAAGCCGTGCGGGTGTTCAATGAGGTAGCAGGAAAGTACACCTGTTTTTTTGTTACTCAAATCGTGGCTACCTTGCTAAAAACCAGCGGTGGTCAATTGATGGCAAAAGGGGAGGGCATTGAATCGCCCTGTGCAATTGCCTTAAAGGAAGGCCTGCAACCGATGGTAGAACGACTGCGCAAACGCGCGGAAATCCTTGACTTTAGCGCTTCCAGGGATCTTTTGCGTGAAAAAGTGCAAAAGGGGATTGCCGAACTGGCCACTTACGAGATTCGCGATAAAAAGGGATTGGATAAAACCTTGCAATACAAGATATTAGGTTACAGCGTCTCTGAAACCAATATCCAAGTGGAAGCCATCAGTGTGATTAAAGCAGGAATCAAACTGGATCAGGGTTTAGACGTGACCTTTAGCCCTAAAAAAGGTATTATCTATGTCACGCTTCCTGACCCAGTCATTCTTTCCCATGAAGTGTACCCCAGGGTAGATAAATTGGACGTCGGTTTTTTATCCGGAGTGTCCGGTGCAGATTTAAACCAGCCGTTCAACGATTTACGCACTTATTTTCGGGAGGATGCGATAAAAAATGAGCAAATTTTCGAAAAATCAAAAGCTAGGGTAGATTCTGTATTGCAACTTCTGCTTGAACCGGTGGTGAAAAGTATCAACCGTCAATATAAGCTTGAAACTCGCTACCGGAGCAGTATGCAGCAATAAGAGTGCTTTTTCTAACCATTTCCAATTTCTTTCGACTACCTTGGTGCTATGAAAGTAATGCTTACCGGATGTTTTGATTTGTTGCACAGCGGTCATGTGGCCTTCCTGAAGGAGGCTGCTTCCTATGGAGATTTGTATGTTTGTATTGGATCAGACCGAAATGTGCAGCACCTGAAGGGCAGGTATCCAATTAATCCGGAGCTGGAACGCAAGTACATGTTGGAATCCCTTAGATGGGTCCATGAGGTTCGGATCAACAAAGGCATGGGCCTGCTTGATTTTGAGGCGGAGCTGGATGCGATTCGTCCGGATATCTTTATTGTCAACGAGGACGGTCATTCTCCCGCTAAAGAACAATTGTGTCGCTCTAAAGGTGTGCAGTACATTGTTTCTCGGCGGGTACCGGAAGCTGGTTTGCCGCCCCGCAGTACTACCGCGCTCCGAACAGAGTGTACTATTCCGTACCGCATCGACCTAGCCGGTGGATGGCTAGATCAGCCCTGGGTATCTGAGTTGTACCCGGGTCCCGTGCTCACCATTTCGATTGAGCCGACCTATGAGTTCAATCTACGGAGTGGAATGGCGACCAGCACTCGTCAAAAAGCCATCGAACTCTGGAAAACCAGTCTGCCAGGTGGTGATATGGCCCAAAATGCTAAAATGTTGTTTAGCTATGAAAATCCACCGGGTACTCAAGAAGTAGCCGGCTCCCAAGATGCAATAGGAATTGTGATGCCGGGGTTCAATCGGGCAAATTACGAAGGTAAATATTGGCCGACTACCATTGATTCCTGTTTAGAAGAGTCCATTTTATCTTGGTTAGAAGCTCATTTGTTTTTAATTCCATTATCGCCCAGGAGTGGTAATTACTCGGTGCTTTCATCGGTCCAATTATCGGTAGAGGGGGCAAAAGCCTTGTCTGAAGCAGCAGTGGATGCTTGGGAGGCTGCACTCCGGCAGGATGAAGTGGGTTTTGGAAGGGCGATGACCCATTCTTTTGAGGCGCAAATTAGTATGTTTCCCTTGATGGTAGACGCAGAGATTCTAGCTCAACTGGAGCGGTACCGTGACCGTGCCTTGGGTTGGAAGATTAGTGGTGCTGGAGGAGGAGGTTACCTGGTTTTGTGGAGTGATCAGCCGATTGAACGTTCCATTCAACCCAAAATACGGCGAGCTAGCTTGGATCAGTGAGGGCTTTCGGGCGAAATTTTTCCACCCATAAATCGCTCCAGTAGATCCGGAATTTTTTCGATGGCGGCATTCCAGCCACTACTATTGCGCGTGGGAATAAAAGAGATTTCAGCCCCCCTGCTCACCAGAAAACCAACGGGCTCGAGGTGAATACCAGCTCCTGCTCCACTCCGAACAGACTCTGGCTGTTCTGCCTGTTCCTTTCCGGCATATCCAAAACCAATGGTCAGCTTCATTACTGGTACACAGGTATATTCTCCCAAGGTAAATTCTTTTCCAACAACGGTCTCCGTGTTGGATTCTGCTTTCAGAAAGCCGGTTATTTCGGCCACAAGTTCGGTGAGTCGGTTGGGCATACGTCGGATGGGTTGGTTGGGAAAAGCCTTCGGCGGTTGGGATTGAATGCGCCCGCCGAAGGCTTTGTCAGGTTATAATTTACGGAGGCTTTCCTCCAGCATAGCGATACGAGCGTTGGCATCTGCCAATTTTTTTCGCTCGTTTTCGACTACTTGAGCTGGTGCCCCACTCACAAATTTTTCATTGGACAATTTTTTCTCAACAGAGGCGGCAAAACCCTGTTGGTAGGTCAGCTCCTCCGTCAATTTGGCGCGTTCAGCCTCTACGTCAATTTGTTTATTTAGGATCACATAGTATTGATCGGTTCCTGAAATAAACGATTTGGCATTGGAGGGTTCGGTTTCTACAAACTCAAGGGAGCTCAGTACTGCCATTTTTTCCATCATTTCCCGGGCGCCAGTCAGCTCAAATAACTGTCGGGCGCTGCTGCTCGACTGTATGCAGACTTCCAGCGGATCCTTGGGTTTGATTTGGTTTTGATTTCGGATTTCCCTGATTTTGGTAATAACTTCTTTGATGGATTCTACCTGTTGAATAAGGGCCTGGTCTGCTGGGATTTGTGCCGGATACGACTGTGCACAGATATCCTCCCCGGCAGGTCGATTTTCCAGTTGGTGCCAGAGTTCTTCTGTAATAAAGGGCATGAAGGGGTGCAGTGCCTTCAACAAGTTTCCATAAAGGTGCAAGGTAGCGGTATAGGTTCCTCGATCGATATGCTGTTCAAACCCAGGTTTGATCATCTCAAGGTACCAAGAGAAGAAATCGTCCCAGATCAGGTCATGAAGGGATTTCAAGGATTCGCTGAGTC
>JBKDAM010000113.1:0-19041 GCA_046316495.1 Chitinophagales bacterium
CCGGAAAAGTCCTCCGCCTGCGTGAAAAAGGATTGCCCAGCTTGCAAGGATACCAACGCGGTGACCAACTGATCCACGTTAATGTCTGGACACCCAAAAAAATAAACGACGAAGAACGAAAATTACTGGAAAAACTCAAGGGAATGCCCAACTTCCAACCTAAACCAGAGCGGGAAGACAAAGGCTTTTTTGAAAAATTAAAAGATATTTTCGGCTCCTAATTTGTCAGAATGCATAAAGAGGCGTAACTTTGCGCCCGCTTTATAGCTAATGAGTGTTTGGCCACGTGGCGGAATTGGTAGACGCGCTACTTTGAGGGGGTAGTGTCCTTCGGATGTGCTGGTTCGACTCCAGTCGTGGTCACAAAGCGGGTGTTCTTTTAAAGAATATCCGCTTTTTTTATTGTCTGGATTTCAGAAATGTACCCCTCAGTAATCAGAGGTAATTAACAAGTCTAAATTCGTACTTTTAATCTGAAACCGCTCTCCAAGGTACGCGTTGGTCAGGCACCCTTTGTACGTGTACACCCCATTTCGGAGGCCTGAATGCGCCGTAATCAGGTTGAAAATACCCGCCGTTTCGGCTTTCAATAACAAGGAAGTCAAAATATTGCTGATTGCCTCTGAGGCCGTTCGAGCTACCCTCGATGGAATGTTAGGGACGCAATAATGAATTACCTGGTGTTGCGTAAAAGTGGGCGCATCGTGACTCGTAATCCGAGAGGTTTCAAAACAGCCCCCCTGGTCAATGCTCACATCAATAATTACGGATCCTGGTTTCATCCGCTGCACAATATCCTCATTGACAATCAAGGGAGTACGCCCTTTCTGCGAATGGATCGCGCCAATGGCCACATCTGCACTTAACAATTGTTCTTTCAAATGGACCGGATGAATAACAGAAGTATGTAATTGCCTGCCTACCTGGTTTTGAAGGCGCATTAACTTATAAATATCGTTGTCAAAAATACGCACTTCTGCACCCAGACCAATTGCTGTTCGGGTAGCGAACTCAGCTACTACACCCGCCCCTATGATTATTACCTTCGCAGGAGGGACGCCCGCTACGCCGCCTAACAACACACCCTGCCCGCCCCGGTTAGTAGCCAATAAATCAGCCGCAATGTGAATCGCACTGATTCCCGCGATTTCACTCATCACTCGAACAATGGGAAATACCCCCCGGTCATCATCTCGAATGTACTCCATCGCTAATGCTGTCACCCGTTTTTTGAGTAGTCGGGTGATGTATTCCGGCTCCAACATGGGCAACTGAATCGGAGAAATCAACACCTGATTGGGATGCATTAGCTCAATCTCTTCCAGCGTGGGTGGGGCGGCCTTTAATAGCACATCGGCCTTAAATACTTCTTCGTGACTGCTCACTAGCTCGGCTCCAGCCTCCGAATACTCGTGATCAGAATACCTGGACTTTAAACCGGCGCCCCGCTCAACCAAAATACGATATCCTTGCGCTACTAAAGTGTACACCGCGTGGGGGGCGAGTGCTACCCGGTTTTCTTGCAAGATAGTCTCTTGTGGAATACCAATAGCAAAGTATTGGTGCCGGGGGTGAACGGCCAGCATCTCAGGCTGGGTACTGGCTTGTTTGTGAACTTGGGTTTCCATGCTAGGTGTTAATCCATCCATCGAATCAGGCGGCTCTGATCCTCCGTTTGTATAATGTGTAATCGAACGCAATCTGAAGGCAAATAAGCCTCAACTACCTGAGGCCATTCTATTAGACAATAACTGTCATCGTACAACACGTCTTCAATCCCAATATCCAGGGCCTCCTCTGCTCTTGACAAGCGGTACAAATCCAAATGGTGCAAAAACTGCCTTTTGCCCTCCTTGGAGCGATAATCATACGTATTTATAAGGGAAAAGGTGGGACTCACCGCCTCTCCTTCTATCCCTAAGGTAGCACAAAAGGCCTTTACAAAGGTGGTTTTCCCAGCGCCCATTTCTCCGTATAAGGCCATCTTCCGATGCGGACCCAGGGCTTGAATAACATCAAAAACCACCGCTGGCAGGTCTTCTAAGCGCTCGACTTTCCATTCCTGTTTCATGGTCGCGGACATTATTGAACTTTGTCTCCCCGAAGTACCCGGTACCGCTTCCTAGCCTCTACTGAAAAGATACTACCAGAATAGTCGGTAAATATCTTTTCGTACAACTCCCGGGCTTTCCCTTCCGCATTTAATCGAAATTCGTATAATTGGGCCAATGCAAAAAGGGCGTTATCTGCCCGAATATCTTCCGGATAGGTTTCACCTACTTTTTGGTACAAAGCGGCAGCCCGAACATATTCCCGGCGCTTCTCTGCAATCTGGGCCTGCAAATAAAATATGTCATCCTGCAAGGAATGCTCCGGAAATCCCAAACGCAAGGTATCTAGTCGAGCAATAGCTTCCTCAAACCGGTTCTGAAAAACGAGCAGCTCCGCTCCTGCATACAAAGTAATGGCGTCTGCAGTTGTGTCCAGGTTCAGGTTGTCCATGATAAATACTGACAAATCAAGGGCATCATTGGAGATCAGCTTGGAAGTAGAAGCTTTTAAAACATCAAATTGCGCTTGTGCCCACTGAAAATCACCGTGGTAATACGCTAATTTAGCGTTCTTGAAACGCGCTTCTTGCCCCAAGACTTCTTCCTTAAAGTCTTTGTCAACCTGGCTATACAGCAGGGTGGCTTCCCACCGCTCTCCACTCATCAGGTAGTAATCTGCCAAGTTGATTTTGGCCCTCGCTTGGTCTTCTCTGGAAATACCGGGGGCTTTTACCAAGGAATCCAACACTTGAATGGCGCTGGGTAAATCGTTTTTGTAAAGGGCTTGCAGCTCTGCCAGTTCTACCACCAACCGTGCCGTCTGTCGGTTAATCCCAAATTGCACTAAAAACTCCAAGTAGTCCGCCTCCAAAATGGCCAGTTCGGAGGGCGCATAATCGAAGCCTTGGGTAATCTTACTTCTCCGACACCACATCGCTCCTTGCTTGGCTTCAAAGAAAAATGGATTTTGAGGCCCTTTTTCTTTGATAATGTAATCATAGGCGCTGATAGCAGCGTCGTAGTCCCTTGCTTCTGTGGCATCTTTGGCTAGTTGATAGATGCGGTGGCCAGGCTCTGAAAGCCGAAGGTCCAAGGCCTTTAACTGCCGCAAGGCGTTCTTGTAATCCTTTTTCTGCATGAACGACCAAGCCAACAACTCAATAAACTCCGGCTCTTCCTTTTCTTGGATCCGGCTGTACAGTTGCTCCTGCAACAGCGGAAAGTCAGAGGGATCCAGAAAACGGGCTAAATAAATGGTAATGGTCTGCACATTGGTTGCATGCGCCCCTAAGCTATTAAGGTAGGCCGCAATCATTTTATCCACCTCCCCTAACCGTCGGTAGAGGTCTGCCTGATTCATGGCAAAAAGGTGTTTTTCCTTCAACATCTCCCCTCCGCGCTCATACGTCTTGAGCGCCAATTCGTACCGACTTGCCGCCGTAAACTGGGAGGCCAATCGCTGTACAGAATTAAAATCGGGTGAGAGATTCTGAATCGCTTTTTCGTAATAGGTAGTAGCCTCCTCCATCTTTCCCTGGCGATACATCAAGTTGCCATATTGCAACCAAGGGTTAGAGGCATTCGGGTACTTTTTTACCTGTTTTTTCAGAACTACCTCGCAATCTGCATACGCCTCGAGATTAATCATGCACTCCACATAACGGTTGAGGGCAAATTCGTTGGAAGGATTTTTCTCTACAATTTCACCAAAGACGGCAGCTGCTTTCTCGTATTCCCCGTTGGCAAAGTACTGATTGGCCAAGTTGATGGACTGGGCAAAAAGGCCAGCAGGCAAAACAACCAGAAAGGCGGCAAAGGCGATGTTTTTCAAAAATTGGGTAATCATCATATCTCTTAACGTCCATTAATCGCTCCGACGTATGCGCCGGCACACAAAGGAATAACTTTGACAAAGATACGATTAAGATCGCTTAGAAACACCACGGAATCCAGGTTTGTCGATCCTTGTGGAGGGTCCAGCCCATTTTTCTATCCGCACCATGGCTTTGGGATAATTCGTTAACTTGTAAACTGATCGCTCCGCTGGGCTCAACAAATCTGGACGATGTGTCAAATCCGGGGGAACGAGTTTGAATTCCGGGCACCAATGTCGGACGTAATCGCCTTCCGGATCGTACCGCTTGGCTTGCGTTAGGATATTGAAATAACGATCTTCCCTGGGATCGCTGCCCACACCCGCTACATAGTTCCAATTGCCCCAATTACTACATGGATCGTAATCGAGCAACAGACTTTCAAAGTATTCTGCACCCATCTGCCAGTTGACCCTCAAATCGCGAACCAAAAAGGAGGCCACATTCTGACGACCTCGGTTGCTCATCCAACCGGTAGCATTCAATTCGCGCATATTGGCATCAATAAAGGGCACGCCGGTATTTCCAGCCGCCCACTGCTCAAAAAGGGCCGTATGGTTGCCGAGCTGACGCATATTTTTACGCTGGGGACCGCCTTTTTTAAACAGGTTATTGCCGTGTTTTTTTCCCATTAACCGGAAAAAATCCCTCCAAAGCAACTCAAAAAACAACCAATATGTACTTTCATTTTTTACTCGCTCAGTCTCGAAACGCCTTAATTCAGCATACACCCGCTTGGGGGAAAGGCATCCCAAAGAAAGCCAGGGCGAAAATTTGGAGGAGTAATCGGGCCCCAGCAGGCCATTTCGAGTTTCTTTATAAGTGGTGACCGCCTCAGATTCCCATAAATAATGATGCAACCGCTTCAAGCCGGCTGTTTCGCCCCCCTCAAACACCAAGGCTGCAGAAGGATGCGGTTCCACTTCAGAATGCCCAAAATCAGAAAGCATCGGTAAATTGCCCGCTTCCAGCGCTGCCGAAAAACGCGGCAACTGCGCTGGCTCTGGTAAGGGTGGGCGAATGGGCGTCAAGTTCTCGTTGTCTTTCCGAAATTGACTGAACACATCCGGGGTATGTTGGACCGGTGCCGGAAGATCTTGTGTGTAGTAAAGCATTTTGCCTCGCGTATACATCAATTCTACCCCACTGCCCCACAAATTTTTCTCTAGTGCATCCTGCACCTGTACTTCTTCACTGGTGCGCTCTCGGTTGCAAAACACCCAAGAAGCCTGGCATTGAGACGCTATTTCTGGCAAAATTTGCTCCGGTAAACCCTGACGGATAATTAATTCAGAGCCTTTTTGCCGAAACCGGGCACGCAAATCCGCCACTGCCTCTAACGTAAATTTAGCCCGAAATTTTCCAATTTTAGGAAAGCCAAAACGGGTTTTTCCCTTAAAAGTCCGGGTATCAAAAATATATACCGGCACAATTTCATCTGCCATGCGCAAAGCATCGCACAAGGCCTCGTTATCGTGTAACCTTAAGTCGTTTCGAAACCAAATAATCGCACACCTTTTCATAGCACTGAGATAAAATTATTCAAAAAATCCAACCCAAAACAAGCTCTTGCTGGTCGGTGCAGTTATTAACCTGATACCTGCTATTTTGTTGCCAAAGAGCCCTGTATTTGAAAAAAAGGGCTGCCTTTTTTCAAAGCAGCCCTCTTCTCTGTTGTTCCTTTTCTTTTTGAAACAAAAAAGGAACCATCTAGAAAAATAGACCCAAACGCAGCGTCAGCGCCCGAAAGTAAGCTCTTGCCTGTTCGTTCTCCCAATTACCAGACACATCGCGAACTGCCCTTGCCTTTTGCGTTAAGTCCGTAAAATTGTTCTGGTAAAAAAGCCCAGCCACAAAAGTAGTGTGGGTGGCTAATTCATACTCCACACCAGCACCCAATCCCCAGGACAGCGCCAATCCATTCACGTCATTCCGAATATTCTCATCAGTGGTGTTAAATTCACTCCCTGCGCCACTAATATCACCCAAGGCCTTGGTAAGAAAACCAAAAGTCAACAAGGGTTCTGCAAAAAATTTCAATGGAGCATCTTCATTGGAACCTCCGCGCATCTTGAGGCCCAGGGGCACTTCCACATACCGAAGTCGGTAGTGTAATTTCGAACTGGCCGGCAAAGACATCGAATCGGAATCCGTTAATTTTATGGACAAATCAGAACCAATCCATGGGCGATACTGGGGGAAATTACTTTGTAAAAAACCCCCATGGTTAAATCCAAATCCAATACCAGAAACAATCGCGTAATTGGGTTGGAAATATTTTTCAGCCATCAAGGCCAGCTTGAATCCCCAGTTAGTCCCCGCATTTTCCAGCAATCGTTCATCGGTATTCATCCAGGAAAAAGTGGGGCTCGCTTGGATGCCAAACCGATACTCCCGATCGTTCTGCGCGCGGAGCTGAACGGTCATCCAGCAAGTAATCAATGTAAATAAGACAATTTTTTTCACCATGATCAGTTAATTTTAAAGCAATTTTGCGGTTTTAATTCTTTGAAGCACAAAATTCAGACTTATTTTCCAAACCAGTACATTCTATATGACAAAAACAATATCCAGATCCTTTGGTAAACGGTCCTTTGTGGCCATCTTGCTGCTCGTTTTGCTCGGAGGCTGCCAGTCAGAATCTGAAGAAGATCAGCCACCTACTCCGGATGTCTCCAAGATTCAGGTAGATGCCCAAATCCTTCGGTTTGACCAAGATCTATTCAACGCAGATACCGTTCAATTTAGCGCGAGCTGGCAAGCACTTTTACAGAAATACCCTGATTTTTTACCCTTTTTCACCAGTCAAGTGGCGCAGGACAGGATGCTGCGTCAACAGACGCCGGAGGAGAATCTCCGCGGGTACGTAACTGCTCCCCAAGTGCGCCGATTGAACGACAGCTGCCAGGCCGTTTTTGCGGATTTGAGCCCTTTTCAAAAGGAGCTTACTCAGTTGTTTCGATTTTACAAGTATTATTTTCCAGAAAAAAAAGTTCCCCTTACCGTCGCCTCCGTCACCGAATTTGTGGGAGATGCTTACCTGATCAATGATACCCTGATGCTCTTGGGGCTGGACCTGTTCTTGGGGGCCGACTTTTCGGGTTATAACCCTGAAATCTTCCCTCAATACATCCGGAAGGATTTTACACCTGACAAAATGATCGTTAAATACGCCTTTTCCTTGGCCAATTACCTGGTCCCAGGCCCCAAGGAAGACCGAATACTCGACCACATGATTCGCAATGGAAAAGCGCTCTATGTCATGGACTGCCTGCTACCATCGGTTCCAGACAGTGTTAAGATGAGCTATTCCACTGACCAATGGCTTGGGTCCTTGGCCAATGAGCAGGAGGTATGGAGCAGGCTGCTTGCCATGAAAGTATTATACGAACCCCTCGGACCCAGCAATATGAAAATCGTGACCTTGAGCCCCTCCAGCGACAATGTCTTTCAGGAAGCTCCGGGGCAGATCGGCAATTTTATTGGCTGGCAAATTGTCAAAGCCTACATGAAAAAGTATCCAAAAACGACTTTACAGGAACTAACCCAACAAATGGATGCCCAGCAATTCCTGGAAAAAGCGAAATACAAACCGCGAAAAATTTCCTAGGCGCAGCTTAAAGACAGAACCATCTATCCAAAAAAACAGGAGTTGGAATACCCTCAAGGCAAGGTCCCAACTCCTGTTTGTTATTTATATAATTGTATTCCTACGCTTGGTCTTCTCCTGGATCTTCTGCTGGTGCGGGGGGCGCCACCGCTGGTTTTCGGCTTCGGGTCGTCCTTGGTTTATCGGTAGCTGCTGCTTTTGTGCGCGGCTTACGGGCCGTTACGGGCTTAACTGGAACCACCGATTCTACTGCTGCAGGCTCGGCAGCGGTTGAAGTGCCAGGTTTCTTACGTGGGCTTGCTGGACGACGACGGGTCGTTTTAGTAGCGACGGGAGTGCCCTCAGCAGAAGTTGTATCGGGCTTCTTTGAATGTTGAGAGCTGGGCTTTGGCTGGGTACGGCGTTCAAGTGTTGGTTTTGCAGCTACCGTTTTTTGCGATTTCTCCTTTTTATCCACCTTTTCCTCCTTTTTCTCCTTCGGCCGATCTGCTTCGGTGACCAACCGAATATGCGCCAAGTGGTGCTGGGCATGCCAGGCATAGAGCGCGATCGCTTCCGAAAGGGAGATAGCCCGCTCCATATCCGGGTGAAAATAGGTCCGGTTAAGGTCGGAAGCAGTAAACGTTTTCATCAATTCTACCCAACGAGTGTGCAGGGCTTTTAGCAACCGGAGGGAGTCCTTCACCGAGGCATTTAGTTCGGAGGGAAGGGAAACCCAGGCATCCTCTTTGTAGGGTTTTATGACTGGATTTTCTTCAGTAAGCGCCAACTTCATGCGTACATAGGCGTTTAAGTGGCTATCACCGAGATGGTGGATGACCTGGCGGACCGTCCAACCATCCGTTCGATACGGGGTATCAAGGTGTTGGCGGGTCATCTTTTTCATGATTTTTTTAAGGAGGCGAGGAAGGTCCTCCAGCACGTCTATTTGTTTTCTGGTTTCAATAAGCGAATACGATTTACCGTACTCAAATTTCCCAATGGGGTAGCGAAGACTTATTAATTTATTCATAGAAACAAGCGTTTAATTATATTCGGAAAAGGCTGTTGATCAGGGAGTTGTCTTTCTACTCACCACCGCAAACCAGAAAAGCGACACCAACAATTAAAAGGCAATAAAGGTAATGGAATTTTTCACATAAGCAATACCCTGCTGCTCAAACTTAACATTAGTCGCCTTTAGGCTTCAAAATTTCCAGGTCAAAGCCCATTTCCTGTAGTTTCTCTTTGCTCAACTCCTCCAGGCTTTTGATTTCCAGCACTTGTCCATCTTTATTCCGAACTGTTACGATTACTTTTTCGGCGTTTTCGACTTCTTTGAACTCAAAAGCAGCCTTACTGGTGAGGATATCAGCCTGTCGTTGGGCCTCCTCGAGTTGTTTTCTGGCTTGAGCTTCCTGTTCTTTTACCAGTTGCATTTGCTTTTGGATCTTGGCGTTTTGCTCCAGACTTTCTCCCAAAAGGCAATAAAGGTCCTCTAGCTGAGCGCGCACCGCTGCCAAGTCATGCTCCCGAGCCTTTCGTTCTTCCTCCGCTTTGGCAGCAGCCAGTCGCGCCTGTTCTGCCTGTTCCCGCAGGGCCATTTCTACTTTAAGTTGTAGTTGAGCGCAATCCTGCAGTGCCAACAGTTTATCCATATTCACTAAGTCGACCGAGACAATGTAATCTACATTAAACTGTTCGGTGCTGCTAAACACCTCACCTCCTGCACTGAATACCAATCCACTGACACTGCCAGAGCCCAATACTTTTTTAAACGCCCTGGTGTAAACCGTGGTAAGTTTAGCAGAGCGCACATAGTACATTTTACGGCGGAGGTCTGCTGAAACATTTTTGGAGGCATTGCAAATATCGAGGTACGGTATATAGTCTTCCGGCAGAAAGGCGACTCCGATATCAGTAATGACCACCTCATAGACTGCATCTCGTTCAATCTTGGTGGAGGCAATGGAGTAGGCTCCATTTTGTTTAAAACGGTGGTCAATTTTAGCATTAAAGAGCACATCAGAAGTCGTGGTAGTCACTACAGGCGGTTTGTCCTCCTTCACGAAACGAGTAATTACCGAGGTTTTGTTCCCTTCAATTACAATCATGGACCCTACCAGCTGATCGATGTTGTTCACAAAACCCGCTAATCCTTTGATAAAAGTCCGGTTTTTGTAAGATTCGGGTAAATCCAGTCCCAAGGCTACCGGGTTCAACTGGACTTTGGGCGGGCGCTGGGCACTGAGTCCGGCTGGAACAGCCCAAAGCAGCATAAATGCAACAAAAAGACGACTTATTTCTACCATATCAAAACAAGAAAGGACAATTGGAGCAGAACCGGGCGCTAAATAACGAAAAGTACTTCATACTTAGTAAGCCGTTTCCTACCGTTACAAGAAGGTGGTCACCTTTATTCAACGTTTTTTTTAGAAAAATAATATGTTAAATGCCGAAGCAGGTCCGTTAACTTTGCGGCCTTAAACTTGGATTCGATTATGTTTATCTCTGGAATACAACAAATGGGCATTGGGGTCTCCGATGTGCACGCTGCTTTCAAATGGTATAACCTTCATTTTGGGATGGATGTTCCAATTTTTGAGGAGGCAGCGACGGCAGGACTCATGCTTCCCTACACGGGAGGGGAGCCGAGGGACCGGCATGCCATTTTGGCCATCAATATGCAAGGTGGTGGTGGCATGGAAATCTGGCAATACACCAGTAGAAAGCCAGAAGCACCTCAGTTCCAGCCTTTATTGGGCGATTTAGGGATCAATATTGCTAAAATAAAAACAAAAAATGCAGAGGCGGCCTTTCATTTTTTACGAAAAAGAGGGGTCAATATGCTGAGCAATCCCAGTGCACGACCCGACGGTAAAATCCATTTTTTTGTTAAAGACCCCTATGGCAACCCCTTTGAAGTAGTAGAGGCTGCCGATTGGCTGTTCCCCTCCAACCGCCACGAATGCGGAGGCATCTATGGAGCTACCATTGGCGTTAGTGACCTAGACCGATCCAAACTCTTTTACCAGACCATCCTGGGCTATGATCAGGTGGTGTACGATCAGGCAGGACAGTTTGAAGACCTACACGGAACCGACGGCGGATTTAGTTCATTCCGGCGTTGCTTACTGCGGCATTCCGAGCAACGCAAAGGACCTTTCAGCCCTTTGTTTGGCTCCAGCGAAATTGAATTGGTGCAATGCCTAGACCGAGCACCCCGAAAAATTTTTGAGGGCCGTTACTGGGGAGACCTAGGGTATATCCACCTCTGCATTGATATCACCGGCATGAGCGAGTTAAAATCGTATTGTGCTTCTAAGGGGCATCCATTTACGGTAGATTCCAGCGGTTCCTTTGATATGGGAGAAGCAGCAGGCTACTTTTCTTACATAGAAGATCCGGATGGCACCCTGATCGAGTTTGTCGAAACCCATAAAATACCCTTGCTGAAAAAACTCGGCTGGTACCTTGACCTGCGTAAGCGCTCAAATCCAGAAAAACCTCTTCCAAGGCTATTACTCAGAGCACTCGGACTCGGTCGGGTAAAATTCGATTCCGAGTGAACGATTTAACTGCAACCGCGTTTTAAACAGCACCATGTCGGAGAAAAAAACAGAAGAACAGGCCTTCGTCAATCCAATTGACAAAGACAAGATCGCAGAGAACCCAGGATTGCTCCCGTATGCACACACAGCAGGAGGGGCTGTAATCCGGCCAGACGACCTAGGGCGCGTGCGCGGAAATGCGATGACGGCTATGTATGATCAGACGGACCGGCAGATGGAACAGTTGCGCCGGCAGATGGAAACGTTGGTCAACCAAGCCCAGTCTCTACAGCAGCGCATGGAAATTTCGGAGTTAATTTACCAGTCGCAGGTGCCCTTTCAACCGATTATTCACTCCATTTATTACCTGTACCAACGAAAGGCAGACGGGGTTCACCTACTATCCATGGTAGCACCTGCGGAATGGGGACGAAAACAACCGTATGAGTACCTTGCGACGGTCCGACTGTTGGGAGACCATACCTGGGAAATCATGGATGGACAGGTATAATTTTACCGGGTCAGCTCAATAAATTCGGATTTTATTCCCTTCAAAAGACACTTTTCCCCTACCTTTGCCCCGACTACGTCTGGATGGCTTCCCGTTTTTTGCCGAACGGGCTCTAAATTCAGCAGTGGTCGATGTTTTTCACATATTATTTTTTTAAAAATGGCAGTTTATTATTCTCCGGAAAAAGTGGCTGAGATCGTACAGCAGTACGGCGGCGACGCAAAAAACACCGGGAACGTAGAGGCACAAGTTGCCTTGTTGACGTACCGGATTGAGTGCTTGAGTAAGCACCTTCAAACCAACAAAAAAGACCATGCTACTCGTCGTGCCTTGTTGCACATGGTAGGTCAGCGTAAGCGTCTTCTCTCTTACTACATGAGAAAAGACATTTACAAGTACCGCGCCTTGATCGAGAAGCTCGGACTTCGTAAGTAATTTTCAACCAAAAAGGTTTAGTAAGGCAGGTAATCGAAAAGAGGAGTCCTCTTTTTTATTCGATGCTTTTCTAAACCTTTTTTTCATTTTAACTAGTATCGGTCTGCAGACCAGAAAAAAATCGCTAACGAGGTTGTTTTCAGTGTACTTCTGATCCTCTGTCCAGGCACATTCCATCCGGACGCCACTGAATCACCCTCCACACAAACCTGCTTGAACCGCGTCGCTTTGCCCGAAAAAACCACTTGTTTCTCCCCTTTCGCGGAATTCGGCAATTTTGTGTGTACCCACAGTTTTCGACCTTTTTTTCTTCGTCGGCAGCCGTTACGCAACTGTTTTCAATTTTATGGGTAAACAAACGCCGTTGCGCGTCACCTTCAACCTTCCCGATGGGAGGGAAGTAGCGTTAGAGACGGGCAAACTCGCTTCCCAGGCTGACGGTAGTGCCATGATTCGCGTAGGCGACACCATGCTGCTCGCTACGATCGTTAGCGCCACCAAAGCCAAAGAAGGCCAGGCCTTCTTCCCCCTTTCAGTCGACTACCAGGAAAAATACGCTGCCGCAGGACGAATTCCGGGCAACTTTTTCCGCCGCGAAACCAAGCTTTCTGATTACGAAATCCTGATTTCTCGCTTGGTGGACCGGGCACTTCGCCCCTTGTTTCCAGATGGATACATGAACGAAACACAGGTGATTATTAACCTGATCTCCGCCGATAAGGATGTTATGCCGGATGCCCTCGCTGGACTGGCTGCCTCAACGGCCGTCGCAGTGAGCAACATCCCGGTGGAAGCCCTGTTCTCCGAAGTACGGGTAGCCCGGATTGATGGACAATTTGTTGTGAATCCAAACCGCACCGAACTCGCAAAAGCAGACATGGACTTCATCGTTGCTGCTACCGAACGCGATATCACGATGGTAGAAGGAGAAGCAAATGAATGCCAAGAAGCCGATATGATTGAAGCGCTTAAAATCGCTCATGAAGTCATTCGGGTGCAAATCGACGCGCAAAAACGCTTAGCTCAACTGGTGGGAGATGCTGCCCTCGTAAAACGGGCGGTAGAACCACCCGTGGAGCACGAAGACCTCAAAAAACGCATCGAAGAAGTGGTAAGCGATGAGATCTATACCATCGCACGCTCCGCCAGCGATAAACACCAGCGCAAAGACGCCCTGGATGCCGTTAAAACCCGCTTGATGGAAACCCTCACCACCGAAATGGGAGAGGAGTTTATGAAAGAATGGGCGCCAGTAGCCGAACGCTACTACGACAAGCGCAAAAAATTCATCATCCGCGACGTCATCCTGAGCGACCAAAGCCGTCTGGACGGCCGTAAACCCGACCAAATCCGACCCATCTGGTGCGAAGTGAGCTACCTGCCTGCCGCCCACGGTTCATCCATTTTTACCCGCGGAGAGACACAATCCCTCACGACCCTCACCTTGGGTACAAAGGAAGATACCATGCTGTACGATACCGCCCTGGACTTCCGCGATGAGCCTTTCCTGCTCCATTACAACTTCCCCCCCTACTCTACCGGTGAAGTAAAACCAATGCGCGGACCTGGCCGACGGGAAGTAGGACACGCCAACCTGGCAGCCCGTTCCATCCGGAAAGTAATGCCTGATAACTTCCCTTACACCATCCGTATTGTATCCGATATCCTTGAATCCAACGGTTCTTCCTCTATGGCAACCGTTTGTGCAGGATCAATGGCCCTGATGGATGGCGGTGTCCCTGTAAAAGCCCCTGTGGCGGGAATCGCAATGGGATGTATCGCAGACGATAAAGGTCGAGTGTGTATCCTTTCCGATATCCTGGGCGATGAAGATGCCTTGGGAGATATGGACTTCAAAGTGACCGGTACCGCAAATGGTATCACCGGCACCCAGATGGACATCAAAATCGACGGCATGCCGTATGAGCTGCTGGAAAAAGCACTGGAACAAGCACGCGCTGGCCGCCTTCACATCCTTGGAGAAATGGCAAAGGCCATCGATGCTCCAGCCCCAGACCTGAAGCCGCACGCTCCTCGTACCATCCAGGTGCGCATCGAACGCGACTACATTGGAGCCATCATCGGACCAGGCGGTAAAATTATCCAGGAAATGCAGCGCAGCACCGGAACCACTATTACCGTTGAAGAAGATGAAATCGGCGGCATGATCTATGTGTTCGGTCCAGATAAAGCCTCCATCGACGCTGTACAAGAACGCATCAACGAAATTGTCTTCGTTCCAACACCTGGCGATGTCTTCGACGGGGAAGTAGAACGAGTAGAAGACTACGGTATCTTTGTAAAATTCAAAGGAAAGAGCGGTCTGGTTCACGTCACAGAAATGAGCTACCAACGCGTACCGAGTGTATCCGAAATTTATAAAATTGGCGATAAAGTCCGTTTCCAAGTAATGGAAAATGATCCCAAAACAGGTAAGTTGCGCCTATCAATCAAAGCACTCCTGGAAAAACCAGAAGGCTATGTGGAACGCGAACGCACTGAACGCCCCGATCGCCGTCCAGGCGGTGGTGGCGGTGGATTCCGTGGCGGCAGCGGTGGCGGTGATCGCCGCGGTGGCGGCGGCGGTGGCAGACGCTAGTTAATGTGATACAGACAGCGGGAAAAGAGGGGTGTAAAATCCATACTGCCTGAAAAAAGTTCAACAAGATATTATTCAAGGTTGAACAAAACAGGTAGATGGAACCAACAACCTCCTTTCCCGCTTCTTTTTTAAGCCAAATCTTCTACAAAAAGTACCGCGCTTTTACATCTTATCCATCCAAGCCGCCCGCCCCTTCAACCACTGCTTCAACCAAACCAACTCTTCCTCCCAGGTTTTTCCGACAGAACTGTTCGGCCACACTTTTTCCCCCAGAATTGCCCACTTTGAAAAATTGCGGGCCGCCGGACCATCCGCTAATTCACTCGCTAATTCATCTACTAACTGACTGAGCGCAGCGTCGCTGAAACTGCCTGCCCTCAATGCTTTCCACCGACTACGGACCTGCGCTTGAAATGCAGGATCCTCCCACAACCGATCCCACCAAAAAGGCACCAACAACTGGTGGTTCCCACAGATTTTGTTGAAATCCTTCGCCCAACCTTCTATCGATGCGCCCTCACAATAATCGACATTCCCAAAACACAAATTAAAATCCCATACAGGACCTGCGTGTAACAAGGTATCCCCGGCTACATCGTTCTTATAGAAATACGAACTGATTCGGTACCCGTCCACATTCCGCGACAACTCCGTCAATAAAAAAAAGTCCACGAAAGACGCCATATCTAAATAGCGATGGTAACCACCTTCCGGCCGACTAAAGCCAGGCCCAGCCAAGGTATCTTCCATGGTGCGCATCCACTTCTGAATGGACGTTGCTTTGCTGAGGGTAACATTGGATGCTTTTGGATAATGAAATAAAAATCGAATCTGTTGGTTGTTCGTTGCATGATGCGGCAGGTGATTCGATTGCCAAAACTCATTGGGCACCAAGCCATCGCTTTTGTCCAATTTAATCATAAAGCTGTTGACCGTGCTATCCTCCTCTGAAGCAGGAATATTAACCCGGTTGACATCTCGTTTTATTTTTTCCGTCCAAACATATACGCCTCGGTACTCTCCGTTCAATACTACCTCCACAAATTGAGTGTTGGGGGTGTATTGCAATCCATTTAGTCGCCTCGCCAATGAAAAACCTAGGCGATCCCTAATCAGGGTCTTATCTGAATACGGTGCTAGTAAAATATAATCGTGCTCCGATTTACAGCCTAGCAACGGCAGGTCATTCTTTCTTCCCTCATTATCCCTGATTTCCAGGGCGTATGGCTTTTTGGGCGATAATAATTGAGATGTTTTACCCCTTAACTCGATGCCTATCGGCAACTGCAATGCGTTGGCTGTATCTCGCACATCGTTCAATTGCCCATCCTTTCGATTGATTAGGTATAACTTCGCTGGAAATTTGGGCTCATCAAAAATCAACCACTCATCGGTATCAAGCACGACCAAGGGCAAAGAGGACTTTAGCCCTGATTGCGCCATCAGCGAAACCGAGCATAGCCAACAGGCAGCCCAGCATCCCAAAAAAGAAATCCTGAAAACCATATATCGTTTTATTTTAGCAAAATAAGGTCAAGAAAGGCTACCTATTAACAGCAACTTATTTCTATTTAAACAAAAGACAAGCATCCTATCTTACAACGATGCAGCTTATCTGATTATTGAATCCAATTAAATTCTCTTGAAAAACGGGAATTTCAGTCCCTCCAACTCAAAAAAGAACGAAGGCTGCTGGATTAATCGTATTTTGCAGCAAAATTCCACTATTTAAACGAATAAATAGCCAATTTTTACGCTTTTTTACCAGCTACCTAACGCTATGATTACCACTAAAGCCCTCTTTGCCAGTGAAGAACTGGACGATCGAAGCCTCGAATTCCTCAGCCAAGCCCTCGAACAAAACAACCTCCCCGGCTTCGATTACCTGGAATATAAAAAAGCCATCACCGCACTTTTAGCCATCAACCAAGGCGATTTGGCAGCCGCACACCAAAACGCCTTTGCCACCGCATCGGTCATGGGACTCACAAAAGCCAAACTACTCGAAACCGCCGCTTATTATCGGAACCTTTTGGAAAGAGAAAAAGCTAAATTTGATGAAGCACTCGAAACCCAAACCAAACAAAGGGTTCATAGCAAAACGGCCGATATCAACCGGCTTCAAGACCAAATTGCCCGCCACCAAGCAGAAATAAACCGCCTGCAGGAGGAAATTGTACAATACACCGACCGAAAACAAGCAGCTGAAACCAGCCTTCAACAGGAACAGGAGAAACTGCACAAAACCCATGGCAACTTCGAAAAAACCCATGCCGCCCTTCTGCGCCAACTCGACCGCGACATCGAACAAATCCACCAATACCTTCCCAATCAACAATGATGAAGCTCCACCAACAACTACAAGAAAGCAAGGCAAGGGGCCAAAAAAAAATGGCAGTTCTCTTCGACCCCGATAAAATGCGGTTGGAGAAAATGAACCAAACCCTCGAACTGGCCGCCAAACTGAATATTGACTACTTTTTTATTGGTGGCAGCCTGATTGTCAACAATATGCTGGATGAAGTACTAGCATCCATTCGACAACGCTGCTCCATCCCATTAGTCCTGTTCCCAGGCAGCTCTTTTCAACTAAGTTACAAAGCAGATGCCCTGCTTTTTCTCTCCCTGATCAGCGGGCGCAACCCTGAGCTTTTGATTGGCCAACATGTGATTGCAGCCCCTTTTTTGAAAATGTCCCCCCTGGAAATCATTTCCACCGGCTACCTGCTTATTGATGGCGGGGTGCAAACCTCCGTCCAATACATGTCCAATACCTACCCGATTCCAGCACAAAAAGCCGATATCGCCGTGTGTACCGCACTGGCAGGAGAAATGCTCGGCCTGAAACTGATATACCTCGACGCTGGATCCGGAGCGAGGAACCCCATTTCAAGTGCCATGATCGAGGCCGTCAGCAATGCCGTCAGCGTTCCCGTAATCGTGGGGGGAGGAATCCGAACACCGGAAAAAGTAGCTGAAAACTACCGGGCCGGAGCCGATGTGGTAGTCGTAGGAACCGCCCTCGAATCCGATCCAAGCCTGATGCGGGAAATGGCCGCTGCCCGAACCGGATTTTAAACGGTCTAATTTAGACAAGGTGGCCCAAGGCTCTCCAAAAACGAGGCATTTTAGTGTACCTTTGCAGCTGAGGGTGTTAGTAGACACCTTGCTACCGAACGAACGGCGATCGTTCTTTTCCACCGATTCATTTGAATACCTACATATATATGAAGCAATTACTAGCTATTTCCAGCTTATTCACCCTCTTTCTCCTCGCGTGTCAACCGCAAGAGGGCTACCGACCAGGCCTCGCAGGGGCCACCAGCGCCACCACCGATCCTCTCGTACTCGACACTTTTGCTGATCTGCAAATATTGAGCTACGATCTACCAGGGTGGGAAAAACTCAGTCTTCAGCAAAAAACCTTTATCTATTACCTCAGCGAAGCTGCCCTCTGCGGCCGTGATATTATTTATGACCAGTATGGAAAATACAACCTGGCCATTCGAAAAACCCTGGAGGCGATTCATGAAACCTACAAAGGGAACCGCAATACGCCCGAATGGGAAGCCTTTGAAACCTACTCCAAACGGGTGTGGTTCAGCAACGGCATCCACCACCACTACAATGAATATAAAATCCTTCCCGGCTTTTCAAAGGAGTACTTCGTAGAGCTGGTCCATGGATCCGACCCAAAAGCACTTCCAATCCTCCCATTGGAAGAAATGAACTTGTTTGTTGCCAAACTCGTTCCGATTATTTTTGATCCAACTATTTTCCCAAAACGGACCAGCAAAGAAGAAGGTACCGATATCATCCGAGGCTCCGGAGTCAATTTTTATGAAAACTGCACCGCCCAGCAAGTAGACGATTTCTACAAAGCCAAAGTGGCAGAGGCAGGTGAAAATGCCCCAATGATTGGATTAAACTCTAAGCTTATCTGGACCAACAACAAATTGGTGGAACAGATTTGGAGGGCAGAGCCCAACAGTATGTACAGCAAGGCACTTCAAAAAGTGGTGGAAAACCTGCAAAAAGCACAGCCCTTTGCCGAGAATGAACAACAGAAAAAAGCCCTAGATCTGCTTATCAGCTACCTAACTACTGGCGATTTACGCCAGTTTGATGCATTTACCATTGCCTGGGTTCAAGATACCGCGAGTACTGTCGATTTTATAAATGGTTTTATCGAGACCTACCACGATCCCAAGGGTTACAAGGCTGATTTTGAAGCCATGGTGCAGTACAATGACCCGGAAGCAACCGAAAAAATGGCTATCATTAGCAAAAATGCACAGTACTTTGAGGATAATAGCAGCATCGCTCCCGAACATAAAAAAGAAAAAATCAGCGGAATCACCTACCGCGTAATTAATGTAGCCATGGAAGCAGGCGCCTGCGCCCCCGCCACCCCCATAGGAGTGAATC
>JBKDAM010000114.1:0-7310 GCA_046316495.1 Chitinophagales bacterium
GTACAGGACCTTGTACAATGGATAAATAGCCATTAATTTGCAGCCGTTACCTTAATTACGGTTCATTTCTTTGCATAAAGAATTCAACACCGATCAAACGAAATGCCCTTCAGCAGCCTTATTGACTTTCTCGGAACGTTCGCGTTTGCCATTAGTGGGATCCGACTTGCCTCTGGCAAACAAATCGATTGGTTCGGAGCCTACATCATTGGATTGGTTACAGCTATTGGAGGCGGCACATTAAGGGACTTACTGCTGGACGTAACGCCCTTTTGGATGCTCGATCCAAACTATTTTATTGCTACTGGATGGGCCTTGCTCGCTACCCTACTCTTCAAAGAGCAACTGCTTCGATGGGGAAATACCTTGTTTTTATTCGACACCATCGGACTGGGTTTATTCACCATCGTCGGAATTACAAAAAGCCTGGAAGCGGGCTTGCCATTTTGGGTTTGTGTAGTAATGGGAACGATTACCGGAAGTTTGGGAGGCGTGATACGGGACGTTTTGTTGAACGAGGTGCCGCTTCTATTTCGAAAAGATATTTACGCGCTCGCCTGTGTGGCTGGAGGAGCTGTTTATTTTGGTTGTGCTGCCCTGCAGTTGCCAAAGGAGATGACCGAAAGCGCTGCTGCTGCTGTTGTTATTTTATCGAGATGGTTAGCCGTGCAGTTCCACATCCATTTACCCCAATTACCTTCGATCGAGCAAAACCCCGGGGAAGACTAAGAACTCCTTGCTTAAAAACAACACCGATTTTCCGAATTCTGATACCGTTGGAGCACCCTCCCTCCCCAACTTTGTCACAGAATTCAACTAGTTCAATCCTGTAAAGCACCCATTATGAATCGCAAAGATTTTTTAAAAACACTAGCAATTTTGCCAGCCATTGGAGCAACGATGAAAATTCAAGAATTAAGCAATATGACCCGTGATTTCGGCAATACCGCTAAAATGCCGGTTTTATTTCTGGGTCATGGAAGTCCAATGAATGCCATTGAAGAAAACGAATTTGTAACTGGATTTCGCAAGGTGGGCAAAGAAATTACTCGTCCGAGCGCAATTCTGGTCATTTCAGCGCACTGGGAAACTCCGGGTACTTTTGTAACTGCCATGCAGCAACCCCGCACTATCCACGACTTTGGCGGATTCCCTAAAGCCCTGTTCGATGTGCAGTATCCCGCACCCGGAAGCCCGACATTGGCCAAAGAAACCCAACAGCTCATTACCCACACCAAGGTGGAGTTAGATGAAAAATGGGGATTGGACCACGGTGCTTGGTCGGTCATCAAACACCTTTACCCTGATGCAGATGTGCCGGTGATTCAAATGAGCTTGGACTACCGCCAATCCGCACAATGGCATTATGATTTGGCCAAGCAACTGGCTGCCCTGCGCCGTAAAGGCGTCCTTATTGTGGGAAGCGGTAATATGGTCCACAACCTCGGGAAAGTAGAATGGAGAAGACTGAGTGAAACCTTTGGTTATGACTGGGCCTTGGAAGCCTCTGAAAAAATGAAAAACAGCATTCGAACAGGCGATCATCAACCCCTAATTCAGTTTCGCTCACAAGGTAAAGCATTTGATCTGGCCATTCCCACTCCAGAGCACTACCTTCCCTTGCTGTACACTTTGGCCCTACAGGAAAAAGGAGAAGAAGTTGCCTTGTTCAATGATTTAGCGGTAGCGGGCGCGTTAACGATGACTTCGGTTAAAATTGGGTAGGATTTAAGAGTTTACCCTAATGTTTCCCATTGTTAAACTTTTTTCTTTTGCAGGAGTCTAACTCAAAAAACACTGTTATGTTAGTTAGACGACTACTTTTTTTAACTGTTATCATTCATTATTGCTCCTTCAGCACTTGGGCCCATAATCCAACTTGGACCGATGGAATAGCTTGTATTATCTATTCTCACTGTACTGGCTGCCATAACCAAAATGGGATTGCTCCATTTTCATTGGTTAGTTATGAGGAGGTGTATGAAAATCGGTTTTCAATCGCGGCATCGATACAAGCGCTGAGTATGCCCCCTTTTCCTGCAAGCCAAGAAAGGACCAAATTTGCCCATTCGAACACCCTAAGCGATCATGAAATTAATGAAATAGTAGATTGGGTGAATAATTTTGCTCCCTATGGGGATGTCAGCAATTCTCCCACCCCACCCACCTACTCTACTGGGTATCAACTGCAGTCTCCTGATTTTATTGGACAAATTCCTGCATACACGATTACTTCCGGAAATGATGTGTACCGTATGTTCGTCATTCCGGTTAACAACTCTACTCAACGAACTATACAGAGCATTGAGGTGTATCCGGGTAATCGCAATATCGTTCACCATGCTTTGGTATTTCAAGATACATCCACTACCCCGTTGCAATTGGATCAGGCAGATCCTCTACCCGGTTACGATGCTTTTGGTGGTACAGGATCACCAACATCCAAGTTAATAACTGCGTATACCCCAGGTCAAAGCGCCTTCCATTTTGCTCCAGGATTTGGGGCTATATTATTACCTAATTCTTATTTGGTGGTTCAAATGCACTATCCGGGTGGAGTAGCCGGAGAAGTAGATAGTACTCAGGTGCGCTTAAAGTTTGGACCAGCTAATTTAAGAAATGTAAGCACCGTTGCGGCCTTGAACCACAATACCAGTCTTATTAATGGACCGCTCTTTATCCCAGCCAACACGGTAAAAACCTTTTACAGCCAAGTAAATAACAACATTAATCGTACACTAACAGGAATAATGCCACACATGCATCTAATTGGAAGGTCAATTAAGGCTTTTTGTGTGACTCCAACAAATGATACACTTCATTTGATCGATATTCCAGAATGGGATTTTCATTGGCAGTATTTCTACCAGTTTCAGAAGCCCATTTTATTACCTGCAGGTAGCGTACTATACGGTCAAGCTACCTACGATAACACTATCAACAATCCTAACAATCCTAATAATCCGCCCAAAGATGTTTCAAGAGGAGAAGGGACAGAAGATGAAATGTTCTTAATTTACATGAATCTTTCGTCTTTTTTGCCAACTGATACTAGCATAATCATTGACACATCAAGTCACTTTTCGCATAACTCCTCTTGTTTTTCTACATCCAACCTTTCGGAATCACCTACTGTGGAGGTATCAGCATTTCCAAATCCGGTTACGAGCGAACTGATCATCAAAGGTTTGGATCAATTTTATTCGGTAACGCTTTATGACAATAAGGGAAAGGTAGTTTTACATAAAGCATGCACAGTGGCTGAACCACTAAAGATGGACCACCTAGCTAATGGAATTTATTATGTACAGATTATAACAGCATCCAAACAAGTGTACTATAAAAAGGTGTTGAAGGAATAAATTACTTGAGTAATCCGCGAACACTTGATTTTAACTAATTCGGCGGGCACAAGAAGGAGGTCCGATTATCCTGACCTCCTTTTCCCAACGAGTTTTCACTATTTTAATCCATTAATTAGGTTGATATACTTCCGAAAGACCGGACTGGATTGGAGCCGTAAAGGAAATAAATCGCTGATGTTGAATAATTTTAGTCCGTTAATTTGCGCATCAATGACTCAAACACGCCGTTTGAATACTTTCTCAACCAAATTTTAATAAAGTAAAAGCTGACAATAAAAAATCCAATACTGTAGATAACAATCAGCTCAGGTGAAACTGTTAATTTATCACTTGATTGATTAATTCCTGCTGCCCTAATTATAGCTTCAAAAAATACTAATTCAATAAGAAGATGTGAAAGGTAGTGGGTCATGGTCATCTGTCCCATTTTTGCCAGACTCAAGACAATTGCAGTTTGTGGAAGTCTCTGGCCTAGGTATAAAAAGCCAGAGATCAGCATAAGATCAAAGCCCATTGTACTTATTATAAAGGGCAGAAATGGAGGTAGATAATCTGCATTCATGAAAAATAATAATTGCTCGTTCTGGCTGAATTGGTTTACCAGTGTTTGGACCGAGTTAATAAATAAAAACATCCCAAGACCTATCCCAAAAACCTTACTTAATAACTTATTGTTGTTCATTTCTACCCGACCTAGATACATTCCTACCATGAAAAAAGCCAACCAAGGGAAAACAGGATTCCAACCGTTATAGAACAGGTTTCGAAAGAATCCAGTTAGGGTCCAAAAATCTACATATTCCAGCTTTTCAAAGTTCCAGCCTGTGCTGAAAGGTAACCACCAAGCGATTAAATGAAATAGTGAAGTGGTCGACCACTGTTGGACAGAATTGAATAAATGTTAAGGAAAATATTGCCCTTCGAGAGGTCTCATTTCCGTGGTTAATTAACAGTGTTATGTCCATCCAACGGTTTATTAGGCAGCAGCAACAAACCGTAGGTCTTGACCTTTACTTCCTGGTTAACATGCGATATTTTTACGGTGGTAGTTGCAGGGTTCTTCGATATCCTCACTTGGTGTTCTTTCCGGGGGGATAAAATACAAATTCGCTGATTTCTTATAGTCAAGGGATGAATGTTTTCTACTGTGGTTGTAATAGTTTACCAACTTCCCAACGCTTTTATACAGCGCTCTGCTATTGTCGATTGGATCAACATGTTTAATTGCTTTAAAAAAAAACTCAACCCCAACATTATCAATCCCTCGACCTTTTGCATCCAAGGAAATTTGAACTCCTTCCATCGACCGAGTTGTTTTTACGGACTCCTCCGAGGTAAATTGACTCCCTTGACCAGCATTAATCATCATCGGTTTATCCTATTTCTTAACCGCCGATTTGATGAGCCGGACTACCCCAGCGCGCCTCCATGCTATCTGTAGCTTTCATAACTGCATCATCCGACCTACTAACCTGTACTCTTTTAGAATACAATGTATACCGTGACACCCTGGCAGCACGACTTTGTTCCGGTATACTCAACTCGCGATTTTCAAGCCCAGACCATTGGCCACGTTCCTAAACCGGTATCGTCTCAACTTTATTTTTAACCACTTATTTTCCACTTTCAGCTGGCCAAATTGACTGAACAATGCATCCGTAATTTCAGTTTTCGTTTAAGTATCCGTTCGCTTCGAGCCAAATGCAAAGGAGGCACTCGATAAAAATTCAAATTTCCGGCTGCTGATTTGGGCAAGGTTTAATTGGTATTATGGAGCCAAATCAGAGCGCTTCTCGCACTCCTATAATGCTTCCAATAGCCATCTGCGGAAAATGAAAGAATGAATTCATTGCCTTGATAATTTCTTAATAAAACCGGACAATTATCCCTTTACTTCTTAGCCATACATGTCCATTCGCAGTTTCTTGATTTTGTCGCTGTGCAGGTAGTCTCCGTACGACATGGACTGATCGATCAGACCATTGGGTGTAATTTCTACAATTCGATTGGCTACAGAATCCAGCAACTGATAGTCGTGGGAGGTAAAGATAATATTGCCCGTAAAGTCCTTCATCCCGGTATTTAATGCTGTGATGGATTCCAGGTCGAGGTGGTTGGTAGGCTCATCCAAAATCAGCAGGTTAGGGTTGGCAAGCATGATTTTGGACAACATGCAGCGCACCTTTTCTCCACCCGACAATACACTGGATTTTTTGAAAACCTCCTCTCCACTGAACAGCATCCTGCCCAGGAAACCTCGGATGAACGCCTCGTCTTTCTCTTTGGAATATTGCCTCAACCAGTCAATTAGGTTTTGGTCCTGACTCCCGGTAAAGTACGCGCCATTGTCATTGGGAAGGTATTGGAACGAGATTGTTTGTCCGTAGTGAAATTCGCCTTCATAATGCTGCTCATCACCAGCCAGGATATCGAACAGGGCAGATACTGCCAGGGCATTTCTGCTCAAGATGGCCACTTTATCGCCTTTATTCAGTCGGAGGAAAAGGTCCTTGAAGAGATATTCACCGACATTGTTTTTGGCACTCAGTTTTTGAATATCCAGGATCACATCACCGGGTTCGCGTTCGGGTCGGAAAGAGATGTAAGGATATTTTCGGCTAGAAGCCTGGATTTCCTCCAGGTTGAGTTTTTCGAGCGCTTTCTTACGGCTGGTTGCCTGTTTGGATTTGGAAGCATTGGCCGAAAAACGGGCAATGAACTCCAGCATTTCCTGCCGTTTTTGCTCTACTTTCTTATTTTTATCTGCCGTTTGCCGAGCCATAATTTGGCTGGTTTCATACCAGAACGTATAGTTGCCCGTGAACATCCGGATTTTACCAAAATCCACATCCACCACGTGGGTACACACCATGTCGAGGAAGTGGCGATCGTGCGATACTACAATCGCAATATTCTGGTAATCAGCCAAAAAATCGCAGAGCCAGTCGGTCGTTTCGGCATCTAGGTCATTGGTAGGCTCATCCATGAGCAAAATATCGGGGGAGCCGAACAGGGCCTGGGCCAATAGCACCTTCACGCGGTCAGAACCCGTGAGGTCTGCCATAAGGGAATAGTGCAGGGATTCGGGTACACCTAAGTTGCTAAGCAGTTCTGCGGCATCGCTTTCTGCCATCCATCCGTTCATTTCTGCAAATTCACTTTCCAGTTCTGCCGCCCGCATAGAGTCTTCTTCGGTGGCGTTTGGGTTGTCGTAAATGGCATTTTTTTCCGTCATGATGTTATACAGTCGGGGGTAACCCATGATGACTGTATCCATTACCGGATATTCGTTGTAAGCGAAGTGGTTTTGCGAAAGAACTGCCATTCGTTCGCCCGGTGTGATCTCTATGCTACCCCTTGTACTTTCTATTGCACCTGATAGAATTTTTAGAAAGGTGGATTTTCCGGCACCGTTTGCTCCGATAACACCGTAGCAGTTGCCTTTTGTAAATTTCAGATTGACCTCATCAAAAAGCACTCGCTTTCCAAATTGTAGTCCGACGTTGTGAACTGTTAGCACCTTATTTGTAATGAATATATGAAAAGAGCCGCAAAGGTACATTGGTTGCAGCAGTTTTGAAGTAAATGAAAGAGGTGTACCATACAAATTATTAAAAGACATTCAATTGGTGAAAAAGAAGCGAGTACATGGAGTGGTATGAAATTAGACTTGCGCTATTAAAAGGTCTTACAGCAAATTTATAGTAAGGGAACATGGAAAGAGCGCTTCCATTCTTAAAGACAAGGTTCCATGGAAAGCCCTTTTCTGTTATCCAGAATTCGTTACCTTAGCGTGCACAACCAACCACACTCGATTCGTCACAGGAGGAGTCCACTAAAATAAACGCTCCGCCTCGAAAAAATTTTAAAAAAATTTAAAGCTGCCTATTTTTAAATAAAAGGAGTCAGGTACCCGACAAATGGGGAGAGCTTCCACCCTTTGCA
>JBKDAM010000115.1:0-2711 GCA_046316495.1 Chitinophagales bacterium
GGTTACCACCGGTGCAATATCGAAAAGCAAATCAGCCATCAAAAGGGCTTCATTCCGCTTCGGCTACGCCTGCGCTTCATTCAGCCCTTTTGATTCAAAGAAAAAACAACTCAGAAAATAAATGAAATTGTCTATTTTTAAACGGTACTAAAACTGGGGAGCTTACACACAGAAGATTAAAGGGGAGGAAAACGCTTTCAAAATTAGCTTTAATATTCCAGCTCTGCCTTGCTCAAATCAGTAGCTGGAAATCTGAATGCTTATAAAATACTGATTTGTATTATAGTTCACCAAATTGGCTATCTGATCGTGGATAACCTTATATCTTCGTTTCTTGTGAAGAGTAGTGGAGTAAAAGTTACCTTATTCTTCGCATCAATTTTTAGGAAATAAATAATGAATATTGCTTGATATCGGTACTATCGTAGTCGAAAAATGGGGGGATTTTATGGCTTATGGCTCTTGGAGACGTCTTATCAGAGTAATAAACGCTGAAGATTTTAACTAACAAGCGGAGGATTGTCTAAACAAAAACTTTAGGATCATCTCGCAATTATTAAATACTACAACTAATTCAGTAGACGGAATCGTGAAAAAAAAACTAATTTTTTCTTATATTGTCTTTACCTGCATACTACTTGGTTGCAAGCACGATGCACCCGTTAAACAATTACGCATCGGCTTTTCCCAATGCTGCGCTGACCCTTGGCGCGACCAAATGGAAAGTGAAATGCGGCGTGAGCAGGCATTCCATCCTGAAGTCAATTTGAAAATACGCCGTGCTGATAACAACAGTGAAACACAGATTGAACAAATTCGCCAACTCGTCAAGGAGGGAGTTGATTTGTTGATTATTTCACCCAATGAATCGCAGCCGTTGACACCCGTTGTCGAAGAGGTGTATAAAATGGGTGTCCCTATCATCCTGATCGATCGGAAAATAGAGTCTAATCAGTATACTGCCTTTGTTGGTGCTGACAATTTTGAAATCGGGGAAACCGTTGGCCGCTTTCTCTCCAACAATTTTGGCAATCAAGGTAAAGTAATTGAAGTTCAGCTGCCAATGACTATGTCACCAGCACAGGAGCGCCATAGAGGATTCCTAGAGGGTATTTCTTCGTCGCCTGGGCTTAAAATTGTGGCAAGCCTCGAGGCAAAGGACAGCCTTGAAATCATCAAGCAAAGACTACCAAGTATTCTTGACCAGCACCCTGAGGCCAATATTTTGTTCGGGCATACTGACCTGATTGCGGAGCTTTCCTATAAAACTGCTTTGGATAAAGCTAGGGTTAAAAATATGTTTTTTGTAGGAATAGATGGTATCCCTGGTACTGGTCAAGGCATTCAAGCGGTAGAGGAGGGTATTCTTAATGCCTCCATGCTCTATCCAACAGGCGGATCAGAGACCTTTTATTTGGCATTAGCACTTTTGAATAACATGACATTTGAAAAATATAATAAGTTGGAAACAATTGTAATTACAAGGGATAATGCCAGTATCCTTCACTTACAAATGAAGAAGGAGAAAAGCCTACAACATAGTATTGACAAGCAGGTGAAAGCGCTAGAAGGACTTAATGTCATCTTCTATAATCAGCGGCTACTAATCTATTTACTAGTTGGATTCCTTTTACTGACAATTTTATTAGGTGGAATCCTATTAAAATCCTTTCGGACCAAAGTGGAAATTAACCGAAGCCTTCAACTCAAAAACCAAGAGGTACTAGAACAACAATACCAAATTGTAGGAATGTCCGAAGAACTTAAGCTCGCTACGCAAGCTAAGGTTAATTTTTTTACCAATATTAGCCATGAATTCCGCACACCGCTTACGCTCATTTTAAGTTACTTAGAAAGCTTACTAGCATCAACAAACATTGGCAATACGGCAAAGATTGAACTGGAAATGGTGCGAAAAAATGCCCTTCGATTGCTGCGACTTATCAATCAATTGATGGATTTCAGAAAAATAGAGAGCGGTAAGATGGCAGTTCGTGCAAGCGAAAATGATCTAATATCCTTTACAGAAGATATTACAGAAGCATTTCAAAAAATGGCAGACAAACGTAACATCGGACTTGGATTTTTAGCATTAGAGGGGCCATTAAATGTATGGTTTGATGTTACTATGATGGATAAAGTGCTTTTCAATTTGATTTCAAATGCATTTAAGTTTACGCCGGATGGTGGAAAAATACAGGTTACGGTGGTAAAGGATCCGATTGCCGGAAAAGCCATCATTAAGGTGGAAGATAGTGGCCGAGGTATGCCGGCAGATAGCGTAGAGTTTGCTTTCGAACCATTTTATCAGGGTGAAAATAAAAACACAAAAGGAACTGGGTTGGGCCTATCTCTCTCAAAGGAACTAGTTGCACTTCATAGCGGCATCATTAATTTATGGAGCGAAGTAGGCAAAGGGACTCGATTTGAAGTAGTTTTACCACTGGGTAATTCGCACTTCCGAAATGATCAGATTCAGCGGGACAAAATAGATGAGTTGGTACACGATGAGCTCCTTTTTATTGAAGAGGAAAACACCACTGTTCCCAATTCATTGGAAAAAGAAAGTTCCGGACAAACATTATTGATAATAGAGGATAACGATGATATGCGCCTTTTTTTAAAAAATCACTTTCAAAAATATTACAAGATACTGGAGGCTAGAAACGGACATGAGTGCCTTGATTTAGCCTTAGAAGAGGTTCCTGAGC